>NZ_JRPA02000009.1 GCF_000765675.1 Helicobacter sp. MIT 05-5294 | reverse complement strand
AATGACAGAATGGAGAGCTACTTGTGGCACTGCAAGTGCAAGTATAAAGTGTAAAAGACCAAGTTGGAGTAATGTAAGTAAGGCATATAGGGAGATAAACTCTAAAAATATTGCAACAAGGTATGCAATGGTATCAAAAGCCCTTTTGAAAGCACATCAAAGTGGGCTTAGTGGTTATCAAAATTCTTGTGCTTTACAGATAAGCTATGCTTTAAATGAAAGCCAAATGTTTATTGAACAATATCTTTCAAGAAAAGTAGAAAAACAACCACAAGGAATTGAGGATAATTCTATTGCATTGGGTGATGATGGACACAATTATATTATAAAAGTTAAAACATTAATACAATTTTTCCAATTAAAAGAGGTTTGGGGGGATGCTGATGAACCCTACAACCCTAAGATAATGCAAACAGAACAAGATAATATCAATTTTTATAATAATGAATTTTCAAAATTCAATAAAAATGGAGTAGTAGCAATGATGATTAGCGGTTGGAGCAATGCCACAGGACATATTACACTATGGGATGGGGAAGAAAAAGAATTTTTGGATAATTCCAATTATTTAATACAATCGAATTGCATTGTCAAAGAGCTTTATTTTTGGGAATTGTAAAATGCTAAAGAGTAGCGCAATACTATTTATATTATTAATGTTCTTGCCATATTCATTTATCTTTGCGGCAGATAAGCGCAATGAGAAACAATATATGCGCGAATATGGATTAGCATATTGTCTTGCTAATTTTCATCAAACAGAGCCTTCTAATGACATAAAAGCATCATTAAATATCTATTTTGAAAATATGATTGCAGGATATAATAGTTACGAGGAACTTGTAGAATACATTGTGCAATATATTAACAATCATCTTGTGTATGTTAAACCAAATGAAGAGAACCCAAAACCAAATGAGCCCGTATATTTTTTTTCGTGTTTGAGAATGTATGAATCTAAAGACTACCAAGCCGAAATTGAACGCATAGTAAAGAAGTATTGTAAGGATTGTAAATAATTGTAACGCACTCTAATCCCATAATCCCTTAAAAGAAAACGCCAATAAAACAAAGCAAACTCATTTAAAACGCCTTGAATCTAAAATCTTATTTTTAAAAGGCGATTCCACACTTATTTGTAAAAAAATAAAATTTTTTAATAAATTTTTAAATACATATTGTATTTTTTAAATTTTATGCTATAATTTCATAAATTTTTACAAAAGGAAAACAAAATGGCAAATTTAGCCCACAATAACTACACACAAGAAACCCTCGCTTTACACGCAGGTTACACTTACGATTCGGAGCGCACTCTAAGTGTACCGATTTATCAAAACACAGCATATAGTTTTGAGACTTTAGAACAAGCAGCCGCGAGATTTGGTCTGCAAGAGCTTGGCAATATTTACTCTAGACTTACTAATCCTACCTTTAGAATCCTAGGCGACCGCCTCGCCGCAGTTGAGGGTGGTGCTTTTGGCGTCGCCACAGCTAGTGGAACTTCTGCGATTTTTTACGCATTAGCAAATCTCGCACAAAATGGAGATAGTATTGTGTATTCTAACAAAATCTATGGTGGCACACAAACCCTTATCGTGCACACGCTTAAGCGATTTGGCATTCATTCCAAAGTCTTTGATATTGACGATATTGAGGGAACTTTGGAATCCGCAATTGATGAAAAAACTAAGGTGATTTTCTTTGAGAGCCTCTCCAATCCGCAAATCGCGATTGCTGATGTGGAAAAAATCGTCAAAATCGCACAAAAGCACGGAATCGTAACGATTTGTGATAACACCGTCGCCACTGCATTTTTGCACAGACCTTTTGATTTTGGCGTAGATGTTTGCGTATATAGCTTAAGCAAATATGTTAATGGGCAAGGAAGCGCACTCGGTGGGGCAGTGATTGAACGCAAAGGATTAAATGAATTGCTCGTAAAAAATCCCCGCTACCCTGCTTTTAATACCCCAGATGAAAGTTATCACGGACTTGTGTATGCTTCCCTTGCAGAGGCTTTGCCTATTTTTGGAATCCGCCTCATCACAGAATGGCTAAGAAACATCGGCGCGACCATCTCTCCGCAAAACGCTTGGATTATCCTACAAGGTTTAGAAACCTTAGAATTGCGTATCAAAAAGCACAGCCAAAACGCATTAGAAGTAGCAAAATTCTTGCAAAATCACCCAAAAGTCAAGGGCGTTTTCTACCCCGCCCTATCCGACAACCCCTACAATGCGTTGCTTAAAAAATACTTTAAAGATTCGCAATCAAGCGGACTTCTAAGCTTTGAAGTCTCTAGCTTTGAAGAAGCAAAAAAAGTCTGCAATGCGCTAGAAATTTTCGCGATTGTAGCAAACATTGGCGATTCTAAATCCCTCGTGATTCACCCAGCTTCCACAACCCATTCACAGCTTAACGAATCCGAGCTAAAATCCGCAGGTATCACGCCTTGCACGATTCGTTTAAGTATTGGTTTGGAATCCCCGCAAGACCTGATTGCAGACTTAAAACAGGCATTAGAAAAATAAGGATTCCTATGCCATTAATCATTCCAGAGGATATTCCAGCCTTTTCGTTTTTGAAGCAAAATGCGTTTATTATGGGATATAATCGCGCGAAATCCCAAGATATTCGCACTTTGGAAGTCTTGATTTTCAACCTTATGCCGACAAAAATAGAAACAGAAAATCAGATTCTATCCCTCCTTGCAAACTCCCCTTTGCAAGTGAATATCACTCTGCTTTCTACGGCAAGTTACATAGGGAAAAACACGCCAAAATCTCATCTTGATAGATTCTATGTTAATTTTGAAAACATCAAGAATCGCAAATTTGATGGTGCGATTGTTACAGGTGCGCCCATAGAGCATTTAGACTTTGAAGAAGTGAAATATTGGGGAGAATTTACGCGCATTATGGACTTCCTAAAAACAAATTGCACAAGCTCGTTGTATCTTTGTTGGGGAGCAATGGCAGGACTGCATTATTTCCACAATATCCAAAAGATTCCTTTGGATTCCAAACTCTTTGGCGTTTTTGAACATTTTTGGGTAGAAAAGGATTTGTTGCTCAATGGCTTAGATGAAATCGTTAAGATTCCACATTCAAGGCATTCTGGAATCAACGAATCGCAAGTCAGAAACAACAAAAATCTAAAAATTCTACTTGAAGGTGAATTAAGCGGAATCGCGGCATTAAAGGACGAAAAAGACTTTTTCATCTTAGGACACCCTGAATATTCCAAAGAAACGCTAGACTTGGAATATAAGCGTGATTTAAATCAAGGGCTAGAAATCGCCCCACCCTATCATTATTATAATGAAAATCAAAATCCAATGTTTATTTGGCGTTCAAGTGCTAGTATGCTTTTTGCAAATTGGCTAAACTTCTCTGTTTATCAAGACACGCCTTTTATTCTGCATTAGGTTTCTCATAATAAACGAGATTCCTTTTGCGCGTTTCAAAGTCTTCTGAATCCTCACTTAAATAAACAATATAACGCGCATCTTCATATAATCCGCGAATACTCTGCATTTCTCCAGCAATACTTAAAGTATAATCCTTTGCCAAAAAAATCTCTCCTGCTGCTTTTCCTAAACTTGGGAAAAACAACAAAACCGCACTGCCTAATAAAACCACAAAAAGAATCTTAAAAATCTTCTCCACAAATGGAATCGCAAACCCAATTCCAAAGATGGCAACCAACAGCAAAAACGCAATGGGGTTAAAAACATTAAAAAAAAATGGATTAAAAAAAACGCTAATACCATAATATTGGATATATCCGCTAAAAATTGTCGCCCAAAAAACAGCAAACAGCAAAAAAACAAGCATAAAACTAACAATCATTGAAGACGCAACTTTCATTCACTCACCTTACACATTTGAGATTAACATTAGAGACTTTATAGATTTTGGAGGGATTGGATTCTTGCAAACCGCGTTTATCTAGCACAATAATATCTGCATTGCCACACGCGAAATCCAAATCAAATTTACATTTGTGCGCGTTTGCAGAACTTGAAAACAAATAAGGAAAAAACTGCAGAAAATCACTATGGGAAGCCTCTTGCGATTCTTTGCCAACATTTCCTTTGCGCACCACACGAATCGCAAGATTGGCATTGCAAGGATTTTCAAGCATTAATGCGTGTTTTCCTCTGTAAATAAAGGTGTTTTTTGTACTTTTGCGGATTTTGTTTTTGTATTTTGCAGGAGGACGCACGAGATTTTTGAGTTTCTCCAAAGAATCTAGTGTTAAAAGCACATTTTGGAGCTTGGCGCGCCCTTTAATAGCATTGAGTTTTGTAAAATCTGCGCACAAAAATCCCGCCGTTGTATCGCTTTGAGCCAAAAATACAGGCGTATGCGCTACCCACCACTCCTTGCTAAATTGCTCCTTTTGCGATTCCTCTCTCATTAAGCTAAATAATCCTGAATCGCCTTAGCAACATTAGGGCTATAAGATTTTAATTCAGCAATCGCACACACTGCGACACGCGCCGCTTCAATCGTAGTAAAATAAGGCACATTATGACGCAAAACTTGTGTGCGAATCTTATCGGTATCATCTTTGCTAGAAGCCTCATCACTTGTATTAATCGCCAAAGCAATCTCTCTATTAGCAAGCATATCCCCGATATTTGGACGCCCCTCACTAATCTTTAATGCCTCCTCGCACGGGATTCCTGCGTTTTGTAGAATCTCTGCTGTGCCTTTTGTTGCACAAAGATGAAAGCCAAAGCTTAGCAAATCTTTCGCCAAAGGAATCGCTTGGGGTTTATCCAAAGTCCTTAATGAGATGAAGACTTTTCCTTGCGTTGGAAGTGAGTTTTTACAAGCAAGCTGACTTTTAGCAAAGCTTAGCCCAAAACTCTCGCTAATCCCCATAACTTCGCCTGTAGAACGCATTTCAGGACCTAGCACCATTACCGCGCCATTGAGCTTGTTAAATGGAAAGACGGATTCTTTGACCGCAATATGTTTGGAATCTTTTGGCTTATAAAGCCCCTCTTTAAATTCTGTTTTTTGGAATCTGTCATATCGTTTGAGTGCGGATTTTAAGTCACCATTAATCATTACATCGGTTGCGACTTTGGCAAGTGGAATCCCTGTTGCCTTGCTAACAAAAGGAACGGTGCGTGAAGCGCGAGGATTGACTTCAATAAGATAAAGCGTATTTTCAAAGATTGCGTATTGCGTATTCATTAAACCAACAACCCCGAGATTCCTAGCGATTTTTGCTGTCGTTTCTTCTACTTCTTTAATGCGTTCTTTGGATAAACTAATCGTAGGCAAAGAACAAGCAGAATCGCCACTATGGATTCCCGCCTCTTCAATATGCTGCATAATCCCTGCGATATAGACTTCCTTGCCATCACAAATAATATCCACATCTAATTCAATGGCATTATTTAGGAATTTGTCAATCAGCACCGGACTATCCTCGCTCACACTTATCGCTTCACTCATATAATTCTGCAATTCACCCACATTATAAACAATCCGCATAGAACGACCACCCAAAACATAGCTTGGACGCACAAGCACAGGGAAACCGATATTTTGGGCGATTGTTATCGCTTCTTCTTTGGTATAAGCTGTGCCATTTTGGGGCTGAATCAATCCATTTTCTTCTACAAATTTTGCAAACTTCTCTCTATCTTCTGCAATATCAATCGTTCTCGCACTCGTCCCGATAATCTTCGCGCCGATTTTGGTAAGCTTTTTAGCGAGTTTCAAAGGCGTTTGCCCTCCAAAATGCACGATGATTCCATCAGGTTTTTCCCGCTCAATCACGCTTCGCACATGTTCAAAAGTAATGGGCTCAAAATACAGCACATCGCTCGTGTCATAATCTGTGCTGACGGTTTCTGGATTGCAATTATACATAATGCTTGTATAGCCCATATCACGCAATGCAAAACTTGCATGCACACAAGCATAATCAAACTCTATTCCCTGCCCGATACGATTAGGTCCCCCACCGATGATTAGCACTTTTTTCTTGCTAGATTGTGGAGTATTTTGGGATTCTTCATTTGCTTTTTCAAAAGGAATCACAGAATACAAATACGCCGTTTTTGTCGCAAACTCCGCCGCGCAAGTATCTACTTCATTATATTCTAGCGTGATATTTGCCTTTTGACGCAAAGCATAAATATCTTCCTCGCGCAATTCTAAAGATTCGCTTTTATTAATCAAAAAGGCAAGCATTCTATCACTAAAACCGCTTCTTTTGACCAATCGCAAAAACTCTGCGTCATTTAATTTTTCAAAAGTGATTTGCTTCTCTAGCGCAATAATTTGCGCAATTTCATTAAGGAAGTAAAAATCAATTTTGCACCATTTTTGCACTTCCTCTACACTTGTTCCACAGCGAAACGCATCGGCGACATAAAGCAAACGCTCCGCATTGGGACGACGCACTTCGCGTTGAATCTCGCTTAAATCACTACTGATAGGAGTGAAACCAAAAATTCCTGTCTCTAGGCTATTGAGTGCTTTTTGTAAAGATTCTTTGAAAGTCGTGCCAATCGCCATCACTTCACCGATAGATTTCATTGAAGTTGTTAGCGTGGAATCCGCTTGAGGGAATTTTTCGAAAGTAAAGCGAGGGATTTTAGTTACAATATAATCAATGCTAGGTTCAAAACTCGCAGGAGTTCCTGTAATATCGTTTTTGATTTCATCTAAAGTAAAGCCCACCGCAAGTAAGGTAGCGACTTTGGCAATCGGATAGCCTGTTGCTTTAGAAGCAAGTGCAGAAGAGCGGGAAACGCGGGGATTCATTTCAATCACGGTCATTCTGCCTGTGGTTGGATTAATCGCAAACTGCACATTGCTTCCGCCCGTATCCACCCCAATCTCGCGCAAAATCGCGAAAGAAGCATCACGCATTCGTTGGTATTCTTTATCTGTGAGTGTGAGTGCTGGTGCAATCGTGATGGAATCCCCCGTATGCACACCCATTGGGTCTAAATTTTCAATGCTGCAAACAATAATGCAGTTATCCGCGCTATCGCGAATCACCTCCATTTCAAATTCTTTCCAACCAAGCAAGGATTCTTCAATCAAAATTTCGCCTATTGGGCTAATCTCTAAACCATTTTGGGCGAGATTCTTAAACTCATCAATATTATACGCAACACCACTTCCCCCACCTGCTAGAGTGTAACTTGCGCGGATAATCAAAGGGAATCCAATCTCTTTTGCCGCCTCTAACGCCTCATCTAAAGTATAAGCATAGCGAGATTTCGGCAAATCCATACCGATTTTTAACATTGCCTCTTTGAAAGCCTGTCTATCTTCGCCTTTTTTAATCGCTTCTGGCTTCGCCCCGAGGAATTGCACACCTTTTAGCATACCTTTTTCAAACATTGTCATTGCGATATTGAGCGCAGTTTGTCCTCCCATTGTAGGCAAAATTGCATCAACTTTTTCTTTTTGGATAATATCGGCAACCAATTCTTCTGTAATGGGTTCAATATAAGTGCGGTCGGCAAACTCCGGGTCTGTCATAATCGTCGCTGGATTAGAGTTAATCAAAACAACTTTATAACCCAACTCTTTAAGCGTTTTTGCGGCTTGTGTGCCAGAATAGTCAAACTCACACGCTTGTCCAATCACGATTGGTCCTGAACCAATCAAAAGAATCGTTTGAATATCATTTCGTTTTGGCATAGAATCCCTTTTGCATTTTGGAAAAATTTGGTAATTTTAGCGTTTTATGACTTAAACTGCTAGAAAATTTATTTTTCCCAATTTTGCAAAAAAGGCTGTATTTCATACAAACTTGCTTTGCAAAACGCGCTTTTTGCGATACAAATAAGCTTTTTTGCGGAATCCTCTAAATTTTCATTGAGAATCAAATAATCAAAATTGGCGAGGTTTTTCACCTCATCTAGCGCATTTTCCAATCGTTTTTCAATCACCTCTGCATTATCGCTCCCGCGCCCTTTAAGGCGTTGCGATAAAATGCTTTTGCTAGGAGTTGTGATAAAAACACTTGTCGTATGATTAGGGAAAGATTTTTTAAGGTTTGCCTGTCCTTGCACATCAATATCAAAAATCACGAGTTTATCCTCATTTAATGCCTCTAAAACTTGCTTTTTGGAAGTGCCATAATAGTTTCCATGCACCTCTGCCCATTCTAAAAATTCTCCCTTTTGGATTCCGCATTCAAAAGTTGCTTTGTCTATGAAATGATAATGCACTCCCTCCACTTCGCCCTCGCGTTTGGAGCGCGTTGTAGAAGAAATAGAAAAGTAATGATTGGGAAACTCTTTAGCTAGAATCTTATACAATGAGCTTTTTCCCGCTCCGCTAGGACCAGAGAGGATTAGAATCGCTCCTTTATGCTTCATAGATTCTAATCTTTCTTAGGGAATTGAATGTTGATATTAATCGTCGCACCACTTAATAAGTCTTTAAGATTCTGCGCTTGTAGCCCTTGCAATACGCTAATTAAAGATTCTAAAGAATTTGCCTGAATATTGCTTGGCAGTGCAGAATCCGAATTGCTTTGGTCATTAGGCACGATAGGTGCAGGATTTGGGGCTTTAACGATGGGTTCTCCTAAAGCCTCACTCATACCCTCCGCACTTAAACTATCAAAATCGTCCAAACCGCCTAATGTAGATTCGCTAGGCTCATTAGGTTGTGAGGATTCCAAAGCTTCTACTTCTGCACTCTCTGTGCCTAAATCCTCTCCTAAATCCAAATCAGATTCCAAAGATTCCGCTTGGGTCGCATCTGATAGTTCAGATTCTACTTGAGATTCTCCCAAATCCTCATCAAAAGCGACTTCCGAGATTGGCGATTCTTCACCTAAATCACTAGAATCCACAATCTCACCTAAATCCAATTCTTGCGCGTCTTCGGATTCTTCAGATTCCTGCGCTTCGCCTAAATCCTGTGAATCTCCCAAATCCCCTAAAGAGTCCAAATCCGCATTCGCAGTCTCTACTGCTTCCTCTCCGATTGATTTACCCTCACTAGATAAATCCCCTAAATCCAAATCTTTTAAATCCTCTAACCCATTAGAAGATTCATCAGAAATCTCGCTAGATTCTGCCTCTCCTCCAAAATCTGCCAAATCGCCCAAATTTCCTAAATCATTGGATTCTAAATTAGAATCAGAATCGCCTAAATCCTGCGCCTCCGCTAAATTATCCAAACCAACATCGCCCAAATCACCACCCAAATCTAAATCATTTGTCAAACTCTCCAAATCCATATCCGATTCTGCTGGTTGTGAATCTTGTGCTAGATTCGGTTCTGTCGCTTCTTCTTCTAGGGATTCTTTCATTTCTAAGGAATCTTTAGATTCTTGATTTTCTGTCTCGCCCAAATCCAAATCCCCAAAATCAAAATCTTCCGTTCCCTCTGTTGTTGCAAAATCTGCGCTATTGGCGCGAATATCATCTTCTACTTCCAAATTCTCTAGTTGCAAATCCTCTGAAGATTCCTCATTTTCTTCTTCTGCACCAATCTTATCAAGCTCTGCTGTCAAATCCCCAAAATCCAAATCATCACCCGCACTAGAATCGTCACCAACATCAAATTCTTTGCCTAAATCTAGTGCTTCCTCTTTGGATTCTTCTTTAGAATCTTCATCGGATAGCAAGTCTTTAATCTCTTCCACATCGCCTTTATCTAGCACATTTAAATCTTGCGATTCTTCTTGCAAATCTTCCGAATCCTCCGCGCCAAAGTCTAGCTGTTCATCACCCGCTGTTTGCGCTGCTTCTTCTATCCCTTCTGCCGCGCCAAAGTCTAGCTGTTCATCGCCAGAATCTACGGCTTCTTCTATGCCCTCTTCGCTCTCTTCCGCGCCAAAGTCTAGTTGCGCATCACCCGCGCCTACTTCGTCATCATCTAACTGCAAATCATCAAACCCGGATAAATCAAGCTCTTCATCTAAGCCCTCTAAGGATTCGTCTCCAAGGTCTAATGCGTCTTCATTCTCTGCCTTATGTGCGTGTGAATTATCAATAGGTGTGATTCCAGAAATCTTGCTCAATATTTTCACAAGGTCTGTTGGTAAAAATGGCTTTTGGATATATTCATTAAACCCCTCCAAACGCTCTGTGGATTTGGCATAAAATAATCCAAATTTTGTTTCGGGATTTTCCCTCTTGTAAGAGTCAAACAATTCTTGCTCAAAACATTCATCATCAATCAATACAATTTCTGCGCCCCGATTCAAACTTATCTCGTGGGATTCTTCTATCTCAATGCCAAGTTTAGCCACGCTCAATGCTACGAGTTTGCTAATAATGGGATTCTTATTGATAAGATATAGTTTCATTGGATACTCCGTGCTTCCAAATTTTGGCTTTGTTTGCTCTTTTAAACAAAGAATTGCTAAAATTCTAGCAATTTGTATCTTAATTTTACAAGGAACTTTTAATGTTTAAAAAAGTTTTAGCAATTCTTGGAATTTTTGCAGGTTTATTGGTTGGTTTTTCCTATGCAGACACACTTTATTTTATGCCACAAGAACAAGATAAAGCTTTCAAAACGCTCATTTCCACTATCTCTAACACACAAAAAACATTAGATGTCGCGATTTACAGCTTCACCAACCGCGAAATCAGCAAGGCAATTCGTGATATTGCCAAAAAAGGCGTTAAAGTGAGAATCGTTTATGATAAAAAAAGCAATCAAAACGCCAACAAATCCACTATTGGCTATCTTGCAAAGCTTAAAAACATAGAAACTTGTTTGCTTGAAGGAGAACTTTCAGAGAATCGCAAATTTCGCGGGTTAATGCATATGAAAATGGCAATCAGCGATGAAAATGCCCTTGTTTTAGGCTCTGCAAATTGGTCTAAAAGCGCATTTGAAACCAATTATGAAACATTTCTCATCACACAAGATAAAGATTCTATTTTTAAAGCCAAACGCGCCTTTGAAAAAATGTTTCAAAAATGCGAAAAATATTGATTTAGTGCGTTGAATTAGAGATTTAAAAAATAAGCGTCCAATCGGAAAGAGAAAACTAACTCCGCACCCTCTCTTTCAATATGAATCGGGAAATTAAACCGCACAATGCCGGGCATAGATTGCGTCATTTTAAGAGCTTCTTTGAGCTTATGAATATTTTGCAAACGACCGCTAATCACGAATCTTTGCTTAAGGTATTTACCCTCTAAAATCGGCGTTCCATCTGCCACAACACCAACATTTTCAAAGATAATCCTTAGCTTTTCTTCAATCTCTCTTTGTGTGATTTGATGTTCAAAGCCCCGAAGCGTGCGTGCATTTTGATTTTGATAATTGATAAGCTTTTGCATTTCTGCATCGCGTTGGGATTCCACTTGACTTTGCACATAAAGTTCTTTGCGATATTGGGCATTGGTTTTGCGGAAAATATCTAATTGTGGCTTGACCACAGCAAGGAAAACTCCAATCACCATAAAAAAGTAAAAAACAAAGAAAAAAGTATTACGAATCCAATCAATTTGTGCAAAAAACGCCCTCATTATTGCACTTCCTCTTGGTTTAATTTGCTAATAGAAACGAAATTATACCAACCATTTGGCAACATATAAAAATCCGCGCGACTTTGATTGAATATTGAGCGGAGCGGCACTTCAAGCAAGAAAGTATAAATTTGCTTTGAAGGCGTTGTGCCATAAAGCGTGAGTTGGTATTGTTCCATTTGAATTTTGTTCAATGTAATTTGCTCTGGAATCAAATCAAAAAGATTCTCCACGCTCTCTTGTAGCATTTTGTTTTGATTGACCGCATAGGCTTCAAATTGCACTTTTTCTTCCTCTATAATCATCATTTCTTGATATTCTTTGATTTGTTTGAGCATTTGCTGCTGTGCTTCTAACGCAGCTTTTTCGTTTTGTTGCATAAAATATCCTTGCACTTTTAGCATTGCCACAAAACCTGCAAAAATAAAAAGCGTCAAGAAAATATAACCCCACCAAATGCGCGAAACTTTTTTTAAAATTGTTTTTTTGCCGGGTTGCGTGAAACTATAATTCATACTTGCCCTTTTGATTCAAAAAACTTATAAGATTCATAACCCAAATTGGCTAGTTCTTTGGAAATATCACAAGATAGAATCTGCACTTCTAGCATTGTGATTTGTTGGATTTGTTGGAGTGTTTCTTGCGCAATATCGTGGGGGTTGAAAATCACGATTTGATTGATAAATTCGCTGTTATAGAGTTCATTACTATAAAACTCATTAAGAGCGGATTGGATAAATTTCGCAGCGGTGTTAATACGCGAAAAATCGTCCAAATCATCGCCTTTTGAAGATTCTTCATCATCCTCGTGCGACCCCTCATCTCCCTCATCGTTTTTTAAAACCTTAATCAGCTCATCGTCATTACTGCTTTCACTCTCCAAATCCACGACATTTTCAATACTGCTTAGCTCGTTTTGCAAATCCGATTCAATATCGGTTTTGCGTATATCATCCTCATCTTCACTTAAGGAATGCTTCACGACAGATAATCCCAAATCAATCTCACTCTCTAGCACATAATAACCGCCAAACAAAACACCCGCGTCTTGTTTAGTAACAATCAAAGTCATATTGGAGCGTTGGAAAAGCACATAAAGTTTACAAGAATCCTGAAAAGTATCCTTAGCCAAACGATACAATATCATAAAAGGAGAAATAACAAAATCCGCGCCCAGCTTTAAAAAGCGTTTTTTAGTCTCTGCAACTCCCTCGTTAGGGACATAAACAGACCAATTATTATCAAATCTCTTATAAACAATTTCGTTGCAATTCACGCCATGTTTTTGGAAATCTTCTTCTTTGTCTGAGTTAATCACGCCTTGTGTAATGGAATAAGAAAGGGTTGAAACATAAGTAAAAGGATTTTTGGCGCGAATCTTTTTGATATAACGCACCGCTTGGATAGGCAATTCGCCCGGATTGGTTTTAAATTCTTTGATTTGAGTTTCCAAAAGTTGCCCTCTGCGGTAAAAATTCACCGCAATACTACACAGCTTGTGATCCACTTCAATACCGGCAATCACCGTGGCAAAAAATGGGCGAATCATTTTCATCAAATTCATCATTACTCCAAAACTCTAAACTGAAACTCGCATTGCTAATAGTATGCAATTTTGGCTTAAAAAATAGACTTTTTAAGCAAATATTTTGTTTTTTATCAAACCAAATCCAACAAACCCCAAATCAAACCTCTCTTTTAGCCTTTAAGATTCTACACTTTGCAACTTTTTATTGCATTTTAATGGCACATTTGGGATTGTGTAGAATCTTTATGCTCCAAATCCTTTGGGTGCATTTGCAATTCTGCTTCATCTGAAAAATGCGCGGAATCCTTCTGATGAGATTCCATTTGCATGGAATCTCCTTGATTTGAAGCAGAATCTCTTTGTTCTGAATTATGATTGTGCATAGGCGGAATTGCAGAATCGTGCGTCATAGAGTGCATTTTGTGCGCCATTTGGGGATTGTTTAAAAATTTCACACCCTTTTCTATCATCAAGATTCCAAACACAACAATCGCAAGTGCGGCAAGGCTCATTGCGAACTTGCGCCAAAATGTTTGATTTAGAATCGTATTTGCCACGATTCCAAATATAAGCAAAGGCACGATTGTGCTAAGCCCAAAGACAAGCATTACCAATGCGCCTTTAAAAATACTCGCAGACGCAGCGGCACTAAAGAGAAACGCATACACAAAGCCACAGGGCAACAAGCCATTTAGGATTCCAAGCAAATAAAGACTTAAAGGGCTTTTGAGACTTAAGGCATTATGGAATCCCTGCTGATACCACTTAGAATTTTGCACGGAGCGTTCTAGAATTGTTAGGAATCTTAGCTTACCCAAAAGCGAAAGCCCCGCAAACATCATCAAAGCACCAGCTCCCACAAACAATGCACCGCGCAAAGTGCCATTTAAGCTAAACATACTTCCAAGCATACCTACTAAAGCCCCAAGCATCACATAAGTGCTGACGCGCCCGAGATTATAGAGCAAATGGAATCCTATCATACGCGCTTTGCTGATGTTTTGGTCTACCAATTTCCCGCTAAACGCTAAAACGATTCCACCACACATTCCAATACAATGCCCAAATCCCCCAACAAGCGCAATCCCAAAGAGACTAATAAAATCTAAATGTCCCATATTTTTTCCCATTCGCAACCATTGGGCGTATCCATAATTTCAATTCCAGCCGCCCTTAACTCTTCGCGGATTCTATCGGCATTTGGGAAGTCTTTTGCTTTTTTGTATTCTGCGCGTTTTTGAATCTGTGCTTCAATCTCTGCGCGTTTTTCTTTATCCACGCCAAGCTGGAAGTAAAGAAAAGCGTCTTTAGAGCCCACGCCTAGCACTCTTACCACAAGCGAGAGATTCGCTAAAATCTGCGGAATCTTATCTTTTTGTTTATTATCTAGCATTTCGTTGGCATGGGCGATAAATTCATCTAGCACACTTAGGGCTTTAGAAATATTCAAATCATCGCTTAAGCTTCCCAAAAATGCTTTCCTAAAATCATTTTGGGATTCTGCATTGTTCGGAGTTTTTGGATTATTTTGGGAATTTGCATTTTGGGATTCTATTTCTTGAATCGTTTTACCTTGTGTTTGCAGAATCTGTGCCACGCGCTTTTTTAGGCGATAGATTCTATCCAAACGCTTCTTGGAGCTAAGCAAATCTTCTTCGGCAAAGTTTAGCCCTGCTCGGTAATGTGTGCTTAAAAGATAGAATCGCAAAATCTCTCCATCGTAATTTTTCAGAGCATCTTTGATAAAAAAGCTATTTCCTAGCGACTTCGCCATTTTTTCGCCATTAATGGTTACAAACCCGTTGTGTATCCAGTATTTCGCCAAAGTCTGCCCATCAGCACAGCGCGTTTGACACACTTCGTTTTCATGGTGCGGGAAGAGCAAATCCGCCCCACCTCCGTGAATATCAATCGCATATTCACCTTCAAAAGCCAAATGTTCCTTAATCATCGCACTACATTCAATATGCCAACCCGGACGCCCTTTGCCAAAGGGAGAATCGTAACCCACATCATCAACGCCTTTGTAGCTTTTCCACAAGGCAAAATCTTTGACATCGTGCTTTTGCTCGTTATTTTGGATTCTACTTTGGGATTCTGCTTCAAGGATTCTACCGCTTAAATCGCCATATTTAGCGTCTTTATCCACAGAAAGATACACATCGCCATTGGGGGTTTGATAGGCGAATCCTTTATCCAACAAAACCTGAATCATCGCACAAATGCTATCCAAACTCTGCGTCGCTTTTGGCTCAATATCCGCGCGTTCCACGCCTAGGGATTCCATTTCGTCCAAGTATTTTTGAGTGTAAGTTCGCGTGATGGATTCCACGCTTAAGCCACTTTGTAGGGATTTGTTGATGATTTTATCGTCAATATCGGTGAAATTTTTGGCAAACTTCACGGAGTAACCGCATTCACGCAGAAGTTTGCGCAACAAATCAAACACAATCGCACTTCTTGCGTGTCCTAAATGCGAATCATCATAAACCGTCGGACCACAGACATAAATCCGCACTTCCTTAGGATTAATCGGTATAAATTCAACCTTTTCTTTTTGTTTGCTATCATAAAATCTAATCATCATTGCTCCCTTAAACGAATGCCGAAGTATAGCAGAATTTGCCACGAAATGAGAAGTTTTTGAAGGTTAGTTTTGGCGTTTGTGGGGCTGGTTGAGGGCAGAGAAAAGAAGCTGATATTGCGGTTGAATTTTTGTGAAAAAGAGGGTGGGGGGATAAGGATTTTATAATATTCTTTGGTTTGGGCTGTGAGCGGAAAGTCGAGATTCTTGCAATATTTTTGAAAAAGTGCACTTGCTTTTGTGCCATTGAGACAAATAGTCTTAATCTTGCTTGAACTAAGCAGCACAAAGATGTCATTGAACGCAATATTTTTGAGGCTGCTATCGCTTGAGCCGATAATCTCACAGGTTTGCACAATATCCCACAGCACGAGGGAATGGGATTGTAAAAATGCGGTTTTGGCGGCGATGTTGTTTATTAAGGCTTGATTTTCAGGGCTTGTGATTGTCTTTTGTTTCGTATGTTTGAGTGAAGCGGGGTTTGGGGCGAGATTTTGTGCGATACTCTTATCATCAAACAATGTCCCCAACACTTTCCAGAAACGATTTTGTGGATGTGCATAATAGAATCCCATTTCCCGCGAGGCAACAGAGGGAAAAGAGCCAAGAATGAGGGTTTTAGAATCTGCATTCAAACCACTAGGCTGGAATGGGTGGGTGGGCATTATATCTCCTTGATTTTATTTAGTCATTAAAAAGTTGCCTTATCGTTTGGGTAGCAATCTTTGGGTATTCTCTATAAAGCTTGCCATTTAACATTGCACCATTGTCTTTTTTATTGCGTTTTATGCCATCACTCCCCCAAGTTCCCCATTGCTTAAAGAAAAAGGCAACATTTTGTTCTTTGCATTGTTTTTGAATCTTAAGAACCCAAGATTCTTGCATTGCTCTTGCCCTAAAACCACTTTCACCTCCGACAATCACCCAATCAATCCCACTTAAATCAAGCTCTCCTATATCATCAAGCAAGGGTTCGATTGAAAGCCATTTGACATTTGCTTTTAGGGGGCGAATGATGTTGATTCTCTCTTTGACACGACTAGATTCTGTAGTCGTGCCAAGCCAAGCATTGGGGGGAATATCATGCATAATGCCACCGCCAAAAATTTTTTTATTTTCTTGATTTGAAATAGGATTTTGAGAATATTTTTTGCCCTCAAAATATTCAAACATTCTGTGCGGTCGTTTTGTGAGAATCTGATATTGATGTTGTGGAGTAGCTTGTATTACTTGCATAATTTTATCTAAAAATTCAACTTGCATTTTTTCATGAAATAAATCACTCATAGAATTTACAAAATAAAGTGTAGGTTTTTTGTTTTTGAGTGGTTCATCAAGACGCTGTTCTAGCATTTTAAATTTAAATCCTTCTTGATAGTCTTTGTTGCCCATAGCTTGGAGTCGCTTTGCCATAACTTCTGCATAGCAATTTTGGCAACCATCACTTACTTTATTGCAACCAATCGTTGGATTCCAACTTGCTTGTGTCCATTCAATCTTGGTGGGTTTCATTTGATATATCTTACTTTAACTTTCAATTTGTCATCATCTAAATGAAATCCAGATTTTGCATTATTATAATATTGTAATTGCAAGTTATTTTTTATATCTTGCAATATTACATTCGTATGTTTTGCTAAAAAACCATTATCTAACCCAAAGGTTTTTATATCAATATTGCTTCTACATTCTTTCAAATAATCAACTAAAAGTTCTTTGTATCTTTTCTCTTTTTCACTTACCGCATCTTTATCATAAAACAAAGTGCCTTTTTCTTTCGTGATATCTCTATCAATATTTTTATTTCCCTCACCAAAATCACCATCTATTTTCCAAGCAGTTTTTAAAAATTGCTCCTGTCCTTTTTGGTGTGAAGAAATAAAAATCAGTCCATTAATATTTCCATTATCTTTAACTAATGAGAAAGGAGAAATGAAAGATTGGGAGAATTTTTGTTTAAAATATTGTGTGATAACTCGATGTGTTTCATAGTTTGATTTGCCCTCAAAATCTTGTTTAGATATAAAACGCGAATCTATATATTTTTTAAAACCTTCATCTTCTACAAACCTTCTAACATGTCCCGAAGAAATAAAAACTAATAAATCTGTTCCCTTCATTAAAAACTCCTCAATTTTATTAACATGTTGGATTCCATATTGATCTAAAAAGATGAGTTTATAGTAATTTCCCGAATGTATTTTGTAGTCTTTGGTATTAATAGAAGTGTATTGAAGTTTTATATTTTGTTCCTCTAAATTGGGATATTCTTGTTGGATAATTTGCTTTAGCCGCTCAATCTTATTTTTATCATTATCATTCAAATAGATTTTTATTGTTTTTTCTTTACGATTTCTTTTTAACACTGCATCAAGAATGCGAAGTGGTGAGCCTTTATGGATTTTTACCCCATCATATCCACTACCACAAAATAAATCATAGATTTCTAAGGTGTTAAATTTCAAGCCTCTTTGATAATTTAAAGTTACATTGAGCCAATCATGGATATATTGTTCAAATACCGCTAACTTAGTTAATGTTGCGCTCTCCCATTCTTCAGTGTGCATATCTTTTGCCATACTTATCCCCTTTTTAATCAAATATGCCTGCAATGCTAGATTTGATATACTCTTCCATGCCCTCAATCGGATAATTTTGTTTATTGTAGTAAAACAACAAGACTTTTATGTTTAAGGCATCAAGCTTTAATGAATCCTTATTGAAAATATTTTTAAAACCTTTGAGCTTATAACGAGCATTGTCTGTATGTCGCAAACCTTTTGGGTCAATGAAAAAGATTTTATATTCTTGTGTTTGCTTGTGTTTGAACCAAAAGATAAAGTCAGGATAGAATTTACGCATTTCTTGAATTTCTTCATCAAAATATGGGATAAAAATAGAATCCACATTTTCTACAATCCGACTAAAGCACCATTGATACTCTTTTAGGGCATTATCTTTATTTTTTACATACTTTTGTAAATCTTCTATAAATTCTATTTCGCTTTGCTCTTTTATCGCATAGATAATCTCGCCTTTATTTGCCTTATCAATCACCAAAGGATTATAATAATGTTCTTGCAAGGTAGAATCTAATATATAGCCATAAACTTCAGCGGTTTTCTGTTCTTGCAGTGATTGTAAGATGGTGTCTATATATTCTTTGAGGACGCCTTTTTGCTCTAATTCTTCCTTTGTTTCGCTATTTTTTGCCAATATGAGTTCTTTGATTCTTTTATTCATTTCTTCCACTATCATAATATCAAGCGTGGAGCTAAATTTCTGATAATGACAAATTTCATCACTCAAAGGCTCAAATCTCTCAAAAATTTTGCTCGGAGATTGGAAGAAATGATTGAGCGTTTTTAGAGCATTTTTTGCCTCTAAAGTCTTGGTGTCCCCAAAGATTTCAATGCCCTTTTTCTCGTGTATTTTTAAAAGTATAGAATATCCCAAATCTTTAGCTTGGATATTTTCGTGCAACAACAGCACATCTTCATCAAAAGATTCTATATAGTTTTGTAGATTCTCAAAATCTTGTTGCGAGATTTTATAGGTTTTCCTTAGCTCACTAGAATCTTTATATTTAGGCACAAGCAAAGGTTCAAAAGTTTTGCTTTTGACAAATCCATTTAAGGGTTTTGTCTGAATAAAATCCTCTAACCCCTCCAAAATCCCTTCAATTGCCGTATTTTGACTTGCCATAATAAAAAGTGTCTCTATACCCAAACTTCCTTTGCACAAACTCTCTTTTGTCTGATACTCCAAACTTTGGCATTTTTCAAGCCTTTTTCTCACTCCCCTAAAAGGTTCAATCCTCACACCTCTACCAATGGTTTGCAGCACATACTTTTTAGCATTTTTACTGCCGATATTAATAAAACAAATCAAATTCACGCGATTACTATCCCAACCCTCGCTAAAAACTCTGCTTCCCATCATAATTTGTATCGGCGAATTGCTCTCATTAATACTTTGAAAATATCCGCTTGTAATGTCTTCTCCACTTTCAATGCCAAGCTCAAGCAAATATTGCTTTTCCCACTCTTTAATACTGCCAATATTTAAAAGCAAAAAGGGCTTATCCGCATTCTTACTCTTAAAGCAAAGCTCTTTATTGTTGCCTTTAATCTTACAAGCTTCAACCGCTGAAGTTTCGTTAGCATAAAAGATTTCTTTCCTTAAAATTTTAGAATCTATTGCCGCTATACATTCTAAAAACTCCTTATCAAAGCTAATGCTTTCAAAATACAAAACTTGATTTTGGAGCTTTTCAGAGAGGCTTTTTGCAATCTCTGTAATATCTCTATCCAATTTAAGAATACTCAAAATTGCTTCAAAATACAGCCTTATTCCCGCATCTTTGGTATTAACCTTATCAGCCACTGCGATAATAAGCGGATTATGATATTGGAGTTTATGCTTTTTAGATTCTGCAAAATTACTAAAGTTTGATAGGATTTTTTGCTTATGTTGTTTAATGGCACAGAAGAGAATAAAACTCTCTAAAATTCTTATGATTTGTTCCTCATGATTTTGTGTATCTTTAAAAGATTTCAAATCAGAATCCAAAACTGCGATATTTTTTCCATAACCCTCACGATTGAATTTTTCTAAATTATAATTAAACACACAAGTTTGCAAGTCAAAGCTATCACTGAAAGTTGCAGAAAAATTAAAGATGAAACCTTTAGGATTTGAGGATTCCCTCTCTATTCCTCTTGCAAGTTCTCTAATATAGCTTTTACGCACAGAATCAGTATAATCACCCTTATGAGCTTCATCAAGCAAGACAATCCAACCCTGTTCATTCAAAAAGTTTTTATAATTTAGTCGCTTTGCTTTAGAATCTTTACCCACATTTTCGCTTGTCTCAAGTAAATCACTGCGTCCGATAAAGATAATGCTATCATCAAGTAACGAAGTATGTGCTATCGTGCTTTCATAATCTTTTAAATCTTTCATAATAATATTCTCGCTTTGATAAGCATTATACTCACGGATATGATTTTTGAATTGCTCCAAAATCTTATCATTAGGGACAAGGAGCATAATGGGCTTTTGCAGAAGTTCTTTTTGGACAAAAAGATGTTGTAAAAGGGCGATAAGCTTTATCATCACGATACTTTTACCGCTTCCTGTTGCCATCCAAAAACTCGCAGTATTGATTGTCTCTTTTTGTATCTTGTCTTTAAGAGGAATCCCTGTTTGTGCGTCTAAATAGCTTTGATACAATGTTTCACTATCGTGTAAATAAAGCTTTAAAGTCGTAATAGCACTTTTAAGCGCGGCTATTTGATAATCTTGCAAAGTAATATCATAAGAAAAGCTATTAAAGTCAAGATTTGCAAAAAGTGATTCGTAATCTTGAATCTTTGGGGCGATAATATCTTTGAGAAGCAGTTCTTTTTGTGATGATTTTGTGTTGTGTTTTGCTTTAGCCATTTTTACCCTTCAATGCTTTAGTCTTTGTGCAAAAATTCTCATAGGCGATTTCTACTTCTTCTTTAGTTTTTTGTTTATAAAGATTGTATTCTTTGTGTGCTTTTTGCATAGCTTTTTCGTGTGAGATATTCCCAGCATTCTGTAAAACCTCTCTTCCACTAAACTCTAAAAAACTATTGAGTTTATCCAAATGTTCTTGCATTGTTTTTGTTTCACGATTTAGCGCACTAAGCTCTGCAAATTCAAAATATGCACTAACGATTCTGTTTAAAGCCTCTAGCTCATCTTCTTTGAGATAGTTTTTAGCAATCTCACTTTCTTTTTTTGTTGGTATAGTGCCCTTAAAATTTGTAAGTCCCATATTAGGCTTATTAGAATCTGCCCTTTGATAAATCAGCTCACTTGCCGTATGCCCATGTGCAGAATAATGCAGTTTGTTTTGTATGGTTTTGAATAACTCTTGCGTGATTGCAGAATTTTTATCATAATCAATTGCGGTCGCATAGATTTTTAAGATTTGAGCGTAGATTCTCGCTTTACTTGAGCGAATATCTCTAAGTCGCTCTAATAACTCATCAAAATATCCCTCTCTCTCACCCTTTAGCCTCTCATCGTCAAGCACAAAACCCTTAATAAGGTATTCTTTTAAGATTCTACTTGCCCATTGGCGAAATTGTGTCGCTCTTTTGGAATTGACACGATAGCCGACAGAGATAATCATATCGAGATTATAGTAGAATGTTTCATAAGTTTTGCCATCATTGGCAGTATGTGCAAATTTTGCACATACTGAATCTTCCATTAATTCTCCCTCATTAAATATCTTTTTGATATGCTTAGTAATAACGCTCCTTTCTTTATCAAAAAGCTCCGCAATTTGCTTTTGTGTGAGCCAAAGCGTTTCATTTTCTAGTTTTATACTAATCGCAGGAGCATTGGTAGAATCTTGATAAATAATCATTTGATTGGTTGTGAGTTTTTGCTTTTTCATTATCTATCCTTGCACTTGTTTTTAATGGCAGTTGTTCGGATTTCCCGAATGACTGAAATGATATAAGGAAGGAGGTTTGGCATGGGATTTCACTCATTTTCACTTTTTAATGTTCTAAATGAGTTAACTTTTCTTCTTTCCTCTTCACCCGCTTCAGTAGTATAAAATTTTCTAAAAACTATGTCAGCTAAATGGTCTATATCCTTTGCGTCACTAATTTCAAACTTATTATTTTTAACGAAGCTTTGTTTGTATTTAAGAGCATATTGCTTATACTCTTCAAAATTTTCTTTTACTTTTACTTTTTCTAATTCATCAACAATCATTGCAATTGTTTTAAGTTTTGTTTTTGGCAAAGACTCAAAATCTGTGATTCTAACTTGCAAAAATGGATATTTTGTAGCATCTTTGAAGTTTTTTACATCTTCTTTAGTCGCGTCTCTATAGTATATTGTAAAAGCAGGAAATACTTTTTCTAAATCGCTAAATTTAGTAAAATATATCTTTTGTGTTTCTTGATTCCAATAAAGATGTGTATAATTATAAATAACCACATTAACTTTATTTTCAATATGTGCTAGTTTAATATCTGGATTGAATGACAAATAAGTCTTCTCTATTCTAGCAGTAGGCATTATTCTTTGGATATAGAGATGAATTTTATCATTTATCCTGTCAAAAACATATATAGTCGCTAAATCTTTTAAGGTGCTCTTGGTTATGAAGTTACAAGCACTCGTATTTATTATATGCTCAAGATAATCCCCTATTTCTTCATTTCTAGTTTTTATAAAAAATATCTCATTTTCACCAAGTATATAATTACCACCTCCCTGCTTAACAAAGTCAATTTCATTATAACCCTCAAGCTTATAATCCCAAATTCTATTAAGCGAATGTTCTGCAACCTTATAAAAAGTATTTTTTGCTTTCCCATAAATACTCTTTTTACTCATTTTTACTCCTTTTATCAAGATATGTAAAATCATTTAACCGTATCAAATGACCACACTTTTTTATTGTTTTTATTGTTTGATTGGATATTAAAAATATCTTATATTTTGCATATTTGCTTCGATTTATATCTATAGATACCTCATAAAAATGATAACCAAGAAATAAAAGATAGGGATTAAAGTATGAAAATTTACCCTTTAAAATTAAAAGATAAATTAAAATAAATACTACTCCAAAAACTATCCAATTATCTATGCTTACAGCAATAACAAAATATGCAATATAAATGGGTATATATTTAGGTTCTGCAATTTCAATCTCACTACATTTCATTAGCTCACTTTCAGTATCTTGATGATATTTTCTCACGCAATAAATATAAAGATAAGAAAGCAGTAAAGCTATAACAATTATACACAAAGCCACAATGAGATTATTAAAAATAATATTTTCATAAATAAATGTTTGCATATCTCTATTTTGCAATATAAATATTACCATAAGAGGTGTTAGTGCCATTGCGACATATATTAAGTAAAAAATAAATAAAAATAATTCCATTTCTTACCACCAAATAAGGTTTTTAGGCTTGGAGTATTTGTGTAAATCCAAGCGATCTTTAGCAATGATTTCCCCATTATCAAACCCACAAGTTCCTATAGTCTTTAGATTCCACAAACAATCTCCTCATTTTCATATAAAAGACCTTTTTGTAATCCATATTCTAGCCCTCACCTTAATTTTTAAAATCATATTTTTAATACTCAAACTTCATAAGGAATAATCTTATATTCCACATTATTTCCTTCAAGAAATTTTTTCACACCATAATCTATAGTTTGGCAACTCGTTACAAAAACTCGATGCACTTTTCGTTTGGCAAAAATCTTTTGATTTTGCTCAATATACGCTGTGCAGTCTCCTAGAAAAATCCTTAAATGTTCTTGCTTGACTTGAGATTTTTCCCAATTTTTACATTGAATCAAAAGTGCCTCTTCTTTGCCTTTGTATGCCACTAAATCAATGCCCTTATCCCGCAATCCCTCATTAATCCCCTTGAAATACACCTTGTACCCTTGCTCCTGTGATAATATTTGCCAATCTGTCTCTCGTAATCATCGCCTTTTTGTTTATTGCATTGTGCATTATTGCGACTTTTGTAAGTTTTTAAGGGTTTTTTACTAAATCTATCACTTGATTTGGTATATCCTCTATATTCAACTTTAAAAAATTTCCAAGCAACTACTATGAGAGCAACTACAAATATTATTTCTATCATCGCCTTTCCACAATACTAAACAACAAACTTCATATTTTTAAAGTAATAATCCTAATTTACTTCCTCCCATCTTCTATCACCCTAATTTCCCCATTAGATTCCACCTCTAAAACCACAAATGGCAACCCTTGTTTATTGAGTTCTTTCATAAAAGGGTCGGGGTCGTTTTGCTCCATATTCCACACCCCCGCGCCTTGAAATTCAGCTTTTACTTCCGCACGGTTCTTTTGCAATTCAAGCGCATTGTCAATCCCCTGATATTCGCCGCCTTTTGGCATATCGCTATTATCCGCGCCGCTTGCATTCTTTTGCGCCCCAACGCCCCACTTACCCTCGCATATCAACTTCGCCCCAATCATCGCCGGCACGCCTGTGGTATAGCTCACCCCCTGCGCATTCACCTCGTCAAAGCATTTTTCGTGTTCGCAAACATTATAAATATAAATCGTGCGCTCCTTGCCGTCCTTCACCCCGCGCATATAGCAGCCAATATTCGTCTTGCCTTTTGTGCGCGGTGCGAGGCTCGCTGGGTCGGGCAATAGCGTCTTTAGCACCTCGATAGGCACAATGCTCCCGCCCTTGTGTGGCACAGAATCTACGCGCAAAAGCCCGACATTTTCAAGGCATTTCATATGTGTAAGGTAGCTCTCGCCAAAGGTCATAAAAAAGCGAATCTTGCGCAAACCTTTGATATTTCTTATCAAAGATTCCAACTCCTCATGATACAAAAGATAAGAGTTTTTCACCCCTACTTCGGGGTAGTCCCACTCTTTCATCAGAGCCAAAGGCGCAATGTCGCGCCATTCTCCGCCAAAATACCCCTCGACTTTCAAATCCTGCGTGTTGGATTCTAAACTAAAATGCTTTTCTTCGCGTTCAAACTTGCGATAAATCGTGTCTTGTTGCAAGTCTGGGTTTAGATTCAAATCGGTTTGGGAGACGAGATTATGGATTGCCGCGCGGTTTTCAGCCGCTCGCAATGACGAATCGCCCTTCACCCAATACCGCGCTTTGCTGCTCACCTCGCGCAAATTAATCTCCGGGTTAAAATTTGTCGCAAACGCATACCCATGGTCGCCCGCGTTGCAATCCAAAATATCGATAGAATAAATTTCATCAAAATAATGTTTCTGCGCATACGCACAAAACACATTCGTAACGCCCGGGTCAAACCCGCTGCCAAGCAGCGCAAAAATCCCCGCTTCTTTGTAGCGCGCGTCATACGCCCACTGCTCTTTATACTCAAAATGCGCATTATCGGGGTGTTCATAGTTTGCGGTGTCAAGATAATGCGTTTTGGTGCGCAAACACGCTTCCATAATCGCCAAATCCTGATAAGGCAACGCGACATTCACGACAAGCTTTGGGCAATATTTTTCAATCAAAGCCACCACAGATTCCACATTATCCGCATCAACGACATCAATCTCAATCTCGCCCAAGCCCTTAGCGCGGATAGAATCTGCAATCGCTTTGCATTTGCCAATTGTGCGCGAAGCAAGGACAATGCGCGAAAACACCTCGCGATTTTTTGCCATTTTGTGTGCCACCACACCACCAACGCCACCCGCACCAATTTGTAACACAACTGCCATATTAAAGTCCTTCTAATCTTGAAAATTAAGCAATTTTACAAAATTTTGCTTTAAACCTTGCGTAAAGATTCTTAAGACTTCTAGATGATTCCAAAACCAAGCCATCAAGCAAACCTTTACATTCAAAGCCTCGCAAAATCTTAAAGCATTTTTTAACCTTTATCTTTATTTTTTGCGCTATAATTGCGATTCAAAACTTTATGTTTTAATTTTTTATTAAGGAAATATCATGTTTCAATTAAGAACCTTACCTTTTACAGAGATTGCGGGCTTAGTCAGCAAAGAAACCTGTGAATATCATTATGGCAAACATCATCAAACTTACATTAACAATCTAAATAATCTGATTAAGGGCACAGAGTTTGAAAGCAAAGGCTTATTTGAGATTCTCACCCAATCACAAGGAGGCGTGTTTAACAACGCTGCACAAGTGTATAATCACGATTTTTATTGGGATTGCATTACACCTACAACAAGTGTAAGAAGCGCGGAACTAGAAGACGCGATAAAAGCAAGTTTTGGAGACTTAGCTAAATTTAAAGAGACATTTCTAAACGCTGCCACAACGCTTTTTGGCTCTGGTTGGTGCTGGGTAGTTTATAATCCATCATCTCAAAAACTAGAAATCAAACAAACTAGTAATGCACAAACTCCTGTAACAGAGAAGTTGATTCCTGTGCTTGTTGTCGATGTTTGGGAACACGCTTACTACATTGACCATAGAAATGCGCGTCCTGCATATTTAGAACAATTTTTCAACCATATTAATTGGGAATTTGTTTCTAAATCACTAGAAACAGCTAAGAAAAATGGATTAGAAGCGGTCAAAAACTATACAAAATCTCTCCATTCTTAATTCAAATTCAACTCAAGTTTTAGGATTCCATAAAGAACCTAAAGCTTGATGTTTTAAGGCTTTTAAACTATCTTTATGCCTCTAGTTGAAAATTCCTTGTTTTATTGAAGTTGTTTATTGTGTAAATATTATAAAGATTCTCCACGATTTGCTCTTGTTTCTGCCCTGCAATATTAATCACGAATCCCAAAAACTTGCCATTTTCATTGACGAGTTTGCGTATCATCTCCGCACCAATGTCTTGCAAACTCACGATGTCTTCGCCTTGCTTGATTCCATATTCGCCAAAGTCTATCTTGCTTAGCTCCTCATCACTCATACTTCTTGCGCTCAAGCTCTCACTTGCTCTATCGCCTTTTTTGGTTATTAGCAATTCGCCCGTGTCATTATAAAGTCCATCGACAAGAATCTCACGCCCCGAATCAAAACGCAATAGAATCCTCCCGTCATTTTCTAGTCGCATAGAAGTAACCGCGTCTGTATCTTTCATCGCAGCAATCGCTTCTTTTGCCACTTGTGGATTCTCTAATGCGCTTTTAAGCTTCTCTAGCCTCTCCTCGCTAAACTCAATGCCTGTAATGTCATAAAACTGCTGTCTTATCGCACCCATTGCACTAGATTCCTCTAGTGCGTTAATCTTGTCTTTAAGCTCCTCATCTACATATTCATTTTCTAGTAGTTTTTGCTTACTTTCTTCAAAACTTGCTTTATTTTGATAATAGCTATCATAGAGATAGTCAAAAGCCTCTTTGTAACGCTCCTCATAGCTTGGGCGTGTATTGGGGTGGATACGATTCCACTTCTCTTCAAACTCCCTAATATTCGTCCCCTCATAAAAGGGCGATGGGCGTGAGCCATTATCTAGCCTATCTACGATATTAAACTCCTCTAGCACTTCCACTCCGGCAAGATTCGTCTTTTTATAAGCAAAATTCGTGATAAAATCCCCACTTGCAAAGAGTGCTTCATTGACTTGCTTTTCTTGCAAGTTTATCCAACCCTCTTTGTCCGCATAGGCTTCAAACATCGCCCGAATGTCCTTATCATCTATTCTTTTATAGTGCTGTTCAGGTGGAAACAAACTCATCTCGCCACTCCTAAAAGCACGAATGTCTGTGTAAGGGTCTAGCTTCATCTCATTTGGAATTTTTTGGAAATGATAATTCGCGCGGTATTGCTTAATCTCTGCTAGAGTTAGCCCATCATAGCCTATGCTCTTATCATAGCCTTTGACAAAGTCATACAAATCTATCTGACTTACTACATCACTAAGGTTTGCGATTCTAAACTCACCATTGCCTTTATCCACGCGGATTTTAAGCTTAGAGAAAAGCTCATCTTCGTGGTTTAAAAATCCATCTCCATTACTATCGAAGCTAAAGAGATTCCCAAGTTTCCCCACTTCTCCAAGCCCCAACGAATCGTTATCCCCAAACATATCCAAGAAAACTTCCGCATCTCCCATTGCAGTTTTTAGCTTCGTAGATTCGCCTAATGCGTTGATTTGGAGGGGGGTTTGATAAGGCATACCTTCCATATTAGACTTTGCAAAACGATACGAATCTTGCGCACCATAATGCACCTTAAAGGTATATTGCTGCCCACTCTTTGCCAACCAAAGATTTTGCCCTTGAAATGTTGTGATATTGCTTACACTCTTCGCACCATAAGGAACACTCAAGGAGTTTTTCAAAAAATTAATCGCTGTTTCGTTGCTGATTCTCCTATTTTCTCTATCTAATTCCGCTTGCCACTCCGCCGTCCATTGGTATTTTCCATTAACTACTTTTGGCTTCCCATTTTCATCTAACTCTACTTTGCCCTCAATGCTTAATTTATTTTTTATTTTTAAGCTCTCCGCACTATTTGCACTTGAACGCAAATAGTGCGAATTACTTGTTTTCCCTAAATACATTTAAAATCCTATCGTGTTTCTAATGTCTATAACAATGTCATTGCTATCTGCATAAACAACAAAAGATTTTTCAGTCAAAAACGATGGTTGCTCCATTATCACAGCATTGATATTATCCACTAATTCTGTATCTAATCCAAAAACATTTTGTCTATTTTGCATTATAAGCTTACTTTTTGCATTGTAGTTATACATCAACTCAAACATAAAAATACCGGATTGCCAAAAAAATTCTTTAATAGGGATACATGAACTTGAATTGACATAATTAAAGATATTATCAAAAGTTGCGGCGACTAAATCTGTTTGCCTTGAGAATGTTTTGCTTGATTTCTCTTCATCAGTAGCGGTTTTCCAACCTATTGTGTATAAATTTGCTTGTTGGAATGCTTGAATATACACCCATTCATTGAGCGGGTAAGGTCTTGTAGTATAAACCCTATCTACTGAATAATCTGTTAAGGCGGAAGTGATTTGCAATGTGCCATCAGCTTTTTTACTATCCTTTACTTTTTGTAACACTTCTTGAAGCTTTTTGCCCTCCAAAGTTTTACCAATTTTTGCATTTTTAGGCAAATCCACTTCACTTGCCACGCCAAAACCAAATCCAAAAATAGCGCACAAAAATGCTACCAAACAAGCTTTTCTAAGCATTTTCTCTCCTTTTTAAGTTTTGGGATTTTTTGATTATAGCATTAATATCGGCTTTTTAGAGAGAAACTTAAATCATCGCAAGGATTCCACATTATCATATAGAGCGTTAGTGAAATATTTAAAAATAAGGAATCCCAAAAGCTTAATGGAATGCTTTTTGCTTAGAGATTTATGTATTTTATTTTTAAGGAGTTAAAAATGACAAAAAGAATCTTTAATCTTGCGTTGGCAAGTGTTTTAAGTTGTGGAATTGCCTTTGGTTCGGAGAACTACACCACAGAGGGTAAAGAAAAGATTACAAGAAATGGCGTTAATATCTTTTTAGAAACAAATTCGCCCAATAAGGATAAAATTATACGCGGGGACTTTGATAAGGCATTAGAAGCCTTGAAAAACGGGTATGAAAAAAATCTTAAAACACAACCCAAAGCCTCTGCACCATTAGTTACACAAGCTCTCATTTTATATGTTTGTTCTTCAAAAGTTAATAATCAGTGCGAGGAAATTCAAGATGGGCAAACGCAAACGCAATATGACCACGATGGTAGCTTTTTTGAAGTTATTACCGCTGTTGAAGGCTATGGTGGAGGAAGCTATGATAAAGCTAAGTTTGCTGGCAATACAGCGACACAACTATATTCTGATGGCGTAGATTTAAATGGAGATAATATTGTAGATGGTTTTATTGATTATTGGGATATTTCCAAACCAGCCAATACTAATGGCACATTTGAATTTACTGCAACTTCAATCAATAATCCAGCGGTATCCAAAAGTGCCTCTATCTATATTAAATAAGGATTCCTATGCAAATCAACGCCAACTCTTATAAGCAAGATATTTTTCTTAGCCCTCAAAACAAACAAGCACAAGAGAATCAAGCCTCATTTGACGCGCTTTTATCCTCACAAAGCAATAGTATCAATGAATCTCAAGAAATGCAAAAAGCAAACCTCGTGAGCTTTGATACAATGCTAAATGAGCTAGGGGTAGCTTGGGATAGCAAGGAGGGGCATATGCTACGCACAGCGCAAATTGTCTCTGCGATTCAAGAATACGCCAAAGAAAACAACACCAACCCACTTAGCGTTAATTGGCAAGTCGCTAATGCAAATTGGCATTCTCGTTTTGAATCTTCTTTGCAACAAAAAGAAATGCTAAACAATATACTTGATGTTTTAGAATCCAAAACATCAATTCAAAAAGGCTATCATAAGGGTGAGGCGGAATCCCAAGCGCATTTTGAAGAACGCAAAAGCAAGGCAATTGATATTTTAAGTGCGATTCTGCAAGATATTAAGGCATAAGGGTTACACTCACCTTGTGGGTGTTGGGATTCTACATTATGGATTTTCTTTCGTCATTGCGAGACTTCGCAGAAATCGTGGCAATCCATAATATTGAACCTAAGGAAACAATAATGGAATCCCGAATACAAGCGTGAGATTATATTATTTGAGCTTCTCTACTAGCAATTCTAGCTTTAAATGATTCCATTGTTCCCCGCTTTCCATATCTTTTAGTGAGTAGGTTTGCTTCTCTCTCTCCTCACTTCCTAGCACGATAACATACTTATACCCTCTAGCATTCGCGTAAGTAAAGGACTTTTTAGGCTTCACAACTTCAGGATACACTTCAATTTTAAGCCCCATTTTGCGCAAATCTTGCGCGACTTTATAGCCATATCCCAAAGAATCCAAAGAAATAAGCAACGCATTTGCGACATTAGCACTACTTTCTACTAGCCCTAATTCTTCCAACCCTGCAAGCATTCTATCTAGCCCGATACTCGCGCCTACGCCACTTAGAGAATCGCTAGAGAAATTTTGCGTGAGATTATCATATCTCCCGCCTGAACAAACCGAACCCAAAGAGGGCAAATCGTCCAATGTCGTTTCATAAATGATTCCGGTATAGTAGCCAAGCCCCCGCGCGATTGAAAGATTGATTTGATAAAACTCTTGCGGAATCAACGCGCTAAGAATCTCACAAAGACTTCTTAGCTCCCCTATCCCCTCTGCCAAAGTCGTATTTAATGCTTTATAGGATTCCAAATGCTCCAAAAATTCCAATGCGCTTCCTTGCTGTTTTTGCGCAATAAAATCCAAAAGCATTGCGATTTTCTCCTCATCTAAGGAAGTTTTAGCGCGTAGCTCCTCACACACGCTTTCTCGTCCGATTTTGTCAATTTTATCAATGATTCTTAGCACTTCAATAGTTTGGGATTCCATATTTAGGGATTCCATTAAACCATTAAAAATCTTGCGATTGTTTAAATGAATACTAAAACGCTCCACACCCAAATGTCGCAAAGTTTGGTAAATCACTTCCACAATTTCCGCATCAGCTCCGATACTCTGTGTGCCTAAAAAATCAAAATCGCATTGCGTAAATTCCCGATAACGCCCTTTTTGCGCCCTCTCACCGCGAAACACATTTCCAATACAATACCGCTTAAAGGGCAAACCTAATTCGTTTTTGTATTGTGAAACAAATCGCGCTAGAGGCACGGTCAAATCAAAGCGCAAGGCAACTTCGCGCCCTCCATGGTCTAAGAAATGATACATTTCTTTTTGGATTTCCTCGCTCCCTTGTTTTTTGAGAATCTCTGCATATTCTAAATGTGGCGTTTCAATGGGACAAAATCCGAATCTTTCAAAGGATTCCACAATGCGTTTTAGCATTTTTGATTTGGCATAAGCTTCTTTGGGGAGGCGGTCTTTAAAACCACTTAAAGTGCGTGGTGTAATCATTATTTGCTCCGATTCTTATTAAAGTTAAAGTTTCAAACAAAGAATCTTAACAAAATTAAGCTAAAGATTGTTGAAATTTATACTAAATTTAGTATTGTTGAGATATAATTCACGCTTTGAATTTTTTACATTAAGGCTAGAGAGATGAAAAAAGGAATCCACCCAGAATATGTCCCATGCAAAGTAACTTGCGTTACAAGCGGAAAACAAATTGAAGTAATGAGCGTTAAACCCGAGTTGAGAATTGATATTTCTTCGTTTTGCCACCCTTTTTATACAGGTTCTGACAAAGTCGTAGATACTGCGGGAAGAGTAGAGAAATTTAAACAAAGATATAATCTAAAATAATTTATTGATTGGAAAGATGGTTACTTTTTTACCAACTCCAATTGGTAACCTACAAGACATTACACTACGGACTTTAGAAACCCTAAAACAATGCGAAGTGCTTTTGTGCGAAGATACAAGAGTGAGCAAGAAGCTTATCGCGCTTCTTGTCGAACGAGGATTTCTACCTGCTAAAGATTATCAGTATTTTGCTTTTCACACGCATAATCAATCCCGATTTTTAGACCAAGTTAGCTTGGATTTCTTTGACCAGCAAATCGGCTTTTTAAGCGACGCGGGAATGCCTTGCATTAGCGATCCGGGCGTGGAACTCGTCCGCTTTTTGCAATCCCATCATTTACCCTATGAAGTGCTTGGTGGAATCAGCGCAGTAACCCTAGCAGTCGCCTTTAGCGGAATCGTAGAAAAGGAATTTAGCTTCTTAGGATTCCTCCCACATAAAATCAAAGAGCGTTTGGAATCCTTGCATAAAGCCTTTAAAAGCCCTTATCCCATTGTCTTTTATGAATCCACATACCGCTTATTAGAGACTTTGGAGCTTATGGAATCCATAGACAAAACGCGCGAAGTCTTCTTAGCCAAAGAGCTAACCAAAAAGCACCAGCAAACTTTCAAAGATTCGTTAGAAGCTATCTTGAAATCTCTGCGCAAGAGAGGCAAAGGCAATTCTGCATTACTTAAAGGCGAATGGGTGATAATCCTACAACATACCCCTTACGAACTAGAAGAAAAGGTTTTAACAGAAGAAATGTTACTACGCTTAGAGATTCCGCCTAAAATCAAAGCAAAAATTCTAGCAAAACTCAAAGGCGGAAGTGCGAGTGAATATTATGAGCAATTAGCAAAATAAGCGAAAATTTTAAGAAAAAATAGGATAAAATCAATGATTGTTTATGGGAAACGCATTGCGGAACTTGTTCTTTTAAAACATAGCGAAAAAATACAGACTATTTACCTTGCCAAAGAGATTGACAAAAGGCAGTTTAACGCCTTTTCTAGGCTTAATGTCCCCCTACTTCGTGTGGATTCTAAAAAAGCTCAAAGCCTAGCAAGAGGCGGCAATCATCAAGGTTATTTGCTAGAGATTTCTCCATTAGAACCCTTAGAGTTTAGCGCGATAAAATCAATGGAGTTTGTGCTAGTATTGTGCGGCATTAACGATGTGGGGAATCTTGGTGCGCTTTTTCGCACAAGCTTTGTGCTAGGAGTAGATGGAATCGTCATTTGCGGGTTAAAGGACTTCAAGCAAGAGGGTGCATTGCGTGCGAGTGCGGGTGCAATGCTAGATATGCCTTTTGCGGTTGTAACCCATGCGCTAGATGTCGTTAATGAGCTTAAATTAGCTCATTTTACGCTTTATGGGACAAATCCAAAAGGCACGGATTTGACACAGATTCCAAAGGGCAAAAAAGCATTGTTTCTAGGAAATGAAGGAGAGGGCTTAAGCAACAAAATCTTAAGCAAAATGGATACTAATTTAAGGATTCCACAAAAAAGAGAGTTTGACTCTTTAAATGTAAGCACAGCAGGTGCAATTTTAATAGATAGGATCATCAATGGAAGATATTGAAAAACTAAAAAAAATCGGCGCGAGAGAAATTTCAAAGCACACACACATGGCATTAAATAAAATCCAATATATTTTGGATTCCAATTTTGAAGCCTTGCAAGACTACACGACAACCATCGGACTTGTTAAGATTCTAGAGCGAGAATACAATGTGGATTTGCAAAAATGGCAAGAAGAATATAAGGAGTTTTGCGACACACACCAAGAAAAAACAGAAAACTTGGAAACCGTGATTAATTTCAAAGTAACACACGAAGCAATCAAACAAAACGATTCTACAAAATATACGATTCTAAGCGCGATTTTGGTTATCTTTTTGGGTATTGGATTCTATGTTTATGTAAAATTTTCTGAAAATCCTGCACAAACAGAAGATTCAATCCAATCCAATCCACTAGAATCTTTTACAACCCATTCCAATACAGAAGACGCCAAGACTTCAGAAAATACAGAGAATAATGCAACCACTCAAGAGACAAATGCAAATCTCTCTGATGTTCCCACTTTGCCAACCAACCATTCTTTGGACGCTTCTGCTTCTGCGCCTATTAATGAATCCAATCTTCCCGACCAAGCGCAAGATTCCACACCAGCACAAACCACTAGCGCAACAGCCCCTATACAAAAACTAGAAATCGTCCCACGCTCCAATGTGTGGGTTGGAATCGTGTATTTAGATACGCGCAAAAAAACTTCCCTACTCACAACTCAAGCTCTTGAAATTGACTTAACACGCCCACAAACGATTGTTACAGGGCATGGAATGATTGATTTGAACAAAGATGGCGCACTGACAAACTTCAACAAAGCAGAAAAAATATTTTTTATGGTTGATGAAGCGGGGAATTTCAGTGAAATCACCCTCGCAGAATACAATCAACACACAAGGGGATTAGGTTGGTAAAACTTGCTTACAAAGGGCTTTTTCTAGCGTTTTTAGCTTTTTTTTGGGTGAATCCTCTAAATGCAAATGCGCAAACATCAGAATTGCAGAATCCCATTGACTATAAAGTTATGCAATTACTCGGTGTGCAAGAATACAAGATGAATCAGAAATTTGTCCAAAGGCTTTTTAGCAATCAAGGATATTTTTTGGACGCCAAAGGACAGCCAAACCTCTACAAAATCTCTAGCACTTTAAAGCAAAATGGCTTACTAAAGCTCACTTTTAAACAACCTATGGAGCTTGAAATTGCCTTTATCGTCAATGAAAATGCAGCAACTTTCATCAATGTGCTATATGAGATTCTTAATGAAATGGGATATTATTATTTCTTGCTCAAAGAAAGTCTGCTTGATGGGCAACAACTCAAATTCATTCTTTCAATGAATACAGAATACGCCATTGACCCGACTTTGTTTCAAGAAAAACTCTTAGATTATGGCTACAAAGTTCAAAGTATTGAACGAAGTAGCATTCACCAATGGAATTACACAATCACAACAACAGCTTTCCAATATCCCAAAGCGACAAAGCTTATCCCAAATGAAACTCAAAAAAAAGCGAATCTAAAGGGCGAATATTGGTATCAAATCAGTCAAGGAAAATCCCTAGAAGTCAAATCCAGCAATGGAATCCTTTGGTATCCTAAACTCATCTTTTTTGATAAGAATCTCAATATTTTGGAAATTTCAAGCAGTCAAAAAGCCCTACAAATGATTCAAAAAGGGATTCCAAAAGGCGCAGAGTTTGTTAAAATCACGGATACTTACTTGCCTATTACAACCAAAAATGGTTTAGATATTACACTAAAATAAGGAGAAAAGATGTTTGAAGAAATTGAATTTGAAAAAATCAAAAGATTGCCAAAATATGTCTTTGCCGCCATTAGCGAAATCAAATTAAAAATGCGCCAAGAGGGCGAAGATGTGATTGACTTTAGTATGGGGAATCCCGATGGAGCGACGCCAGAACATATTATAGATAAGCTTTGTGAAGCAGCCCATAAACCAAAGAATCACGGCTATTCTGCAAGTAAAGGAATCTACAAACTACGCCTTGCATTTGCCGATACTTACAAGCGCAAATACGGCATATCTCTCAATCCAGATACGCAAGTTTGCGTTTCAATGGGTTCTAAAGAGGGCTATGTGCATTTAATCCAAGCAATCACGAATCCCGGCGATACCGCAATCGTTGCAGAACCAGCCTATCCAATTCATTATTATGCCTTTATGTTAGCCGGTGCAAATGTCGCGACTTTTGGGCTAAAATGGAATGAATCTTACGAATTAGACGAAGAGGCTTATTTTGAATCCTTACAAAAAGCCCTCAAAAACACAATGCCAAAGCCGAAATTTGTCGTAACAAACTTTCCTCACAATCCTACCACGGTGGTAGTTTATAAGCGATTCTATGAAAGACTTGTTGCTTTGGCTAAACAAGAGCGATTCTACATTCTTAATGACATCGCCTATGCGGATTTAAGTTTTGGAGGTTATGTCGCACCTTCTATCTTTGAAGTAGAGGGCGCATTAGATGTCGCGGTGGAATCCTACACGCTTTCTAAAAGCTACAATATGGCGGGTTGGCGCGTAGGTTGCGTGGTAGGCAACGAAAAGCTTATTGGCGCATTGCAAAAAATCAAAAGTTGGTTGGATTATGGGCTTTACACCCCGATTCAAATCGCCTCCACAATCGCGTTAAATGGCAACCAAACTTGTGTGAAAGAGATTGCGGACAAATACGAAAAGCGTATGGAAGTCTTGATTGATTGCTTTGGTGCGGCAGGTTGGAAGATGACAAAACCTAAGGCGAGTATGTTTATTTGGGCAGAGATTCCAGAATGTGCGAAGCATTTAGGCAGTATGGAGTTTTCTAAACGCCTATTACAGGAAGCGAAAATCGCGGTAAGCCCGGGCATTGGGTTTGGAAATCATGGGGATAATTTCGTGCGCATTGCTTTAATAGAAAATGAAAATAGGATTCGTCAAGCAGCAAGGAATCTGAAAAAGTTTTTAGCGCAATTTGAAGCGCAAAAGTAGTTTAAAGAATGAAGCCAAAGGAATCGCAAAGCAAAAAAGAGATTCTACAATCCACAGAATCTAAAAATGAGGGAGTGTTAGAGCGATATTTCAAACTAAAGGCAAAACAAACCAATATTAAAACCGAATTTATGGCAGGTTTTACGATTTTTTTATCTATGCTTTATGTGATTCCGGTTTCTTCTGAAATCCTCTCCCACGCAGGAATGCCAAAAGACGCACTCATCACTGCTGTAACGCTTGTTACGATTCTCTCCACATTCGCTTGTGGATTCTACGCAAACACGCCTGTAGCGATGAGTGTGGGTATGGGATTGAATGCTTATTTCACCTATGGAATCGTGCAAGGCGCAGGAATCCCATGGCAACAAGCCTTAGGAATCGTGTTTATCTCGGGCGTTGTGTTTGTGATTGTCTCCTTTAGTAACTTTAGAATTTGGATTCTCAAATCCATTCCTAAAAACCTGCGTTTTGCCCTTTGCGTCGGTCTTGGAGCATTTCTTGCAACGATTGGACTTAAAGGCTTAGGATTCTTTGTGTTACAAAATGGCAATCTATTATTAGGCGATTTAAGCAACGCCTCTACCCTCTTAGGCACACTTGGCATTTTGTTAATCCTCTTCCTCTATACCATTAAAATCAAAGGCGCGTTTATTTTAGGAATCGCGATTCTTAGCATTGTGGGCTTTTCTTTTGGAATCGCACAAACACCCACACAGATTCTTTCTTCCCCCGCTTCCCTTGCACCACTTGCCTTTCAATTAGAGATTCTAAGCGTCTTGAAATTTTCTTTTATTCCAATTATTCTAACCCTTATGATTACGGATTTATTTGATTCTTTAGGCACACTCTCTGGAATCGGAACAAAAGTGAATTTATTTCACGCATTAGAGGGCAACCACAAAAAACACGATCAGGCATTAGAAAAAACCTTGCAAGTTGATGCGATTGCAACCACAATGGGAAGCCTTTTTGGCGTCTCTACTACGACAAGTTTTTTAGAATCTGCAAGTGGTGTAACAATGGGAGGCAGAAGCGGACTTAGTGCGATTTTTACCGCACTCTTTTTTTGCTTCACACTCTTTATGTTGCCTTTGTTTTTGAGCATTCCCTCTTTTGCGATTTATCCAATTCTAGTTGTCGTAGGAGTTGCGATGTTTTTAGAGATTGTGCGGATTGACTTTAGCGATTACCCTTCAGCAGTTGCGAGTTTTTTCGTCATCTTGCTAATGCCTTTGACGACTTCTATCACCATCGGGCTAAGTGCGGGATTTTTGGTGTATTTGCTCCTCTTAATCCTCCAACGACAATGGCGGCAAATCCATCTAGGCTTGATTTTCATCGCGCTCCTTAGTCTGCTACCTTTTATTCTTTAGAGATTCTATGAAACATATTTGCGACCATTGCCATTTAGAATTTGACACCAAAGTGCTAATCCAAACAGAAATCAACGGCGCGAAAAAATACTTTTGTTGTCGGGGCTGTGAGGGTGTTTATAAGCTTCTTAACAATGCAGGATTGGGAGATTTTTATAGCAAATTAGGAAACAACACACTAGAACCCGCGCAAGAGATTCCAACCTTTGAAAGTTTAGAATCCTTTGATTCTACGCCTTTTTTTGAACGCTTCGTAACCCCCAAAGAATCCTTATGTGAAATCTCTTTGATTTTAGAAAGAATCCATTGTATTGCTTGTGTGTGGCTTAATGAAAAAATCCTTTCTAAAACCAATGGAATCGCAAAAGTCAATATCAACTACACCAACAACAAAGCAACGATTCTTTACGACCCAAAAATCATTAAAATTTCAGAAATTATCCAAACAATCCACCAAATCGGCTACGACGCACACGCCTACGACCCGCGCTTACAAGAAGCCTATGCAAGAAAAGAAAAGCGCGACTACTATATCAAAATGGTTGTTGGAATCTTTTGTGTGATGAACATTATGTGGATTGCTGTGGCGCAATACGCAGGGTATTTTAGCGGAATCTCGGAGGATATGCGCAACATTCTTAATTTCGCGGGATTTGCGCTCTCTACGCCGGTATTGTTTTTTAGCGGGATTATCTTTTGGCGCGGGGCTTGGATAGCTCTCAAATACAAAACCCCCAATATGGATTTGCTTGTTATTAGCGGGGCAAGTTTAGCCTATTTGTATTCTATTTATGCGAGTTTCAAAGGGGGCGAAACTTATTTTGAATCTGTGGCGATGATTATTACTTTTGTGTTAATTGGCAAATTCCTAGAAGTGCGGGGCAAAAAAAGTGCCATAGATAGCCTAGATAGGCTTAATGCGCAAATGCCTGTGAGTGTGCGAGTTTTGAAGATTCCACAATCCCAAACAACCCAATTCAACTTAGAATCCCATGCAACACAATCACAGACCGCTTCTCAAGAATACTTTGAAGAAATCGCCATAGAATCTGTGCAAGTCGGCGATATTGTGCAAGTGCGCCCGGGTGAGCGTGTCGCACTAGATGGGACATTACTAAGCGCAGAAGCACTTTGTGATGAAAGTGCGATGAATGGAGAATCCTTACCGCAAGTTAAGATTACTGGGGATTTCATATATTCTGGCTCTTTAGCACTGAATTGTCCTTTTAATTATCAAGTTTGCAAAGTCTTTAAAGATTCGCTGATGATGAAAATTGTAGGATTGGTAGAAAACTCCCTCAACGCGCGTCCAAAGATTCAAGAAAAAGCAAACCAAATTTCGCGTTATTTTTCGCTCGTGATTCTCTCTTTAGCTTTTGGTACTTTTTTGGTTTGGGAATCCCTACTACACGCCCCATTTGAACGCTCGTTAATGGTGATGATTTCTGTGATTATCATCGCTTGTCCTTGCGCCCTTGCACTTGCTACGCCTATTGCCTCTTTGATTGGCTTAAGCGAAGCGTTAAAGAACAAAATCCTTTTCAAAGAAGCGCGATTCCTAGAAACAATTGCCAAAGCGAATGTTTTGGTGCTAGATAAAACAGGGACATTAACAGAGGGTAAGCTCAAAGTGCTAGAGGTGCAATACTTCACACAAGCAAAAACTTTGGATTCCACACATTTAGGAATCTTACGCGCAATGCTCACACAAAACGCCCACCCTATCAGCAAGGCGGTATTGGAATTTATAGGCAGAGGTGAAGAAATCACACTAGATTCAATGGTACAACTCAACGCGCGTGGAATCGTGGCACAAGCCAACAAAGAAACCTATTTAGGTGGCAATCTAGCACTTTTGCAAGAACATGGCACTACGATTCCTTTTGCATTAGAAGAATCTCAAGGAAGTGTTTTTTATTTTGCCAAAGATTCTGTGATTTTGGCGAAATTCACCCTGCAAGATACGCTCAAAAAAGATGCGAAAGATTCTATCCAAACACTTCAAACGCAAGGCATTTCGTGTGTGCTTCTAAGCGGCGATAATGAGGGAGCGTGTGCAAATGTGGCAAAAGAAGTTGGAATCACAGAATATTACGCTGCGCAAAGCCCCCTTGATAAAGCAAATTTTATTGATAGCTTACACCAACAAGGCAAAATAGTCGTAATGGCAGGGGACGGAATCAACGATTCTATTGCGCTTGGCAAAAGTGATATTGCAATTGCTATGGGTGGAGGCATTGATATTGCAATCAGCGTCAGCGACATCGTCGTGCTAGATAATAGTGTGCGAGGCATTGTAGAATCTTTCGCTCTTGGACGCAAAACCTATCGCTTCATTTTGCAAAACCTCGCCCTTTCTTTGCTCTATAACGCCCTTACGATTCCACTTGCGATGGCAGGTTTTGTGATTCCGCTGATTGCTGCACTCTCTATGTCGCTTAGCTCTTTGCTTGTCGTGGGCAATAGCTTTAGGATTAAAGACAAAGGAGAATCTTAAGAATGTCAAAATTTTATGAGCAGCTAGAAAGCTTATGCAAAGAGGTTTTGCATAATAAAGCCATAAGAGAGAGAGAGAGAGAGAGACGAATGAAATCTTAAAATCACCTGAATATAGCCCCATCAAGGGTAAGGTTATCGTGGCAATTTGTGGAGCTTGCGGAAGTGGCAAAAGCACTTTAGGAGGCAGAATCCGAAAACAAGGCTTTGGTTGTTTTGCTCCTTATCAAATTGCTATGATTGATGATTCTGTGATGAGCCTTAATCTTTTTCTCATTCGCCCAAAAATCAAATTCCCCACAAACAAAACTGACAATCTCAAACCTTTTTTAAGATTCCTACCTCCTTATGTTAAGATTGTTTTTTATATCTCTGCTAATTTACAGCGTTTGGAGTTTGCAGATATTTTAGTGCGTGTTTCTTGCGACGAACAAACAAGAATCAAGCGCATAAAACAAAGAGAAAGGGGAAATCCCCAAAAAATCCAAAGTCTCATTGATTGCACGATTAACGATAAGATTCCTTATCATTATAAACTTGAATTAGACTTGACTTAGAAAATTACGCGACTTCAAAAGATTTTGTCGCAAAATTTGCTAAAATTTGGGATTTGAAACAAATTTAAAACAAAGGTGATTTTATGCGAAGTGATATTATCAAAAAAGGATTCCAAAAAGCCCCGCACAGAAGCCTTTTGCGCGCCACAGGGCTAAAAGACGAAGACTTTGACAAACCCTTTATCGGCATTGCCAATAGCTATATTGACATCATTCCCGGGCATTTTTTCTTAAACAAATACGCACAGATTGTCAAAGACGAGATTCGCGCTGCTGGCGGTGTGCCGTTTGAGTTTAACACGATTGGTGTTGATGATGGCATCGCTATGGGGCATAGCGGAATGCTCTATTCGTTGCCAAGCCGCGAACTGATTGCCGATAGTATCGAAACGATGATGAACGCACATAGCCTTGATGCGATGGTTTGTATCCCTAATTGCGATAAAATTGTCCCCGGAATGCTGATGGGCGCGTTGCGGGTGAATGTCCCGACAATCTTTGTCAGCGGCGGACCGATGCGCGCGGGGCGGCTTGAAGACGGGACGATTCTCGACCTAAACTCGGCGTTTGAAGCGGTGGGCGCGTTTAACGAAGGCAAGATTGATGAGCAAAGATTACACGAGATAGAATGCAAAGCTTGCCCTAGTGGTGGGAGTTGTAGCGGAATGTTTACTGCAAACTCGATGAATACCCTCTGTGAGGCAATGGGTGTCGCGCTGCCCGGGAACGGGACGATTCTAGCCCTTAGCCCCGAACGCGAAGAGCTTTTGCGCAAAGCCGCGCGGCGGATTGTCGAGATTGCGCTTGATGAGAAAAAAACCGAACAATTTAGATTCTGCAATATTTTGAACAGAAAAGCTGTGCATAACGCGTTTGTGGTCGATATGGCTATGGGTGGCAGCACCAATACGATTTTGCATATGCTAGCCATTGCCAAAGAAGCAGAGGTGGATTTTAATCTTGATTCGATTAATACGATTGCAAGCCAAGTTGCGCATATTGCAAAGATTGCGCCCGCGCTTGGCACGATTCACATGGAAGACATTCACCGCGCGGGAGGGGTTAGCGCGGTGATGAATGAGGTGGCGAAGAGAAATTCGTCTCTTGCGCAATCTTTAAATGAGTGCGGCGATTTGGCTCGGTCATTTGCGTCTAGCAAACTCCCTTCGCCTCATCTTGCACAACATTCAAATCTTACGCAAGATACTAGAATTTCTAATGATATGAGCAAGAGTATTCTATACCTTGATGCGCTGACGATTACAGGCGAGACTTTGGGCGAGAGAATCGCGAATGCAGAGATTGTTGATAGTGAGATTATTCGCCATAATGAGAATGCGTATTCGCAAATGGGGGGGCTAAAGATTCTCTATGGCAACCTCGCGCGTGAGGGTGCGGTGCTAAAGGTCGCCGCGGTGGCAGAAAAGATGAAAGAATTTGAAGGCAGTGCGGTGTGTTTTAACTCGCAAGATGAGGCGATTAGGGGCATTGCAGGGGGCAAGGTCAAGGCTGGGAATGTTGTGGTGATTCGCTATGAAGGACCAAAGGGCGGACCGGGAATGCAGGAAATGCTTAGCCCCACGAGTATGATTATGGGAATGGGGCTTGGTGAGTGTGTCGCGCTGATTACCGATGGGCGATTTAGCGGCGCGACAAGGGGCGGGTGCATTGGGCATGTTAGCCCCGAAGCGGCAGAGGGCGGGCTGATTGCGCTTGTTGAAGACGGCGATAAAATCGCGATTTCTGTAAGCAAAGGGAGCTTGGAACTGCTCGTGGATTCTAAAGTTTTAGAAGCGCGTAAGGCGCGTTGGAAGCCGATTCAAAAAGAGATAAAAAGCAAGTGGTTGCGTCGCTATGCGCTGCTTGTGAGCAATGCTGCAAATGGCGCGGTGCTGAAGACGGAGTTGTAGGGGAAAATGAGCTTAGTCAAAATTGCAAATGATAGATTTTACTCTAAGGTTATAAAAATTAGACAAGAAATGTGGGATAAATGCCAAACACTTTAACTTTTGAGGAATTTTTAAAAACACTGCAAACTACCAATAGACGCTTAAACTTTTTTGTGGATTGGCAAAAATGTTTAAGCAATAGAGATTCTGTTAGTATTTGCCTCAATCATTTGAATTTTTTATTGGGTAAAAATAAAGATGAAATGCAAGATTGTGTGCATAAACTCTTTGCTGAATATCCAAAGGCTTTTGAGGTTTTGCACATTTTGATTGCAGTGAGGGATAAAAAAGAAATGGTTTTGGATTCTAATAATAGTCTTTGTGCTATAGAATCTTATTTTTATAATGCAGACAAAGCTTATAATTTTATTTGTGAAAGTGGCTTGTGCGAAGTTTTTAGCGATAGAAAGATTAAGGATTTGAATGATTTTGTATTTGGTATTGAAGTAGGACTTGATAGCAATGCAAGAAAAAATCGTAGTGGTAACACTATGGAATCTTATCTTGAAAATCTTTTTGCAAGGGCTAATTTGCATTTTAAAAGCCAAGTTAATATCAAAGATTTTAACGATTTGCACCAATCGTTTGGAGCTGATATTAAAAAATTTGATTTTGTCATTTGGGGTAAAAACGCTACCTATTTTATAGAATCTAATTTTTATACAAGTGGTGGAAGTAAGCTTAATGAAACTGCAAGAGCCTATCAAGATTTAGCTTTAAGATTCAAAACCTTTTCTTCTTATAAATTTATTTGGATAACAGATGGGCAAGGTTGGTTAAGTGCTAAAAACAAACTCCAAGAGGCTTATAAATCTGTAGAAATTTATAATTTAAGCAACATTAATGACTTCATTCAAAAGGTAAAAAATGGAATTGCTCAATAAAAACTTGTCTCCTATTTTTATAAGTGAAGATTCTCTCTTTAGGCTTTATCAAGGGGATTGCAATCAAATATTGCCTGATTTTAAGGGACAATTTGATCTTATCTTTGCCGATCCTCCTTATTTTCTCTCTAATGATGGCTTGAGTATTCAGAGTGGCAAAATAGTTAGCGTTAATAAAGGAACTTGGGATAGAGAAGAGAATATTAACGATATCGATGAATTTAATGAAGAGTGGATACGCAATGCAAAAATTGCCCTAAAAGATACAGGGAGCATTTTAATTAGTGGAACTTATCATAATATTTTTTCTTTGGGGCGAGTCTTGCAAAAACTTGATTTCAAGATTCTTAATCTCATCACTTGGCAAAAAACTAATCCTCCACCCAACTTTAGTTGTCGCTATCTCACGCATTCGACTGAACAAATCATTTGGGCAAGAAAAAGCCCAAAACATAAGCATATTTTTAATTATGAAATCCTTAAAAGGCTTAATGGAGATAAGCAAATGCGTGATGTATGGAGTTTTCCAGCGATTGCCCCTTGGGAAAAAGCTAATGGCAAACACCCTACGCAAAAGCCTTTGAATCTACTTGTGCGATTGCTTTTAATGGCAAGTAATGAGGATTCTATTATCTGCGATCCTTTTAGTGGAAGCTCCACCACAGGAATAGCAGCTAATCTGCTAAATAGAAGTTTTATAGGTATAGAAAAAGAAAATGAGTTTATCAAAATGTCAGTGGATAGAAAAGTGGAGTTAGATAAAAATAGAAAAGAGACAGAATCTAAGATAAAAGACATATCAATACGATTGTCTGCAAATCTTAAATTATCTACTAAGTAAAACTTCCTAAAAACAACACAAAGGAGATTAACCAAATGAAATTCTTAACCAACCTTTTCAAATCCAAGCGCAAAAAGTTTGAAGAGTTACTCAAACAAACCCAAATTATCAGAATTAGGACACTCGAAGAGGGTTGTGATGATGAAATCGTCATCATTCCCCCTGTTGATGAAGATTTGATAGATTCTCTTCATAGCTTATTGCAAAAAGGTGTAGAGGTTAGATTAGAAGACATTAGCCTCATAGAAGATTCTATTCAAGATTGCAAACAAGACATTTGCGACAACCCAAACACATACGATTGCCCACAGGAGATTCTAGCAGATGAGAACACATTACAAGATTGGATAAATCAAACAATCGCCACATATCCTAGAATCTTTATCTTAAACAAGATTTTAAATCTTTTAAAACAATATTTACGCACCTCTTAGTGTTTTTACGATTCTTCCTCATCATCGTCTTCCAAATCCGGGGGGAATTGGAAAAACGCGCTTTCCATTTCTAAGATTCCAAAGCGATAGACAATATGCGCATTACTCCCACTCTCACGCAGAGATTCCACTTCACTATTGACGAACTTTTTTAATCGTGCAATCAACGCAACAATTTCCTTTTGCCATTCCTCACTTATTGGCATAAAAAGCAAATATTCCGGATTGTTCAAATAAATATCCGGTTTATTTTGCGCAAACTCTGTGCGTAGTTTCGTTAAAATTGCCTCGTAATCTTGCGCATTTGCGTGATACAAGCTATAACCAAAAAGCAACTTTGGCATTTAAATCTCCTAATGACTAATATGATAGTTTGGAGCTTCTTTGGTAATCATCACATCATGCACATGGGATTCTCTAAGCCCACTTTGTGTAATTTCCACAAACTCCGCCCTCTCCCACAATGTTGGAATATCCTTTGAACCCAAATATCCCATAGAAGAGCGCAAACCGCCCAACATTTGATGCACAATATCCGCGATTCTGCCTCTATAAGGAACGCGCCCTTCAATCCCTTCTGGCACGAGCTTTTCTTGTGCAGTGCCTTCTTGGAAATATCTATCCGCACTGCCCTTATTCATCGCCCCCAAACTTCCCATACCGCGGTAAGTTTTGTATTGTCTGCCTTGATAAATGATCATTTCGCCCGGAGATTCTTCAGTCCCTGCTAAAATGCTTCCCACCATTACGCTAGAAGCTCCTGCTGCGAGTGCTTTGGCAATATCGCCTGAATATTTGATTCCACCATCGGCAATTACAGGAATCCCTGCTTTTTGACAAGCTTGTGCCACATCATCTATCGCCGTAATCTGTGGCACACCCACTCCCGCGACAATTCTAGTTGTGCAGATACTTCCCGGACCAATTCCGACTTTCACCCCATCAGCTCCCGCGTCAATCAATGCTTGTGCGCCCTCGCTTGTAGCGACATTTCCAGCGACAATATCCACCGCCAAATGCTTTTTAATCTCTTTGATAGTCTCCAGGATTCCTTTGCTATGCCCATGCGCAGAATCCAAAACAAGCACATCAACTCCCGCCTCTACAAGAGCCTTAGCCCTATCGTATTGAAACACGCCAATTGCCGCCCCCACACGCAAACGCCCAAAATCATCTTTGTTAGAGTTAGGATATTCAATCCGCTTTTGAATATCTTTAATCGTAATCAACCCTTTTAGGATTCCTTTATCATTAACCAAAGGGAGCTTTTCAATCTTGTGTTTATTCATAATATTGCGCGCTTCTTCCAAACTCGTGCCAACTTCCGCAGTAATCAGCGGTGCTTTTGTCATCACCTCTTTGACATGGCGGCTTAAATCCGTTTCAAAGCGCATATCACGATTGGTTAAGATTCCAATCAAATTTCCATTATCATCTACCACAGGCACACCAGAAATCTTATAATTATCCGTAATTGCTTTTGCTTGAAACAAAGTAGAATCCGGGCTGATATAGATAGGATCAATAATCACACCACTTTCGCTTTTTTTGACTTTTTTAACTTGTGCGACTTGTGATTTTTCGTCCATATTTTTATGAATGATTCCGATTCCGCCAAGCCTCGCCATTGCGATTGCAGTGCTGTATTCTGTTACGGTATCCATTGCAGCAGAAACTAACGGAGCATTTAAAGCAATATTGCGTGAAAGTTTGGTTTGCAAAGAAACTTCTTTGGGCAAAATCTCCGAATAAGCAGGAACTAACAAAACATCTTCAAATGTCAATGCGCGTTTTCTAATTTTCATAAATGCTCCTTAGCGTAATGTGTTTTCTAGGTTAAGTGCCAAATCCAGCAAGGTTTGCTCACTAAAAGGCTTCCCAATAAGCTGCATACCAATAGGCAATCCCTCATCTTCATCAACAGGAAGTGAAAGCGCGGGAAGCCCTGCGAGATTAATACCAATCGTATAAATATCCTCTAAATACATTTGCAGTGGGGTTTTGCAATCTTCAAAACCAAAAGCAACGCTTGGCGCAACAGGAGAGAGAATCACATCACAATCTTGCAGAATTGCATTGTATTGTTGCGCAATTAATGTGCGCACTTTTTGCGCCTTGACATAATAAGCATCATAATAACCGCTACTTAGCACAAAAGAACCAAGCAAGATTCTGCGCTTAACCTCATCGCCAAAGCCAAGCGAACGCGTCTTAAGATATAATTCCTTAAGATTGCTAATCTCTTTAGCACGATTCCCATAACGCACACCATCAAAACGCGCCAAATTAGAACTTGCTTCCGCAGTGCAAATCACATAATAAGCGGAGATAATATAGCTTGTATCTAGCATTTCTTTTTCTACAATCTTATGCCCATTTTTGCTTAGAATCTCAATTGTTTTTTGGTAAGCATTTTGGATATTAGAATCCGCGTCTTTAAGGAGGTTTGGTAGAATCGCAATCGTCATTTTAGAATTTGGATTTAGATTGTTAAAAGTGCTTTTGGATTCTAAATTTGCACTTGTAGAATCCATTTTGTCATAACCTGCAATCGCATCATAAAGAATCGCACAATCTGTAACATTCTGCGTGATAGGTCCGATTTGGTCTAAACTAGAACTATAAGCCACAAGCCCATAGCGGCTAACTCTGCCATAAGTAGGTTTCAATCCCACACAACCACAAAATGCAGCGGGCTGCCTGATACTCCCACCCGTATCACTTCCAAGCGCAGCAAGTGCAATTCCACCTGCGACTGCCGCGGCACTTCCTCCGCTACTTCCACCTGGGACTTTATTGGGATTTTTAGGATTTAGCGTTCTACCATAAAAACTACTTGCAGTCGTGCTTCCCATCGCAAATTCGTCCATATTGGTGCGTCCAAAAGGCGCAAAACGCGATTTTAGCAGATTTTCTACCGCTGTTGCGTTGTAAGGCGCGATATAACCTTGCAAGATATTACTCCCACAAGTGATTTCCCAACCCTTGACATTAATATTATCTTTAATAGCAATGGGTAAAAACGCGCTATCATAATCTTGCAACTCTCCGACATAGGCGTTTAAAGTGCTTTGCTTTATCTTCTCTTTTAGATTTGCTTTTAGCTCCCTAATGCCATCAATATCTAGCTTTAACGCCTCTTGTAGTGTTGGAATACTCATTCAATTCTCCGCATAGATTAAAAATTTTGGAATTATAAAGAAGTTTTGTTGAAAAGTGGTTAAACCAAGAATCTTAAGTCGTAGTTTCAAAGCTAAAAATCCACAAAAAGCAAAAATAAGATTCTTAGATTCAAGTTTTTGTCTTTCCTTTAATCTTGTCTAGCCATTCCTTCAAAGTCTTTTCAAACCCTTTGGGTAACCACTTAACAAACTGCAAATCCTTATCCAAATACTTTTGCTCCACCCAACCCCCAAAATCGTGCGGATAAAGGTAGTTTTTATGAAATTGCAAAATATGAGGTGGAATCGGCTCATTGGGGTGCTTTTCCACATAAGAAATCGCACTATCAATTGCTTCATAAGCACTATTGGATTTGGGCGAACTACTTAAATAAATCACACATTGCGCTAAAATAATCCTTGCCTCTGGATAGCCAATTTTCGCGACACTTTGCATGGTAGAATTTGCAAGATTAAGCGCGTTAGGATTCGCATTGCCAATATCCTCACTCGCCAAAATCACAAGGCGACGCGCGATAAATTCAGGATTCTCTCCCCCTGCAATCAACCGTGCAAGATAATAAATCGCTGCATTTTCATCGCTCCCCCGAATGCTTTTAATCATCGCAGAAATCAAATTATAATGCATATCCAACTCACTTGTCCCGCTCAAAGAAGTTTTGCGAAAAGTCTCCAAAAGCTCCACGCTCAAAGGCAAATCCGTGCTTAACGCGCAATCTAGCAGATTCAGCATCGCCCTTGCATCGCCTCCGCTTGTCTGAATCAAAAACTCTTGAATCTCTTCTTGTAAATCATAAGATTCTAAAATCTGCTTTAAATCTTGTTCTTTTAGAGGATAAAATTCAAATACCATAGAGCGCGAACGAATCGCTTGTGTAAGCGCAAAATAAGGATTCTCTGTCGAGGCTCCCAAAATCAAAGATTGGTGATTCTCCATAATGGGCAAAAGCGTTTCTTGTTGCGCCTTGTTTAGGCGATGCACTTCATCAATAAAAATAAGTGGCTTTTGCAAAGTGTTTTGATGAGATTTCAAAATCCCGCGCAAATCTTCGGTTTTAAAATTTGTTGCATTTAAAGAATAAAATGGATAATCCATTGCTTTCGCGATGAGAATCGCAGCGGTTGTTTTGCCACTTCCCGCAGGTCCGAAAAAAAAGCTATGCGGAATCTTGCGCGTCAAAATCAGGCGCATAAAAGGCGCATTTTCGCCAAAAAGATGTGCTTGTCCGACAAAATCTTGAAAACTTTTAGGTCTTTTATTGTATGCTAAATTTTTCATTTTTATTCTTTTGGGGAAAAGTATGTCAAAGTTTATTCCTTTATTGCTTGGGTTTTTCGCCGCCTTTATGGTGCTTTTTATGATGTATGGCACAGGGAATCCTGTGTTTTAAACGCGATTCCATTTATTTTTGATTCTCTTTTAAAATTTTCAAAACCTCTTTAGGCTTGTTGGCGATTTGGATTAATTCTAACTCGTCTTTGGAAATCGTACTTTCTTTTAGCATAGTGCTTCTTAGCCATTGGACAAATCCTCGCCAATAATCCTTGCCATACAAAATAATCGGGATTCTTTTGTGTTTGCCAGTGGCGATTTGCACCAAAACTTCGCTTAACTCATCTAAAGTGCCAAATCCACCCATTGCCACAACAAATGCAGTAGAATTGTAGTTAAAGACTAATTTTCTGCTAAAGAAATTTTGAAATTCTAGCGGCACTTCTACAAAGGGATTCATTTGTTGCTCGTGGGGAAGTTGGATATTTAAACCAATAGAGATAATGGAATCTTTTGCGGGTTGCAAAGAAGCATTTTTGGCGGATTGCTCATTTCTTTGGAATTCTATCTTGCATCTTTTCTTATCAAGCTTACCATTTTTCAAATCGTTTTTATACTCCACAAGCCCACGATTCGCCGCTTCCATAATCCCGGGTCCGCCACCTGTCATTACAGAATAGCCCTCTTTGCCTAATCTCCTAGCCAACTTCCTTACGCTTTGATAGGCTTTGGTGTCTCTACCCACACGCGCACCGCCGAAGATTGTAACAATATTTTCTAAATTCTCTAAAGTGCTTAATCCCTTTTTAATCTCTATTTCTAGCGCACCTAAATCCATATTTCGCCTTTTATAATGTTTGATTGATAAGTGTCAAGAAAGCATAGTGGTACGCTCAGAGGGAGTCGAACCCCCAACCCTCAGATCCGAAGTCTGATGCTCTATCCAATTGAGCTATGAACGCATTAATTTCGCATTTTTAAAAAAATAAGTTAAAATAATATCCCAAAAAGTTTTAATAATTACTAAAAAGGAAAAAGATGAAAAATATATTCTTCATTTTATGCTTCTTATGTCAAATCGCCTTTGGGCGCGAAATCATTGTTGTGAGCATTCCTATGCAGCAAGAGTTTGCGCAAAAAATCGCAGGGGAACAATACGAAGTCGTCTCGCTTGTCAAATCCGGCGTCAATCCGCACGATTTTGAACCAAAATTCTCCGATGTTAAGAAAGTTAATTCTGCTGTGGCTTATTTTGGAATCGGAATTGAGTTCGAAGACATTTGGCTTCCACGATTTAAGGCACAAAACAAAGCAATGCAAGTCTTTGATAATAGCTTAGGAATCACGCGGATTTTTTGGGAGCATTCTCACTCCAAGCACGAATCCCACGATTCCATGCAATCGCACCATTCACACGAGAGGGGAGATACACACATTTGGCTTTCTCCAAACAATGCCAAACAGATTGCAAAAAACATTTACGAATCACTTAAGACTTTGGATTCTAGCGCGGATTATACAAAGGCTTATGAGGCGTTAATTGCGGAGATTCAACAAACTCATTTGCAATTAGAACAAATCCTAAGCACTTTGCCGCAACACCAGCAATTCGTTGTTTTCCACCCCATGCTTGGGTATTTTGCTAGAGATTATCATTTAGAAGAAATTGCAATTGAGATTGAGGGCAAAAGCCCAAAAATGCAGGAAATGGTGCGCGTAATTGAAACCATTAAAAAAAACAAACTTAAGATAATCTTCGCCCAACCCGAATTTTCTACCAAAGCAGCGGAATTTATCGCCAAAGAAAGCGGAGCTAAACTCGGATTTTTCTCCCCGCTTAAAACCCCTTGGAGTGAGAATCTTTTAGAGTTTGCCAATACTTTAAGCAACAAGAATTTAGAGCCATAAGATTCTACTTGTTTGCTGTGTGGAATCTCATTTAAGGATTCCACGCCCCATAAAGCTTTAGGGTTTATCCCCCATTTCCTCTAAAGAAATTCCTGCAAAAAACTCACAAATATCCACTTCTAAGACTTTGGCGATTTGCAGGAGATGTTCAATATTAAAATGCGCCCCTTTAAGCCCAATTTCAGCAAAAGAAATAAGGCTTACTGAATTATGCCCTATGGCTAGAGAAAGTTTGAGTTGGGAGTAATGCTTTTGCTTTCTTATTTTTGCGACATTTGCACCGATTTGTTTATAAATTTCTCTTACTTCTTCAGGTTCTAATGGCAATAATTTACCTTATAATAATAAGTTATTTTTAATTTTATAAGTTGTAGAATCCAATTTCAACTTATTATAATAAGTTAAAATTCACAAGGAGTTTTAATGAAGAGGTTTTTATACTTGAGTTTAATCGGTTTATTTGCGTTGCTTTTTGTAGGTTGTGGAATTAAAACACAAACATATCATTCATCAGCAGACAATATGTTAGAATTGAAAAAATACAACACAAAAGTCAAAGTTGGTGCTTTTAGTGCAAATAATGCGGGAGAAAACCATATTTTATGTAGGTTGGCGGAAACAATTTCTACGCCAAGCGGAGAGACATTTTCGGAATACATTAGAAAGGCTCTTATAGAGGAACTTAAAATAGCAGGATTGTATGATGAAAATTCCGATATTGTTATCATAGGAAATCTCAATAACATCTATGGTAGTAGTATGATAGGGAATGCTTATTGGTCATTTGATATAACAATTTCTCAAGAAAATACTTCAAAAACATTCAATGTCCAATCCAAAACAGATTATCCATCGGCATATTTGGCTTTTACCGCTTGCACCAATATGGCTTCAACTCTAAATACAGGCGTAAAAGATTTGATTAATAAAATCATTACACATAAAGAATTTGCGGATATTATGCAAAATACAGGCAAATAGAGCGGGGTTTTAAATAAAACATTTTTACGCATTTGGATAAGACAATTTTCTTTGAAACAGAGGAAATTTAATGTTTTTGAAATGTAGAATCCTTTTTAGGATTCTACTTGTAAATTCAAGGGGATACAATGGGTATACCTACTTTGGATAAGCTTAAATAAAAAGGAGATTCTATGGGATTAGCATTGAGTATCGCGCTAGGGATCATTCTAGCATTCATCTTGTAGCCATTTATCCTCACTATTTTTCAAATCATTTTCTTTGGTGGCATTGGTGCTGGGGTGGCGACTTCAGAAAAAACGGGGAATCCTCTTCTTGGAATCATCGTTAGTGTTGGGATTTTTGGTATTGTGATTTGGGGCATTGTGGCGTGTGTGGGTTAGACTTATGTATGTGTGAATTAATTAAACGCGATTCTTGTTATAAGGTGTGAGAATGAGAAGTTTTAGGGCTTTGGTAACAGTTAGTTCATTCGCAAATCTTGCGTTTTGTGATGATTGTGAGGGATTGAAGAAATCTAGGAGTTATTATGAATAATTTAGATTCTAGCAGAATAAGCAGAAGCAAATTTTGGCAATACTTCATTGTTTATTTTGTCATTAAATTATTTTTTTTAATGGCATTTAAGATAGCGGTGAGTAGCGGATATGACGGAGTGGCTTTGTTGATACCCATTTTTATTGCGGAGCTTTTCTTTATTATCTTTTGTGTGAAGCGACTGCACGACATTAACCGCTCGGGCTGGAACTGCCTTTGGCTGCTTATCCCAATTATTGGGTGGCTTATTATTATAGTTTGGTGCGGTGGGACAAAGGGCGATGTGGGGGAGAATCAATATGGCACAGACCCACTGCAACCAAGCCCACCAGTAATGCCAAAATCTAAGGAGTGAGATGGAATTAGCCATAAGTATCACGCTTGGAATTATCCTTATGCCTATAATTATTATTGGCTTTATAGCATTAAGCGGCGGGAGCGTTTTAGCGGGAAGTAGCGGAGGGGACTAAGAATCCATTGCTTGGCTTTATCGTAGGAGCTGGGATTTTTGGGCTTGTAATTTGGGGCATTGTGGCGTGTATAAGGTAATTAAACGCTTAAAGAATCGCAAATTAGCATTTGTGATGGTTAACAAAATGTAAGAATCTCACTAGAGATTCCATTGCGTCATTACGAGAGATTTTGTTAGAATCTCGTGGCAATCTATCATTTTGGCTATCAAAAGGCTTTGCAATGGAATCCCAAGACAACACAACAAACTTTCTAAGGATTCCATAGTAAAATCTCCTTTAAGATAAAACTATGGATTGCTTCGGCATTGCCTCGTAGTAAAAAGAGGGCGCAAACATTGCAGATTATGGATTGTCCTCTCGCCCACAATGATGCAGGGAAATTCATCGTCTGTGGCATTAAGAGATTTGAATGCAACATAGAATCCCTTACAAGCGAGATTCTACTCCCCATATCCGAAGTTTTCTACCACGAAATCAATATCCTTGTCCCCTCTTCCACTAAGATTAACAAGAATCTTTTGCCCTTTTAAATCCGGTGCAATTTTAAGTGCGTAAGCTAACGCGTGGCTTGATTCAATTGCAGGGATAATTCCCTCATTTTTGCTTAATTCAAAAAACGCGGCGATTGCCTCTTTATCGCTAATAGCCGCGACTTTTGTGCGCCCAATACTATGCAAATACGCGTGTTCTGGTCCCACACTTGGATAATCCAAACCACTTGCCACACTATACACAGGTGCGGGATTATCTTGCGAATCTTTTAGCATTATAGAGTTAAATCCATGCATTACTCCCTCGCTCCCATAGCTAAGACTAGCCGCGTGTTCGCCCAACGCACTCCCACGCCCCAAAGGCTCTATTCCAACAAGCTCCACTGCGTCTTCTATAAATCCGCTAAAGATTCCCATCGCATTGCTTCCACCTCCAACACAAGCACAAACAATATCGGGCAATTCCCCTGTCATTTCCAAAAATTGCTTACGCGATTCCACGCCAACAACCGCTTGAAAATCGCGCACCATTTTAGGAAAAGGGTGAGGACCTACCACAGAACCGATAGCATACATCGCATTTTTGGGATCTTTAAGATAGGATTCAAAGGCAGAATCCACAGCTTCCTTGAGCGTTTTCGCTCCTGCGGTAACTGCAATCACTTTCGCGCCTAAAACCCTCATACGCACAACATTTGGGTGTTCTTTGGCAATATCCACTTCGCCCATATGGATTTCGCATTCAAGCCCAAAATATGCCGCTGCAGTTGCGATTGCCACTCCATGTTGCCCAGCTCCTGTTTCGGCAATCAATTTCTTCTTACCCATAAATTTCGCAAGTAATGCCTCACCCATACAATGATTTAGTTTGTGCGCTCCTGTATGATTCAAGTCTTCACGCTTGAGATAAATCCCCGCACCGCCGTATTTTTTCGTCAAATTATGCGCAAAATAAATCGGCGTTGGGCGTCCTTGAAAAGTCTCCCGAATCTTGCGCAACTCCGCGATAAAATCACTATTTTGCGCAATTAAATTATACGCGGTGTTAATCTCGTCCATTGCTTGTTGAATGGAATCTGGCACAAAGCTTCCTCCAAATTTTCCAAAAAAACCCTTTTCATCGGGAAATTGTTTCAAGTAAGGTTTATTCATTTTATATCCTTTGTCATAAAATCACTTAATATTTAATGGTCAGTTTCATCATCCATGAACTGCACCAACCAAACAACACTAAGGCATAGAATGCTTTGCGCACTTCAAAATAAGATTCGCCATCTACAAAACCATAAGAAGAAATCATCATAATCACGCACATAATCAACAATAACAGCAGATTGAAGATTTCATAAGAGTCAAAACTCCGATTGCCTTTAATGCAAAGATACAGCACCATTCCAAGCCCTAAAACCAACAAGACTAAATCAAAATAACCCGCTATCCCGCTTTTAAAAAAGGGAGAAATTGCAAACCCAAACAAAACGCTAAGCATTACATTAAAACTCGGTTGTATCAAATGCAAGATTCTGCCAAATTTCAAGCTTTTATCAAACGACAAACCAAACAAATAAACCACAGCAGGACAAAACACAAAAAGAATATAAAAAGCATAATCCACGCAACCTTGATAAAGGCTTTTAGTAAACACATTTTCTTGAACAAGCCTTAAAGAATCTTCAAACGAAAAGGCATCAAAATAGGTTCTACGCACGACGAACAATTCATAATAAAGAAAAAAAGCAAACACACACAACGACAAGCCAATAATAACACTATAAAACTTTGGCAAATGGCTATAATAAATGCGCACGATATTAAAAACACTCACAATCACGCCACAAGCAAGTAAAATCACGCAAATTCCAAAATAAACGCCAAAAGGCTGGGTAGTAAGCCGAAACATATGCTTAAAATCTGGCGCAAAGCTTGTAAGTGCCAACATCAAAATCGTAAAGAGTGCCAAAATAAAATATAAAGAAGAAAATACTAAATGGGGAATTGTAACTTTTCGCATTATTAACCTTTAGGGATTCTTTTGAAAATAGCCATCTACGCCATCGGCAATGCCTTTGGCAATGGTTTTTTGGAAAGCAGTTTGATTGAGCCGCTTCCCTTCTGTTGGGTGTGTAATATAGCCTACTTCAAGCAAAACCGATGGCATCACTGCCCCTACAAGCACCCAAAAAGGACCTTCACGCACACCGCCATCAACGACTTTGTATTTAGAGCGCAAAGACTGCAACATACCATACTGAATGTCAATTGCCAAACGATTAGAAGCTACGATTCTTTGCGTATTTAGGGTATTTAAAAAGGATTGTTTAGAAAAATAATTCATTCCCTCTGTATCGTCTTTATTTTCTAATGCAGCGACCTTTTTAGCGCGCTCACTCCTTGCAGTGGATAAAAAATAACTCTCAATGCCTTCAAATTTTGCTTTATTTTCTGGAATCGCGTTTGCGTGGATAGAGATAAACAAATCCGCATTTTTGTTATTTGCCAAATTCGTTCTTTGGCGCAATCCAATAAACACATCTTTATCGCGCGTCATATAGGTTTTATAACCTCGTTTTTTTAGCTCATCGCGCAAATATTTACCGATGTTAAGCACGACCTTTTTTTCGCACACTTTATCCACGCCCATCGCCCCACAATCCTTACCGCCATGTCCGGGATCAATCACAATCGTTTTGTTTGTGTTGTTTTTATTTGATTTTGGCGTTGTTTTGGTTGGAGTTGAAGCCCTTTGCCCTTTGTCATTTGTTTTTTGGGATTCTGTTTTTGTGGAATCGGATTTTTGTGAAGTTGGTTTGGAAGTTTGCGTCTGTGGTTTTTGGCTCGTGGTTTTTGGTTCAAAAAGCGAAGCGATAGAAAAGTTATTTTGCTCCAATTTGGCATTTGGAATCGTAAAAGTAGCTTGTTTCTTGTCAATCTTAAAATCTATATTTAACTTCTTAGAGCTCGTGATAACTAAACGCACTTTTTCTTGAGAATTTTGCGCAATTTTAATCCGCACATCTCCTTGAAATTCAAAAACCCTCGCGCTTCCTTGCAACTGCGATTCTATATCATAAACATACCGCAATACTCCTTTATCTTGCAGTAAAAAGTTCTTGAAATTTGCATTTTTGATATTCTCGCTAAATTGAAGCGTAATGCCATTTTGCAGTTGTTGCACAGAGAGAATCTTAACCTCTGCTAACAATACACTACAAAACAAACAAAATGCAACAAAGAATCGTATCATCGGCTTAATTCATCTAAGATTTCTTGCACACTTTGGATTTTATCAATCCGATAGCCATTCGCACCTGTGAAATACAATCCATTTGTCGGGTCTCCCAAATAACCATCTCCCAAGCCATCGGCGATACAATACCCTACCTTTTTGGCTTCTACTCCTCTTTGGCATGGGGTTACGCAGTTGCTAACACAAGCGACTTTAGGTGCTCTTCCCTCACGCAATTCTTTAATCACACCTGTAATAACCGCACGCGCAGGATAGCCAACAGGGGATTTTATCAGCTCAATATCTTCTTTTTTAACTCTTAACATTAGTTCATTATAGTATTTGGCATCACATTCTTTCGCACCCAAGAATCGCGTCCCCATTTGCACTCCACTTGCACCCAAATCCAACATTTTATCAATGTCTTCGCGATTCCAAATCCCCCCTGCGGCAATCACAGGAATCTCTCCCCATTTCTTGCTCTCTTCAATTACTTCGGGCAAAATAGCTTCTAGCTGATGTTCTGGCTTGAAACAATCCTCATAACTCACCCCTTGATGTCCACCACTTAAGGGTCCCTCCACAATCACAGCATCAGGAATACGCTTATAGCGCCCATCCCACCGCTTACAGAGAATCTTCAAAGCCTTAGCGGAAGAAACAATAGGAATCAAAGCAACATTGGGGAAATTGCTCGTAAATTCAGGCATATTTGTAGGCAATCCCGCTCCGGTGATAATCATATTCGCACCCGCTTCACAAGCGTCCCTCACCACGCGTCCATATTCATTAATCGCATAAAGAATATTTGCTCCTAGAGGATTTTCCCCACAGATTTTACGCGCATTTTTAAAAATCTCCATTAGGGATTCTTTGGAATAAAAATTCAAACTCTCAAAAGGTCTATGCTTAATCGTCTTTTGCACAAAAGCACTTTTTTTATAATATCCTGTCCCCACACACGAGACAATCCCAAGCGCACCGCATTTAGAAACACTCCCTGCGAGATTATCCCAACTGATTCCAACCCCCATTCCGCCTTGAACGATAGGCAAAGGAATCGTGTATTTTCCAATTTTAAGTGCTTTTAATGTGTGTGGCATATTCTCTCCTTTTGGGATTTATTCAACAATGATTTTGGCAAATTTGCGCTTACCGACTTGCACAATATATTCACCTTTGCTTAAGACAAACTTAGAATCCTCCAATTTATTACCATTAAGCTTCACACCGCCTTGCTTGATGAGGCGCAAAGCTTCAGAATTAGAAGCGCAAAGACCGCATTCGTTCAAAGCTTGGGCAATCCAAATACTTTCAGATTTACGAAACTCTGGAATCTCACTTGGCAACTCTTCTTTGGAAAAAACCCTCGCAAACTCTTCTTTTGCTTTTAGTGCGCATTCTTTGCTATGATAGCGCGTGATAATCTCCACTGCCAAATCCTCTTTAACTGCTTTCGGGTGCAAATCACCATTATTTACACCTTGTTTTAGGGATTCTATTTCTTGTAAGCTTTTTGTGCTTAAAAGCTCATAATATCGCCACATTAGCTCATCTGAAATACTCAAAAGTCGCCCGAACATTTCTTGTGGCTCTTGTGTGATTCCAACATAGTTTCCTAAACTTTTGCTCATCTTATGCACACCATCTAATCCCTCTAAAAGCGGGACCATTACGACGGATTGCTCTTTGTTTAGCCCATAAGCGCGTTGGAGTTGGCGTCCCATTAGCAAATTAAACTTTTGGTCTGTGCCACCAAATTCAATATCACAATTCAATGCCACAGAATCGTAACCTTGCAACAAGGGATAAAAAAACTCCACAATGCTAATTGGGCTTTGGCTTTTAAAGCGTTTTTCAAAATCATCTCGCTCTAGCATTCTAGCGACAGAAAATTTCGCGGCTAATTCAATCATTCCGCGTGTGCCAAGTTTATCTAACCATACGGAGTTAAAGGCGATTTCCATTTTATCAGAATCCAAGACTTTAGTAACTTGCTCTTGATAAGTCTTTGCATTTGCTAAAACTTGCTCTTTGCTTAGCGGTTTTCTCGTCTCACTTTTGCCGCTAGGGTCGCCAATCATTCCTGTGAAATCACCGATGAGGAAATAGACTTTTGCGCCGTATTTTTGGAAAGTAGCGAGTTTTTGCAAAAGAACCGTATGTCCCAAATGCAAGTCTGGAGCGGTTGGGTCAAAACCTGCTTTGACGCTAAAGGTCTTGCCCTCTTTGAAATACGCACTCACCAAATCCTTGATATATTCCATTCCGATAATTTCTTGTGTGCCGCGTTTAATTTCCTCTAAAGCAAGTTCAATTTGCGATTCTACATTCATACATACTCCTAAACTTAATCCGCGTATGCGTCTTTTAACGCATGCACTTCAATGATTTTATATTGACTGCCCAATAGGCTTTTTAACTCTTTAATATCCATACTAGATTCAAAACGCAATTCACAATGCGTTGCATAAGTGCTTTTTTGCGAACCCAACTCCACACCCAAAACATTAATATCGTGTTTTGCCAAAAAGGACAAGAAATTCGCCAACACGCCTTTTTGATTCTCTAGCGCAACAATCAACTTATAGGCTTGTAGCTTATCTTCTAACCAATCCACATAAAGCATTTTTACGCCTTTTTGAATCTCCAAATACGCACGCTCACAAAGTTTATGATGCACAAATGCCTTAGAACCACTTTTAAACGCGATAATAGAATCTCCGAATTTTGGGTGGCAACAATAATCAAACACCGCTTGATTGATATTGTGATTCGTTTCAATCACAAGATTGTCAAAATGCAATTCTTTTAATTTTAGGATTCTAATTTTAATCTGCTCTAAGAATCCGGCGTTTTGTTTGTAGAAGTTTTTAATGCGATTCTTCACATCTTTTAAAAATCCAATATCCGTGCTTGCGCGATAAATCGTATCGTCCAAATCATTTTTTTCAATAAATCGTTCAATCTCTTCTGCGCTTTTGCCAAAGATTGTCGCAATAATATTAATCGCACTTTTGCGTTCAATCTCCTTGATTCTTGTCGCGCAGTTCATTTTGATTTGACTCTTCGCGCGTGAGGTTTTTACCGCGTCAATCCACGAACATCGCAGAATCGTATCTTTTGCAGTAATAATTTTAACAATATCCCCGCTTTTTAAGGTTGTCAGCAAGGAAGATTTTTGATTATTCACATACGCATCTTTTGCCCGATTCCCCACCTCTGTATGCACCGCATAGGCAAAGTCCAACACCACCGCGCCAATAGGCAAAGAATAATTGTCGCCATCAGGAGAAAACACAACAATATCCTCGCGATACAAATCATTTTTGACCAACTCATAAAATTCTTCAATAGAATTGTTTTGAAATTGCAATTTATTGAGCCAATCCAAACTAGGACCACTATTTCCGCCTGTTTTATATTTCCAATGCGCTGCGATTCCATATTCTGCGCTTTTGTGCATATCTTCTGTGCGAATTTGCACTTCAAAAATCGCCGAATCATCAAACAATGTGCTATGAATCGTTTGGTAGCCATTTTCCTTTGGCAAGGCAATATAATCTTTAAAACGCGACATAATAGGCTTAAACTTCAAATGCAAGATTCCTAAAACCCGATAACAATCCAAAGGAGTTTTGACAATCACACGAATCGCCAATAAATCCAAAACCTCATCAATAGAAATGCCTTTGCGTTGCATTTTCAGATAAATAGAATAATGCCGCTTAATCCGACTTGTGATGTTAAACTCACTCTCTGGCACTCCCTCTTGGACAAGGCTTTTGCGCACCTTTTGGATAAACGCATTGAGTTTAAGTTGAATCGTTTGTTTGTGGCTTAAAAAATAATCGTCTATTTTGCGGTATTCTTGAGGAAAAATATAATAAAAACTGCGGTCTTCTAGCTCGTTTTTTAGCGAGGAGATTCCTAAGCGATGGGCAATTGGCGCATAAACAACCAAAGTTTCTTCCGAGATTCTTCTTTGTTTATTCGGTGGCAGAGCATCAAGAGTTAGCATATTATGCAATCTATCGCAAAGCTTCACAACAAGCACCCGCACATCTTTGACTGAAGTAATTAGCATTTTACGGAAACTTAGCGCGGAGACGACGAGCTTTTCGTTAGAATGCGAAGCGGGCAGTTCCTCCGCACGAATAGCGACAATTTTTGTCAAACCATCAACCAAAGACGCAATATCTTCCCCATAATCCCGCGTAATATCCGCTAGTGTATATTCTGTATCCTCTACGACATCGTGTAAAAGTGCCGCACACACCATAACTTCATCTCCGCCAAAATAAGCAACAATACACGCTACAAGCAAAGGATGCACGATATAAGGCTCACCACTTCTTCGCTTTTGATTTTCGTGCGCCTGTGTGGCGAAAACAACTGCGTTTTGGATATTTGGCGTCTCTTCCACCATAGAATATAACAATTCCAATGCTGCCTTAGGATTTGCAATTTCTGCAACTTGTTTTAAAAATTCCAAATTTTACCTTTTGCTACTTTTTATTTCTAAAATACGGAATTAATTTTGCGATTCTTCAATTTTGTCTAAACCAATTTTCCCCTCTGCAACTTCTAGCAAAGCAATATCAGAAAGCTTGTCAATCTTAATGTCTTTATTAACAAGTGGCTTAGCCCCACGACTTAGCTCATCAATTCTCATAAATAAAATATTAGACAATAAATATCTATCGCCATTTACTTGTTGTAAAGCTTTTGAAGCAATTTCTTCAGTTCTCATTGTTTTCCTTTATTGTTGAATTACTTTAGAATATACAGCATCGCAATCGCCTTGAATAATTTTAAGCAAATTCCCGCTTTTTAGCATATTACAGACGACAATAGGAAGCGCATTGTCCTTTGCAAGTGCGATTGCTGTATCGTCCATCACTTTAATATTGTCTTTTAAGGCTTGATCATAGCTGATTTCTTTTAGCATGGTTGCGTCTTCAAACTTCGCAGGGTCTTTATCAAAAATCCCATCTACTTTGGTTGCTTTAATAATCATTTCTGCGCCGATTTCAACAGCCCTTAAAGTCGCTGCAGTATCTGTGGTAAAAAACGGATTCCCAGTCCCTGCAACAAAAATCACCACGCGTCCTTTTTCTAAATGCCGAATCGCGCGTCTGTTAATGTAAGTTTCGCAAACTTCTTTAATCTCTAGCGCACTTTGCACCCGCACATCTAAACCATAATATTCCAACGCTTCTTGCATTGCAACGCCATTAATCACCGTCGCAAGCATTCCCATATAATCCCCGCTTGTGCGCCGAATCAAGCCTCCTTGAGAAGCACTCACTCCGCGAATAAAGTTTCCCCCACCAATCACGATTCCAACTTCAATTCCAGCTTCTACGAGCGTTTTTAGTTCTCTTGAAAGATAATCCAAAATCCCACTTTCAATCCCAAAGCCGCTTTCACCCGATAATGCCTCACCAGAATACTTAACCAAGACGCGTTTTGCCATATATTATGCCCTTAATTGAATTTCAAAATTTATAATTTTAATCAAAACTTACTTAATAATCTAGTAAATTTCTTGCTATTTGCTAATTTCATCATTTTTTTGCCGCAATTTTTCCATTCTTTCTTGCTGAAAATCCTGCGCCTTTTGGATTTTTTGGTTTAAACTCTCTGATGAAGCGTTGTTTTTGGGAATATCTTTCCTCCCATACAAGCTTTCAAAATGTTCCATATGCTTTTGTAGTCCCGTGTTTTGCTCTAATTGCAAAGATTTTAAATCTTTTTCTTGCAATTCTTTGCTTAGAGCGTCCAAATGGCTTTTAAGATTCTTTTTAAGTTGTTGTTGCAAAGGGGAATCCTGCGAAATCTCCTCTTCTTGTTTCGGCTTTTTGGTTGCATTATTTTCTTGGTTTTTCTCTTGATTTTTGGGGGGCGGATTTTCTTCATTACAACCCACAAAATTCAACAACACAAAAAGGCAGAATCCCAAAAAAATATTTTTCAAAAACATAAATAATACTTTAAACCCATAAATTTTAGATTGAATTTATAGCATATTTTGTTAAGATTCCAAAAGTTTTTAAATCACGCAAGGAATCCAAAATGAAAAACCTATTTGTAAGCACGAGAGAATTAGACAGCAACGCGACAAAAAACTTCAATCTACCTTCAGAATTGCTGATGGAAAATGCCGCAAGTGGAATGTATTATTTTCTTAAAACTCGCTTTTTGGATTCCGCCAAACCCAAAAGCTTAAAGGTTCTGCTTGTTTGTGGGAATGGCGATAATGGCGCGGATTGTCTTGCTTTGGCGCGTATGCTTTGTGGAATCTGCGAAGTTTGGGTGTTTTTGCCAAAAGGCGTTAAAAGCACACTTTGCGCCCTACAACTCCAACGCTTAGAATCCTTGAAAACCTCAAAAAGCGCGAATTTACATTTTTTAAAAACTTTAGAATCCCAACCCTACGACCTTATCATAGATGGAATCTTTGGTGCGGGTTTTAGGGGAGAATTGGACTTAGAAACCACCCAAATCCTGCATACTCTCAACCAAATGGAAGCAATCAAAATCGCCTGTGATATTCCAAGTGGAATCACACAAGAGGGCTTTATCGGTGGAGAATGCGCATTTAAGGCGGATTTTACCTTAAGTATGGGCGCGTTTAAAGCAGCACTTTTCGCCGATGAGGCAAAAGATTTCGTAGGAGAAGCGCATTTGATAGATTTAGGGATTAGCGAAAACCTTTTTGCTCCTGATTCCGACTTAAAACTACTAGAGAGAAGCGACTTTAAAGCCCCGCATAGAATCACGCAAAACACCAACAAAGGCAATTTCGGGCATTTATGCGTTTATGCTGGAGAAAAAAGCGGAGCTGGAATCTTATGCGCTCTTGCAGGTTTGCGTAGCGGTGCGGGGCTAGTGAGTGTGTTAAGCCAACAAACAATCCAAAATCTACCCATTAGCCTAATGAATCCACAAGAGATTCCGCACAATACTACCGCGATTGCGCTTGGTATGGGATTTGGCATTCATAATACCCCGCCCAATTTCCTCACCAATCCCGATTCCACTTTGCAAAACATTCCTTTATTACTTGATGCGGATATTTTTTATCATTCTTGCCTTTTAGAGATTCTCTCCACACACCGACAAATCCTCTTAACACCGCACCCAAAAGAATTTACACAAATTCTCAAAACCACAAAAATCGCCACCCTCTCCACGCAAGAGTTGCAAAAAGAGAGAATCCGCTATGCTTTGGAGTTTTGCAAGGCGTATCCTAATGTTGTTTTGGTTCTTAAAGGCGCGAATACGCTTATTTGCCAAAACCAAAGAATCTATTGCAATCCTTTTGGCACAAATGCTTTAGCCAAAGGCGGAAGCGGCGATGTGTTAGCCGGAATCATTAGCGGACTTCTAGCACAAGGAAATAGCGTATTAGATTCCGCGATACAAGGGGTTTTGTTGCATAGTTTTTGTGCGCAAAATTATGTTAAAAATTACAACAATTTTTCCCTTAGCCCCCTTGATTTAATTGAACAAATCCGCTATATTTAAGGTTTATTAAATTTTAAGGAATCCAAAAATGAAAAATGATATTTTAAAAATTGGCAACAAAACTTTCCAAAGCCGTTTGATTGTTGGTAGTGGCAAATACAAAGACTTTCAAACCACCTTTGACGCTACCCTAGCCGCACAAGCAGAAATCATCACCGTTGCGGTTCGGCGCGTGAATATCACGAATCCCAACGAAGAAAATTTGTTGGATTATTTTAAAGGTAGCAAGATTGCATTTTTGCCAAATTCCGCAGGTTGCACCACCGCAGAAGAAGCCATTACACTTTTTCGCCTTACGCGCGAAGCCACAGGGATTGATTTTATCAAGCTAGAAATCATTGGAGATACGCAAAAAACGCTTTATCCTGATGTGCTAGAGACACTCAAAGCTTGTGAAGTTTTGGCAAAAGACGGGTTTTGCGTCCTTGCTTATAGCAATGATGATCCTATTATGGCAAAGCATTTAGAAAATGCCGGAGCAAGCGCGGTAATGCCCCTTGCCGCACCTATTGGTAGCGGACTTGGCATACAGAATCGCTACAATATCACATTTATCAAAGAAGCAATCAAAGTGCCACTGATTGTAGATGCTGGAGTGGGTTGCGCCTCTGATGCGGCGATTGCTATGGAGCTTGGCGCGGACGCAGTGCTAACGAATACCGCGATTGCTGGGGCGCAGAATCCAATTCTTATGGCGGAGGCGATGAGAGACGCTGTGCGTGCGGGACGCGCTAGTTATCTTGCAGGAAGAATCCCCAAAAAACCTTATGCGAGTGCAAGCTCACCCACAGAAGGGTTAGCGGATTTAAAAGCCTAAATTAATGTTGATTAGCTATTTAGAGATTCTGCTTTTGGGCATCACACTTGCAGTTGATGCCTGTATTATCGCCTTTTCTTATGGATTAGCCCTTAAGCCTTGGAGACTTTATCATGGGCTTCAAATCGCATTAGTAACGGCGTTTTTTCAGTTTCTAATGCCACTAGTTGGGTGGCTTGTGATTTGGTTTATCAATGATAGTTTTTCTGATTATGTCAGCATGATAGACCACTGGATAACTTTTATCGTTTTCCTTTTGCTTGGAATCAAAATCATCAAGGATTCCAATTCTAACGAGGAAAAACAAACAACTCCCAAAGATCTTTCGCTATGGATTTTGCTTGTGATTGGAATCGCGACGAGCATAGACGCCCTTGCAGCAGGTGTTATGATATTCTCCCAAAACACCCCATTGCTTCCTAGTGCTTTGCTAATTGGCATTATTACTTTTGTTTGCGTTTTTGTCGCTTATCTTTTAAGTAAAACCTTTCATAAGTTTCCCTCTCGCCCCCTTGAAATCCTTGCGGGTTGCATTTTGATTCTGCTTGGATTTAAAGTGTTGTTAGAGCATATAGGATTTTAGATTCTATCAACAGATTTTACAAATGCGACACAAAAGAGTCGCATTGCAGTATGTTACAATTCCAAAATTTTAAGCACAAAGGTAAATTTTGCAAGGCTATATTCTACACACTTTGCGTGTGCGTGAGGAAGATTTGCTTGTTAGAATCCTTACGCAAAGCCAACTTTACACGCTTTATAGATTCTATGGTGCGCGACATAGTGTCGTGCATTTAGGACATAAAATTGACTTTTCCATAGAACAAGATTTGCGAGAAATCGGCAAACTACGCGAACCTATCCATTTGGGCTTTGTGTGGGAAAGAGATTCTCATAAGCGTTATTTTTGGCAACAATACTTAAACCTCTTAAACGCGCATTTAAGGGATATATCCGATTTGGATTCTTTTTATTTTGAACACTTAGAAGAAGGGGCAAAACGGCTTAACAAAGAGAATCCCAAACGCGCGATTTTAAATCTCTACGCCCAATTATTGCATTTTGAAGGAAGAGGCAATACCTTGCAAACTTGCCTTATTTGCGAACAACCCTTGCAAGAAGAAATTGTCTTAGGTAGAGGGCTAGTCTGTGGGCATAAATCCTGTATGCAAGGCGCACTTTTCAACCAAGCCCACATTGCCAAATGGCTAAACTTTCAAGGAGAGTTTTTAGAGGAATCCGAAGTAGATAACTTATGGAATCTTTTAATGCAAGGCATTTAGGAATCTAGCTAGAATTTTGGCTATAATTTTCCTTTTAAAGGAATCTAAAATGAACAAAAAATACTTTGCGTTATGTGTTGCGTTGGCATTGGCTTTAAGCGCGTGTCAAGAAGAAGTTAATAGTGAGATTATCTCAAGTGGCACAAACCAAACCAAAGAGCAACTTTTGGCAATGGAAAATGTAGATAGAAATTCTTATGCGGAAGTTTCTGATGTGTTTTTGGAGACAAGCGAAATTACAAGTGAGAATCTGCCCTTTTTATTGGTGTTTTCGGCAAATGGTTGTGTGTATTGCGATAGGCTCAAATCCCTCATCAAGGAAAATTCAGATATTAAGCATTTTATCAAAGAAAATTACGCGCCCTATTATATTAATATCAGCTATACGAAATCCCACAAAGTCGGCTTTCTAAACCAAACCTTAAGCACGACAGAGTTAGCGCAACTCTACCAAATCAAGCCTACGCCCACGCTTGTTTTTCTTAGCAATAAAGGCAAAGAATTGTTTATTTATCCCGGTTTTATGCCCAAAAATCGCTTTTTAGCAACTTTGGAATTTCTAAAGAATCCCGCATTGGAGAGTAAAGATTCTAAAACAATTGCGCAAGAATTGCAAGAGTATTTCAAGCAAAAGGGTGTGTGATTGGGGAATTGCGCAGAGATTGTGCCACTATGTCCCTGTGCGAAGCCTCTGACAAAAGGCTGTGGCAATCTATAATGCCAAGTTTAAGGAGATTCTACTAGTATGTCCTTGCGAGAGATTTGCTAGAATCTCGTGGTGTGCAATTTGTGAAACAAATTTCACCCGCTTTAGCACAAATCCACAGCCTAGAATCTCGCTATTGTGAAATCCTCTTTTGTTTATAAAACTATAGATTGCCGCGTTCGTTTTACTCACTCGCAATGACGAATTAGGCTTTGCAATCTGTGATTTATAGCCATTTTTTCTTTTTGAAATACAGCATAGGCAGAATCGTAGAAACCACCATAATACCCAATGCAACAGGATAAGCATAAGTCCATTCAAGCTCCGGCATATGTGTGAAGTTCATTCCATAAATCGTAGCAATCAGCGTTGGAGGCATCATCGCAACCGTTACCATTGTAAAAGTTTTAATGATTTTGTTTTGTTCAATGTTGATTTGGCTTGAAAAAAGCGTTTGGATATTGTCCAAAATATTCATATTCACATTGGCAAATTCTACAAGTGAGTTAATGTCTTTTAGCACGATTCCTAAGTCTTTTTTGACTTCCACATCGGTTTTATGTGTGCGCAGCAATGCAGCAATCGCAAGTCTTTTATCAAACAAACTATCTCGCAAACTCAAGTGCATTTCTTGCAAAATAGACAAGTCCTCTAAGATTTCATCGCCTAGTTTTTTATCAAACACAACAGAACGGCGCAAAAGACGCGTTTGCTTCGCGATACTCTCTAGCATATCCGCATCTTTCTCCACGCGCAATTCAAAAATCTTAGAAATCAAATCAAACCCATCTTCAAAATGTTTCGGACTTGCAAGCACGCGTTGTTGAATCTCATCAAACACTTTAAATTCGCTATACCGCACGGTAAAAAGAATATTATGTGTAATCAAAAATGTAATCGTCTCATTATGCAAGAGATTCCGTTCACTCGGGCGCGTAAGAAAATAAGTGTTAATCGTTACGGTCTCGCTATTTTCCCAATAACGCGAGGACTCCTCAATCTCTTCTCTCTCTTCTTTGGTTGGAATATCCAACAAATAAGTTTTAGATATAAAAGCAATTTCTTGTGCGGTTGGGTGCAACAAATCAATCCAAAGCACATCTGCATCTACTTGCACTGCATCTACTGCATGCACACTCTCTCTTACCACCATACCATTGCGTTTAATAAAAAGATTCAACATCATCTACCTCTAATTTTGTAAGAACTAAAGGAGACTTATGGAATCTCCTTTAGCATTTAGTTTTCGTAGGGGGTTCTCCCATTTTAATCCCTCTTATCCAATACTTCAAATGCTGGTAGCACCGCGCCTTCAAGCAACTCCAAACTCGCTCCACCACCTGTTGAAGTGAAGCTCATACCATCTTTGTTTCCTGCTTTATCCACCGCGTCAGCCGTATCCCCTCCACCAATCACGCTATACGAGTAAGTATCCGCAATCGTGTGGGAAATACTAAAGGTCCCGCGAGAGAATTTTTGATTCTCATAGACGCCAAGAGGTCCATTCCAAATAATCGTCTCACAATCCCGAATCACTTCGTTAAAAAGCTTCACGGTCGCAGGTCCAATATCCACCGCCATTAAGCCATCTTGAATATCTTGCGCAGGGCTGATTTTGATTTCTTTAGGTTCTTTTAGATTATCTGTCGCAACCACATCTACGGGCAAATAAATTTTCACGCCCTTTTCTTTAGCATTTCTTAAAATACTCCGCGCCTCTTCAAGCAAATCTTCTTCAATCAAAGAGCTTTTCATATCATACCCAACCGCTTTCAAAAAGGTATTGCTCATCGCCCCGCCGATAATGATTTTATCCACCACATCTAAAATAGATTTCAAAAGCGTGAGCTTAGAAGAAACCTTAGAACCACCAACAATCAACAACAATGGGCGCAAGGGATTGGAAAGCGCGATTGCAAAAGAATCAATTTCTTTCTTAAGCAATAACCCTGCGACTTTTTCTTTAGCATAGTTTGCGATTCCATAAGTAGAGGAATGTTTGCGATGTGCTGTCCCAAAAGCGTCATTTACATAAACATCGCAAAGCGTGGCTAACTTCTGTGATAATTCGGGGTCGTTCTCCTCTTCTCCCTCGTAGAATCGGATATTTTCTAGCAATACAATACTACCATCTACCAAAGTATTGAGCGTGATTTGCGCATTGTCTAAATGATCCACAAAAACAACATCTTTAGATAAAAGCCTCTCCAATCGCTTTAAAATATGCTTCAGAGAAAACTCATTACTTCTCCCTTGCGGACGCCCTAAATGGCTGACGAGAATCACGGATTTTGCGCCATTGTCAATACAATAATTAATAGTCGGAATCGCCTCACGAATCCGCGTATCATCGCTAATATTTAGCTCACTATCCATTGGGACATTGAAATCCACGCGAATCAAAACGCGTTTGTCTTTGATATTGACTTCGCGGAGACTTTTCACATTTTGCATTTTTTGGATATTGTTGTCGCTCATTTTTGCCCTTTTTGTTTTGTAGTGTGGGAATTTTAGCTCAAAATCTCTTAATTCCTATTGTAATTCAAACAAAAGTATAGTAAAAGTTTAATTTTTAAATAAAATGTGCAAATTCTACGCGTTTAGATTCAAAATTCATAAAGCAAAGGGAATCCACAACAGAATCTAAATCAAATATTTCCGCCTTAATACAGAATCTCACTATCCTTGTGGAAGCAGAATCTCAAAGCCTTTTTTATCGCTCTTACTTAAAGAAATCGTGCCTCCGTGCGCTTCAATGATTTGCAAAGAAAGTGCCAAGCCCAAACCATTTCCTTTTAATTTCGTGCTTTTAAAGGGCTCAAAAAGAATCTCTGGATTTTCAATCGGTTTTCCGCTATCATAAATCCTAAAAACCGCATTTTGCGAATCTTTAGCGCAACAAATCTCTACGATTCCGCTCTCTTCTTCGCTTTCTTCAATCGCGTCAATCGCGTTAAATAGGAAATTTTGCAATACAATGCAAAGCAAATCAAAGTCCGCTTCCAAAGAATCGCATTCAAAATTAAAAACAAAATCAATATTTTTAGAATAAGTGTAAAATTGTAACGATTCGTTTAATTCTTCCTTCAAGCTTTGGGAATTGATTTTGGCTTTGTTGCAATGCACACCTTTAGAAAACAACAAAGTCGCCTTAACAATTCTCTCCACGCGCCAAATGGATTTTTTTATCTCTAGCACTAGAGCTTTGTTTTTTATATCTACACGATTTGCAAGTGTGGAGGCAAGTAAGGCAACAGAACCCACAGGATTCCGAATCTCGTGTGCTAAATGTGCGGAAATTTGCCCCATTGAAGCAAGTCTTTCGCGCCTTTTTTCGCTTGTAATATCCGTCGCGGAGATGATGAGCTTGTTTAGTTTTTGGTTGGCTTGCACCAAATACACTCTGCTTTGCGCTTGGGATTCTAGTTCAATCTCTTGCCTATTATCGTGCGATAAATCAAGCTTTTCTAATAGCTCTGGAATCTCACTTGCAAGGCTGTTTTGATAAAAAATCTCCCCTCCTTGTTCTAGCACCCAAACGGCTGTTGGGAGAATATCTAACACTTCTTCAAACAAAGCCTTTAACTCCACAAACTCTTTTTCTACTTGATAAGTTTGTGTAATGAGTTCTTTTAATCCTTTAGCAAAGGATTCTTTATCGCTACTACTTAGGGATTCCAATAAGTTTTGGTCAATCACATTCCGCCCTTAAAGCCTTGTTTGCCTTGCAAATCTTTGAGATAATCATAAAGCAAATCACTAAATCCAAAACTTCCACTTAAGCTATCCGCTAAAGTGTCCCGATACATAGATTCGTAAATATCGTGTCCGGGAGCTTTAGGGAAAAGCGATTCGTCCATTTTAAGCGCAGTATCTAACATATTTTTGATAATCAATGCTTCAAACGCATCAGTTTGCTCTCTAAGTCTTGAATCATCATCAGTTTTTGTGATTGTCGGGGTAGATTTTGCCGCGTCTAGCAAATCCTTAGAATATCCACCAATTCCATTAAAATCAAGATTCATCGTTTTCTCCTTAGATGATTTCTAAATCCGCGTTAAACGCACCTGCTTTTTTCATCGTCTCCAAAATCGCAATCACATCTTTAGGCGTTGCGCCCATTCTCTGCAACGCACGCGTTACGCTTGAAATGGTTGGATTCTTCTCGCTTGTAACCATCGCGCCCTGTGCGCTAAAACTCGCTCCATTGCCCATATCCACAGCTTCAGGATCATTGTTTGGCTCATTGCTAACTTTAATCGTAATGCTATTGTGTGTAACCACCACAGGGGAGACCTCCACACTCATACCAGCAATAATCGTTCCCGTCCGCTCATTAATAATGATTCTATCTTCTTTGATGGCATCTACTTCAATTTCTTGCACACGCGCGAGAAACTCCACCATACTAATTTCTTGTGGTCTTTGTAGCTTGATTGTGCGCGGATCTACCGCTGTTGCAATCGGGGTTGTTTGTATTTCCTCTGTGTTTTGAGGATTTGGGAAAGTCGCATTAATGCGTGTTTGGATTCGCACTGCATTTTGGAAATTAGCCTCTTTTAGACTTAAAGTTACATTGAGTTTATTATAAAGATCATAGCTCACTTCTCTTTCCACCGTCGCGCCATTAGGCAGAATCCCAGCAAGTGGGTGATTCGCACTTCCTCCTCTTTCGCTTTTACCGCCAATCCCAACCGCACCTTGTGCGACTGCATAGATTCTACCATCTAAACCGCTAAGCGGTGTAAGCAAAAGCGTTCCTCCCTCTAGCGATTTCGCATCTCCAATGCTTGAAACCACAACATCAACCTTATCCCCTTGCCTTGCAAAAGCGGGTAATTTCGCAGTTACCATTACAGCCGCTGCGTTTTTGGAGCTAATATCATCTGTGCTTACTTTAACGCCTACATTTTCTAACATATTAGAAATGGATTGCATTGTAAAAGTTGAAGTCGTTTTATCTCCAGTCCCATTTAGCCCCACAACCAAGCCATAGCCAATGAGTTGATTATCTCTCACGCCTACAACATTGACTAAATCCCCAACTTTTGCCCCAAAAGACGGAATCGCAAAAAGCATCAACGATACAAAAAATATCGGAATCCTAAAAAATCGTTTTATGGGTTTCATCGCTTGAATATCCTTTTCTTAAAGCTTTGATTTAAGATAAAGCAAGTTTTATTCCAAAATTTTATTAAAGTGCTTGGATTGCATTTTTAAAGCTACAAAAAGATTCAAAAGAACATTTAAAATCATAAGAAGATTCATGAGTTAATCTTGTGGGTGTTTTTTGAATTTGGATTCTACAAGAAATCATCAATACGCAGAATCCAAAATCCAAATTGCGGGTTATTTTACCTGACCGCTACGATGAGATGGGTGTTGGTAATCGTTTCCTTTACACGCATTAAATGCGAACATTACGCCTAAAATCCCTAATAGAACAAACACTTTTTTCATAAGCTCTCCTTCAAATAAAATTGCATAATTATACAAATTTTTTTGGCAATTCTGATTAAATATTTTACAGATTGTGAGATTTTGGATTTGCAAATTTTAGGTGAAATGCCTTACATTTGCGCATTTTTGCATTGTGCAGAGGACTTAATATTAGCCACCTACCAAAGTCAATTCTCACTAAAATTCAAAAACACTTAAAAATTTCTTCGCCCTCTCACTTTTAGGATTCTTGAAAAACTCTTCTGGGGAGGCGATTTCAGCAATCTTGCCATGATCAAAAAACACGATTCTATCTGCGACATTTTGGGCAAACTTCATTTCGTGCGTTACAAGCAACATCGTCATTCCCTCACTTGCTAATTCTTTAATCACATCAAGCACTTCTTTAACCATTTCAGGATCAAGCGAGGCAGTTACCTCATCAAAAAGCATAATTTCTGGATTCATACACAAAGCCCGAACGATTGCGACGCGTTGCTTCTGCCCTCCGCTTAATTCCTTAGGATAAGCATTGCTTTTTTGCTCCAAGCCTACGCGTTTTAAAAGACTCATCGCTTGGGCAATCACTTCATCTTTTTTGCGATTCTCTACCTTTATAGGAGCTAAGATGATGTTTTCTAAAACGCTCAAATGGGGAAAAAGCTCGTAATTTTGAAACACCATACCAACCTTTTGTCGCACCTTGCGCCACTGCACTTTTGCGCCCTCTCCTGCGATTTGCTTTTCTTTGAAAAAAATCTTCCCTTCTTGGATAGATTCCAACCCATTAATACAGCGCAAAAAAGTGCTTTTGCCACAACCACTTGGTCCTAATATCGCACAAACTTCGCCCTTACTTATCTCTAAGCTCACGGAATCTAACACTAAATTATCTCCGTATTTTTTGGTGATATTTTCTAATTTTAACAAAATCGGATTCTCACTCATTGACTTCCTTAAAACCTTAAGTTAATTTTCTCTCTAAACTCCTACTCCACAGCGAAAGAGGATAGCACAACGCAAAATAAATCATAAAGATTCCACCATACACCCAAAAACTAGCCGTCGGATAAGCGATGAGATTGACTTCTATGATTTGTTGCCCGACTTTTAGCATATCACTCACGCCGATGAGTGCCGCTAGGGAGGTTGTTTTTATCATTCTTGTAAAAAGATTTACAAGGCTTGGCAAAAGTCGCTTGAAACTCTGTGGGAAAATAATATGGTATTGCACAGCAAATTCGCTTAAACCCAAAGCTCTCGCGCTCTCCACTTGATGTGTTGGCAAACTAGAAATCGCGCCACGCACCAAATCGCCCATTTCTGCGATTCCCCAAAGGCTAAAAACCAAAATACAAGCACTCACTCCGCTTAAATTTACCCAACTTGAAAAGCCAAAATAAACAATAAAAAGCCACGCTAGAATTGGAATAATGCGGATAGATTCCAAATACAACCGACAAAGGAATCGCAAAATGCGGAATCTTAGCGTCATCAAATAGCCCAAAATAAAGCCAAAAATGCACGAAAACACGATGGCGATGAGCGCAATCTGGAGAGTTACTAGCACACCTTGAGCGATTCTTAAAATATTTTGAGGCAAAAAGAGTAGTTCCATTTAAAAGATTCCTAAATTTATTCTTTATCCAAAATTTTATGATTTACAAGCATTTCTTTTAATTCAAAAGGATAACCTTTGATTTTTTTATCCCAACTTTCTATATAAGTTTTCAAAATATATCGCATAGCTTCAATTTCACTTCTATCTGAAAACTCCCTATTTTTAGACCAATCGCACTGAAATGGTAAATTATTTCCATTTGGCACAAGTGTTTGAATTTTTTTAAGAGAGGTATAAAAACAATCTTTTGTGTTATTCTTGTTGATTACCAAAAAATAATAGTCATAGCCTATTTTTAGTTCATCAACTAGCATTTTGTGAAATTTATCCCAAGATATAGGCATATTTTTTATTCCACTCAAAGCATAGCCCATTCCTAGTTTTGAAGAACAATTATCCGCTGCATTATTATCCAAATCCGAGATTTTAAGATTGACAAAAATTTCATCTTGTTGTTGGATTCTAAAATCATACCATTCTCTAATACTTGGCATTTTAATTGCCTTGAAGTTTTCAGCTAATTTTCGCAAAATCGCCTCTTCATTTGTCGCAGAATTTAACCTGCCATCATCGTTTTCATTCGCCAAAACAATCGGATTGTTTTGCAAAAATTCAACAATGCTTTTCAAATACTGCATCATCTATCATTGCCTCTTTTAAAGATTTTTGAGCAAAAATATATCTGCCACCTGTTACAAATCCCATTTGTTCCCAATTTAAAGCATTTAACTCCTTAGTTGCCATTTCTAAATCTAAAGGAATTTTTGGAAAAAGTGCCAAAATTGAGCCGTCCCATTTTTTGCATTTGTTAATAAAAAATGGTTTTTGATTTCTTGTTTTGCAGTTTACATAGATTCTAGGCTCGTTTTCTCTAAAATTTATTGGACGCCCCCAAGCCCACCAATTCCTTTCATTGAATTTTTTTATACCACGATTAATCAAAGATTCTTTATGCTTTTCTAGCTCCAAATCATATCTTTGATAAATCATTCTTTTAAGTTCTCCTGTTTTTGCTGTTGTAGAACAAACAAACTCCTCTCCATTACTATTGACAAACACTTCATCTTTGCCACTTACTGCGCCCACTTTTATATCAAAAATCTCCCCTAATGATTTCACTTTCAAGCTTTCGCCAAAAGAGATGATTCCGTCTTTAATGAGCAAATATTTTTCTCCGCTAAAAGTCTGTGTTTTGTAAGAAAAATTACCCTTTTCATACCGAAAAATACAAACATTAGGGCAGGATTCCTTGAATAACTTTTTGTCTCCATAATCAAAAAAATGCGTGATTGTGCCATTATCCAATAGTAGTTTATTAGTATATCTTGCCGATGTGAGCTTGATAAAATCTCTTGGCACTATAAAAATCAATTCTCCACCCTCTTTTAAATGGTGAAAACACTTCTCAATAAAATAAAGATATAAATTTGCTTCAACACTGATATTTGTTTGGTGTGTTATATTAAAAAGCTTATTATCGACATAAGGTGGATTGCCTATAATCGTATCAAATTTTTCATAGAAAGGATAATGAAAGAAATCCATATTTAATACTTTTTTGTCTTTCACCAAATCCGCATCAATTTCAATAAACACGGCATTTTCATTCAAGCATTCTTGAAAGGCTAAATTTCCACAACTCGGTTCTAAAAGTCTGCCATTTTTGTTTTGTATTAAAGCGATACATTGATTTACGAGATTCTTAGGAGTGAAAAACTGCCCCAATTCTCTTTTGAATCCAAATGGAGTAATGCTACTTTTGGAATAATTTTTATCTAATCTTGCACCATAAAAGAATCTTTCCATATTTACCCCAAATACTTCTTATAATGCCTCTCTAGCAACGAAAAAGTGATAGACAAAGGCAACAAAACCACCAAATAACAAAGCACGAGCAATAGCAAGGTTTCGTTAGTTTTGTAATAGCTTCCGATTAAATCTTTGGTTACATACAGCACATCAGCAAGTGCAATCGCGCTAACAACTGAAGTTTCTTTGAGCAAAAAAATCGCATTTGCCGCAATATATGGAATACTTACCATAAGGCTTTGTGGCAGCACCACAAAAAACACGAGTTGTGCCTCACTTAGTCCCAAACTCCGCCCCGATTCTAACTGAATCTTCCCCACTGCTTCTAGCCCTGCACGAAAAGATTCTGCCATATAACTTCCACCCAAAAACACGACACCCAAAAGCGCACAAGTATATCCATCAAGCCGAAATCCAATCTGCGTTAATCCATAATACAAAAAGAAAAGTTGAATCAGCAAGGGCGTGTTGCGCGAAAGTTCAATATAGCCCTGCGTGAGTGTGCTTAAAAAACGAAGTTTATAGGTTTGCACCAAAGCAATCAAGAATCCCAAAATAATAGAAAATAAGATGCCAAAAAACGACAAATGGAGCGTGAGCCACAAAGCTTTGGCAAAGGTTGGAATCGCGTTTTTAATAAATTCAAAATCAAGACTAATAAACAATTCGCCCAAAAAGGAATCCTTAAACTTTATTTTAAATAATCATTAAAGTGTTTTGCGGGAATTATACAAAAAAGATGATTAATTTTTCGCCCTCGTTTAAGTCTGTTTTGCTACAATTTTGACTTTATTCGCTAGGAGGGCAATTATGGCTTATTTGTATGTGAAAATTTTTCATATTGTGGCATTTGTATCGTGGATGGCGATGCTTTTTTATCTCCCAAGACTTTTTGTGTATCACGCAGAACACCTAGATAATGCGGGATTTGTGGAGGTTGTTAAGATTCAAGAAGAAAAACTCTTCAACTTCATCGGTTATCCCGCGCTTTTTTGCACACTTCTTTCGGGGGTTTGGCTCATCATCTTAGAGCCTAGTTGGCTAAGCGGTGGTTGGCTACACGCGAAGATTCTTATCGTGCTTCTTTTGGTGGCTTATCATTATAGTTTATACCGCTTTTTGGTGGCTTTTAGGGAGAATCGTTGTTTGAAAAGTGGCAAATTTTTCCGCGCTTACAATGAAGTGCCAACCCTTGCGATTATTTTCATTGCTATTTTGGTAATCATCAAACCTTTTTAAGGGGCAAAAACTATGGAAAACAAAAAACTTTGGGGCGGACGATTCGGACAAGGTGCGGCGGAAATTTTAGATAAATTCAACGCTTCTTTGCCTTTTGATAAAAAACTCTACAAACAAGATATTTTAGGCTCACAAACTCACGCCAAAATGTTAGCACATTGCGGAATCCTAACGCACGAAGAAGCGCAAAAAATTTGCGTCGGACTAGAACAAATCAAAAGCGAAATAGAGCAAGGAAGTTTTGAGTTTGTCCTAAGTGATGAGGATATTCATATGGCGGTTGAAAAACGCCTCACACAGCTTATCGGGGAAGTCGGCAAAAAACTCCACACCGCGCGCAGTCGTAACGACCAAGTCGCACTTGATTTTAGGCTTTTTGTGCTAGATTCCAACCGCAACTTACGCGCACTTCTTTTAGAGCTTATCGCCACACTCCTAGAAATCGCAAAGCCCCACACGCAAAGCATATTGCCCGGAATGACCCACTTACAACACGCCCAACCCGTGAATTTTGGCTTTTTAATGTGCGCTTATGCAAATATGTTTATGCGCGACTTTGAAAGATTAGAATCCTCCTACAAACGCAATAATTTCTGCCCGCTTGGCGCGGCGGCGCTTGCAGGGACGCCTTATGCTACCGATAGATTTTTCACCGCCAAAGCATTAGGGTTTACTGCGCCGACCTTAAATGCGACAGATTCCGTGAGTGATAGAGATTTCGCACTAGACTTCTTATATGAGTGTAGTATGATTGCGATGCACATCTCAAGACTTGCCGAAGAACTCGTGCTATGGAGCAGCTATGAGTTTAGATTCATCACATTAAGTGATGCGTATTCCACAGGAAGCTCCATTATGCCACAAAAAAAGAATCCCGATGTCCCCGAGCTTCTGCGTGGCAAAAGCGGACGCGTGTATGGCAATCTCCTCTCACTTTTGGTTGTAATGAAAGGCTTACCACTTGCCTACAACAAAGACACGCAAGAGGACAAAGAGGGTGTGTTTGATAGTTTTGAAACTTTAGAACTAAGCTTAAGAATCCTAAAAGATACACTAAAGACGATGAGTATCCACACAGATTCTATGCTCAAAGCTTGTAAGAGGGGACATTTAAGTGCGACAGACCTTGCGGACTTTTTAGTGCAAAATTGCAATATCCCCTTTAGAGAAGCACACCATATCACGGGCAAAGCCGTAGCTTACGCGGAATCCTTAGGCAAAGACTTAAGCGAACTAAGCGTGGAAGAGCTTTGTAGTGTGGATTCTTTAATCCCACAAACCGCGCACCAAAGCTTAGATTTAGAAAAATCTATGAATAGTCGCAATTCCTATGGTGGCACTTCCACAGAGGCGACAAAGGCGCAAATTGCAAGTATTGAAGCGTGGTGGAATTGCGCTTTAGCCGCTTTGCAAAACTCTGCACCATTAGATTCCACAACCCCGTATAAGGAATCCTAAAAATGCAAGAGAAACAACAAGAAATCATCGCAATGTTTGATGATATTGCGGGAAGCTATGATTTAGCAAACCGCGTAATGAGCTGCGGGATAGACATTGCGTGGAGGAAAAAAGCGTGTGAGATTGCCTTTGAAAACCTCCCACAAGAGCGGCTTAAAAGCCTTCAAATCGCTGATATTGCGTGTGGAACAGGCGATATGATAAGCCATTGGCAAAAAAACGCAATGCGCAAAAATGTGTGCATAGAAAGCATTATAGGACTAGACCCAAGCGAAGGTATGCTAAATGTCGCACGCAAGAAACTTCCGCAGATTGAATTTGTGCAATGCGAGGCGACAAAATTACCTTTAGAAAGCGCAAGTAGGGATATTATCAGTATTGCTTATGGAATCCGCAATGTTGTAGAGCGGAAACGCGCTTTAGAAGAGTTTGCGCGTGTAATTCGCGTGGGTGGAATCCTCGTGATTTTGGAATTCACCAAATGCGAGAATCCCTCACTCTTAGAGCGGCTAATGGGATTTTATACCAAAAACATTTTGCCTTTTGTCGGCGGAATCGTATCCAAAAACTACCGCGCATATCGTTATTTGCCCGATTCTATTGAAGAGTTTTTAACCGCAGAGAAACTCAACGAAGAATTGCGCGAAGTAGGCTTTTCTCCTCTTTTTACAAAAGCATTTTCGGCAAATGTCTGCACTCTTTTTATCGCCAAAAGATTATAATGACGCTAGAACCGCCCTGCATCATTGCGAGAATGCGTAAGCATTCGCGACAATCTATAATCTTGAATCTCGTTTTAGAGATTCCATCGCATTATTTCCTTGAAATCAACATTATAGATTTGCAAGTGTGGGCAAACCGCTAAGCAGTGTGCGCTTTGTCTCGCAATGGCACAATGGCAACCCGCAATGACGACAAGCAACGCAGTGCGCATTACAGAATCTCGCCATCTCGCCTTTGTAAATCCACCTTGTGCAACATTATGGATTGCTTTGTTGTAACGCCTTGCGCAATGACAGAAATAGCAGAATCGTGGGTTAAAACCTCATCGCAAAAACCTTAGCCGCCTATTTCTTTGGTGTGTATCTAAAAGTCGGCAACCCCAAATGATAGCGAATCGCAACCAAACGCGCGACAAAACCAACGAATAGGCAAACAATAATAATAAGATTCTGATTTATCTCAAAATACCGCACACTCACAAAATCACAAACCACATACAAACTCCCTACAAGCAACGAAATACTTGCATAAAGCTCTTTTTGAAATACAAGCGGAATCCTCGCACAAAAAATATCCCGCAATATCCCACCAAAAACGCCTGTAATCACCGCACCCGTTACTGCCATCGCGCCACTTGGGTGCAAATCCAACCCAACCCGCGCCCCAATCACACTAAAAACTGCAAGTCCCATTGCGTCCAAAACCAAAAAAGTGCGTTCAAACCTACCCACAAAATACGGAATCTTCGTCGTCAAAATCGCAGCAAAACACACAAGGGCTAGATATTCGGGGTGCGCCACCCAAGTGAGCGGATAATGCCCAAAAAGCACATCGCGGATTGAACCCCCACCAATAGCCGTTACACACGCGATAAACACCACACCAAACCAATCCATATTATGCCGCCCTGCTGCTAATGCCCCACTCATTCCCTCTGCGGTGATTCCTATGATATACAAAGTCGTTAAAAGCATTTAAATCCTAAACCCTCATTCATTCTCAAAATTTTCTTCAAATCTCTTTGCATTATATCCAAAATCAAGCAAAACACGCGCTTTTATAAATCAGTTTTCGCCCTCTTGCTCGGCTAGATTATCTAGGGTTTCTTTGGCTATTTCTTGCAAAGTGCGCTTAAGGCAGTCCATTTCTTTCTCCCATTCTTTCCACAACCCACGCTTTTCAGCCTTAGCGATACTCTCAAGCACTTCTAAATCCGCTAATACTGCGGATTCTCCAATATCAAAATATTGCACGACTGCATAACCATCACGCACGAGTTCCGCATTAAAAAGATTCCCTCCGCGTTGCAAAAAACACCAACCCTTTGTATAACCCAAACGATACTGCTCTTCCAAAAAAATCTTATTGCGTGTGTATTGCATCGCAAAATGCCGCATTTCTTTAACCGCCCTTTGGCTCACTTCGCAAGTCTCGCTTGAAAAGCTTTTGCTGACACCTGCCACGCCATAGAGTTGGCAATAAAGCATTCCATAATCCTTGCTATAAACGCTAAAAAGTGTCGGCGCAAAAATATGCTTCAAAATCACTTGTCGGCTAATGGGTGGAGTTGCAAATGCAAAGAGATTCGTGCTTAAAAAACCTAGAACTAAACCAACCCGCAAAAGATTCTTGACTTTCCCTATTTTCTGCATAAACGCTTCTATCCTTGAAGAATATTTATCTAAAATTGTAGCAAACTTCTACTTGTGATTAAATTTTTCTCTCCGACAAAAGCACAAAATCTTGACACAAAACACAAAAACGCGTTAAGATTCCACAAACAGCTTTTTTAAGGACAAAAATGCAAATGCTAAATCAAGAACAAAAAAAATTCCTACTAGATTCAATCCGCACGATTCCAGACTATCCACAGCAAGGAATCTTATTTTACGACATTACTACACTTTTAAACAACAAAAAAGCCTTTGAAATGCTCATCAATCATCTCAAAAGCCACTATGAAACTTTGCAAATTGATTTTGTTGCCGGGATTGAAAGTCGTGGCTTTATTTTTGGGGCGACTTTGGCTTACGCACTAGGAGTGGGATTCGTTCCGATTCGTAAAAAAGGCAAACTCCCCGCTACAACAATCTCTGAAAAATACGCTTTAGAGTATGGGTTTAGCGAGATTGAAATCCATCTTGACGCATTCAAAACTTCCAACCAATCCGTCCCCAATGTGCTACTAGTTGATGATTTAATCGCCACAGGAGGCACAGCAGTCGCTGCGGTGAACCTCATCAAACAAGCGGGGGCAAAATGCGTAGAATCTTGCTTTATTTTAAATCTTGAATCCCTAAAAGGCGCACAAAAAGTGCGCGAAGTCGCCCCCACTTATACGCTTTTGGATTTATAGCAGAATCTTTGCCAAGATTCCACCCTTGTTATTTTGGGAGGCGATTGGGCGTTACCTTGCACCCTCGCAAGAAGTCATTAAGTATCGTTTGCGTCATTGCAAAAAGCCTAAAAGCATTATCCGCCGTCATTGCAAGAATGCGTAAGCATTCGTGGCAGTCCATAACTTTAAACAAAAAAGGATTCTATAACGGCGAGATTCAAGATTATTGATTCTCGCGTTCGTTCCACTCACTCGCAATGACGCAGTAGTAGAATCCCTAAAAACATAAAGAATCCAAAAATTTCAAACAAAAGATTCTTGATTTTGAATAAAATGTGTTAAAATTCCTAAAAAGCAAAAGAATTTTTAAGTTTTTGGACTTTAAACTTTTTAAGGATACTTCATTGAATCTCACAATGTTATATAGCAAAATTCACCGCGCAAGTGTCAGTGATGCCAACCTCAACTATGTAGGCTCAATCACCATTGACAAGGAGCTTTTAGTCGCTGCTGGACTTAGAGAGGGGCAAAAGGTAGATATTGTCAATATCAACAATGGCGAACGATTTTCAACTTATGTGATTGAAGGCGACAAAGGCGATATGTGCCTTAATGGAGCAGCTGCGCGCAAAGTGCAAGTAGGCGATAAAATCATCGTAATGGCTTATGCTTCTTATAGCAAAGAAGAGCTGAAAACTTATGAACCAAAAGTCGTATTAGTTGATGAAAAAAACCAAATCATCGCAATTAAGAAGGAGTTAAAAAATGTTTGACCCACAAGAACTCGCTAAAACACTCGGCGATTTACAAGACAAACTCAAAGCCGCACAAGAAGAAAACAAAAACCTAACTTTCACCGCAAAAAGTGGTGGGGGATTAGTAAGCATTACCGCAAATGGCGAGGGTGAAGTGATTGATGTAAGTCTTGACGATTCTTTGCTAGAAGATAAAGAATCTCTACAAATCTTGCTAATGAGCGCGTTTAATGATACTCTCAAAAACATTGAACAAAGCCGCAAAAATATGGCGATGGAAATGCTTGGAAATTTGGGAGATTTTCCGTTTAAGGGGTTATAATGTTGGCAGTTGGATTTAAAAAACTTTATTGGCTTGGGTATGGAATCTTATTTTTCAGTTTGCCGCTGATTGCTTATGATTTTGAAGCTTGTAGGCAAAAGGCAATGCTTTCTATGGAGCGCGTAGGCAATACTTATGGAATCGCAATCAAGCGTTTAGGGGATTCTGCGCAAGATTCTCAAAACAATCTTACGCCCTCTAAAGTTGCTTTGTTTGTGTATTCTCCAAAATCCACACCAAAAGGCTACAAAATCCTTAAACACGACCCTTTCATCGGTATGTATTTATTGGAATCCAAAACTGAATTATTGCCAATTTCTTTGCGCACTATCAACAAAGAAATCCTAGAAGATGAAATGGCAAGCATTCTCCCTCACGATGGAGTAAGTGGCAAAATCGCAACGCGTATGCAAAGCCCCATTAATTATGCCACGCTCAATACGCCAACTTTCCAAAACAGCCTCATTAGCACGGTTTGCGACCATATTTATGGAATCGGAATCGGAAAAAATGAGTTTATAGAAAAGGCTTATTTAGACCGCTTTATTCTTAGTGATTCCGTGCATTATGGTGATATTGGGGTGCGCGTCTTCCAAAACAGCGATGATAGAGTGGAAGTCAATCTCATTGACCCCTTTTTCCGCGCGAATCCCTTTGCTTATGGCGATATTATTATGATGATTAATGGCGAGGCGATTCCAAATGTCGCGCATTTTAATCGTGTTGTTTTTGATTTAAAAGAAGGTGAAATCGTCCCTGTGCGTATCTCACGCAAGGGCGTTGTAATGGAGTTACAAGCCTATGTGGATAAAAGACGCGGAGGAATGCTTTTGAAAGAAGATTTTTTAGGGCGCGTAGGCATTGAAGTAGATAGCAACTTCGTCATTACACGCGTTGCGCCTTATGCCAAAAATGGCTTTGAGCGTTTAAAAGTGGGCGATAAAGTCCTGCGCGTCAATCAACAAGCTGTGCCACAAGGATATGACGCGATTATCCGCCTACTAGGACAATATCCTGACAAAATGCAAAAATGGCTTATTTCGCGTGATGATTTTCAGTTTTTTATCAATGTCAATCAAAAAGAATCCCAAAAAACGCAAGATAGCCTCATACAAGGACTTCTCAATGAATCTAATGCCTTTAGTCTTTGATAGATTTGAACATTATTGTATCAAACAAGCCCCAAAAGTCGCTAGTTTTCACCCTTATTTTGAAACCGCACTTTGGGAAATGGTGCTAAATGGCGGCAAACGATTCCGCCCCAAACTGCTTTTAAGCGTCGTGGCGGGTTATAAACCTAAAATGCTAGAAAAAGCCTTTGCCCCTGCTCTTGCACTAGAGATTCTGCACACTTACTCCCTAATCCACGATGATTTACCTGCGATGGATAATGCGCCCTTGCGTAGAGGACACCCGACTTTACACGCAAAATACGACGAAGTGGGCGCGATTCTCATCGGCGATGGGCTAAATACCCAAAGTTTTTATCTCATCACCAAAGCTAAGCTAAAGCCAAAAATCAAAGTGAAATTGATTCAAGCCTTAAGCTGCAATGGTGGAATCTATGGTATGGTGCTAGGACAAGCGTTAGATTGTTATTTTGAAAACCAACAATTACCGCTCAAAAAATTGCGCACGATTCATCTAAACAAAACCGCAAAGCTGATTGCAGCAAGTTTGCAAATGGGCGGAATCCTCGCAGAATGCGATAAAAAAACCTGCAAAAAACTCTATCAATTAGGGCTAGATTTGGGGTTGTTTTTCCAAATCCGAGACGATATAATTGACGCGACACAAAGCGAACAAGAAGCTGGAAAGCCCACACATCAAGATTCGGCAAAAAACAGCTATGTTAATTTACTAGGCTTAGAAAATGCGAAAAAAGAAGCCAAAGCAATGATAGATTCTATTCATTTGCAGCTCAAAGCACTCCACCCAAAGGCAAACAAGCTTTTAAACGAGCTTTTAAGCCCTTATTTCGCATTATAAGGAATCTCTGTGAAACGCATTTTGCTCACCAATGATGACGGCTATCAATCCCCGGGTCTCCTCGCACTAAAGGACGCTTTAAGTGAGCTTGGACATCTCGTAATCGTCGCTCCAGCAAGTGAAAAATCCGCCTGTGGACATGGAATGACTTTGACGCGCCCTCTGCGCTTTGTCAAACTAGAAGATGATTTTTATAAACTAGAAGACGGAAGCCCCACAGACTGCATTTATCTCTCTCTAAACGCACTTTACCAAGAGGGATTTATGCCCGATTTAATTGTAAGTGGCATTAATATTGGCTCAAATATGGGAGAAGATGTTAGCTATTCAGGCACAGCAAGTGCGGCAATGGAGGGCGTATTACACGGGATTCCCTCAATCGCAATCTCACAAGTCTTGCAAGACAAAAATTACTTTGGATTTGATTTTGACTTGGCAAAGACAAGCATTTACAGAATCGCCAAAGCGATTTTAGAGGATTCCTATCCCCTACAAGCGCGTGAATTTTTAAATGTCAATATCCCGCAACTCCACCCCAAAGATTGCAAAGGATTCCAAATCACCGAATTAGGAATCAGAACTTATGGCAATGACGCGCATGTGCATCGCAATCCGCGCGGAGAAGAATATTATTGGCTCGGGCTTCACCCACTTGCTTGGCAAGAGCGTGAGAATGGCGAGATTTCAGACTTTGATGCGATTCAAAAGGGTTATGTTTCTATCACGCCTATTTCGTTGGATTTCACCGCGAGGAATCGTTTGCGCACTTTGGAAAGTTGGGCACAAAAGAAGCTAAAAGAGTAAGAATCCAAATAACCCGCAATTCCTCTGCTGCACCATTGTGGGATTTTATAATGCGCGTTGTAGCTTGTTGCCATTGCGTCATTGCGAGATTCTGCATTGAGCTAAATCGTGGCAATCCATAATCCAAAACAAAAATCCACTTTTGCTTTGCGTTAGATTGCATTAAGAGATGAAATTACAAAATTTTATGCTAATATTCGCAATTACAATAAAATCTCAAACCAAATCCAAAAAGGCAAGAAACCAAATGAAAAAATGTTTTGCTAGGACTTTGCCATTGTTCAAAGAAAAGGGATTCCAAAAGCTCCAAAACGCGAAGATTCTAATACTCGGCGTGGGAGGCGTTGGAGGATTCGCACTTGATTGCCTTTATCGCACAGGAATCGGTGAGATTTGCATTATAGATTTTGATTCTTTTGAAGAAAGCAACCAAAACCGCCAAATCGGTTCTTTAGAGGGAATCGGGCGCAAGAAAGTAGAGGTTTTAGCAGAGACATACAAAGGAATCGTCGCATTGGATTCTAAAGTTACAAAAGATTTCATTGATAGCTTTGATTTTAGCCCCTATGATATTGTGCTAGACGCGATTGATGATATTGATGCCAAAATCGCACTAGCCCTTAAAATCTCCAATCACAAAGACGATTCCACAAAGCCTATTTTGCTTTCTTCCACAGGAAGTGCTAAAAAGCTAGACCCCTCGCAAATCCAATTCGCGCCCATTTGGAAAAGCTATGGCGATAAATTCGCTAGAAAACTGCGTGAGGGGCTTAAAAAGCAAGGATTCAAAGGAAGCTTTATGGTGGCATTTAGCCCCGAAGAGCCAAAATGCAAAGAGCTTGGAAGTTTTAGCGGAGTAACTGCAAGTTTTGGATTGCGCCTTGCAAGTGAAGCTATTAAAATTATTTTACAAAAGGATTAACAATGCAAATTTTTTCAAAAGCGTTTGATGGCGAAGAAGAATGCGAAGAGTTTGAAGACGAAGAATACGACGGCTACGATTCAAATTATGAAGACAGCGACAAGTTTTTATACGATGAAGATGATTATGGTAGCGATGATAGCGACTACGAAGACGAAGATTACTAAACCCACCAAAGGAGCGCAAAATGGAATCCAAAATCAAAGTAGCCCTAATCCAACAAGCCTACAAAGGTAGCAAACCCGCAACACAACAAACAAGTGCGCAAATGATAAAGGAATCCGCGCAAAATGGGGCGCAGTTGGTTTTACTACAAGAGCTTCACACGAGCGAATACTTTTGCCAAAGTGAGAATGTGGATTTTTTTGATTATGCGCTCGGCTTTGAAGCGGATTGTGAGTATTTTAGCCAACTCGCCAAAAGCAACAAAATCGTGCTTGTAACCTCGCTTTTTGAACGCCGAAGCGCGGGGCTTTATCACAATACCGCAGTAGTTTTTGAACGCGATGGAAGCATTGTCGGGAAATACCGCAAAATGCACATTCCAGACGACCCGGGATTCTATGAGAAGTTTTATTTCACTCCCGGGGATTTGAATTTTACTCCCATTGAAACGAGTTTAGGGAAGCTTGGCGTGTTGGTTTGTTGGGACCAATGGTATCCTGAAGCGGCGCGAATTATGGCGTTAAAGGGTGCGGAGATTCTGATTTATCCTACTGCGATTGGTTGGTTTGATAGCGACAAAGCAGACGAAAAGGAACGCCAAAGAGAAGCTTGGATGGCGGTGCAACGCGGACATAGCGTAGCCAATGGAATCCCTGTTGCCACAATCAACCGCGTAGGATTTGAAAGCGACAAAAGCGGTGTAATGGAGGGCATACGCTTTTGGGGTTCTAGCTTCGCCTATGGCGCACAAGGCGAACTACTCGCGCTTGGAAGCATTGAAAAAGAAGAGATTTTATACTTTGAATGGGACAAACAAAGAAGCGAAGAAGTGCGCAGAATCTGGCCCTTTTTGCGTGATAGGCGCATTGATTCTTATCAAGAGATTCTTAAAAGATATTGCGACTAATGCAAAGCGACCAAACCAAATGGAATCTCAAATACAAAGAGAATCCCGCACCTAGCGAACCTCTACAACTTCTAACGCAATACATTCCCAAACCACCCAAAAACGCTAAAGCTTTGGATTTGGCTTGTGGTATGGGGCGCAATTCACGCTTTATGCGAGATTGCGGATTCTATGTGGAGAGTGTAGATATATCAGACTTTGCGATTGCCTCTTTGCAAAACGAATCCAATATTAAAGCATTATGCGTGGATTTGGATTGCTTTAGCATTCCACCAAACCACTACGATGTGATTTGCAACAGCTATTTTTTGGAAAGGCGTTTGTTTCCCTCTATCGCCAAAGGCTTGAAAAAGGGTGGGATTCTAATCTTTGAAACCTTTGCCAAAAGCGAAAAGCAATCCCAAAATGCCTTTGCAAGTGATTCGGCGCATTTGTTGCACAAAAACGAGCTTTTACGCGCTTTTTTGGATTTGGAAATTTTATTTTATGAAGAAACCTTAATTAAGCGCACCAAAGATTCCAACTCTTCCTTAGCACTTGTCGCGAGATTAGTCGCCAAAGCCACATAATCCAAACCAACCTGCGATTCACCTACGCGTCATCGTAAATGGGTTTCAAAGCTTTCCCCGCCGTCATTGCGAGAGTTTGCATTGTTGTTTCCTATTGCATTTTTAATGAATAAAAATTACGCTACTGCGTCATTGCGAAGATTCCGCTAGGAATCTGTGGCAACCCATAGTCTTAAATCTCGCCTTTTTAGAATCCACTTTGTGCATGATTGTGGATTGCCGCGTCTCTCACTTCGTTTGTTCCTCGCAATGACAAAAGGGTGCGCCAAAGCGTCCGCATTGCAATTTTCGCAATGACGATAAGCAACACGACACGCATTGTGAAATCTCGCAATGACGACTTGCCAATCCGCCCTAAAGATTCCATTTCTACACACTCCCACACATTCTTGCCCATTAAATACCTTAAATTAAACTTAAAATATTAAAATTTTCAGGAATTTCCAAAATTTTGGTAATCAATTAATTGACTTTTAAGGGGGGGGGGGGGTATTATTTTGACTTAAATTTATTTTAAAATTTAAGGAGTCAAAATGACGAAACTTTCTATTGTAGCAAGCCGCGCGCTTGTTGGATTTGGTGTGGTAGCTTTGACTAGCACCGCGACCTTTGCAGCACAAGTTGCCGTTGATGATAATACAAAATTCCAAGCAGAATTTTCAAACAACAATGGCAATTGGACAAACAAAAACAACACTACCAAAGGAACAAATAATGGCGTAGATATTAGTTCTAGCACTTGGAGTCCTGCGCCTATCGTAGTTCCTGCGACACCTGATACACCTGCGACGACACTTCCTATCAACTCTATCACAATTGATACAACCGACGCTGACGGAGTAACCGGCACAATCAATGTTAATGGAGAACTTGGAGTCTATCAAAACGCTCAAGACAATGATCTTTTCTATGGCGTGAAACTCGTAGGAGACACAACCATCGCTGCCACTAATGGGATACTTGGCATTGGAAAAAACTCTTCTATCACAGGTAATGTTACAAATAATGGCGAGATTTTTGCCGATAGTGCGACACTAGACATTACAGGCAATGTTAGTTCAGACAGCGGTAAATTCTCTCTTGGAAACAATGGTGTAATCAATGTTAAAGGTAATCTTACCGCAAATAACACAACTGCATTTGATTTCTTTGATAGTGGTTTAATTAATGTTCAACAGCATACCAAAGACGCACAAGGTAAATTCACGGATGGTAAATTCACTTTAGCAGGTAATAACACAATCAGCTACACAACAACCAAAAGACAACTTGCTGATGATGTTGTGATTGCAAACGCACAAGGTGGGTTTTGGAAAGGCGCAACAGCAGCTGATGAGCTAAAAACAGATACAGCAGCAAATGCAACTGCGGCTAACACATTCTTAGGTGGAATCTCCGTAACAAACCCTTATGATAGAAAAATCAGCTCTTTGCTAAGCAATCCTAATCTACTAGCAGGAACAAGCCTAGAGGATACAAATATTACAAATGGTTCAACTACTCTTAACTCAAGCCCAACCTTTAACTATGGATTAGGACTTAGTAATAATGACAAAACATTGTCTATCATTGTAACTTCTGATTGGACTAGCTTTGATGTAAGCAAAGATTCAACTCAAGCGCAAATCACCACAGCGATTGCAAACTCAATCACAGAGATTGCAGGCAATGAAAATACCGCTATCACAAACGCGCTCAATTCTATCAATACAGAAATCACAACTACAACTACTGCAATCTCTACTGCAGAAGGTGCGATTAACACAGCAAACGCGGCACTAAAAACAGCACAAACCGACTTAGCCAATGCACAAAAAGCACTTGCCGAAGCGACCACAGACGCAGAGAAAGCGACTGCACAAGCTGCGATTGACACTGCAAATACAGCGATTGCGACCCAACAAGGAATCGTAGCAACACAAACAGAATCTCTAAATACTGCAAAATCACAAGAAGCAAACCTCAAAGCAGCTTATGCAGAGCTTGACGCTAGACAAAAGGCTTACACTGAAGCAACAAGTTCTTTAGCTGCAAACGCAAGTGATTCTGAAAAACTTCGCGCAAATTTGGTTGCATTAGTAGGCGCAAATAACGCTGGAATAGCTCAAAATGTCTTATTTAGAGTTTTAGATACAAGAGAAGATGCAAATGGTAACCCTATTAATAATAACCTTATGACTGCACTTTTAACTCCTGCTGGTATTGATGATTTGCGCAACACTTCTATCGCAGTATCAAACACAGGCAATACAAGCGAAGGTTTAGGAATCCTAGCTTCTTTGGCGCGTTCAACTTCTATCAATGATAATGACAAACTCAATGTCATCACTCACAACCGCTTCTTCCGCGACACAAGAGACGCAGGACGCAGCGCATCTACCTTTTCTAACGCTTCTACTTCCGCATTAAGCGTGATGAATGTTTCTAACGATATGGCTCTAGGTGGCAGAATCGCAAAAGCAAACAATCCTTATAGCCAAAAGTTAGCAGCTATTGGAAGTGATGCAAACTATCCTTACTATGAAAACTACACTGCAAGTGTATGGGCAAATGCTTTTGGTGGTGCGAATATCATTGATGGCAACAATGGCGGAGTCTATGGAATCACTCTAGGGGTTGATGGTAATGTAACAGATAACTTCTTGCTTGGTGCATACTTCACCTATGCAGATTCTGACCTTAAAGACGACTTGCTAAAACAAGAATCTGATAACTTCCAAATCGGACTTTATTCTCTTATCAAATTGCCACAAGATTGGGAAATTGGACTTAAAGGATTTGGACAATTTGGTTCTATTGACCAATACAGACACAATGGCGCAGCAGGCACAAGCACTGCAGACTTTGATAGCAAATTCTTTGGTTTAAGTGGAAATGTAGGTAAAGTCATTGGATTTGAAAATGGCTTGTATCTCAAACCATTTGTGGGATTAAACTACTATTACAGCACTATTGATGATTATACAGAAAGTGGCACATTTGGACAACATGTTCATTCTATGAGCAACAACTCATTTAGCGCAGATATTGGACTAGAGTTGAGAAAATACTTCTCTAATAACTCTTATATCTATGCTACACCAAAGATTGAACAATATCTTGTCAATAATGGTGATGATTATGTTGCCAGATTTGCAGGCTCTGATACGACTTATACAATCGCAGGTGATGACAAAAAACGCACTTATGGACAACTTGTATTGGGTGCAAACATTGAAGTTACAGAAGCTTTGGCATTGCAACTTGGTGTAGGTGCGAAACAAATCCTTGCAAACAAAGTAGATGACAAAAACGAAACTTATTTAAGTGGTAACTTAGGACTTAAATATAAATTCTAATCTACTTTTAGCTTTACTCTAATCGGCTCTTCAATGGGCTAGGTTGGAGAAGAAGCTAATCAACTAAGACTGCTTCTAGTTTTATAATCATTAGAAGTAACTTACAGAACTGCTTACTGATTTTAAAAAGGAAAGTGGTTTGAAACTGCTTTCACTCTGAAATGAGAGTGGTTTAAGGTTGCTTTATACTCTTAAGAAAAGTAGTGAAAACTGCTTTATACTTAAAGAAAGTAGCTTAAAATTGCTTTCACTCTTAAGAGAAGTGGTTTAATGGGATAAAAGGCTAGAATCCCTAGCCTACCCAAATTTTATTTTAATCTCCTTTTTGATATTTAAGATAATTCGCCCATAATTCAAGGGCGGATTCTACCATTTGTCATTCTGCGATTCTACCATTATAAGAAGTCTAAGGTGTTCTACTGCGCATTGCAAGAAGCCTTTAAGGCATTACCTTTTGTCATTGCAAGATTCTATAATGCGTGTCGTGTTGCTTATCGTCATTGCGAGAGATTCGTTAGAATCTCGTGGCAATCCATAATGTTAGCAACCCGCCGTCATTGCGAACGCAGTGAAGCAATCCATGATACAGAATCTCGCTTTAGAGATTCCATTATTATATCCTCTAGTAGCCTACATTATGGATTACTACAACTTCTGCGAAGTCTCTCAATAACAGAAATAGCAAAATCCACTTACCCGTCATTGCGAGGACGAAGCAATCCACAATCTTAATATAAATTGGATTCTACAATGGCGAGATATTAAAGCGTAGATTTACAAGTGTGGGTGAGTTGCTAACGCAACACACACGCCACGAGATTCTAACGAATCTCTCGCAATGACTAAAGACAACAAAACACGCAAAAAGTATGTGAAATTTAGTGAGGCTTATTTGCCATTGAAAGTTAGAATCGCAGAACCCCAAGTCAAACCGCCACCAAAGGCGTCTAAAAGCAATCTTGAACCGCATTGGATTTTACCATTTTCATATAAATCATTAATTGCCATAGGAATCGAAGCCGCAGAAGTGTTGCCGTATTTTTGCACAACCAACGCAACCTTTTCATTAGGGAAACCCAACGCCTCACCTACTGCGGAAATAATGCGCAAATTGGCTTGATGAGGGATAAAAAAATCAATATCATCTTTTGAAAGATTGTTTTTGGCTAGAATCTCCACGACATCTTTTGTTAGGGTTTTCACCGCGATTTTAAAAGTCTCATTGCCTTTCATCTTAATAAATTGCAATCGTTCTTGCAATATTTCCACACTTGCAGGATTGCGACTACCACAACCCGGAGTCATCAAAAATTCCTGATATTGCCCATTAGAAGAACACCGCACATCTAGCACACTTAGATTCTTATCCTCTGTCGCACTTATCACAGCAGCTCCCGCCCCATCGCCAAACAAAACACAAGTGCTGCGGTCTTGCATATCTAAAATGCTTGAAATTTTTTCCGCCCCGATAATGAGGATATTTTTGTAAGTTTTGGATTCTATAAAAGACTTCGCAAGAGAAAGCAGATAAATAAACCCACTACAAGCTGCGGCAATGTCAAAAGCGGGTTTATCAAGGATTCCTAAATTGTTTGCCACCACACACGCGGTTGAGGGCATACAGAAAAAATCGGGAGAAATTGTCGCTACAATCACTGCGTCAATCTCACTTGCTTCAAGATTCGCGCGTTTGAGTGCCAATCTCGCCGCTTTTGTCGCTAAATCGCTCGTCGCTTCGTTTCCCTCTGCAAATCGCCTTTCTTTGATACCTGTACGCTTCGTAATCCACTCATCGCTTGTATCCACAATTTTAGACAAATCCTCATTAGTAACGATTCTGCTTGGGACATACGCGCCAATGGAAGTTAAAGTCGCATAGATTGGCTTTTCCATTAGTCCTCGTTTGTCTTGTATTGCTCTAGCGCGTGTAGAATCTTATCATTTACATTATTTTGTATCATCAAGATTGCCTGAAAAACTGCATTTTTCATCGCCTTAGCATTGCTTTTGCCATGGCAAATAATCACATTGCCATCTACTCCAAGTAATGGCGCACCGCCGTATTCTGCGTAATCAATCTGCTTTTTAAGCTTTTTAAATACATTTTTCATAAACAGCGAACCAAAGATTCCAATCGGGGAAGATTTGATGTATTTTCGCAACAAAAACACGATAGAATCCGCCACGCCCTCACTCGTTTTCAACACGACATTGCCGACAAACCCATCACACACAATCACTTCCACATTGGAATCAAAGATATTATTGCCCTCAATATTTCCAATAAAACTTGGGTGCTTTTTTAGGAGTTCAAAGGCGGCTTTTGTCATCTCATTGCCCTTGCACTCCTCTTCACCATTTGCCAACAAGCCAATTCTTGCCTTTGGATAATTCAGAATCGCAGTTGCATACTCATGTCCCATAATTCCAAATTCAAAGAGATTTTCAGGCTTACAATCCACATTTGCTCCCGCATCAACGACGAGACTTTTTCTCGCGTCAATTCTTGGCATAAGTGTGCAAATCGCGGGACGAGAAATGCCCTTTAACCGCCCTATTTTTAGCGTCGCAAGGCTCATTGTCGCACCACTATGTCCCGCTGAAACCACCGCATCAACTTGCTTTGCCTTGAGCATTTCAATCGCAACATAAATGGAGCTTTCTTTGCGTTTGAGCGCAGAGGTCGCGCCCTCTTCCATTGTAATAAAATCTGTGCAATGCACAATCTCTACTCTTTGCTTATATTCCGCAGGGACGAGCGGAGCAATCACTTGCTCATCCCCTACAAGCACAAGCGTAAAATCACGATCCTTTAAAGCTTGTAAAGCACCTTGCACAAGTGGAGAAGAGCCAAAATCTCCCCCCATTGCATCAACGGCAATTTTCATTTTTGGTATTCCAAATTAGTTATTTTTATATTTTCCGGTAAATTTATTTACACGATGAGGCATTTTCCAAGTTCCGTCTTTGTCTTTTACCGGAACTGCCAAAGCAACTTTATAATGTGTTCTTCTTTTTGCTGCTCTTGTTTTGCTTACGCGTCTCTTTGGTACTGCCATTTGTTACTCCTTAAATTCATCTTTAGTATGATAATCGCAACGAATCATCTCTAACTCGCCACATAAAATTTCATTAAAATCAATCACGCCATTTTCGCATTCTACGATTTCTTCGAAATGCTCGTTATCCAAACTTACAATCGTTTCGCTTAAATAAAATTCTAAAGGCTCTTCTAAAGTCTTCACATACTCTTCCCCGCTCACATCACAAATAAGCGTGATTGTGCCACTCAAGATTCCCTCAAGCTTCAGCAGATTGGAATGATTAGACGAAAAAGATAAAACACCCTCTAGCTTCGCCTCGTCTGATTCAACGCAAAATGGGAATTTATCTCCATTTTTGCAAGTTTGAAAGACTTTAGCAAAGGCAACTTTGTGCATTACTTAGCAAATTTCCCTTGTAGCGAAGAAAAATGCAATTTCTTTTTTAGCATTTTCTAAACTATCGCTTCCATGCACTGCGTTTGCGTCAATGCTCTCTGCAAAATCTGCGCGAATTGTGCCGGGTGCGGCTTCTTTTGGGTTTGTAGAACCCATTAACTCACGATTTTTAGCAACAGCGTTTAAGCCCTCAAGCACCATAACTACAACCGGTCCGCTTACCATAAAATCTACCAATTCACCAAAGAAAGGGCGGTCTTTATGCACTGCATAAAATGCTTTCGCGTCGCATTTGCTAAGTCTGATTTTTTTCATCGCTGCGATTCTTAGTCCATTGCTTTCAAAACGATCAATGATTTTCCCAATGACATTTTTTTTGACTGCATCAGGTTTGATAATGGATAATGTTTGCTCCATTGCTACTCCTAAAACCCAATCTTTTGGGCAAATTTAAAACAAGGGGATTATTATAGTAAAAATAACCTGCATTTTTTATTAAATGGAAACAATTTTGACAATAAAGAAATCCTAAAAAGCACAAAAATGCGGAATCTCTTTAAGCTTTTGGCTTTATATGATTTTAGGATTCCACATAAAAGGGTTATTTCAAAAACTCTTTAACGCTTTCTACTAGTGATTTTACATCATAATCTAAAATCTTTTGTTTCATAATCTCAAAATAAGATTCCACATTTTGTGGTGTTATGATATGTGTTTTATTGGCTATCGCGTCAAGCTGCATAGAATTCATATCGGTATTATAGTGTGTGCTATCTTTGTAATTTGCAATATTATCTGCATAATCTAAAGTATCAAAACCATAAAGTGTGGCATTGGGGTATTTTTCTAGCTCATTAACAAACCATTGGAATACTTCTTTATTTTGATAAAACAAAACATCGGCAAACACACCTTTTTCATTTTGTATATTAAATCTCCAAAAAAACCTTGAATAAGTCGGAATTATAAGATAAAAGCGCGTATTAGGATTTTTGTCAATAAACCTCAAAAGTGTTTTAGTAAGATTTTGCTTTTGTTTATCAACTTCTACTCCACCAACAAAATCCCAATGAGTAATTTTACCCTCAAGATTCAGCAATTCAAAACCTTTATCATCACGAGAATATTCTATCCAATTTTCAAATCCACCAAATAGCCGCTTATATTCATCTCTTAAACCCCATTGCAAAAGTGTTTCCAAATCATCACTTTCTCCTATACATTTTTTACTATTACTCCAAGAAAAAGCGCAAGAAATAAATTTATAGTTCATATAAGTTTTTATATCATCAATTTCTGTATCGTCATAAAGATAGCTAACTTTAGCGGTTCTTTTTATAGCCTCCTTATTTTCTATAATCTTGTCTGACATAGCATAAGGTTCTAGCGTATAGATAATACTTTTAGGTGATTTGTTTGCAAATAAATATTCTAGAATAACAGATCTTTCCTCAAAAATACTTCCGCTTAGGCTAATATTCACCCATTTGCCATCTAATTTTTCTCCCGCTTCCTTTGCCGAAGTGTTTTCTAGCATAGAAGTGCCGATAATATACGAATCAAAATCATAATGCTTAATAATCCCCTTTGCTTGTATTCGCATATCCTGATGAAAAGTCAATTTTCTGAAGTATGGTTTGTGAAAAATTTGCATAGGATCATAGAGATATAAAAGCACACAAACAATGCCGACAATAACCAATGCACCCAACAATCCTATACTCATAAACTCTTTGGCGCTAATATTTTCATTCCAAAGTTTTTTAATTGAAGTTAGCATACTCCCCTCCCCCTTAAAAATTAAAATAGATAAATTCGCTATAAGGCGTAGAAACAAGACTAAATAATGCCACAATCAAAAGAATCACTACCATAACAGCATTCCCTAAAGTTGGTTTAAATAAATCAAGTCTTTGAATGCTATTTAAAACCCATACTACACACAAGGCAGCACAGATAAAAATAATCGTCTCATTTGAACCTTCAATCTTTTCCAACAACTCTTTCATGTGATGAGCCTTTCTAGGCATCTCCACCCACACAATCCCAAACATTCCTTTGAGTAGATTGAGTGCGCCTTGTAGATTTTCAGCGCGGAAAAATATCCAAGTGATATTGATAAA
>NZ_JRPA02000042.1 GCF_000765675.1 Helicobacter sp. MIT 05-5294 | reverse complement strand
CATGATATAATCCAAATGTTGGTAAAATCGCTAACGAACAACAAAAGTTTGCAGGCAGTGATACAAGAATACCAGCAGGAGAATATGAGGTGTTTTGGAGACCATCAGACAAAAAAGTTAAAAAAGATGGCAAATTTTTGGGAAAATTACCCATAGAATTTCAAAGCGGTTTTGCCCCAGAATTAAGGGCAATAAATGGGACTGATATTGGAAAACGAAGTGATATTCTTATCCATATAGGTAATACAGGTAAAGATACTTTAGGCTGTCTTATGCCAAATAAAGCCTATGCAAATAATGTTGCGAGTGGTTCAGTAGAAATGACTGAAAAGCTTGTTGGGGCTATAATAAGACACGATTATGCAAGTTATGTCAATGCAACAAAAACAAAAACTTATATCAGAACAAATGAAAATGTTGTAAAAAGATTCATTATCAAAATCACAGAGGAAATCATAAAAAACAAGGAGTAATCGTGAAACCACTAGTATTGTATTTATTGTGCCTTGCTATGATAAATGTTTATGCTAAAGATGATAGCCTGATGTATAAAAATATAGAATTCTATGAGCAAAAGCCTTTTTTTGCAAATAGTGATACTACTGATTCTCATATAGGTGAAAAATATTCTATTTTTGATAGTGGTTGGGTAGAAAGATATGGTGTTAATAGGGAAATAGAAGTATTGTATTTGCGTGGATATACTATGGGTTCTACTTCATTTCAAAAGCAGAATTTGCAAAAAATCATTCCTCAATATATTAAGGATTTTTATCCATATGAAATAGGCTATATTACTTTATTTGAACCCATAAATCAACCCTATATTTATGAAGTAGTAAAAGGGTTTTTATATATTACAAAAGAGCCTTGCGGGATACATTCTTTTGAACTAGATTGTTCTAATGTTGATTATAGTATAGCTTTTTACATTACTTATGACAATGAAATGCAAGGTGGAGATGCCGAGAAAGGATTTTTAACTCAACATATTAATGCTGGAATGAATTATATTTTGCCAACAGAATACAGTAAGATTGAAACTATATACCCAACTATAAAAGAACAATTACAAGATAAATCCTATCTTGTTTTGCCCATAAAAATACAAATAAAAACTGCTGTAAATATAGATAGACCTATCCCAACACATATTATCACAATATCAAAAGCATTTGCAACTACTTCCAAAGAAGATGAAGAGGTTGCGAAGCAACTCAAAAATATATGTGCAGAATATAAAATGCAATATAAACCGAAATATTGCTCTAATAATCCAATAGATGAGAGAATCTATACTTATTCAAAAGATATGTATGTAAATATAAGAGAAAAACCAAATACTAAATCTCGCATTATTAAACAAATAGCAACACAATATCCTAACGCCAAGCTTACAGATTCTATTTGTTGGGAATCTTTAGGAGACAAATTTATCCCAAGTAAATTTTGGATTAATCAGAGGAAGATGTTTCTTCATGATAAACCACAAGTAGAATTTACAGAAAAACTCTACACAGAAGGTTTCCCAATAAATGGCTGGTATAAAGTATATTTTTCAGATAAAGAAGGAGAAAACATAGAGGGTTATATTCACAAATCCCAACTTTCTTGGGGTTTAAAATGAGTAGTTCTCTCTAAACGACTTTACAAAAAGACAAAGCTTATTCTACTTTAGGTATAGAGTTAAAATCTCCTAAAGCAATAGAGACTTATAACAATAATGGAAACTTTAGTATTAAACTTACAAATATTAACTTACAAGATATACAATCCCAAAGCAACAATACACTCACTAAAGATTCTCCACTCTTTATTTATATTCAAGATTATAAACTTAACTTTATCACTAAACTAAAAGATAAACAAACTACAATCAAGATTCCATTAGATACTACCATTACCAAAGATAAATACAATAATATTAACTTACTTTATAATCTTCAACAATGATATGCAAATTCATATCATCTTGACACTTAGAGTATTGCTCTACTTCGCTGCATTCTTCCCCATAACTAAAATATACTTCTATAATCTTATTACTCAAAGATTCTCTTTTCCATTCTTTGATAATCTCATTCTCTTTAAAATCTTCAATAATTGGAATCTTAAATTGTTTAGTGATAGATTGTTTCTCTAAATCCTTAGATTCTATTTGAATCTTTTGTGCTTTGGTATTATTAGCCTCATCATTATCTTTAAAGGGAATAAAAGAAAGAAAGAGAAGTTTAGTATCTTGTAAGTTAATATTATTGTATTTATCTTTGGTAATGGTAGTATCTAATGGAATCTTGATTGTAGTTTGTTTATCTTTTAGTTTAGCGATAAAGTTAAGTTTATAATCTTGAATATAAATAAAGAGTGGAGAATCTTTAGTGAGTGTATTGTTGCTTTGGGATTGTATATCTTGTAAGTTAATATTTGTAAGTTTAATACTAAAGTTTCCATTGATGTTATAAGTCTCTATTGCTTTAGGAGATTTTAACTCTATACCTAAAGTAGAATAAGCTTTGTCTTTTTGTAGGATTGTTTGTAAAGTATAAGTAGAGGGGGTAGAATCTTTAGATTCTAAATTGGCTTGTATTGCAAGAGAATCTTGGTTAGGGTTTAAATGATTGTTAATGTTTAGATTGTTGGAATCTGTATTCATATTAGCATTAAAATGATTGATATTTGTATGGTTGTTTGTATGATTGGGATTATTGGAATCTTGGTTTATATCATTAAAAGAATTACTTGAATGATTCTTTAAATGATTGTTTGCATTATTAGAATCTTGATTGGTATTTAGACGATTGGATTCTTGATTTGTTGTATTGTGATTAGGATTGAAATCATTTGAGTTTAGATTCTCATTTGAATGATTAGTATTTGTATGATTGGGATTATTAGAATCTTGGTTTATCTCTTCTAAATAGAATCTATAATTGCTTAAAGTCATTAAAGTTTCTTTTAAATCCCCTTGTTCTCTTTGAATGAATAA
>NZ_JRPA02000076.1 GCF_000765675.1 Helicobacter sp. MIT 05-5294 | reverse complement strand
TTGAAAATTACAATTTTCAAACCTAAATCTAAAATCTCAATTTAACTTAACTTCAAACTTCTATTTTAACCTGCAAGTGATAAGACTTTTAATCTTAAATCTTTGCCAAGGAAGGCAATCAATAAAAAGGAGTTTAAAATGGCATTTCAAGTCAATACAAATGTTAATGCGTTAAATGCAACAGCTCAAAGCACATTCACACAAACAGATTTAGCAAGTTCGCTTCAAAAGTTAAGTAGTGGTCTTAGAATCAACTCTGCAAAAGACGATGCTTCAGGTATGGCGATTGCCGATTCATTGCGCTCACAAGCAAACGCTTTAGGTCAAGCAATCAAAAATGCTAACGATGGTATGGGGATTATCCAAATCGCTGATAAAGCTATGGACGAGCAAGTTAAAGTGCTAGATACTATCAAAACAAAAGCAACTCAAGCAGCTCAAGATGGTCAAACAGAAACTACAAGAAAAGCGATTCAAGCAGATATTAACCGATTGATTGAATCCCTAGATAATATCGCTCAAACAACTTCTTATAATGGTTTGACACTTCTTGCTGGTGGATTTACAAACAAAGAATTCCAAGTAGGTGCTTACTCTAACCAAACCATTCGTGCAAGTATTGGTGCAACAAGTTCTGATAAGATTGGGCATGTAAG
>NZ_JRPA02000075.1 GCF_000765675.1 Helicobacter sp. MIT 05-5294 | reverse complement strand
TAGGAATGATTTTAATAAGCGAGAAGATATAGCTGACCCTTTAGAAATTCTACAAGATGGATACAAAAATACTTTTGGAGATAATGAATGAAAAAGTTATTTTTACTTATTTTGGGCTTTGCAATCATAAATATCTATGCTAGTTATGCGCAAAATATAGAATGCAAAAAAGCCAATAAAGAGGTTTGCGGCTATGATTCTTGGGAGTGTTCAGCTCAAAAATGTTTCATAAAAAATGAAGATAATTTGGAACAAGCATTTAAGTTTTATTTGCAATATTTAATGCAAGAACAAAAACAAATCACAGAAAAATATAATGAGAAAAAAATTTGTTTTTGCAACTTTATCAAAAGATACAGGAATTTCCTTTGCCAAAAATTGATGGAAGTTTTGAATTTGAACATGGATTACAAGGTTTTAACAATGATGAGCCATTTTGTAGATATAGAATAAAGCGCATAGCAAATGACTTAAATATAGAATTTAATGCTTATCAAGAAGAATCCCATATTATTATTTTTGAACGACAAAATAATGGATTCAACATAATATATAAAATAGAAACTCTTTAAATGACAAATACAATTTCAGAAGTGGCACAAGAATATAAGATTAAAAATTCTTCCTACGCCAAAAACCCCAAGCATTCTAGCAACTA
>NZ_JRPA02000074.1 GCF_000765675.1 Helicobacter sp. MIT 05-5294 | reverse complement strand
GTATGAGTATTTGGGCTTGTATGGGTATTAGTTTGTGTATTGATATTTGTCTGTTTCTTGTAGGCTTTAATGATACCAATGTTTGCTTGTGTTTGCTTTTGTTTGGGGAATCTAAATCTTTGGGGGTGTGTTTTGTTTGTATAGAGTAGAGGTTTAGTAATAATGTCTGGGTCTAAAGGTGTTTGTTGATAGATTTCTGTTCCCTCTAATATTACTTTAAAGGCTTTAGTTTTTAAAGTATCATTGACTTCAAATTCTAGGACTTCATATTCTTGATTTAATCTTTTGCTTAATCTTTCTTCTTCTTTAGTTTCCTCATAGCTTTTTCCTGTAAAAAGTTTAAGTGTTCCTTCTCTTATAGGGGTATATTCTTTTGTATCCTTAGGGTGTTCTTCTGTAGGAAGAATATAAAACTTCAAGTTTAATCCCCTTTGTTGAGATTTATCTTTTTACCTTTAATGGTGATGCCACTATCATCTAGGGTGATTGCATTGCCATTTTGTTTTAGGGTGATTATATCATCTTTTATTACTTTATTTTATTGTTTGCCTATTATCTTAAAGAATATATATATTATTCTAGGAATGATTTTAATAAGCGAGAAGATATAGCTGACCCTTTAGAAATTCTACAAGATGGATACAAAAATACTTTTGGAGATAATGAATGAAAAAGTTA
>NZ_JRPA02000008.1 GCF_000765675.1 Helicobacter sp. MIT 05-5294 | reverse complement strand
GGTAGATTGCGTAGTTGCTAGAATGCTTGGGGTTTTTGGCGTAGGAAGAATTTTTAATCTTATATTCTTGTGCCACTTCTGAAATTGTATTTGTCATTTTCTCATCTTGCGCTTCAAAGTATTCTAAATAAGTTTGCTTCTGTTTATTGGTATTAACTTTTAGGAGATTTAAGACTTTAAAAATATCTAAACAAGTTTTAAATTGTTCTTGGTCATTTTCTACTTCATTTGCCTTTTTGTTATTGAAGTTAAAGATAGCGGATTGCTTAATCATTCGTCTAGCAAACTTTATCCAATTATCTCCCTTCTGTCTTCTTGTATCCAATATAAAATCATATCTTAAAATAGCCCAGATTAAGAATCTGCTTTGGTATTGATTAAAAGCCTTGGGTAATAATTTATTTTCTTTTATGAAATTCATACTTTGATAAGTTGCACTTAAAAAAGGAATAAACTCTTTATAATATTCTTTCTTACTTTCTTCTTTTTCTTTGATTTTATTAAAATAAGTGATTTTCTTATCCTCTGCATTGAAAAGGTTTAAAGTAGTTGCTTCATAATTAATTGCCATAATATTAAAGAGTTCTTCTGCTTGTTGTGGGGTTAATTTAAATTCTAAATATTTTAGATTTCCTTTAGAATCTTTTGTGATTTTTAAATCCTCTTCATTGAGTCTTTTAAGTTGCTCTAAGGTTGCTTTGGGGTTTTGTTGTTGTTTTTTCTTTGTTTCATTTGTATAATCTTCTATTTTATTTTGAATGATTTTATTTAATGAAGAGGTTTTTATATCTGTTTGTAATGTTTTTAACATTTGAGCAGAGAGATTCTCTATTAAAGTTTTATATTCTTCATATTTATAGCTTGTAGTATCTTTAATAATGTTTTTAAAAGTATATTTATAATTATCAAATTGTTCATAGGGAATATCTTTGATGTCTTTTGTTAAACCAAAGAGATAATATAAGACAAGCTTTAGCCATAAGCCTTCAAGATTCTTTCCTCCTATATTGATTCCTATGCCTAGGGTGGCTATCCCTTCACTATCTCTATAAACTTCTTCTTTGATTGCTTCACTGCCTACTAAGAGGAGTTTTCTGATTTTATTATATTCTTCAAAGGTTGTGGGATTGAATTTTGTTTTAGATTCCATTGGTTTCCTTGTCATAAGCGTTTAAGAAGCTTAAAGCTAAAGCTTGATTGAAGCGGTAGGCACAATAGGAGGTTGCAACCACAACCCAACCATACCAAGCAGCATTATAATCCATAAACTTGCCACACATTAGATTTAAAGGGTATTTTCCTCCTGTCCTATCCATCATATACCTCTTGAACTCCTCATCTTCTCTAAACTTTATCCTTAAGCTTTCAAAGAGAATCTCTTGGGTGTGGAAGTTGTTTTGTTGCAAGAGTGCATAGGCTTTATAATATTGTCTATAAATCATTCTCTCCACTTCCTCATCGGTGTGGATTTCACCTTGAGATATATCAAATCCTGCATCATGAGGATATGGACCAGATGAAAGCCTAACAATATCTTTAAAGTTTGCTTTATGCTTAGAGTTAAAAATTGGCATTACTTTATAAATGAATGCCGTATATCTATTCCCCTCTTCATCTATTCCATATTCATTAAGCTTTGGGAAATATTCTAACTCAAACTCCCAAATATCAGGATAATCTAAACTTGTCTCATCATTATGGATAAATTCTAAAAGCTCATCATATCCGATTCCTAGTTTGTTAATTTTTGCTTTGGGGATAATAGAATCTGTTGGGTGGTCTTTGAGATAAAGGGCATTGAGTTGATAATATTCTTTTGGAACTTTATTGATATCAAATTCTTGTTCTTCACCATATAAGAGTTTAAAGATATTTTTAGGATTGCTAATTTCTTGCTCTTCATAGTAAAATCTTGTCTGTTTTAAAGGTAAATAAGCCTTTAGGGATTCTGTATCTTTTAGGAATTGCTTTCTGATAGAATTAGGGATAATGTCATAGATAATATCATAAAGTGTAATGATATGAATAGAAAAGCTACTTGTCGCTAAGGAATTATCTATAATGCTAAAACTTGTATCCTTGGCATAATTGATTTCTTGAATCTCTATCTTGCTTAGAGCATCAAGGAGATTATAGGGTTTATGGTTAAAGGTAGAAGTAAAGTTTTTTAGAAATTCTTTGTATTCTAATTTTGGATTATAGATTAACTCTTTGTGCTTTTCATAAAGTTTAATGGTAAGCCATTGGGTAAATATCATTTGAGCAAAAGGATATTTTTTTACAAGTTTAGAGAAGTCATCATTAGACTTTTGGTGGAAGTCAAGGACTTCTAAAATGATTCTTTTAGGCAAGCCTACACCAAAGGCACTAAAATCATTGTCTTGTAAGGTAGAGAGGTTTTTAAGATTAATTAGGTGTTTAAGATAAAGAGAAAAGTTAATGTCTGTATAGTTGTAGCGATCAAAGTATTCACCTATGATAGGCATAATTTCTTTGCCTAAATAAGAATCCATAGTCTCCATAGTTTCTCCTTTAATCTAGCGTGATAATTTTATCAGAATTAAATTAAAAGTTATACAAAAAAAGCGGGTGAGATTTTGGGGTTGTAGAATCCTGAAATGGGATTCTACTTTGTTTGATTAATCCTTAAAATTACCTAGATGATACCCATATAAAAGAGTGTTAAAATTTCTTCTTATTCACGTCATCAAAGATTTTGTTAGCGACTTCATCAACGGCGTTACTGATGTTTTGAGAATAGTTCGCGACTTCTACATTTTGTGCGTTGCTTTGTTCTAGTTGAGAAACTGCTTCGTTGATTTGTCCGATTCCTAAGGATTGTTCTTTGATAGATTCGCTCATATCGCTAATCCCTTGCACTAGAACATTGACATTTGCTTCAATCTCGCTTAAAGATTTCGTCGTTCGCTCTGCGAGTTTGCGCACTTCATCAGCCACAACCGCGAATCCTCTGCCGTGTTCTCCCGCCCTTGCTGCTTCAATAGCGGCATTAAGCGCGAGGAGATTGGTTTGGTCTGCAATATCACGAATTACACTTACGATATTACGAATATCATTAGCTTGGTTGCTCACATCATTGGCGCGGCTAGAGACATTTTCCATAGAGGAGCTGATTTGCTCCAAAGCAGAGGCAGTTTGTCCAAGTGAAGAGGCTTGATTATGTGCACCTTCAGTGAGTTGAATGACCGCATGATTTAAGTCTTTTGCGTTGGTTTCTAGTTCGGTGGCAAACTGCGAGGAAGCGCGTAACATTTCTTTAATGCTTTCTCCTAACGCATTTGCAGTGGATTCCACATTGCCTTTGGCGTTTGCGACTTCTGTCGTGAAATCTAAGTTAATATAACTTTTAAAAACGCGTAGAATCTCGTTCATATCGCTACCGATTTGAATTTGCAACACTTCAAGCATTTTATTGAGTGCATTTTTGAGTTCAATGAGTTGTGGATTGTGAGGATTCTCTACGATTTTGGCAGTAAAATCTCCTCCTTCAATGCGTTGCACAATTTCAATGGATTCTTTGACGACTTGTTCGTCTTGTTCCAATCCTTTTTGGATTCTTTGAATGTTTTGATTAATAGCAATGCGCATCATTCCAAGCTCATCTTCCGCCTTTGGTTTGGTGAGTAGTGGCGGAGTAGGCGTTTCGTGGTTTAGGTATTTTAAAAAGTGAAAAAGCAATTCAGAAATGCTATTGACGCGACTTAGCAAGGAAAGCTTGATAATCAAAAAGGACGCGAGTAAAATGGCAAACAAAATCACAATGATTCCAAACACGACGATAAATTCAATTTTTTGATTGGTTTCCATAAAGTCTTGCAGCAAGACTTCTACTAGGATATACAAATCCAAAGAATCGTTATAATCCACATAAGATTCGTATTTGTCGCCATTAATAGTGTAAGTAATGTTTGTGTTTGGCTTGAGATTCTGTAAATAAGAATAATCACTTGGTTTGCCATTTTTACCAAAAATAAATTGATCATTGGTTTTGTCTAAAACAATGATTTTTCCTTGCTTTCCGATGCGAATCGCATTGAGCTTTTGCGTTAGAATCTCATAAGAAGTCTTTAAGTCATAAGCCACAAACAAAATCCCGATTGTTTGTTGTCGTGCGTCTAAAATAGGCTTGTAAATAGACATATAATCACGACCTGCAAGGCGCACTTTCCCCCTAAAAACGCTTGGATTGCTTTTTGTGAGTTCGGCAAAAGCTGGGTGAGAGCTGTTAATAGCAGTGCCAACCATTCTATTTCCTTGTTGGTCTTGAAGAGAAGTAGAAATGCGCACAAACTCATTTCCTTTGCGCACGAAAATCGTCGCTACTCCGCCGGTGAGATTCGAGAAATTATCCACCAAATCCGTATTGCCAACAAGATTTACGCCATTAAACATTAAGCTTGGCACGATGGTTTGGCGGATTGTTGTAGAATCTCCGAGTTGATAGCTCGTAGCATTTGCCTTGCCATAGTGCGTTGTGATTGCGTTTTCAAAGAAGCTAAGAGAACTATCGCTTTCATTGATGATTTGACTAGAAATGATTTCGAAGTTTCCCTCTACGATAGAAGCCATTTGGCTAATTTGCAGCTTGATTTGGCTTTGGGTAAATTTATCCATGCTAGATTGGATAAAAAGAACAAAAGGCACCGCGATAATCAGTGCAACAACAATTTGAATACAGGAAAATTTTTTCCCCACAGAAAGTTTATCCCACATAAAAATCCTTTGCATTGGTGATGATTCTTTTGGAAACATAAATTATAATTCAAACAAATATAATAAAAGATAAAATAAATCAAATTTAGCCTCTATTTTTAGTCGTTTGGGGCTTGTGGTTGTATCGTTATAGTTGTAATAATATAATGTCTAAATTTGTAATATACGCACTTTTTGGAATTTTTATAAATAAAGATTTGGGTTTAAAAGCGCAAAAAATAATTTATAAAATTTTTAGAAAATTGTGCTAAGATTGTGGTAATTTTTGTTTTAGGTAGTGGAGATGAAAAGTAGCATTTTTGAATTGGTAGAGAATTGGACAAATAACGAAGTAACAGCAGTTTCAGACGCTATTGAATTGATAGAATATGCGGATAAATTGGGTTTTGATGAAGCTTGGATTGGAGAACACCATTTTAATAGCTTTACGCTATGTCCCGCGATTCTTACTCTTATCGGCTATGCCCTTGCACGCACAAAGCAAATCAAAGTTGGAAGTGCTGCGATTTTGCTCCCGCATTACCACCCAATTCAATTATCAGAAGAAATTGCAACGCTTGATTTGTTAAGCAGTGGCAGATTTCTCTTTGGTTTTGCGCGTGGAGCATTCCCGATTTTTGATATTTCTATGGGAAATAATCCCAATAACAATCGCAAAATTATGCTAGAAAATGCCAAAGTTGTGCATGATTTGCTATTTAAAGAACAAGTAACCCATGAGGGAGAGTTTTTTGACTTAAACAATATCAGCATTCGTCCTCACCCAAGAGGCTTGATTCCGTTTTATGTCGCAAGTAATCATGAAGAAACTCTCAAAATCTCCGCCCAAAGAGGCTATAATTTTTTGGGTGCTTTGACTTTGGAAGCAAAACGCGCAAAAGAAATTTATGATATTTTTGCCCAAAATGGCGCAAAGGATTTAGAATATGTGCTAACACGCGCCATTTATATTGATGAGAATCGTAGCGTCGCAGAGGAAAAAGCGCAAATAGGCGTGGATATTTTTACGCAATGTATGCTACGCGCAAACGAATCCAATCCAACTTTTGATGCGATTATGAAAGCCAGTGATTATAGTTATGAAGAGTTTAGGGCGGAATTTTTCAATAAAAACAAGATATTAAAATGTATGATTGTCGGGACGCCAAAAGACTGCGTGGAGCAGATTTTGGAATTGCGCAAACAAATAGAGTTTAACACTTTATCCCTCAAGCTCCTGTCCTCTAAGCTAGAAGATTCTAAAAATATCCTCAAACTCTACAAAGAACGCGTTTTGCCTTATTTGTAATGGAATCCACACAGCAAACCAAACTCCAGAATGCACAAAAAAGGCTTTTGGAATGGTATGCGCTTGAGGGTCGCCACCATTTGCCATGGCGCGATAGAAAAGCCCCCAATCGTGCGTATCGTGTTTTAATTAGCGAAATAATGCTCCAACAAACGCAAGTTAAAGCGGTATTGGAGCGATTCTATTTCCCCTTTTTGGATTCTTTCCCGACATTGCAAGATTTAAGCAAAGCAGAAGAATCAGAAGTGTTATCCGCATGGTGTGGGCTTGGATACTATTCTCGCGCAAGGAATCTGCATAAACTTGCAAAAATCTGTATTGCCACAAATGCCAATACAACACAGGATTCCGCAATTCCCGCACAAGCTTTGTTAGGAGATGAAAAGAATCCTTTGCCTAAAGAGATTCGGTATTTACGAAAGCTTCCCGGAATCGGAGCTTATAGCGCGGGGGCGATTGCTTGTTTTGGCTTTGATTTACCTGTGAGTTTTGTGGATTCTAATATTAAGCGCATTCTTTTAAGGCTTTTTGCGTTAAAACGAGCAACTCCTGCAGTTTTGGAATCTAAAGCAAAGATGATTTTAAACCACCAAGATTCTTTTAATCACAACCAAGCTTTGTTGGATTTGGGTGCAATGGTCTGTTTGCCAAAGAATCCTAAATGTGATATTTGCCCTCTGAATGATTTTTGTTTGGGGAAGCAAGATTGGCAGGATTTCACACAAACCAAATCCCAGCAATCTATCCCGAAGACTTTATCTCTTGGGGTTTGGATAAAAGATTCTAAAATCGCGCTTCTGCAAAGCCACGATAAATTATATTTTGGGCTTTATAATTTCCCACACATTCCACCAAATATCGCTAAAATAAGCCAAAAAATAGGCACTTTAAAGCATTCTTATACGAAATATCGTTTGGAAGTTTTGGTTTTTCTTTGTCCTTTGGAGGATAAAAAGGATTCTAGCTTTAGTGATTCTTTGTCGGATTTTAAGGATTCTTTGGAATTCTTTACGCGCAATTGCTTGGAGACTTTGCCACTTTCTTCGTTGGCTTTAAAAGTCCTTAAAATTTTGCATACAAAAGGCTTGTTTTAATGGAAATTTGCTAAGATTCCTATCTTAAAAATCCAAAAATAAGGAATCTTAAAATGCCACTTTTAGATAGTTTTAAAGTTAATCACGAAATTATGCCAGCACCTGCGGTGCGTTTGGGCAAGGTTATGCACACGCCAAAAGGCGATGAAATTTGTGTGTTTGATTTGCGTTTTTGTAAGCCCAATGTAGAAATCTTAAGCGAAAAAGGAATCCATACCTTAGAACATCTGTTTGCGGGTTTTATGCGTGAGCATTTAAATAGCGAAAAGGTGGAGATTATTGATATTTCTCCTATGGGTTGTCGCACGGGATTTTATATGAGCCTTATTGGCAAACCAACTCCAGAGGCAGTGCGCGATGCGTGGGAGAAGAGTATGCAAGATATTCTTAAAGTCAGCGAGATTCCAGAGGCTAATTCACTGCAATGCGGCACTTATAAAATGCACTCTTTGCAAGAAGCGCAGGAAATTGCCAAAAATACATTAGCCAAAGGAATTGGCATTATGGATAACGAATCCCTAAAACTTGATGTAAAATGACTTTAAAAGATTATTTAGAGGCGGTAAATCAGCTGAATTTATGGGCAAAGCATTATTATGTGCTAGACGATCCTATCGCGAGTGATGAAGAATATGACACGCTTTATCGCAAAGTGTGTGATTTTGAATCGCAAAACCCCCAAAGTATCGCGCCAGATTCTCCCACGCAACGCGTAGGGGATAAGGTGTTGGAATCTTTTAGTAAATCTGCGCATATTCAAAGAATGTGGAGCTTAGAAGATGTGTTTGAGCCTAAAGAAATGCAAGAATGGATAGAACGCGTCTCGCGCGGGAGCAATGCGGAATCCTTATCTTTTTTTGTTAGCCCTAAATTTGATGGTGCGAGTTTGAATCTCCTTTATGAGAATGGAATCTTGAGTGTTGCCGCGACGAGAGGAGATGCTTTTGTGGGTGAAAATGTAACACAAAATGCGCGAACAATTCCAAGCATTCCTCTAAAAATCGCTTATAAAGGGCGCATTGAGATTCGCGGGGAATGCGTGATTTCTAAACTTGATTTTGAAAATCTAAATTTTGAGCGTTTGCAAAAGGGCGAAAATCTTTTTGCAAACCCGCGCAATGCCGCAGCGGGTAGTTTGCGTCAATTAGATTCCAAAATCACCGCAAAGCGCAAATTGCAATTCATTCCGTGGGGTATTGGTGCTTGTGATATAGAGGAATTTACGCGCTTTGTTAGAGAAAATTCTCGCACGAAGGATTTGGAATCCACGCATTTATTTTCTGATGTTTTACAGGATTCTATTGGGGATAGTTTTTCTGCGCTGATGGAGCAAATTTATGCTTTGGGATTCCAAAAATCCCCTTTTGTGGAGAAATGTAGCGACTTTGAGAGGATTCAACAGATTTATTTGAATCTGATTGACAAACGCGATTCTTATCCTATTATGCTTGATGGAATGGTTGTGCGTGTGGATTCTATTGCCTTACAAGATAAGCTTGGTTTCACGATTAAAGCTCCGCGTTTTGCTTGTGCTTATAAATTTCCAGCGATTGAGAAGAGGGCTAAGATATTAGGAATCACCTTGCAAGTAGGAAGAACAGGCGTGATTACTCCGGTTGCGGAGCTTGAACCTATCAGGATTGAGGGGGCTAAAGTCAGTCGTGCGACTTTGCATAATTTTGATGAAATTGCCAAAAAAGATATTCAAGTTAATGACTTTGTTATCGTGATTCGTAGCGGCGATGTGATTCCTAAGATTATCAAGTCTTTGACTGCTTTGCGTGATGGAACGCAGTTTGTCTATCAACCGCCAACGCAATGTCCTATTTGTCAAAGTGAATTGCTTATAGAAGAAAAACTCATCAAATGCCAGAATCTTAACTGCGAAGCGCGTGTGAAAAACTCCATTATTCATTTTGCGAGTAAAAAGGCGTTAAATATTGATGGTTTGGGCGATAAAATCGTTGAGATTCTGTTTGACAAAGGCAAAATCGCTTCCATAGAGGATTTGTTTTATTTAAAATTTAGCGACTTAGAAGATTTAGAGGGATTCAAAGAGAAAAAAATCAACAACTTATTACAGGCAATTTCCGCGACAAAAGGGGTGGAATTGTGGCGGTTTATCAATGCGCTTGGGATTGAACATATCGGTGAGGGGGCGAGTAAAAAACTCGCAAACACCTTTGGCTTGGAGTTTTATCAAAAAACCTATGAGGATTTTATTTCTCTTGATGGCTTTGGGGGAGAAATGGCGGCTTCTTTGGTGGAGTTTTGCAAGGTGAATCTTGAGCGACTTTTGAGGCTTTTAAATCTCATTTCTCCCACTTGCACGACGCAAAATCTCACTAAAGATTCCGAAGTTAGAGGCAAAACCTTTGTGATTACAGGCACATTATCCAAAAATAGGGAAGTCTATCAAGAGATTTTAGAATCTCTAGGGGCGAAAGTCAGCGGGAGTGTTTCTAGGAAGACAGATTATTTGCTTTGCGGTGAAAATGCGGGTTCAAAGCTTATAAAAGCGCAGGAATTAGGCGTCAAAGTGATTGGTGAAGAAGAATTTAATGCGATGCTGTAAAGGCAGGAGAACAAGAAAGGGCAGGGGAGTTTATCTAGCGACTTTATCTAGTGAGTGAAGTTCGCAATAGAATCCAAAAGATTCTACGCTAAATCTCACTTTGGTTTTTACGATTCTAGTTATTTTAGCTTTTCTTTAAGTAGCTCATTGACACGCGCAGGATTTGCTCCTTTGGAATTTTTCATCACTTGCCCTACGAAGAATCCCAAAAGCTTTTCTTTGCCGCTTTTGTATTCTGCGACTTTGTCGGCGTTTGCGCTAATGACTGCATCAATGGCTGTAAGAATTGCCCCCTCATCATTAACTTGTGCTAATCCCATAGAATCTATTAAAGAATCCACATCGCCTCCGTGATTTTGCACCAAAACATCTAGGATTTCTTTGGCACTTTTGCCGCTGATTTTGCTCTCATCAATGCGCTTGACTAAAGTTGCTAAAGTTTCTGATTTTATACCGCAATTTTGTAGATTGTTTTCGCCTTTTAATCTTCCTAAAAGTTCGGTAGTCAGCCAAGTAACCGCGCCTTTTGCACTCGCGCCCAATGTAAGCATATTTTCAAAATACAATGCCATTTCTAATTCGCTTGTCAGCACTTTTGCGTCTGATTCTTTGATTCCAAACTCTTTGACATATCGTGCGCGTTTTTCATCGGGCATTTCTGGGATTTTGCTTCCTTGATCCATTAATTCTTCATCAATAAACACAGGCAACAAGTCGGGGTCTGGGAAATAACGATAATCTGCCGCTTCTTCTTTGCCTCGCATAGAACGCGTCGTGCCTTTTGCAGTATCAAAAAGGCGTGTTTCTTGCACGACTTTCGTTTCATATTTGCCATCTTCCCAAGCTTCAATTTGTCGTTCCACCTCGTATTCAATGGCTTTTTGAATGAATTTAAAAGAATTGAGATTCTTGATTTCTACGCGCGTGTAGAGGTTGGAATCCCCTTTGGGGCGGATAGAAACATTCGCATCGCAACGGAAGCTCCCCTCTTGCATATTTGCGTCCGAGATTCCTAAAAAGCGAACGATAGAATGGAGCTTCTTAAGATAAGCAATCGCTTCATCACTGCTGCGCATATCGGGTTCGCTAACGATTTCTAAAAGTGGAGTGCAAGCGCGGTTTAAATCTACTTTGGAATATTGGCTTTCGTGGATATTTTTCCCCGCGTCTTCTTCCATATGCGCCCTTGTAACGCCGATTGTCTTTTTCTTGCCCTCAATCTCAATTTCAATTTCCCCGCGCCCTACGATTGGAATCTCAAATTGGCTGATTTGATAGGCTTTGGGCAAATCTGGATAAAAGTAGTTTTTACGCGCAAATACAGAGTTTTGGTTGATTTTTGCATTGATTGCAGTGCCAAAAGAAATAGCTTTTTTGACGACTTCGCGATTCAGCACAGGCAATGCCCCGGGTAAGCCTAGACAAGTGGGGCAGATGTTTTTGTTAGGCTCTTCGCCAAAACTCGTTGCACAAGAACAAAAAATTTTAGTTTTGGTATTTAGCTGGACATGCACTTCAAGTCCGATAATGGTTTCATAAGCACTCATAAATTTCGCCTTTTGTTAAAATCGTGCGCATTTTATCGTGTTTTGCTTTAAAAAGTGATGATAAAGAATGCTTTGTGAGTGATTCTGTAAGATTCTTTGTTTGTAAATGGATTGAAGTAAGAGATTGATGTATGTTAAGTTTATTGATTTTTGATTCTAAAATAAAGAGATAATTTATGGCGAATCGCCCAAATAAACTTAGGTTGAATTTAGGCACATAAAAATATTTAAGTTTTAATATAATATTTATAATAATTTATTATTCATAATTATAATTAAATAAAGAAATCATATTTTAATGAAGAAAATATATTTGATATAGACTTTATTATAAATCACATAAAATAGAGATTTTCAATAAAATCTTTTAACAAAGAATCCCCAATGAGAAACATTGATTTTTATAATATCTTAATTTTTAAAAATTAATTTAATTTTTTAAGAATTTTAAATTATTATTACAATATAATTAACAGCGTTTTAAGTTATTACTTAAATTTTGTCGGTGGATAACTTTTTAATAAAATGATTTTAAACATGGAGGTTTATTTGATGTTTTGGAAAAACTTATCATTAGGTAAAAAATTCTTAATCCAACAAGTTGTGGTGTTTATCATAATTTTGATTCCTTTTATGGTATTCTTGGATACTATGATGGGCAAACATACTTCAAAACAGCTAGATTACAGGCTTACTCAAATTGACCATATCGTAAATGAAAACTTCCAACTTTTTGCAAATTATATTTTGGACGAAACCAATAAGTCTTATAATATTTTTGAAACAATTTTAGAACGATACAAGGGTGGTAGAACGCAGGATTCGTTTGTGCGTCAAGGAAGCGTTGTCGTCGCTGGAAAATCTGTCCCAAATCTTTATTATAATGGACACGATTTATCTAAGGCAATGGATATAACAGAGTATTTTACGAATCTAACAGGCAATGTGGCGACAATTTTTGTTAAAGATAATGAGGGCGATTTCACGCGTCTTACTACTTCGCTTAGGAATCTTGAAGGCAATCTTGTAGTTGGCACGAAATTAGGCAAATCCCATCCCGCCTTTGAATTGCTCAACCAAAATCAAATTTTTATGGGGCGCGTGAAGCTTTTTGGCAAAGACTATATGAGTCTTTATTCGCCAATTACCGATAGTTCAGATTCCGTGATTGGCGCACTTTTTGTTGCTTATGATCTATCGGGTGCTTATCGGGGTATTCAAGATAATCTTGGTAAAATTGTCGTAGGAGAGCATGGCAAAGTCTATATTATTGATACGAAATACGATGAGTTTATTTTGGGAGAATCTAGCAAGACGAAGCCTAGCAAATTTGCAAGATTCCAAAATCTTCCAGAGGGAGGATTGATTGATTATACTATCAATGGTCAATCTTATAGAGCATATAGTGGATTTAATTCCTCGTTTGAAATGTTTATTTTATCGGAAACTTTGGTAGAAGATTTTATTGCAGCAAACCGCGCAATGGAGCGCATTATTCTCATCGGAATCTTTTTGATGCTCACGATTATTTTGACGATTTCGCTTGTTGTGATTAAATACGGAATCGTGAATAGATTACAATCTCTCACAAAGACGATTCTAAGCTTTTTAAGCTTTATTAACCACGAGCAAGATCAAATGCCACCTTCTTGCAAAGGTGATTTAGGTGATGAAATAGGGCAAATCGCTAATCAGCTTGATAAATCTATGCGAAAGATTGAATATGGAATCGCACAAGATAATGCGGCTATTGAAGATTCTGTGCTTGTCGCAGAAAGCATTAAAAAGGGCTATTTGAATCACAAAATCACCAAAGAACCCCACGACCCAAGCCTTGCACGGCTCAAAAATGTGATTAATGACGCTTTGGAGCAAATTGAAATTAATGTTGTTAATGGCATTAGTTTGCTCAAAAGCTATGCGCAAGAGGATTTTAGACAACAATGCAAAGTAAGTTCTCTTGAAGGCGATATTTTAAGTCTCTATCAGTCTATTAATTTGTTGCGCGAAAATTCCGTCTCCACAATCCAAAAAAGAATTGAAACGGCACAAAATTTATTAGGAATCTCGGATAATGTTGCCGAATCTGTGAGGGATTTGCAACAAGGCGCGACCGAACAAGCGACGAGCATTAACCAAACTTCTAGTTCTATTGAAGAGATTAGTGCGACGATTCAAAGCGTCAGTGATAAAACCGCTGAAGTTACAAGACAAGCAGAAGATATTAAAAATATCGTCAGCGTGATTAAGGATATTGCAGACCAAACCAATCTCCTCGCGCTTAACGCCGCTATTGAAGCAGCAAGAGCGGGAGAACACGGGCGTGGATTTGCCGTCGTGGCAGATGAAGTGCGAAAACTCGCAGAGCGAACGACGAAGTCTTTAAGCGAGATTGAAGCAAACACAAATGTGCTAGTGCAGTCTATTAACGATGTTTCCGAATCCATTAGAGAACAAGTTGTAGATATTGCGCACATTAATGACGCGATTGGAGAATTAGAGCAGGTAACAGAACGCAATGTCCATATTTCCAATCATTCCCAAGAAATTAGCCAAACCCTAAGCGCATTATCCAATACGATTGGGGAAGATATAAAAAACAAAAAGTATTAATGGGGCGCAAGTTTTTAGACAAGGTATAAGGAATCTTTGTTTGTAGTTGATTGCTTGAAGTTTGCTAGACAAGGAGTTTAAGAATCCGAAGTTCTTTTGGGTTCTTGTTTAATTTAGATTCTAATTGATTTGCAACAATTCACATCTTAATGTCGCAATGATAGAATCCTAACAAATCCTTGAAGCAGATTCTAGCACTTCCTTACATCCAATCAATGATTTTTGTAACTTCTTGCACTTCAAAGCACTTGATATTGAGATTTTGGGTTGGCTTTTTGGGTAGAATCGCGCGTGTGATTCCAAGCGATAGGGCTTCTTTAAGCCTTGTTTCTACATTTGGCACATCACGAATATCGCCTACTAAACTCACTTCACCCAAAAACACACTTCCATTAGAAAGCGAACGATTGCGAAAGCTTGAAAGAATCGCAGCGACGACCGCCAAATCCGCAGCAGTTTCTAAAATCTTGATTCCACCTGTAATGTTGATAAACACATCGTAACGATTAAGTGGAATCTCTAGTTTGCGCTCCAGCAAGGCTAGAATCATATTAAGGCGATTAGAATCAAAACCCGTAGAAGAGCGTTTGGGCATTCCATAAGCGCAATCACTCACTAAGGCTTGCACTTCTAAAACCAATGCGCGAGAACCCTCCATAATCACGCTTAACGCGCTTCCGGGAGCAGAGGTTTTTTGTTGGAAGAAAATCTTAGACGCTTCTTTTGCGCCGACTAAACCATTGCTTTTCATTTCAAAGATTCCAATTTCGCTTGTATTGCCAAAGCGATTCTTGAATCCTCGCAAAAATCGCAACTCACGACTAGAATCCCCTTCAAAATAAAGCACACAATCTACCATGTGTTCTAAGATTCTAGGTCCGGCAATCGCGCCGTCTTTGGTGATATGCCCGATAATAAACACGCAGATTCCATATTCTTTTGCCAAGCGCATTAGTTCAAAGGTTACCTCACGCACTTGTGAGACGCTTCCCGGGCTTGAGCTTATGTTTTCGCTATAAAGCGTTTGAATGCTATCTATGACAACCATAGAATAATCGCGCCTATCGGTGTGGATTGCCCCTAGAATCTCTTGAAGTTTGATGGCATTTAGTAGATAAAGATTCTCGCATACCGCGCCCAGTCTCTCCGCTCTAAGTTTGATTTGTGAGGCACTTTCTTCGCCGCTTACATACAAGATTTTTTTGCCCATTTTGGCTAAGTTGCTAGAGATTTTCAGCAAAAGTGTGGATTTGCCAACTCCCGGGCTTCCGCCGACTAAATACATTCCCCCAAGCACGATTCCGCCACCAAGCACAATGTCTAATTCTTGCTCCCCACTGCTAAAGCGCACAAACTCTTCTTCTTGCACTTCTGTAATAGGCGTAACTTTGCTAGTTTCTAGGGGGGATTTGATGGCTTCAAAGGCAGCAATTTGTTCTTCTTTGAGTTCTAAAAAGCTTTCCCAAGCTCCACAATTAGAGCATTTTCCAAGCCATTTTGAGCTTTGGAATCCACAATGTTGGCATTCAAAAATTTGTGTTTTTTTCTTTGCCATTTTGCAACCTTTAAGAATCTATGCAAGATAGATTGGATTTTTTGGATTCTTTATTTTGGCGATATTTAGCTTGTTTGCGTCGTATCAAAAATGGAATCCAAAATCGTAGTGATGTATTCTTTTTCGTCAAATGCAATCAAATCGTCCGCATTTTCGCCAACGCCAAGATAGAGAATTGGCACACGCAAAGTATGGATAACGCTAAAAATCGCTCCGCCTTTGCTCGTCCCATCAAGCTTAGTGATAATTACGCCATCAATGCCGCCTAGTGTTTGGCTGAAAATCTTTGCTTGATCCAAACTAGAAGTTCCTTGTGTGCCATCAAGGATTAAGATTTTTTGGTGGGGCGCACCCGCTTTCGCTTTGTTGCAAATCCGCATAATCTTTTGCAGTTCTTGCTGTAAATTGCTTTGATTGTGCAATCTTCCGGCAGTATCAAGAATCGCAATGTCTAAATTTTTGGCAACTGCGGAAGTAATCGTATCAAAGGCAACTGCGGAAGGGTCGTGTCCGATTTGTGAAGCAATCACCGGGAGATTTAACCTCTCACCCCAAAGTTTTAGTTGCTCTATCGCTGCAGCTCTAAAAGTATCTCCAGCTCCTAAAATCACGCTTTTTCCTTGCTTTTTGTAGAGATTGGCAAGTTTAGCAATCGTCGTGGTTTTACCCGCGCCATTCACGCCGATAATAAGATGCACATTGGGTTTGTCGTTTGTGATTTTTGTTTGCACTTTGTCATAGTAGCTTTCTCCGCGAAAAAGCCTAGATAAAGCGACTTCAAGCTCACCACGACTAATTTCATCACCCAATGGGCTTAAAATCATTTCAAGCAAATCATAATCCATATCTGTTGCAATGAGGATTTCTTCTAATTCTTCTTTAGAGATTCTTTTTTGTGTTTTTGGGAGCAAATCACGAATATTTTGCGTGGTTTTTTGCAATGTTTTTTTGAAGATTTCAAGCATTATCGTGCCTTTATTTTTGCTAAATTTTGCGAGAGGTCAAACTCAATCATTTCTTCTGGAATCGCACCTAGATAATGGATAATATAGCGTCCTTTCTCATCATATAGCACAAGAAGCGGCACTCCCTCTATCCCATTTAGTGCGCGGAAAAGCTTGGAGCGATTCTCATCTAGTATCATCGGGATTGTTGTGGTGTTTTCTTCATTAAAAATCTGCATAATACCTTTGAAGTTTTCTACCTCTCCTACCAAATCATCAATAGGGATTCCATAAAATGAAATTTGTTCTCCAAATTGTTTTTTGAGATTCTCTAAATGCGGTAAAATACCTTTGCATGGGTCGCACCAAGTAGTAAAAAAAACCAATATTTTCAGATTCTCTTTGTCGGTTGTGATGATGAGATTTTTTAAAATATTTTCTTTTTTGGGTTCAATATTTTTGAAATTACTCTGTTCTTTTGGCGGGATTTGGTTGATAGTTAGTATCGTGCCATCACTGCTTTGTAGGGCAAGATTTTCCAAGATTTCTGGTTTTTGCTCCAAAATCGTTTGTTCTTGTCCTTTTTGCCTATCGTCTTTTTCGCACCCAAAGAAGCCCAAACAAAGCCCTAAGATAATGCCAACTCCAATCCATTTCATCGTCTTTCCTCGCATTAAAAGTGCAAATTATAGCAAATTACGCACTTATTTGGCAAAAAGAGATTCCAAAGGTGTTTTTGCGAATTGGACAAATTCTGCCATTTGCTCTAATGGAATCTTAAGGCGAATAAATCCATACGCATAAGGCATAATCTCATAGGGCTGATAAATAAAAACAAAAGAATCATAATCCAAAGAAACTACCTTAGAGACTTCAAAGTCTTGAAATAAAACATAATCTTTTGGCGCATATTCTCCTAAAGTTTTTTGGTAGTTTTGGTAGGCTTTCCAAAGCAGCTTTTTAAGCTTTGGATTTTGGAAATCCATTATGGATTCTAAATCTAAGATTTCATTCTTATTTTTCGATAAAATCACGCCCAATTCGCTTGGCATTCCGTGTGCGCCACCCAAATAAAGATAATTTGAGTCTATAAAGACAAGCAAATTTTCATCAAAATAATACAAAAATTTAGAATCTTGTCGTTCAAATGACGAAGTTCTCAAATATTCTTCAATGGCGTTTTTGCCTTTAATGTTGGCTTCATCTTGGAGAGATTCTAAAGATTTTTGCATAGAATCTTTCGCGTTTTCTAAAAAGATTTTTTGTGCATTTTGACAATCAAATTTAAACCCATATAAAACTTCCAAAGATTCCTGAATCTTTGAATCTTTGGAGCAATAAAATTGCGTGGAAATTTGGGCATTTGTCGTAGAATCTTTTTTAGGTTTTTTAGGGTATTGATAGAGGACTTCTTGACTTTGCAGCCTAAAGGATTCCAAGAGTTTGAGGTTGAGTTTTTGGCTAGTTTTGTCGTTGAAAGCTTCTGTGATAGTGCCATTTTCAACTTTAAGTGAGAGGTTTTTGCATTGGAGTGTGCCATTTTTGAGTTTGCCAAACGCATCGTTTAGCGGCACACAACGCCCCAAAACTTGGTTACCAGCATATAAGATTCCCTCATTGGAGTTTGCGACAAAAAGCAGAGAGGATTTTTGTTTGGAAGCTTTTTTGGTGGGCGTAAAAAGCTTGGATTGTAAAAAAGTTTGCGGTAATTCAAAGGTTTGGTAATCCAAAACCTCATTAGAAGCCAAAATCATAGAGGGCGCACTAAAATGCAAAACCAAAGCCAAAAAAATCGTAGTGAATTTGAAATTTCGTTGTTTCATTAATAGGACTCCTTGTTAAAATTTAAGAATTTAGAATTTTATCATTTTTTATTATTTTTGCCTAAAATATCTTGATTTTTTTTTAAAGCGTCGCTATAATTGCGTTCTCACTTTTATGCGGGAGTAGCTCAGTGGTAGAGCATAACCTTGCCAAGGTTGGGGCCGCGGGTTCGATCCCCGTCTCCCGCTCCATTATTTAAAATCATAAAAGTAGCTAAAATTCATACATAAATTGCCCGGGTGGTGAAATGGTAGACACAAGGGACTTAAAATCCCTCGGACATTGCGTCCGTGCCGGTTCAAGTCCGGCCCCGGGCACCACCATAAGGCGACATAGCCAAGCGGTAAGGCATGGGCCTGCAAAGCCTTGATTCCCCAGTTCGAATCTGGGTGTCGCCTCCAAATATTTTAACTTCTTTTCGGGAGATGGCTGAGTGGTCGATAGCGGCGGTCTTGAAAACCGTTGAGGGTCATACCTCCGGGGGTTCGAATCCCTCTCTCCCGGCCACCAAATCATAATCCAAATTTCACTAAATTAAATTTTGCTTTTAATGCACAATCTGCGTTATAGTATCGGCGTAGATTCTTGTTTTAGATAAAATCCCTCATTTTTTGTTATTGTAAGATTTTGCATTATAGAATCGCAGGTTGGCGGTCGTTTCTGTAAGAAGTCGCTAAGATTTTGCCCTTTTGTTATTGCGAGGCGCATTGCATGGCAATTTGCCACACTCGCAAATCTACAATGGCGAGATTCTATATTATAGACCGCCTCGTTATTTTGCTCATTCGTAACAACAAACAAAGTGGAATCTTCGCAGTTTCCCACAATAGCAAGGCAAGATTCTGCAACGCCAAAGCTACTTCACTTCTCGTAAATAGCAGAATCCTATGTGAAGACTAATGCAAAGCGGAGTTTAATTCAATTTTGCGATTAGAGCGGAAAGCAATCATCGCGCCACTCTTAGAATCTTGTCTGAAATGCACACCATTTTTGCCTGATAATTCGCGCCCCTTATACAACCCGCTTTCTTTGACTTCAAAGCCCGAATTAATCTCTGCGATTTTTCGTGCCTCTTCCTCGCTGATTTTAAAAATCGTTCCTGCTAAAACCGCGATTCCGCCATCTACGATACAACCATCACCCAAACTGATTCCTGTGGAGCTATTGACGCCTAAAAGGCAGTTTTTGCCAATACTAATAGGGTCTGCGTTTCCTCCGCTTAACACGCCAAGTATGCTTGCGCCTCCGCCGACATCGCTACCCTCGCCGACAACGACACTAGAGCTAATGCGCCCCTCATTCATACACGCACCCATTGCACCTGCGTTGAAATTCACATAACTTGCTCCGGGCATTTGTGTATAGCCTCCCTTGCCAAGATACGCGCCAAAGCGAGTTTTAGCGGTATCCAATAAGCGAATATTGTCATATTGTGGAATCACTTGCATTAAATAACGAGGGAATTTATCCACAAAATCAATTGCGGGAAACTCTCCGCGCATTTTGAGTGCGATTTCATTTTCTCTTAACCATTCTAGTTCAAAAGGCACATTGCCGCTCCACGCGACATTTGTAAGTAAGCCAAAGATTCCATCTAAATACAAACTTCTAAGCGGTGCTTTGCCAAGTGAAAGCGCAAGTAGCTTAAGATATGCGGATTCTACGCTTTTGCATTGCACATCTTGATAGATTGCGCAGAATCGGTAGCGAAAATCCCCATTTTCAGTATAGATTCTATCCTCTTGCAAGGCGCGTTGAAGCTCCAAAACTACCGCGACATTTTTATGTAGATTTGGATTCTCTTGGGTTTGCGCTAAAAAAGGCGTGAAAGATTCCATTGCTTTAATCACAAATTCCTCTGTGATTCCAAACACCAATTCACTCTCGCTATCTTCTAGCACTTCGCATTCCTCGCGTAAGGACTCAAAAATCGCGTAAGAACCGAAATTTTCTCCCCAATTTAGCACAGGATAAGTTGCTTGTAAAACCTTATTGCTCACCACGCCCACATCAGCATAACAAATGCCAAATCCTAAAGGCTGTTTGTAGTTAGGCGCACTTTGTAGGGATTCTACTTTGGTTTTAAATTCTTCTTTATTCATCAAAAACTCCTTAAAAATTTGCGGATTATAGCCAATTCCACATAAAATAAATTTTATTGCGATTCTGTTTTGGAATCTTCCAAAAGGATTTCAATCTAGTATTTTTACCTAAATTTTTCTCCTCCCAAAAGCATTAAAGCTTAAGGAAATAGGCTATAATTCGCCTCAAAAACAACTAAGAGGAAAAAATGCAAAAAGAAGATTGGATTTTGTTTTTGGTGTTTTTGATTGTTGGTTTGTTGTTAATTGCGCTGTTTTTTGTTTTTTTGGGAGATAGAATGTTTGGCAAAGGCAAAACAGCGCAAAATGCGCCTAAGATTCCAAATGCGCAAGAAGTTTTAACACAACTTAAGGACCAAAGCAAGGATTTGCACCAACTTGAATTTTATTCCCAATTAGCTTTTGCGCAGTATGCGCAATATATGCAGGAAGTGGAAAACTTTGATTTAGAGTTTATTGCGATTCTCACTTCGCACAAAAGCGTCAATGCCAAGTTGATTTTAGAGGTTGAAAAGCATTTCAAACAACTGAATCCCAAGCGCAAAGAACTCCTAGAAAAAGCTTTGGGAGTTGGGCTAAAGAGACGCTAGGAAGCGTTTAGAAGTTGTTGTTAAGGATTTCATTGCAGAATCCCACCACCTCGTCATTGTGAAGCCTCTGACAAAGGGCTGTGGCAATCCATAATTTAGAATCTTGCCTTTAAAGATTCCATTGCATTATTTTATTTACGATTTACATTATAGATTGCTTCGTCCTTGCGGTCCTTGCAATGACGCAGTAGGCATATTTACTCTAATCCTGCATTATAGATTTGCAAGTGTGGGTGAAATTTGTTCCACAAATTGCACACCACGATTCCGCTACCGCAGAATCTCGCAATGACGCAATAGCGCACCCTCTTGTCATTGCGCGGAGTGGAGCGACAAAGCAATTCATAATCCCAAGCTAAAGCGGATTCTAACCCTGCGATTTTTAAAACTTTAAGTAATCTAGTGCGGAATCCCTAACTTGGCTTGAAAATTTCTATTAATTGCTCGTGCGGTAGCGGAATTGCCCCTTTTTTAGCACCATATCCATACCGCCTATGCTATATAGCCATTTGTTTTCAATTGTATTTTTCATAAAAGCCGCCATTTCTCCTTTGACATTTTTATGATATACGATTCCTACACCATCGGTATGCCCGATAGAGCAGACCGTGCCACGATGATTGAATTTGAAAATTTTATCAAAGGCTTTGTTTTCTAATTTGGCACATAAAAGCTCCGCAATGTAATCCCCCATTTGTGCGGAGAGTTGCGCAGTAGGCGCGTGAATGGCATCTTTACTTGCAACCACCGCACAATCTCCCACGACATAAATATTAGGAAAATCCTCGCATTGAAGCTTAGCATTGACCTTGATACGCCCTTTTTTGTTTGGAATCTCGGAATTTTCTACAATATCACTTCCTTTAACACCCGCGCTCCAAATAATTGTATTGCCATAAATTTCTTGCGTTTGCCCTTCTTTTTCTACAATAACTTTTCCTTCTTGAATCTCTTTGATTGTCGCAGAAGAGAGAATCTCTACGCCGAGTGCTTCTAGTTTGGATTCCGCTGTTTGGACAAGATTTTCGTTAAAAACAGGCAAGATATGTTTGGAGCGTCCAATACAGGTAATCTTTGGAATCTTCCTATCAATGCCACAAATGAGGCAAAGCTCATCAAGCTGTGTGGCGAGTTCTGCGGTAAATTCAATCCCGGTAAAGCCCGTGCCACACACAATAACTTGCAAGTCTTTTGGATTTTTGGTATGCACAAATTCTTTGAATTTGTTTTCAATGTTTTTTGTGAGTTTAAGGGCTGCATTAAGAGAGGAGAGTTTATAAGTATATTGATCCACCCCGCTAATTCCGAAATTATCGGGCTTAAAGCCAAGCCCAATAATCAGATAATCATAAGAATATTCTCCCCCATTGCCAATAACTTTATTTTCTTTTGGGCAAAGTTTTTTGATTTTATCTTTGATAAACTCTACTTTTTGGGGATTGAGAATCTTACGATAATAAATACGCGCTTTTCTTGCACTTAATGTGCCGATTGCTACTTTATGTAACAGCGTAGTTTGGTAATGATAGTCGTGTTTGCTAATCAAAGTGATTTTTGCATTGCCTTGATATTGTCTTTGCAAACCTAGCGCGACTTTCAATCCACCATAACCACCGCCGATGATAAGAATCCTTTTAGTCTCTTGCTCCATTTTTCGCTCCTTTTTTGCGCTTTGAAATTTTAATCTTAGAATATTATTGTTAATAGAATCCTAAAAGGTTAAAAATTATTTTATTTTTTAAGAAATATATGAAGTTTGATTTGCGGAATCCAAAATTTAGCTATAATTAGCCTCTTAATTTTACAAAAAGGGATAGAGGTTGCAAAATATTAAACGATATTCTTTGATTGTTATCATCATTTTAATGTTGTATTTCTTGGTGGTGTTTCCTGAAGTGGCGCAAATCCTAGCTGGAGTTGCGATTTTGTTGATTGGTATGATGAATCTAAGTTCTGGATTCAAGTCATTTAGCGGAGGGCTTTTAGAAAAGATTTTGACAAAATCTACCGACACACGCTTAAAAAGTATTGTATTTGGTGTTATTACGACAATGTTAATGCAGTCTTCAACGCTTGTTTCTGTTATTTCTATTTCTTTCCTCTCTGCGAGTCTGATTACTCTCGCACAAGGAATCGGAATTATTTTCGGGGCAAACTTAGGCAATAGTGCGGGTTCTTGGTTGATTGTGGGATTGACAAGTATTAATATTTCTATCTTGGCGATTCCGCTTATTGTTTGCGGAACGGTGTTGAATTTCCAAAAAGACAAAGTTTTCAAAGGAATTGGATTAATCTTTGTTGGGCTTGGATTCTTCTTTTTAGGCGTGGATTATATTAAGAGCGGTTTTGAATCCTACAAAGAAATTATGGACCTCTCACGATTCAATTTTGATGGATTTAAAGGCGTGATTATCTTCGTGGGACTTGGTGCTTTGATGACGGGAATCGTGCAAAGTAGTCATGCGACTTTGGCGATTATTATCTCTGCGTTAGTGAGCGGACAAATTGGCTTTGAAAATGCTTTGGCTGCGACACTTGGAACAAGTGTTGGTGGGGTTGTAACCGCAGTTGTGGCAAGTTTGAGCGCGAACATTGAGGGGAAAAAACTCGCGATTGCGAATTGTATTTTTAACTTTAGTATTGCGATTATTGTGATTATTCTTTTCCCGTATTTTGTCCATTTGGTGAATATCACAGCGGATTTTTTAGGACTTGCTCCAGGAAATATCGCGCTTAAAACCGCGCTTTTCCATACTTTGTTTAACCTTGTGGGTGTGATTTTGATTTCTTTGTTTATCAAACAAATCGTGTTTTTCTTGGATAAAACTATCAAAGCTCCGCGCGATAGAGATATGGACGCGCCTTTGTATTTGGATAGCAACTTGATAGAATATTCTGATACGGCGATTGAAGCTTTGCAAAAAGAATCCTTGCACCTTTATAATAATGCGTATGCACTCATTGCCCATACGATTGGATTTAACCGCAGCGATATTCGTGGAAAAGAAAGCTTTGATACGATTGTGAAAACAAAAAAATGGTTTAGTGGAAATGTGGATTTGGATTATCTTTATAAGCGCAAAATCAAGGTTTTATTTGACGCGATTATGGAGTTTTCTACCAAAGTGCAAAAATATGTAGAAGATGAAGATAAAAACCAGCGCATTTATTCTTTTAAGGTTGCAGCACGCAATATCACAGAAGCGACAAAAAACTTGAAACTAATCCAAACTAATATGAAAATCTACTCTGTCTCTTCCAATCCTTATCTTGCAGAGCAATACAACGCAATGCGTAAAGATTTGGGGGAATTGTTGCGCAGTATTGAGGAATTAAAGCTAATGAAAGATGAAAGTGCCTATGTGATACTAAAGCAAATTAAAGTTGCTAAAGATATGCCAAAAGAGTTTGATGAACATATTATGCGTGATGTTGAAAAGCTGATTGCAGAAGAAAAAATCAGTGCGGCAAATGCAACTTCAATCCTAAATGATAGCTCCTTTATGGCAGATATTGCGGTGAATCTTATGGAAGCGGTGGAAGTGATTTTTACCAAAGAAGAATGGCTTAATGCCCAAGAGACAGAGGAACAAGAAGCGTAGAATCTCTCGTGATTCTTAAAATGTTTCAAGATTCCTTGATTGCCTTTTTGTGAGGTTGTTTTGAACCTCACAATCAAAGATTCTACAACGAAAAATTTACAATAAAATCTTGCTAAATTTTACACAATCAATCTTCCCAAACGCTTCGCGCAATGCAATCTTGCTTAAAATTAAGATTCCATTATGAGATTCCATAGGCTTTTAGATTAGAAAAAGCAGAAATTATTTAAGTGTAGCTTTATTGTGGGGCTTTTATAATTTTATATTCTAAATTTTGGGATATAAATGCGAGTTTTGATTCTTTTTTGTTTCGTCTTTTGTATGCAGTTGTGGAGTAATGACCTTGAAAATACCCTAAAAACGCTGAATTTGCCGATTGCAACGCAAGAAGCATTGAAAAGCGCAATGGCAGAATACTACACAGAAAAATTAATCTACCAACAAAATAGTGATCGCATTCGTAATCGTCTTTTGCAGGATTTAAAAAACGATGTGAAAGTGGATTTGGGAGAATACGAACAAGCATTCAAAGAAGTTAGCGAGGAATATATCCAAGCTAGAATCGCATTTTATTGTGCGGTAGCGAAGATTTTGGATAAAACAAGTATGAATGAACTTTTAGAAAAAATCTTGGAGTAATAAATGTATAAGATTTTAATAGTAGAAGATGATTTAGAAATGCAAAAATTATTAGTGGATTATCTGCATAAAAGCGGTATGGAAGTTTTGGCGACAGATAGCCCTAATACGGCGTTGGATTGGGTGAAAAGAAAAGGCGGATTCCATTTGGCGGTGTTAGATATTATGTTGCCTGAAATGGACGGCTTAGAATTATGCCAAAAGCTACGCCAAATCAGCGATATTCCAATTATTATGTCATCTGCAAGAGCGGATATTAGTAGCAAGATTCTAGGTTTTGAGCGAGGCGCAGATGATTATTTAGCAAAATCCTATGAACCCATTGAATTAGTCGCGCGGATTCATGCTTTGCTTAAACGCTATTCGCAAAATCAAAGTGTGAAATATGGAGATTTAGAAGTGGATATAAGTAAGCGCAAAGTGAATGTTTCAGGCTATAATGTGGAGCTTACACCCGCCGAATTTGAGATTTTAAGCTTGTTGATTACACACAAAGGCAAACCTTATTCGCGCGAATCCCTTGCACTCGCTATTTCTAGCATTTCTCCCGATTCTTCTTCGCGCAGTATTGATACGCATATTCGGAATCTGCGAATGAAATTAGGCGATGATGCCAAAATGCCAAAATATATCCAATCAGTTTGGGGGATTGGATATAAGTTTTGCGATTAAGAATCTTTTAAGTGGCAGATTGCAGTGAGTAAATTTAGGATTCCAAATCTCATTCCTCCTCTTTTTGTGCAAATTTATGTTCTGTTTATTGCTTCTGTTTGCATTAGTGGCGTGATTGTTTATTTCGCCAATGTAAATAATCTAAAGAAAAACGAACAGGCGATTTTGTCCAAAACGACTTTTCTAGCACAGCAATCCTTGCTAGAATTTATCAGTGGCAACACGAAACATTTGCAAGAAATGGTAGAAAATAATCATTATGAAATCGTGCGCCAAATGCCAAAAGACGCGGTGATTTTGCTAGAAGATAAAGAATCTTTTACAAAGGTTAAAATCTTTAGATTCCAAAGCTATTATGGATTCTGTTTAGAATACTTGGGAATGAATTTTGTTGCTTTTAAAGACTACGAATCCGAATTGTTTTTAGGCGATGGCTTAAATGTGTGGATATTTTTGGATTTTTTAATCCAGCTTTTGACTTTTTCCATCATTCTAGCACTTTTGCACCCTTTGAAGGTTTTGCAAAATGCCTTGCAAGAGTTCGCCAAAGGAAATTATAAAATCAAGATTCCTGTGCCAAAAGAACCGCAACAAGCAAGGTTGGCGTGGAGTTTTAACACGATGAGTGCGAAGATTTCTAAGCTAATGATGACGCGGGAATTTGTGCTAAGAAACATCGGACACGAGTTGAAAACTCCGATTTCTAAGGCAAAACTTGCTTTGGAAATGATGCCAGAAAATCCACAAAAAGAGCTTGTAATGCGGTGTGTGGGTAATCTTGATAGTCTTACAAGTCAGATTCTAACCTTTGAGAAGATTCAAGAGGGCGGAGATTTGCTTGTTTGGCGTGAATTTGAAGTGGAAACTTTGGTTTTGGAGACTTTGCAACACTTGTTTTTGGAGCAAGAGGAGCTAGAAATTGAGATTTTAGAAAATTTTAGAATCCGCGGGGATTTGCAGTTTTTATCTATTGCATTGAAGAATCTTATCGAAAATGCGAAAAAATACAAAAGTGGTGGCAAAATCACCATGAGTGCAACCCAAGAAACAAGCCTTGAAAATACTATCGTGTTGGGCTTGGAATCTCAAAAAGATGAAGTTTTTTGCTTGAATATTTGCAATGTTGGGAATGCTTTAAAACAGCCGATTTCGTATTATCTTGAACCTTTTTCTCGCGAAGATACCCATGCGCTGATTCAAGGTTATGGGCTTGGACTTGGAATTGTGAAAGGAATCTTGGAATTGCATCATTTGGGATTTGGCTATTTGTATCAGCCAAAAGCGGAATCGCAAGGCATACATTGTTTTAAAATCATCTTTCCAAAGGAATAAAATATGGAAATTATAGGAATTGATCTAGGTAGCAATTCTCTGCGCGGGGTGAGAATGAGAGCAATAGAAGCAGAATCGCACAATGATTTTATTGTGGTTGGCGAATACGATACGACCGTGCGCACAGCAGAGGGATTAGAGAGGAGTGGAGAGATTTGCCAAAGTGCGAAAGAAAGGGTGATTGCAGGTTTATTGGAATTAAAACAAGCACTCCATATCACGCCTCAAGACAAAGTGGTTGCATTGACAACACAGGCAATGCGCAAGGCGCGGAATCGTGAAGAAGTTTTGCAAGAGATTTGGGATTTTACACAGATTCGTTTTTTGGTGATTTCAGGGGCTAAAGAAGCCGAAATTACTTCACTTGCGCCTAAGATTGCAGCGAAAAAGATTGCTAGAGAGAATCCCAAATACAAACAAGATTGCTTTTTGCTTATAGATATGGGAGGGGCAAGTAGCGAATTTATCGTGTGTAATAGCGATAAGGATTTGGCAAAAAGCTTTGAGATTGGAATCGTCAGTGCCAAAGATCGCTACAAAAGCGTAGAGAATCTACTCGTGCACAAAGAGGAGTTTTTGCAACCTATGGTGGATTTCATTCAAGAATGCGCCAAACAAGGCAAAAAGCCACAATTTATGATGGCAAATAGCGGCACTCCGACAATGGTATGTGCGTTCAAAATGGGGCTGCGTGAATACGATGCAAAAGCGATTTTTGGCACAGAATTAACAAGAGAGGATTTCCAAGTAGAATTAGCGAAGTTTTTGGAGCTTTCAAAGGAATCACAAATCGGTCTTGTAGGAATGTTTAAAGCCGATGTTGTGCCATTTGGAATCGCATTATTTACTTGTTTTATGGAGGCTTTGGGATTTGGCGAATGTTTGGTGGTAGATGAGGGGTTGCGTGAGGGAGCTGTGATTGCCCATACGCTCGGACTTTTGGAATCTTAAAAAAACAATCCATGAGAATTTGTAACATTAGAGATGGAATTTCGCCATTGTAGAATCCTCTTTTGTTTGAAGCTATAATTGCCACGAATTGTGTTGCAATTCTCACAATGAAGCAAAGGCGGGATTCTGTATTGTAGGCTTGTGCGAGTCATTGCTAATGCAATGACTCGCTTTGCCCTGCAATGATAGTGGAGGATTAAAATAGATGGCAGAATCTAAAGCTTATAAATGACACAAGGTGTGCGAAATAACGAGTGAAATCCGCCAAAATCCGCACAGCTTAAGATTCTTTGTCTAGTCCATTTAATACAGGGACAAAAGCGCATTGTTCTAACTCTTGTTTCTCTCTTAGGATTCCATCGCATTTGATAAAACGCGTGATGATTTGCGCATTGCCCCTTTCGATTGGAGCGACAAGGATTCCACCCTCACTTAGTTGTGCAATAAGGCTTTGTGGAATCTCTTGAATGGACGCGGAGAAAAGAATCCTATCATAAGGAGCGTAAGCATTCCAGCCATTTTGTCCATCATCAAGTTTGGTGTTGATATTGGAAAAGTTGCATAGCTTAATTCTTGTTCTTGCTTCGTTTAAGAGTTTTTCAATGCGTTCAATGCTAAAAACACGACGAATCAATCGGCTTAGAATCGCAGCTTGATAACCGCTTCCACAGCCGATTTCTAACACAGAATCCGCGCCCTCACATTGCAGATATTCTGTCATTTTTGCCACGGTTAGAGGAGAGCTAATCCATTGATTTGCCCCCATAGGAAGCGCATCAAGCGTGTAAGCAAAATGCGCAAAGCCATTAGGCACGAAAATTTCACGATTTACACTTAAAAAAGCTTTTTCAACCGAAGGGCTAATTTTGAATCGCTTAGAGATTTCAAGCACCATATTCGCAGTTTTTAGAGATTGCATTTATTTTTTAAGCCCAATATCAATAAATTTGCGTGTTTGTGTGATTTCGTTAAAATCTGCGCATAAGCTAATCACTTCTTGTTCGTCGTCTTTGGTCGCATAGCCAAATGGAGAAATAATCGCGCTTCCTTTAGCGCAAGTATCGTTTGCGCCACTACTTGCAATCACAAAGCTTTGGGTGGTGATAGCAAGGGCTTTGGCGAGGGTTTCAAAGTTGTCTTTGCGCTCTTTTCCCCATTGTGCAGGGACAAAAATCAAATCACAACCCTTGACGCGTTGCCACAATTCAATAAAGCGCAATTCAAAACAATTGATTGCGCCGCAGAGAATCCCATCAATCTCAAATGGAGCGATTTCGGCAATATCGCCGCTTTGGAAATGCAAATGCTCGTTTCCTAATGGAAAAAGCTTGTGTTTGCTTTGTTTGTGTAGCAATTCGCCTCTGTGAAACACTTTTAGGTTGTTGAAAAATCCATTGCGATATTTTTCAATCATTGTAAGGACAATCGTTCTATCGCTAGAGAGGCGCAGTAGCGATTCTGTTGCGACTTTGGAAAACTCTGCGGCTTCGTCCATTCTCTGATAGCAGAAGTTTGTAAGGCAAACTTCGGGTGCTAAAATGATAGAATCCCCCTCGCAATTTAGAATCAGATTCTTTAGATTTGCGAGATTTTCTTCAAAATTTTGCTTTGTCTTAATCTGTAATGAATAAAGTTGTCTAGAAATCATCAAAATTTATACTCCCTTTTGCGTAATTACCAACATTTCCTTCAAAGAAATTTGTTTTGTGCTGATTTAGCGAACTAAAAGAATCTACCCATTTGATAGGATTCTTAGCATTAAAAAGCGGTGGCAATCCCACACGCTTTAGCCTATCATCAGCAAGATAGCGGATATATTCGTGAATAATCTCGCTTGTAAGCCCTAGAATCTGCCCTTGTGTGATATAATCTCCCCACGCGGATTCTACCTTAACCGCTTCTCTAAACATTTCTATGACTTCTTCAAGTAAGTCTTTGGTAAAGAGATGAGGCATTTCTTTTTTGAGTGAATTAATCATATTTTGGAACAATAACAAATGGGTTACTTCATCGCGTTGGATAAAGCGAATCATTTGCGCACTTGCTAACATTTTACCGCTTCTTGCAAGAGTGTAAAAAAAGGTAAAGCCACTATAAAAATAAATCCCCTCTAAGATTTGGTTGGCAAACATTGCTTTAAGCAAAGTAGGTTCATCGGGATTGATAGCCAGTGCCTCATAGACATTAGCAATATAGTCGTTTTTTGATTTTAGTCGGCTATCTTTGCGCCACATTTCATAGATTTCATCTGTGTTTGCAGAAATGGATTCTACCATTACCGCATAACTTTGAGAATGCAAAGCTTCTTCAAAGGCTTGACGCACTAAGATGAGGTTGATTTCAGGGCTTGTAATGTAAGGATTCACATTATCAATGAGGTTATTTGTCTGCAACGAATCCATAAAAATAAGCTGCGCTAATGCGCGATCATAACCGAGCTTTTCTTGTGGAGTTAAGCCATCAGCATAGTCGCGTTTGTCTTGGGTCATATTGACTTCTTCAGGAAACCAAGAGTTTGCTAACATCACTTTCCAAAGATTATAAGCCCATTGGTATTTGATTTTGTTAAGCTCAAAAATGCTTGTGGGATTCCCACCGAAAATTTTGCGTTCATTGACGCTTTCTTGTGAGTTAGGATTGTAGATTTTTTTGCGATTTACCATAAAAATTGCCTTAAGAAAACTAAAAATTATAAGCGTAAAATAAAAAAAAAATTATAAAATTTTAAAGCTTTAAATCTTATCAATTATTAAAAACAATCCTAAAGGTTTAAGAAATGCAAATGGTTAAATTAAACATTAGTGGAATGCACTGCAGTGCTTGTTCTGCCACGATTGAGCATAATTTACAAAAGATTCCAAGTATTAAAAATATCAAGATTAATTCCATTAGCGGACGCGCAAAAATTGCGTATGAAGAAACGCAAATTTCTTCCGCCCAAATTATGGAAAAAATCACTTCTTATGGTTTTCCTGTTTCTCTTGATGATTCCAAAGCATTAGAGATTGCTTATATTCAAGGATTAAAGCGGCGATTGTGGGTTGCGATTCCTTTGTTTTTGGTGATTTTTTCACTGCATATGTTAGGTGTGCATAGTCATTGGAGTGCGATTGTGCAACTCATACTTGCAAGTGTGGTGCAATTTTATTGCGGGTTGCCTTTTTATCAGGGTGCAAAGAGTTTTTTTAAGACAAAGTCCGCAGATATGAATGTGCTAATTGCGCTTGGCACGAGCGTGGCTTATTTGTATTCTCTGTATCTTTTTGCAAGTGGGGAGAGTGGGTTTTATTTTGAAGGAAGTAGCGCGGTGATTTGCTTTGTGCTAGTTGGAGAATATCTCAAATCTAGTGCGAAAAAACGCGCAAGTGATGAGCTAGAGCTTCTTGCCAAACTTCTCCCCGCACAAGCAAGATTGATTGAAAAAAATGTAGAATCCCAATCCTATCAGGATTCCAAAAACACAAAATGGGTTGCTATTGATAAAATCCAAAAAGGCGATAAATGCTTGGTGATTGGCGGTGAGAAGATTCCGCTTGATGGTGTGATTCTCTCCGGTAGTGCGGAAGTGAGCAGTGCGCATATTAATGGAGAAGAATTACCCAAAGCTTTAAGTATTGGAGCGGAAGTGGTTGGCGGAAGTTTGGTGCTAAATGGCGAAATTGTGATTGAAGCAAGTAAGGATTCTAACGAATTTTTTGTTTATGAAATGCTAGATTTGTTAGAGCTTTCACAATCCCAAAAGCCGCCCATTGGTGCATTGGCAGACAAAATCGCAAGTGTGTTTGTGCCAAGCGTGGTTTTGCTTAGTTGTGCGAGTTTTGCTTTTTGGTGGATTTGGAGTTCTAATTTAGCTTTTGCGCTAAGCATTGCGGCGTGTGTGTTGGTGATTTCTTGTCCTTGCGCACTTGGTCTTGCTGTGCCTTTGGCAATTGTGTGTGCAAGTATGCGCGCGAAAAAATCCGAAATCTTGATTAAAACGCCCGATATTTATGAAAAAGCAAAGCAGATTCAAACGATTGTTTTTGACAAAACAGGCACACTGACTAAAGGCGAGATTCTCGTCCAAGATTTTAAGAATCTCTCCCAAGAATCGCAGGATTTTATTTTGGGGCTTAGCTACGCTATGCAAACAAACAATCCTCACCCAATCTCTAAAGCGATTTTGGAGTTTGCCAAAGATTCCACACCGCTTACCTTAGAATCCAAAACTTATCAGATTGGTAAAGGAATGGAGGCGAGATTTGAAAAACAAAACTATTTTTTGGGTGCGCTAGAATGGGTAGAATCTCTAAGTGGCGCGAATCTTCAAGGAATCCAGCGTGAAAATTGTGTTGCACTTGGAAATGAGCAGGAGGTTTTGGCGTTGTTTTATTTGCAAGATTCTATCAAAGAACACGCGAAAGCTACCATTGACGCATTAAAGGCGCGTGGAATCCAATCCGTGATTTTAAGCGGAGATAATCAAGCAAGTGTGGCGAAAGTCGCACAAACTCTTGGAGTAGAGCAATTCTTCGCGGGTGTTAATCCCGAACAAAAGGCGGATAAAATCGCACAACTCGCCCAAAATGGCGCAGTTTGTTTTGTGGGAGATGGCATTAATGACGCGTTGGCATTCAAAAATGCGAGTTTTGGAATCTCTTTTGCACAGGCGACAGAGTTAGCGCAAGAAGTGGGCGATGTTTTGTTGTTAAAAGAAGATTTATGGGGAATCGTAGAAGTTTTTGATATTGCTAATGCGACTTTGAAAAATATTCGCCAAAATTTATTTTTTGCCTATATTTATAATATTGTGTTGATTCCAATCGCCGCAGGTGTGCTTTATCCATTTTTTGGAATCGCATTGCAACCCGCTTTTGCAGGGGCGGCAATGGCATTAAGCTCACTAAGTGTTGTGAGCAATGCACTTAGAATCTCGCGTTTAAGGCTTTCAAGTTGCGATTAGGATTGATGATTTTATTGTTTTGCGCCTCCTTTGCTCACGCGCTTAACTTTTTGGTTTTAGAAGAAGAATATCGTTTCAAAAATCATACAATTTATGCGAAAGATTTGTTTCCAGAGTTGGAGAATGATTTTTTGCTTTTTGAGATTCCAAAGAGTGCGAATAATTACCAAATAAAAACTTCTCAAATGGTAGAAAAGTTTGAAAACGAGGGAATCTCTGTGGGTTCAAAAGCACCTATTATTACTTTCAAACGCGCTATTGGTGGGGAGATTGATGGGATTTCTAAATACATCACGGCTGAATTTCTACGCGAATATCAACCCTATAATATTCAAATCAATGCGGTGCATTTGGAGCAGATTACACCGGTAGATTTTAATGAAGAAGCAATTGCTTCTATTGATTTTCACCCCAAATTACTTAAGCGCAATGAGGGAAGCTTTGACATTGTCGTGCGGGAAAAAAATGGAGACAAACTAAGGAATCGCAAAGTTTATTTTAAATATTCCATTGATGCGTCCTTGCAAGTGGTTAAAACAAGTGAAGCTATTAGCGGAAGACAAAGCATTGGCTATCACAATGCGCGTGTGGTTCGGATTCCTTTTGGGAAGATTGGTAGCCCTTTGATGAAAGAAAACGAAATGGGCAAGGTTGCGGTGCGTTCTTATACTCCAAAAGATATTGTGGTTACACACGATCGTTTGATTCTAAAACGCGTGGTTAGAAAAGGAGATAAAATCTCTGTAAGCGTGAAAGAGGAGGGTGTGTTGTTGGAGTTTGTGCTAGAAGCGCAAAAAGATGGCGCAGTAGGAGATGTGATTAAAGCGCGTGCATTGCAAGGCAAAAAAACTTATGCAGTTGAGATTTTAGAATCCGGAAGAGGGCGTTTGCTATGAAACGCTTAATTATTGGGATTAGCGGTGCGAGTGGGGTAGAGCTTGGCTTGAAGTTTTTGCATTTTTTGCCGCAAGAGTTAGAGAAATATTGTGTGCTAACTCTAGGCGCAAAACGCGCAATCGCAGCAGAAAATCACGCATCACACCAAAGCCAAAATCTGCAAGATTTAATGCGGGATTTACAAGAGATTCCTAATCTCACTTTACTAGAGGATACGGATTTGGGCGCGAATATCGCGAGTGGTTCTTTTGTGTGTGAAGCGATGGCAGTGATTCCTTGTTCGCAAAATACTTTGGCGAAAATTTCTTGCGGGATTTGCGATACTTTGCTAACTCGCGCTGCAAGTGTGATGATAAAAGAGAATCGCAAACTGCTCCTTGCGCCGCGTGAAATGCCTTTAAGTGCGATTGTGTTAGAAAATATGCTGAAACTCTCTCGGCTTGGAGTTACGATTGCTCCGCCGATTTTTGGCTACTATGCAGGGAAATCTTTAGAAGAGTTGGAGAGATTCTTGATTGGCAAATGGTGCGATAGTTTGCAGATTCCATATGATTATCCACGCTGGAGCCAAAAAGCAAGACTCCATTAAAGACTTAGAAATATTGCGTTTAAGGATTGTAAATTTTGCAATGGAATCTTTAAACGCAAAGATTCCGTGCTGTTTAAAAAATATCGCATAAGGATTCGCCATTGTGCAAACGCGCACTTTTGGTGTGTTGGCATTCTAAAATCGTATCTTTTAGCACAAAATAAGCTTGGCGTCCATTATCGTTTGCGATAAATCCGTTTTTTTGCTTTTGGAAGTAACATTTGCTTGGATTCAAATCAAGGTTTTGATAGAGGGCATTCCAATCTGTTGCGAGTTTTTGTTGTTTTTGGGATTTGAGTGTGAGTTTGAGATTCAGCACTTGAAGTTGTAGTTTTTTGATACAGGCATTTTGTGTGTAATGGCTTAAATGCGGAATCCCAAAGGATAATAAAATGCCAAATAAAGAAAGCACTAATACTAATTCTAGGATTGTGAAAGCAGGTTTGCGTTTAAGGTTTTTCATCAAAAGACAATGGAGCTGCTAAGGAGTGGAATCCTAAGTGTTTGGGTGAGATGAATACTCTCTATTAATTTCTCGCAAGTGTCGCCTTGCGCATTGCTACTTGCTTGTGTTGTGAGTTGTAGAAATTGCACATTGCTTGGTGTCGTCGCGGTGGCGTGGTTGGAATCCAATAGCGTCGCACTTACGCATGGGTTGCCGCTTTTGTCTTGGAGTTTGCTCGTGATAGTATAATTATCAAGATTCCAATTCGCGCTACTTAGCGTGATTGCGCTATTAAATGTCCCCTCTCCTTGCGCAAGAAAATAGGCAGGAAATGAAGTCTTAAGTGTGTTAATGTCGCTTTTGAGCGCGACAAGTTTCGCGTCTTCGCGACTTGCAGAGATTTTTGGAATCGCAACAGCTGCTAAAATCCCTAAAATCACTAAAATAAATACAAGCTCTAGCATTGTAAAAGCTTTTTTCATCGGTGCATTTTTAATTCTTCTCATCAAGTTATCCCCATTTTTGAGCTTGTTTCTTAAGTTTTAAGATTTTAGCGGTTTTTAAATCCCTTGTAAAGCTTCCAAAGCATTAAATTAATCGGCTTGTTGCATAAAGTGCAGCGGTTTCGCTTTTTAAAATATTGCATTTGGGTGCGCTAAAAGTCGGCTTATTTTGCAGGATTTCGCGCTCACTTTGGCTAAATCCCCCCTCGCAACCAATCATTAATGGAATCTCCAAAGAATCGCAAAGAGGTTTCCCGCCAAAGTCTAATACTGCGAAGTTTGGGTAGTTTTGTAGCACTTCTTCTAAGTTTGGCAAAATTTCAAAATCTAGCTTAAGAATGCGTCCGCATTGCTCACAGGAGCTTTTTAGGATTCTATCTAAACGCGCAGAATCTAGCTTGAAATGTTTTTGTGAGTATTGCGCATAAAAAAAGGTGATTTTGGCAAGATTGAGTTCGTTGAGCATTGGGAGGGTTTTTTCAATGCTTTTTGGTTCAATGATTGCCCAAATCAAATGCCCTTTGGGAGGATTTTCAATCGGCGTGGATTCAAAGGTTTGCAAAGTAAGCGTTGCGTCTTTTTTGCCAACTTCTGTAATGGTGTAAAGATAAAGATTGCAATCGCATCCATTGCGTAAATATAGGGATTCTAGTTTGCGCGTTCTGCGGGAATGAAAAAGATGATGATAGATTTCATCTTGTAGCGTGATTTGCTTTTCTCCTGCGTTGTGATGAAGAATGAATTGCATTAGAGTATCCAAAGCAAGAGGATTGCAAACGCGCATAAATCAAAGCTGTATTTGAGCTTGGCAAATCTAAAAAAAGCTTCTCTTTTGTGGGGATTGGCTTCTACTTTTGTGAGTTTTTGTCGTTTGTGGCGCAGGATTTCTAGCCCAAAACAGATAAACCACAAAATAAGCATTAAGAGGATTTTAAATGTTGTAACAAATCCTAACATTGCCCAAATGACAAATCCGCTAAAAAGACACGCGCTAAGAAGTGTGTAATAAGCGGGTGCGGTAATTGCGAGTGTGCGTAACTTTTGTGTATGGGATTCTTTGGCAAGAAGACAAAAAAGATTCCAAAGCGGAGGCAAAAGCAGGAGAAATGACAAAAATAAATGAACCAAAAGCAATTCTTCTCCAACAAATTCCATATACTAACTTTCAAAAATAAATTTATCTAGGAATTGTAACAATAAAAGCTCTGTTTGTAAAGCATTTGCAGGATTTGCAATAAGGGCAAATCCGCTTAAAGGCTTATAAAAGTGCTTTTTGTATAAGTCTTTTGGCTTAAGGTGGTTTAGCTTTTGTATTTTTCTAGGGCTTTGAGGACGAGATTTTCAAAAAGATGTTGTTCGTTTTTAAGATTTCCTTGAATGGCGGCTTTGAAATATGTAACGAACATATCCTCTTCCATTTCTTCAAATATAGGATTATAGAGTTCTTTTGTCAAAAGAGTTAAAACGATGACATTGATGAGTTTTGGGGATTTAATCAGCGGCACAGATGCGATAATGCTTTCTAAATCTTTGATGCTAATATCTCCATAAATATCGTTAAGTTTCGCGCTTTTTTGGTTGCTTTTGATGTCGTTTAATGCTCTATCTAGGGATTTTAGAATGTTGGGATAATTAAATTCTGTGGAATCTGTTTTTAAAATAGGGTGCGAAATTTCCTTGTCTGAATCGGGATTATTGGAGATAAAATCATATTCTTCTTTGGTGCTTAAAAGCCCTTCAACGCTATTTTTCCCCATAAAATCAACGCTGATTTGCCCTCTAGGTTTTAGGACAATCTCATTGTCTTCGTCTTGCGAATCTATATGTTCTAGCACGGATTTGCCATTAAGCATTTCATCAGTAATGCTGTGAGGTTCTACAAAACAAAGAAGAATCCCGCCGATTTTGAGTTTGTCGTTTGGATTGATGATTGTCCCATAGCCTCCTTGCATTTTGGAGAATGAGCCATTATAAAACGCAATACTCTCTCCCACAGGAGTAATAGTAAAGCACCCCTCTTCAAAGGAGATTTTGACATGTCTGTCGCGTATTTCTCCCTCTCTATCTTGAATGCAAAAATCACATTCATAATGACTGCCGATATAGCCGCCAGATTCGTTAAAGACAAATGCTTTTTTATCGCTTTGACATTCATCAAGATTTTCAACGATTACGCCGATTTTTTCACTTTCCATTTATTATTCTCCGCTTGTAATATTTTCTATCATTTTAAAGCTCTCTAGCGATTCTATGAGTCTTTTAATCTCTTGTTCTCCATCAATGATTTCATAATCAAAATACATTTTGCCACTATTATCAAAGAATATGCTGTAATTTGGCATTTTTTTGCTTGATTTAAGGAATCTATACCAAGCCCATTCTCCTTTGTAAGTTTTCTCTAACGCAGCTCGTGTGCCACCATAGCTATAAGCCTTTAAGGATAATAAAGTTGAGGGGGTGAATTGGTCTGCAACAATTTGCAAGGTAGTTCTTATCGTATGGTCGTATAATGCTGAATGGTTGAGGTAGGAGATTTCAATATGAGAAAAATCCGCGCTTAAATCAAGGCTGCGTAGAATGAAGTTTATCCTAAGATTATCATTTGCGCTTAGCATAGTGCTGGATAGATTCGCAACTTGTGTGATAAAATCCAAAAATCTATTTGAAAAATTTAGTTTTTCTTTATATTTTGGATTGATAGAGTAGATATTTTTTCTTTTAACCAATACTCCATTGAAGTATTTTTTGTAAAAATTATTGAGTGTTCCATTTTTACCAAAAAAGCTTTTAAAAGAATCTAGGCTTAAATCATGAGTGCTATCGTTGTTAAAAGGATAAAAGGGTGCAATATCGTTGATAAATGGCGTATAGACTTCATTTTTCCACGCTGTGTTAAAAAGTGAGATTCCGTGTTTTTCTATAAATCTCCACGAATAGCGGGAGAGTTTTTTATAATATGCTTCAAGTTCAGTAGGAATTTTTTTGATATTGCTATCAAACACAACAAAGGGGTCGTTGATTTCTTTTGTATCGCCAAGCGCGTAAGAGATTTTTTCTTCTATGCTTAGATTGTTAGAGCTAAAGGATTGGATTTGATTTTGAATGTTAGCAATGTCCGCGCTCAAAATATCCATAATATCATCGCTATTAGACTTTAGCCCAACACTAGCTGCTCCCGCAGTGATTAAGGAATTTTCTTTAGAGATTCTATGATAGGGTTCAAAGGCGTTTGCGAGATTGGCAAAGCTTGTTTTGATTTCTCCTGCATTTAAGCCTAATTTATACGCTTCACTTAATAAAAACGCATCGTTGATGTTCGTGTTTTTGCTTACAACGCTGATTAAAGATGTGATAGGATTTTCTTTTTTGGAGAGAATATCTAGTTGGTTTAGCATCGCCTCTTTGGTGTTATATTTTTGTGGTTCTAAGGAGAGAAGCAAACGATTCCATTGGTTTTGATATTCGTTTAAATAGAGTTTTAAAATGCCCAACACCACGGCATTTTTATTGTCCCCATTTTTTTCTTTGTTGGTTTCCATAATCCAAGATTCAATAGAAATCGCATCATCAACTTCTTTGTTTAAGGTCGCTAAAAATCCTATCATTCCTTCTTTTGTATAGATTTTGTCCATAGAAATTAACTCTGGAGAATCCACTAAAACGCTATTGGCGGAGTAGCCTAGATTTTGTTTGATAAAGTATTGTTCTTTTGGTTCATAGCTTTTTAAAAAATTCAACAAAACATAAACCCTTTGAATCTCATTCATCTCTTTGAGGCGGCTAGAGCTAGTAATAATACTTTTTTGATTCTCATAAAAGCTTTTGAAGTTTAAATTCACAAGCTCATCAACCCCTTGTAAGAAGTTTTCTTTGGTGATTTGGTATTTTTCTAAGTGATTCCAATTTTCATTAATCCAAATTTTTAGCAGGTTTTTGTTTAAATATTCTGTCTGAAATAGGGATTTATACATAAAAAGTGTTTTGACTAGATTTTCTTTGTTTTTATCCGTGATTAGTAACTCTTCCATTTCCTTTAGCAAGGTATTTTTTAAGACTTCTTCATTGAGTTTATAATACAAGTCTTTGACTTCTTTAAAACCCGCATAAGAGAGTTTGAGGGTTAAATATCTTGCTAAGCGTTCTTCTTCAAAAAGCTCCGGATATTCGCCCAATAGGCTTTTTAGATGGATTAGCAGATTCGCCTTTTCTTGGATTGTGAGTTGGTGATAGGTAGAATCCCCCAAAAGCGTTTCCAAAGATTTTAAGACATTATGGCTTTTGGCAACTTCTTGATTGCTTTGATTTAAGAAATAATACGATGTTAAATAGGTTGTTAAGCTAATGGCAATCATCAAGACGAGAAAGGAGAATTTTTTTAAGAAATTTTTGGTGCTACTTAACAAATAATCTTTAAAAATAATCTCTTCGAGCAATGATTTGACGAAATAACTCTTTTTTGTATAAATTGGCGCGACTTTCGCCAATGCTTTTTTGATGTTGTATTTATCGCAAATTGTATCAAGCAAAAGATTTCTAGGAATATTCTCTTGATAAGCACTGACAAAATAGATTCCTCTTAAATGCGAATTATTCTTTAGACTATTTTCTTCTTGTAACTCCAAAATAAAATCCCGCGCCAATGCGAAAAGATTGTCTAACTGCTTTAAAAAAAGATAAGATTTGTTCTTTTCTTCAATCGTGTAGATTCCATTGTTGTTTTCCATAAAAAGACAAAGCAAAGAATCGCTAATCTCCTTAAAGCTTTGATTTAGCTTTTCAAAATCTAATTTATCCCCAAAAGAAAGTCCTAATATTTTGTTAGCTATGTTTTCGTTAAAAATATCAAAGTATTCCCGCATTCCCTCCATTAAATCTAGCTTTGAAAATACGATATAAATTGGCAGTTTGAGATTGAGGGATTTTTCGCAATCATTCACCCTTTTTGTCAAATGCCTAATGAGATTCTTTGAATATTCTTTCGTGCTATTTAAGAACAAAGAAGAATCTATAACAAGGACGATTCCATTAAGTTTACTATAAAAAAAGTTTTTGTTTAAGAAATTTAAAAAATCTTTCCAAATGTTTCTTTTTAATAGAAAATCTCTATTTTTATCCAAATCATCTTCTGGCAATTCATCGCTATTTGTTGGATTGAAAAACTCTTCTTGAGAGAAGTAGTTTCCCTCTGTATCTAGCAAAGCACCTTTTTTGGAGACATAGAGGGCGAAATTCCGCGTAGATTTGTGTAGTTTTTTGTAGGATTCCAAACTATCACTTAGGGGATATTCAATGTTGGAATAATTAATGAGGGTGCTTTTCCCCGCCCCTTCGTTTCCGATGATAATAACAAGTGGTAGGTTTTTTGTTTGAATCTCGTTTTTCCAAGTGCTTTTAGCGTCTTTTAAGGAAATAAAAAAGTTCCTTTTGGCTCTAAAAAGAAAGTCATTCGCTTCCTTTTTTAGAGATTTCATCTTTGCCCTTTTTTCGCTTTTTAAAGACGCGACAAAATCTATAATGGGTCTTAAGAAAAAGAATAAAAAAATGCAACCCCAAAGGATTAGTAGGATTCCAAATCGCAAATAAGAACTGCCAAAGATATAGATGTCATTAAAGGCGATTAAAGCACCCCAAAACCAAAACAACAAGCTAAGCACAAAGAGAATCCCAAACAACAATAGCATAATGAATTGTTTTGATTGGACAAATGCAATGATTTTTCTAAACATAATGAAAATTTCCTAAATAATTGAATCTAAAATTTCATAGCATAATAAATATGGATTTCATTATTCTACAAAATTTATAATAAAAAAAACAAAAATTAGATAGAATAAAGTTTTAATCAAAATGATGAAAATTCAACAAAGGAGTTTCAATGGCGCAACCAGCCTATATAAGAATTGAAGGTGCAACACAGGGTTTAATTTCGGGTGGAGCAACCACAGAAGCAAGTATTGGGAATCGCTACCAAACAGGACACGAAGATGAGATTATGGCCCAAGAAGTGTCTCATACCGTTACGGTTCCTGTTGATCAACAAAGCGGACAACCATCAGGACAAAGAGTTCATAAGCCTTTTACTTTCACATGTTCTCTTAATAAGGCAGTTCCATTGCTTTATAATGCGCTTACAAAAGGCGAAAGACTTACCAATGTTGAAATTCATTGGTTTAGAACTTCAACCAATGGAGATGCAGAACATTTCTTTACAACAAAACTAGAAGACGCAATCATTACAGATATTACTTTGATTATGCCCAATGCCCAAGAGCAAAATAATCACGATAAAACAGAGCTTTTTAGAGTCTCTCTTAATTACAGAAAAGTGATTTGGGAACACACGGTCGCTGGAACAAGCGGAAGTGATGATTGGCGAGGAAATAAAGCTTAAGTTGTAATGGATTTCTTCCATATCTATCCCAATGGGTGTGGAAGAATATTCTTGTAAAACATAGAAATTTGTTACAAAAATAAACATTTCAAATCTATCACAAAGAAGTTAGAGAATCTCTAGCGTTAGCTTACTTTTAAATTTATCCCCGATTTTTTGTTTGTTATGGATTCTAAATGAATTAGAATGAGTGCCAAAACCAAATAAAACTTTAAGGATTTTTGAAGTTTTAAAGCAAATTCTATTGTTGAATCGCACGAAGCGGAATCTTCCAAAGTCAAGATTCCGCTTCATCGCAACCCAAAAATGCGAATCCTAATGCAATGAGATTTTATTGTTGAAAATAATATACTCTATGATTGAATCCATTAAAGGGTCGTTTGTTTTTTTAAGATGTGCTAAGTAGAGTTTGCGCTTTAGTCTCACGCCCAAAATCTTTGTGCTATAAAACAGGCGATTTTGCAATTCGTTTTTGACTTGGATATAAGGCAAAAAGGCGATATATTGGGTTTTGGATTCTCTGTGTTCTAGCATAAATTGTTTGATTTTATCCAAACTATCAAAGCGCATTTTGACATTTAGATTATCTTTGTTAATATTGATTGTCTTAAGGTATTTATAAACTTCTGGAATCGTTTGCTTGGTCATCTCCAAACCTATCCAAGTGTAGGAATACAGCTCTTCTCTATGAATAATTCTTGGTAGATTTTGTGTGCTAATTAACACAAGTTCATCTTCTAGCCATTCGCGATAGGTGATACTTTTATCCGGAATATAAGATTCTGTGAGTGCAATCTCACAAAGCCCATTTTTCAAATCTTCGATGGCTTGTAATGAAGTAGAAATAGAATATTCTATGTTGGGATAGACTTTTTGTTGCAAGGAAGAAAGGCATTTGGGGAAAATAAAATGCCCAATCGTATAGGAACAGGCAAAGCGAATGGAATCCTTGCGCTGAATCATTTGCATAATTTGAGGGTGGTATTTATGCAAGTTTTTTTCAATATCTTGTGCAATGAGCAACAAAGTCTCGCCCTCTTTGGTGAGTTGGACACCATTTTTCTTACGGATAATGATTTTGACTTTGAAATATTGTTCAATAAACTTAATTTGTTGTGTTACTGCTGGTTGGGAGATTCCAAGCTTTGCAGAAGCTTTAGAAAAGTTTTTTTCTTGCGCAACAACTATTAATGTTTGCAGTTTAGTAAAATCACGCAACATTTGGCATTTCCTCTAAAAGTATTAAAATTTGTATTTTAGCGAAAATTGAAGCAATTTAGATTAAGAATTGCAAAAATTTGACATTTGCCAACAAAAGATTACTTTATTGGTATAATTTCTTTTTATAAGATTTGATAAGGGTTTTTATGCAAGATTCTTTTTTGACACAACTTAACCCCGCACAACTTGAAGCGGTAAAAACCATTGATGGTGCGCTTTTGATTCTCGCAGGTGCTGGAAGTGGCAAGACAAAAACAATCACGACGCGACTTGCTTATTTGATTGACGCAGTGGGGATTCCACCTCAAAATTGTCTTACGCTAACTTTTACCAACAAAGCAGCAAGTGAAATGCAAAAACGCGCACTTTCTATGATAGAAAATATTACTTCTTATCCACCTTTGCTTTGCACTTTTCATAAGTTTGGATTATTGTTTTTGAAGTTTTATATCGCCAAACTCGGACGCAAAAGCAATTTTATTTTAGCCGATAGCGAGGATAGCAAACGCATCATTAAAGAGCTCAATGGCGATTTAGTGCCGCTTCCATTAGTGATGAGTGAGATTTCTCGTTACAAAAATTCCCAAATTTCTCCCAATGAAGCACTTAAAAATGCCTATAACGAAAACTACAAGCATATTGCCAAAGTGTATGCGGCTTATCAAGAATTTTTGGTGCAAAAAAATATGGTAGATTTTGATGATTTATTGCTTTTGCCTTTGGAGATTCTGCAACAAAACCCAGAAATAGCAAAGGAAATGAGTGAAAAATACCAATATATTATGGTAGATGAGTATCAAGATACGAATCATTTACAATATTTATTGCTCAAACAGCTTTGCTCCACGCACCAAAATCTTTGCGTTGTGGGTGATGATGACCAAAGCATTTATAGTTGGCGCGGGGCAAATATTCAAAACATCTTGCAGTTTGCAAAGCAATTTAAAGGCGCAAAAACAATTAAACTAGAAAACAATTACCGCTCCACACAAGCGATTCTACACGCGGCAAATCAACTCATTGCCAACAACAAAGAGCGTTTAGGCAAGGAGCTAAAAACCACTTTGGGCAAGGGTAAGCCCATAGAGGTTTTGCGCTCTAATGACGAGCAAGAAGAGGTGCGCAAGGTTGCCAAAACTATCAAAGAATTATTAGGGCGCGGAGTAGCTCCTAGAGAAATCGCAATTCTTTTTCGGCTTAATGCGCTTTCACGCTCACTAGAAGAGGGGTTTAATCGCGAGAAGATTCCTTATGTTTTGGTGGGCGCGATTCGGTTTTATGAGCGGAGCGAGATTAAAGATGTGTTGAGTTATTTCCGTGTGTTGGTAAATTTGGACGATGATTTTTCTTTGTTGCGCATTATCAATAAGCCTAAACGCGGAATCGGAAAAACCACGATAGAGAAATTAACCCATTTGGCGCAACAACACAACACGAGCATTTTTAGGCTATTTGAATCAAATGCAGAATCCCAAAAAGGCGCACAAGGGCAAAGTTTGGAATCCCAAGTGCGTCAAGCAATCAGCCCAAAGGCTTACAAGACTTTGCAAGATTTTTTTGAAACTCTAAAAAGTCTGCAAAAAGACTTGCAGGAATCTAGCTTAAATTTCTTAGATGAATTTGAAAGCAAAATCGGGCTTTGTGAGGCATTAGGAAATACAAATGAAGAGATTGACCGCGTCAGCAATATACAAGAATTTTATGGGGTTTATCGTGAGTTTGTCAAGCAGAATCCCTTAAGTGAATTGGAGGAATTTCTCAACGAACTAGCACTAAGAAGCGACCAAGAAGACGAGGAAATGCGCAAGGAAAGCAAAGGAATAGAGGGCGTGTCGTGTATGAGTGTGCATTCTAGTAAGGGATTAGAGTTTGAATATGTCTTTATTATCGGGCTAGAAGAGGGGTTTTTCCCTATGGTGCGAGAAGACAGTAGCCTAGAAGAAGAAAGGCGGTTGGCTTATGTGGCATTTACAAGGGCGAAAAAAGAGCTTTATCTAAGCTATGTGGATTCAAGATTTTATAGGGGGAATCGCGCGTTTTTGCGCCCTTCTATCTTTTTGTCTGAAAGCGGGGCAAGTCAGCGAATTGGCGGGTTTAACCGCGCCAAAAGCGTTGCGCAAGGGGATTGCGTCTTTGCTGTATCTACTAAAAATGGCGTCAATGGGGGCGGATTCCACAAAGGCGATTGTGTGATGCACAAGATTTTTGGCGCGGGTAGGGTGCTAGAAGTTAATCAAAGCGGCAAGGAAATTCGGCTTAAAATTAATTTTGGCGGTTTGGTGCGCGAAATCTTTAGCAATTATGTTTCTAAAGTATAATATTGGCTTTGGGAAATTCCCTCGCTGCACCATTACAGAATCCCACCTTAAAGATTCCATTGCATTTTCCCCACCTTTTCCCCACCTTTTCTTTTCATTTTTACACATTTTTTTATTTCTCATCTCTCCATTCCAAAAACTTTCCAACCAATCCAACAAAACACCACAAACAAGGCGATTAAAATTTAAATCAAAAATCTAAATCCTACCCAAAATCCCAAACAAAACACTCCAAAAACGCAAGAAAACTAAAAAATTTCTTAAAAAATAACTTGACACCCCCCCCCCCCAATTTGCTAAAATCTCATTCTAGCTTTGTTAGGTTAGAATATTCCAAGGCTAGATCTTACTTGATTGATGGATTTAAGGGGGCTTAAGTTCCCTTAAGTCTAAGCAATTCAGTTGTAATTTCGAAATTTTAACGAAAAAAGGAGATTAAAATGAAATTTCTAAAACTAAGTTTAGCAGCAAGTGTTGCTTTAGGTGCATTATCTACTGCATCTTTTGCTCAACCTCTTGAAGATGCAATCAAAGGCATTGATGTAAGTGGTTATCTACGCTATCGCTATAATGATGATAGATATGAGAATAACGGATTTAACAAAAATTCTGTTAATGGAAGCAACGCAACACACCGTTGGAAAGCCGTAGCAGACTTCAAAGCTCCTGTGGCTGATAATGTAGCATTTAACTTTGGGATTCTTTACAACAACGAATCACAAAATGTAAATCATGGGAATGGAACAAATATTCCAAATCCTAATTACACTCCTTGGATTCAACCAGGAGGCGCAGGATACCAACCAGCGACATTGCCAGTCGGTGGTCTAGGTTCAGGTCTAGGTTCAGGTAAAGACGGAAGCTTTGGTGTAAGCACATTTAATGCAGTGATTACTCCAGATTCCACAGCGACAACTGTGATTATCGGTAAGCAAAGATTGGCAACTCCTGTAACAAATGCTGGAGATGATGATAGAGGAACAGGTATCTTAGTTCTTAATAGCGACTTAGAAAATGCAACCTTTGCAGCAGGTGCATTTGATAGCTGGAGTATTGATGATGTTGCTTTACTTAGAGGTTACACTTCAGGTAGCAATGATGGTGGTTCTGTAGATAAACCTCTCTATGCTTTAGCAGGCATCTATAACTTTGATACTGATTATGGAACTTTTGGTGCGCAACTTTGGGGATTCTATATCCAAGATGCAGTAGATGCTCTCGGTGTGCTTGACCTTAGCTGGAACAACGCAACATTTAATGCAGGAATCAAATATGCAATTGCTAAATTAAACAATGATAATGATTCTGTTTTGGCTACATTGCATGGAGTAGCATCAGCAAGACATGCTGACATTTCTGAAGCAAACGATTTGTTTATATTTAATGTAGGTGCAAACTTCGCTCAAGAGTATGATTTCCCATTGGATATTAAACTCGGTTATGTTACAAACTTCCAAGATGGCACAGCAGTTACACTAAATGATGATGGTAACTTCTTTACAAATACTGTAGCTGGAGCAATCTGGTGGCAAAATGACGCAACAGGCATTAGCTCTTCTGCATTACTTGATCGTGGTGTGCATGGCTTCGGAACTGAACAAGAAATCAGTGTATTCTATGGAGCAGTAGGCTATACTATGGTAGATAGCAGACTAAGAGTAGGGCTTGATTTTGTTTGGGGTGAAAATGAGATTGATTGGGGAATCCGGGGTGTGAAAAATGATACAATTGACTTCATGGAAATCACTCCAAAAGTTAGCTGGAAACACAACAAACAGCTTACAATCTCTGGCTACTATGCGTATCTAACAACTGATAAGCCAGACAGTCTTAGAAATGTAGCAGGACAACCAGCACTATACGACGATGAAACTCGCACAAGAGCAAGGGTAGAAGTAAAATACAGCTTCTAGTCTCTTAAGCCGACAGCGGGTCTTATCCTGCAAAAGCTAGAATCTAAATATTCTAGCTTATCTTGGAATCCCTTTTGGGATTCCACCACTTCTTCATTACAGAATCCCACCTTATCGTCATTGCGAGTGAGTGAAACGAACGCGACAATCTATAATCTTAAACACTACTTCATCATTGCAAGAAAATTTGAAAAATTTTCGTGGTGTGCAATTTGTGAAACAAATTTCACCCGCACTATGCAAATCCCTAATCCACAACATTAAAACATTAAAACAATCAATGGAAATTTATATAACAAAAGTAGAATCCACAGGACAAATTCATCATAGCCCCGTCAAAGCAGGGCTAAGGCTTAATAAGCCTTGACAACGATTATACAAAGTAGTATAATCACCGCTATGATGAATTTTACGACTCTCATCATATGTCCTTTTAGGGCATAGATTTTGCCGCAGGGTGCTAGACCTGTGGCAATCACCCTGCAACATTATACTTTAAAACTCCAAGAATTCCAAGTTTATTGACTGAATTATCATCGCGCGAAGCGTAGCAACAAAGCAATCCAAAATCTCGCTTTAAAGATTCCATTGTCTATTTACTTAAGTTCCTTGGTATAGATTGCCACGAGTTTTTACAAAACTCTCGCAATGACGCAATAGTAGAATCGCGAACTGCCACACTCTCTCACAACAACAAAAGGCAAAATCTTAACAATTTCTTGCAAAAACCTACAACTTGTTTTGATGAAGCGCAGAATCAATCCCTTGCACACACACCCACGCGCTCGCCCACGCAAACGCAAGATTATAGCCCCCGCGCTCCCCTACAATATCCAACATTTCACCGATGATATAAAGGTTTTTATGCTTTCTAGATTCCATTGTGTTAGGATTGATTTCCTCGCTTCTCACGCCTCCACCGCTTACTTCCGCGCTTTCAAAGCCTCGTGGAATAGGGTTTTTTAATTCAAAATTTTTTAGCCCAAACACAAATTGCTTCAACTGCTTTGTGTTTGCGAGATTCCAAGTGTTGTTTTGTGTAAAAGCTTTGGCGATTTTAGGGTGCAAAAACCCGCTTAACAAAGTGGCAAGATTCCGGTTCGGATAAGCTTTGATAAGACTTGCAAGTTGGTTTTCTAGTGTTTTTTCTTCTAAAAATGGCAAAAAATCTAAGTAAATGGTCAAACCCTGCTCCAACGCCACAAATACCGATAAGTCTAAAACCCCAAATCCAGAGATTCCATAATCTGTAAAAAGCGTATCTCCAAGCACTTCTGCTACGATTTGATTGCTCTTTTTTAGCGTCAATTTTGCCTTGATTTTCACACCGCTTAAACTACTAATCAGCCGAGATTCCACACACAGCGGCACTAAAGTAGGGTAGGTCGGGGCAATCTTTAAATTAAGACTCTTAGCGAGTTGCAATCCTTTATTACTCCCGCCTAGCTTTGCTGCCGCTTCACTGCCACAAGCCAACACGACAAAAGAACACAGAATCTCGCCACGATTGCTTTTAAGTGCAAATTTTTCATCTCTTTTTTGCAGTCCCAAAATTTCAGTTTCCAAACAAATTTTGCAATCTTTGGAAGTTTTAAGCAAATCTTCAAAGACTTCCAGCACAGATTTTGCCGCATTTGCAAGAGGATAGACTTTGCCATCTTCTTGAATCTCCAATGCGATTCCAAGCTTTTGGCAAGTCTTGCAAAACATCTTGAAATCAAATTTTTGTAAAATGCTTTGGATTTCTTTCGCCTTAAAACTTGAAGTTTGGTAATGCTTTACACTTGTATTTTGGTTATGGATATTGCAGCGTCCATTTCCAGTGGCAAGGAGTTTTTTGCCTAAAGTTTTGTTTTTGTCTATTAAGATAACAGGAATCCCCAAAGATAAAAGCGTAATTGCGCAAAAGATTCCACTTGCTCCTGCACCGATGATTGCGACTTTTGGAATATCTTGCAAAGGATTTACCTAACTGCGGAGATTTGATAAAAGCTTTAATTAAGGCTTATTGGAAGCTTCCATAAGCCATTAATTTATTATAGCGATTCTGCAAATAATTAGAATCTGATTGAATCTCTTTCAAAGCAGTTAAAAAGTAATCTTTAATCGCCTGTGCTGCGCTTTCTTTGTCCCTATGTGCACCGATTTGCGGCTCTTGAATAATCGCATCAATTAATTTGGATTCTTTCAAAGCTTCCGGAGTGATCTTTAAAGCTTGTGTAGCGTTTTCAATCTTGCTTGGGTCATTCCACAAAATCGCGGCGCAACCCTCCGGAGAAATTACGCTAAACACGGAATATTGCATCATCGCAAGTCTATCTGCAACACCAATAGCAAGTGCACCACCACTGCCCCCCTCACCAATCACAATAGAGATTGTCGGCACTTTGAGTTTGCTAAATTCCTGTAAATTTTTGGCAATCGCCTCACTCTGTCCGCGCTCTTCCGCTCCAATTCCGGGATAAGCTCCGGGAGTATCTACAAACATTAGAATCGGGATTCTAAACTTTTCCGCCATTTTTGCCGCACGCAATGCTTTGCGATAGCCTTCTGGATTTGGCATACCGAAGTTTCTTTGGAGTTTGTTTTTTGTCCCGCGCCCTTTCTCCTCGCCAATCACCATAACTTTTTGTCCATCAATTTTGCCAAGAAAACAAACAATTGCATGATCATCGCTAAAATGCCTATCTCCGTGAATCTCTAATGGCTCTTTTAGCAACAAAGAAATATAATCCATCGCATAAGGTCTATCCGGGTGTCGCGCTAATTGAAGTTTCTGATAATCCGAAAGATTGGAATAGACTTTTGCCACTTCTTTGTCTAAATCCTTTTGCAGAATCGCAATCGCGTGGGTGTCGTTTTTGAGTTGCGCGGTTGCAATGTTTTCTTGAATCGTTTTGATTTTTACTTCAAAGTCTAAATAAGTCGCCACGATTTACACTCGTTTAAAAATCACAACCCCATTAGTTCCGCCAAAACCAAAAGAGTTACTCATAATTGCATTGACTTTTGCTTCCCTTGCGTAGTTTGGAATGTAATCCAAATCACAATCTGGGTCTTTTTGGATTTGGTTAATCGTTGGTGGCAGGATTCCTTTTTGCATCGCCATAATAGAAATTACCGCTTCCAAACCTCCCGCAGCTCCCAAACAATGCCCAATTTGTCCTTTGGTAGAACTCACAGGCGGAACTGCGCCATTGAAGATTTTTTTGAGGGCTAAAGTCTCGTAGTAATCGTTATATTTCGTGCTTGTTCCATGTGCATTGATATAATCAATCGGAATCCCCGCCATTTGCAATGCCATTTTCATCGCGCGATAAGCTCCCTCGCCCTCTGGTGCTGGGGTTGTGATATGGTTTGCGTCTCCACTCTCACCAAACCCTGCAAGTTCTGCGTAGATTTTCGCCCCTCTTGCTTTGGCAGTTTCGTATTCTTCAAGCACTAATGCAGCCGCTCCCTCACCCATAACAAAGCCATTGCGCTCCCCATCAAAAGGTCGGCTTGCGAGATCTGGAGCGTCGTTTCTATCGGATAATGCTTTCATTGCAGCAAATCCACCGATTCCAACACCGCAAATCGCAGCTTCTGCGGCGACAACCAACATTCTATCTGCGCAGTTTAGCATAATCGTTTTACCCGCCTCACTGATTCCATGTGTCCCCGCCGCACACGCGGTAACACTTGCTAGATTTGGACCTTTAAGAGAGAAGTCAATAGAAATAAACCCGCCAAGCATATTTACAAGTGCCGATGGGATAAAGAAAGGTGAAATACGCTTAGGACCGCGTTCAAAATTAATAATAGAGTTTTTTTCAATATTTCCTAAGCCCCCAATCCCTGCGGCAGAACTCATACCAAATCGCTCCGCATTGACGCTCTCTAGTAACTTCCCGCTACTATCAAGCAAACCGCTATCTTCCATTGCTTCTTTGGAAGCTTTGATTCCAAGCTGGATAAAGCGATCTGCCTTTTTGACTTCTTTTGCGTCCATTACACAAGTGGGGTCAAAATCTGTAATTTCTGCGGCGATTTTGACGGGAAATTCAGAGACATCAAAAGAGGAGATTGTTTTAACTCCACATCTGCCATCTACAATAGCTTTAAAAGAATCTTCTCTATTTAATCCGAGTGCATTAATCATTCCTATCCCGGTAACTACTACGCGTCTCATATTTCTCCTTTGTTGATAATTTTAAACAAGGTATGCCCAGTGGCATACCAAAAGCCTTAAAGAATCCAAAGCAGCCAATTAAGCTTTTGCTTTTTCAATATATGCTACAACATCGCCAACGGTTTGGATTTTTTCTGCTTCCTCATCGGGAATTTCAATTTCAAATTTCTCTTCTAGTGCCATTACAAGCTCTACTACATCTAAAGAATCCGCACCCAAATCATCTACAAACTTAGATTCTGGCTTCACTTCGCCTTCATTTACATTGAGCTGTTCTACTACAACTGCCTTTACATCATCAAACATTGCCATTTGCTTACTCCTTAAAAAATTTCAATAAGTTGATATTGTAGCTAAGTTTTTCTTAAAAAACTTCTTAGTCTGCTACATATATAATCCGCCATTGACTTTTAACACTTCACCGGTAATGTAATTTGCGTTCATAGAGAGCAAAAACGCTACCGCACCCGCGACTTCTTCTCCGCTTCCAAATCTTCCCAATGGGATATTTTGCGCATAAGCTTGTTTAATCTCTTCTTTGAGTGTTTTTGTCATATCGCTTTCAATAAACCCGGGCGTAACGCAGTTAAATCGGATTCCTTTGCTTCCACCCTCTTTGGCAAAAGATTTCGTCATCGCAATCATTCCACCCTTACTTGCGGCATAATTACACTGCCCCAAGTTGCCAATCTCACCGATGATAGAAGCGATATTTACAACCGCTCCATAGCCTTGTTTGCGCATAATCTTCAAGGCTTCTCTGCAACCAATAAAACTAGAAGTGAGATTCGCTTCTAATACCGAAGTAAAATCCTCTACTTTCATACGCATAGAAAGCTTATCATTGGTGATTCCCGCGTTATTAACCAAAAAGGCTAATTCCCCATCACTCTCGCAAATCGCATTAAGTCCTGCTAAAAACTCCTCTTCTTTCGTAGCGTCAAAGCACACAACCGCAGCTTTTCCTCCTGCTTGTTCAATTGCTTGTTTTAAAGAATCCGCAAGTTCAGGCTTGGAGCGGTAATTAATCCAAACTTTCAAGCCCTCTTTGGCTAAGACTTTGGCAATCTCCGCACCAATGCCCTTACTTGCTCCGGTGATTAAAACATTTTTTCCACAAAACTTCATTAAAAATCCTTAAAAATAAAAAAGGTAAGAAATTATACACTATTTCAAATACTTTTGATAACATAAGTCAAAACAACGCGCCTTAGGGATTCTGTGTGTGCTTGGCAAACAGAATCTAGCTCCAAACCCTCTAAACAAAGATTCTCTAAATCCCCCAAATGTCTTATTTGAGACTGCGCACAAGCCCGAAGCAAAATACCACGATAATGTTTAGCATAATGGCTCACCACCTTGCCATTTTTAATAAAATTTGGCTCATAAACCAAAATTTCGCAATTTTTAAGATTCTTTGGGGGTTTGCCTAAATCCAAGCATTTTTGATAGAATCCCGCGCGTAAATCCAAAAACTCCAACGCTTCTTTAGGATTCTTTGGGCTTTGGGATTCTTCGTTTTTGGGATTGATGAAATATTCCCAAATCCTTTCTGTGTTTTTTGCATAAAATGATTTGGTTTGAAATTTTGTGTTTTGCCAAAGAAACCCGACTCCTTGCTTCAAATCATAATAAGGAATCTTATCAAAACAGCGCAAAAGCCCAAAAAGATTAGAAAATATCAACAAATGTTGGCGCAAATACTCCTGTGCTTTTGCGTCTAAATGTTCAAAATCCAATGCGCTAAAAGCTACGCCAACATAACGCAAAACCGCAGGTAGCAAGGGGGATTCCATCAAATTTTGTGCGAGGGCTAATTCATCTAAAACAATGTTTTTGACGCCAAAGACTTGCCCAATCTCTGCCTCTCCACCACTCTCTAACAATCCTTTATAAGCTTGTAAAGCTTCCTCCAAACCATTTTTGCAAATAAAGTTTTGATAAAAACGAAGTGTTTGGGATTCTTTATTGGGGTATTGTGATTTGGCGTGTTCTAGGCATTTCTTTTCGCTGGGGGAAAATAGAATCCACATTTTGACTCCTTTGAAATTGTTTCTAGCATTCTACAATGAAACCTTTTAAAATGACTATGGGATTATGGATTGCTTCGGCTTTGCCTCGCAATGACGCAGTAGTAAAATTGTGGGTAATTTTAGATTATGGATTACCACGACTTCTACGAAGTCTCGCAATGACGAAAAGCCGAGATTCAACATTGTAAATTGCTTTGTCGCTATGTTCCGCGCAGACGCATTGGCGGAATCACGGTTGTTGCAGATTGCAAATTACCTCACTGCGTTTGCAATAATGCGAGGCTTAGCTAAGGTAGTATCGAGTCTTTCGAGTTACTATTTTACACAAAGTGGATTCTATATAGAATCTCTAATGGGGCGATTCATTATCATTTGTAAATGTGCTAAGCATTTGCGTAATATGTGCGGAGGTTCTTGCATTGTTTGTCTCCAAATCAAAAACTGAATAAAAAAAGATTCCAAAAATAATCACTAAGGGCAGAATCAAAAGCGTTTTGGTTGTGTGCAATCGCCAAAACTGATTCCACCGATTTTCTTTGCATTGCGGATTGAATTTCTTTTCAAACACCATTTCTGGATTGGAATCCAAAAGGGGCGTGATCGCAGAAGCAATGTTATTACAAAGTAAAATCACTCTTTCTTCCACATCTTTTTTTTCGGAATACTTGCCCTTATATCCCAAAATAAGGCAAGTATAAATAAACTCCAAAAAGTCTTTATTGTTTGCAGGATTGTTGAGCCAAAACTTCACAATATCATAAAAGTTATTCCCGCCTAAAGTTTCATCAAAAAGTCGGACGGTCAAAGTGCTGTGCGCCCACGAACTATTCATAAACAATTCATTGCGCATAATAATTTCGTCCATAAAGACACACAAACAATATCTAAACTTGATAATATCCTTTTCGTTATATTCGCGATAAGAGCCTAATTTAGCACTAATTGCTAGAATATTGTTAATCATATTTTCTTTGATTTCTTCAATTCTGCTCATTTCTAGTTCGTTGATTTTAGATAGCCTAAAAGTAAGCAACAAAAGCTCCAATGATAAATCTAACACTTTGTTTCTATACAAGCCACAAAAGCCATTGCTAAGCAACAAACTAGGTTCTTGTTGTGGGTTTGTTATTGCTTCTTCCATTAAAACACCGCCCATACTTTTATGTCTGGATTCTTAATGTTGTTGGTGATATAAATGCTAAGAGTGCTTTCGCCCTTGAAACTAGAGAATAATTCATCTCTTTTGTCTAGTTTATAATAAATATATCCATTCAAATAGGGAATCGTTGTTGGAATGCTAGGGATTTGTTCAATATTAAGCCCTCTTAGTTGGGTTGCTACGATATTTTTGATTTTGCTTTGTGTATGCACTTTGCTTTGCGACTTGAAATTTCTTAAGAGATATTCATGATTGACATTTGCGTTAATGGCAAGATAGATTTCTCCCTCTTCTAAAATCCCCGCATTATCAAAGAGTATATCATAGAATCCATTTCCATTGTCTGCGATTCTTGCCATTGTGTATTTTGGACTTGTGATTTTAGCAAACAAGATTCTAACATTATTCATAAGCGGCAAAAATGTTTCGCTAAGTCTCTCGTGTTTATAAGGTATAAACTCCAAAAACATATCTTCACTATTAAAAGAGCCTAATTCTCCTTGAAATTCTATAAGTTTTTCATATAAAAACTCCGGGTGGAGTTTGTCTTTGTTGGCTAGATAAGAAAGCATTAAATACCATTTTTTAAGAAGATTCAAAGATAAATAAGTGCTAAAATCCAAAGTGTTTTTGGTTTGATCAATCCCTTTGAAAATGTTGTTTAGCACCATTTTGTGCTGTTTGATAGAATGGATAGTTTCTTTCAAAAAAGATTCAATCATTGGAATCTTATTGATGTTTAAACAAGTCGGGATAAACTCATAGTCTAATTCTATGCTTTTATCAGCTCCCACGCTTTTGATTCTTGCGATAGGGATTTCAAACTCATCGGTTACAGAATCTCTAAAAATGCCTAATTTCAGCCTTAAACTCGCGAGTGTTACATTGAATTTTTCTTGCGTGAGGGATAGCTCATTTGTCTTATAATCCTCGTTTAACTGCTTGAGGACTTCGTTGCTTTCATCATCATAATTTCTTGAAGCAATCACGCTTCTCGTGCTAATGTATTTAGAATCTGACAAATTGTTTTTTAAAGCAAGATCCGCAATCGCCGATAATCCAGTTGGAATCTTTAGCGTAACAACAGAATCCACTAAGGAATCGTAACTCACTTCAAAAGGTTCGGGCAAAATATCTTGTTCGGGAGCGTCAAAGATACTACCATCTTGCGCGATTCCTGAAACGCTCGTAAGGGCGATTTTGCCTTGAGCAAGCATTGCACTAGAAAATTCTAGATTAATAATTCCATACCAATTATCAAGAACTTTTATTGTTTTGGAATCTATACTTCTTTGGATAAATCTTTCTTGCTGTTCAAAATGAACAGAACTTACATTCATTCCATCAAACCACGCGACTTTTAATTTGTTAGCCATATTTTATTGCTCCGATATTTAAGCTACTTCAACGATTTGTTTTAACGCCTTCCTTTGTGATTTCAAATTCTATTCTTTTTTCTGCGAACCAAAAACCACTAGCGTCCTCCGTTTTAACCCACGCTTTAGTTGTCTTTTTAGCACTATTTGCAAACAAAGCCATAAGCCCTATGTATTGCACTTCTTCATCATCAACCTTAACAGCAATCACCTCATCTTGGGGGGCTATTTGGATTCTAATAGAATCTATTTTGTCTTTGCCCAATATCGCATCTTCTCTTGTGGCTAAATCCAAATCACTTGCGGATTCAAACTTCTTAATATCATTGAGTTGATACACGATAATGGTTAGAGGCACATCATCTTCTCTGTTGTTTAGATTAGAGCCTTCAATATTATTGACCTTGACATTTACCATACTTGAACACGCAGATAATAACAATGCCACTACGAAAGGAAATATTATTTTTGACATTTAAAAACCCTTTATTTGGTTTTAATTTTTTAAAGTGGGCAATTTAACACAAACTTTGTTAGAATATGATAAATTATAAGCTTAAATCTACCTTGATTTAAGAATCTTGTTTTGGAGATGGCAATATGGCTTTTTGTGAGCATTTTAACAAACAAACAAACGAACTAGAAATTTATAATATACTAGAAGATGAAATGTCTAAATACAAGACATTAAACCATGAAAAAATCCAATGGAATCTAGTTTATCAATCTTCATTAGAGATTCTAACTTCGCATTCTTTAGATATGAAAATATGTAACTATTTTACACTTGCTTGTCTTCATTTAAACCAAGTAGAATACTTTAACCAACTCTTAGAATTTCTTGTTTTTCTAAATAAGATTTTTAAAAGCGATTCAGAAAATTTAGAGGAATCGCGATTCGCCATTACTAACCAAAAAAAGCGATTCATTGCAGCGATGAAAAACTTTGTCGATGAGGTAAATAAATCGGATTTTCATCTCGCAAAAACAGAAGAATTTAACGCTGTTTTTAAAGAATTAGGAGCGATTTTAGAATGCAGTTTTCCCGAACTTAAAAATACTTCTTCCACTCCAACAAACAATCAAGAAAACAAAAGTATCACCAACCAAACCCACCACGCAAATACCAAAGAAATCAATATAAATTCTTTGGATGATAGAGAATATAGAATCTTTTGCGAGAAGATTACCTTAGAGCTTTTAGAAAATGATTTGGACAATCCCAATGCTTATGCAATGTTTTTTGAAGCAATGTGGGGAAGAATCCATAGTTTGCCCCCGAATAATAACAATATAACGCACATTAGATACCCCGATTCTCATTTGATTAGATTGTTAAAAAACGACAACGAAAACTATCCCGAACAAATCAAGTTTTTTGTTAAAAACCTAATACTACAACCTTTTTGGATAGACGGATTACAAATTTTTTGTGAAGTTTTAGAAAAGAATCATAAAGAGAATCTTTGCAAGACATTTAAACTCTCAGTCAATTCCTTTTTGAAAAAATTTCAAAATCTTAAAAACTTAAAATTCCAAAATGGGGAAAATCTGTGCAGCAACTCTGCATTGCAATACTTCGCTAAGGATTTGTATTCTGATAAGGAGACGCAACCCAAAAGCAAAAAAAAGCAATCCAAACTTAGCATAGAACAGCATCTTTTGCAGCTCAATAAAGAAAACTCTGATAATTCTTTGTATTCTAATTTAAACGCATTTATGGAAATGAGTCAGTTGTTTGAAGAAAATCAGATGAATCAAAATGCTAAAGCAATCTATTCTTATCTTGTAGATAAAATGGAAAACACGCTATTAAAAGATTATTTGAAAGAATATTATTTGTCAATTCAACAAAAATTAAAGAAAGATTAGATTACATTTATTATTTTTTCACTATAATTCAAGCGAAAATAAATCTAAATTTTAGGATTGTCTTATGTCTGAGGGTTCAAATGCTCCAAAAGAGCGCATTAATATCACATACAAAGCGAAAACAAACGGGCAAAATGCAGAGGTTGAATTACCTTTAAAGCTAATGGTAATGTCTAATTTGACAGGTGCGGATAATGCGCAGCCATTGGAAGAAAGAGAGATTTTACAGATTAATAAAAACAACTTCAATCAAGTGATGGAAAAGTTGAATATCAACGCGAGATTTAATGTCAAAAACACTCTAAATAATGGTGCGGAAGAATTGGATATTCATCTAAATATAGCAAGTATGAAAGATTTTTCTCCTGATAATATTGCAAAACAAGTTCCAGAGATTGCAAAACTTCTTAAGCTAAGAGAAGCTTTAATGGCTTTAAAAGGTCCGATGGGGAATATTCCAAATTTCAGAAAAGCCGTGCTTGAAGCGTTAAAAAACAAAGATACTAAAGAAAAATTACTCTTAGAAATCAAGCAAGAAGAAAGCGAGGAACAATAAATGGCGCAAACAAAAACGAACTTGCCAATCATTGAAAACATTATGAAAGAAAGTAAGTTTTCGCAAGAAGATGAGAGTTATAGTATCGCTAAACGCGGGGTTGCAGAGTTTATTTCTGCGATTATTGAAAGTGATAATGTTGAAGACAAAATCAATAAATTCGCCCTTGATGAAATGATTGCCCACATAGATGATGTAATTTCAAAGCAAATGGACGAGATTTTGCACAATGAAGAATTACAAAAACTAGAATCCACTTGGCGCGGATTGCATTTTTTGGTTGAAAGAACGGATTTTAACGAAAACATCAAGATTAATCTTTTTAATGTTACCAAAGAAGAGGTGTTAGAAGACTTTGAAAACAATCCAGATATTACTCAAAGTGTGATTTATAAAAACATTTACTCTGCTGAATATGGACAATTTGGAGGTGAGCCTGTTGGTGCGATTATTGGCGATTATCAGCTTAGTGCATCAAGCCCAGATATGACATTTCTAAACAAAATGGCAAGTGTATCTGCGATGAGCCATGCTCCTTTTTTAACCTCTTGTAGTCCTAAGTTTTTTGGGCTTGAAAACTATTCAGAACTTGCAAATATCCAAGATTTAAATAGTTTGCTAGAAGGTCCGCAATATACGAGGTGGAGAACCTTTAGAGAAAATGAGGATTCAAAATATGCAGGGCTTATGGTAACAAGATTCTTAACGCGCTCGCCCTATGATCCGGAAGAGAATCCTATCAAATCTTTTAACTACAAAGAAGATGTCCATCAATCCCACAACCACTTATTATGGGGAAATTCTGCGTATGCGTTTGCAACAAGATTGACAGAAAGTTTTGCCAAATACAGATGGTGCGGTAATATTATTGGTCCAAAAAGCGGCGGAAGCGTGAGAGATTTACCCACTTACTTTTACGAAAATTTTGGCACTTTACAATCCAAGATTCCAACAGAAGTCTTAATCACCGATAGAAGAGAATATGAATTAGCAGAGGCTGGATTTATCACATTAACCTTACGCAGAGATACCAACAATGCAGCTTTCTTCTCTGCAAATTCCGCTCTAAAACCAAAGGTGTTTCCCAACACGCCTGAAGGCAAAGAGGCGGAAACAAATTACCGCTTAGGAACACAACTCCCTTATATTTTCTTGATTTCAAGATTGGCGCATTATCTAAAAGTCTTGCAAAGGGAAGAGATTGGAAGTTGGAAAGAAAGAAGTGATATAGAAAATGGATTGAATGAATGGGTAAGACAATATATTTCAGACCAAGAGAATCCACCTGCAGAAGTCAGAAGCAGACGCCCTTTTAGAGGTGCTAAAATCAATGTAGAGAATATTCCGGGTGAAGCTGGTTGGTATAAGATTGGCTTAAGTGTCCGCCCACACTTTAAATATATGGGAGGCAATTTTGAACTCTCGCTCGTAGGCAAGCTAGATAAAGAATAATGTCGCTGTTAGATAAAGTTATTCACGAGTTAGATGATCAATACCAAGGAGTTCCTTTTCATCAGAACCAACATAAAGATATAAAAAACAATATTGGGTTATTGCTAAACACAAAACTTGATGATTGCCTAAGCACAAGGGATTTGGGAATGTCAAGTCTCGCAGAACTCGGGCTAAACTCAAGTGAGTTGTGTTCTGCAATGGCGCGAGAAATCCATAGGCTCATAGAAAAATATGAACGACGCGTCAAAGTAACCTATATTGGCTGCGACAATCATCTAAGCCCTTGGCAGCTCACATTTGCTTTGCGCTGTATTTTACATAACGATAGTTTTCAAGAAATTAATATAGAGATTGTTTTTAGAAATAACCGCTATTGCGAGGTATTTTAGTGAATAAGGACAATCTTTTCTACTACCAAAAAGAAATCGCTTATCTCCATGAAACAAGGGAATTGTTTATTAAAAAATACCCAAAATTAGCCCCTTTTTTAGCGTATGATAGCAAAGATCCTGATGTTGAAAGAATGATTGAAAACTTAGCCGTGCTAACCTCTAAAATTCATCAAGAAATGGACCAAAATATCCCTTATATTGCGGAATCCCTTATTAATATCATTTCTCCAAACTATACAAGCCCTTTGCCTTCTTTGTGTATGCAGGAATTTAGCTTTGATAAAAACAACAAAGACAATTATGCTTTTATTCCCAAAGGAACTTATGTCAAATCCTCTGCAACACATCAATGTGAATGTCTGTTTAAAACCATCTATGATGTGCATTTGTATCCGCTTGTTATTGAAAATGCCTCTATAAGCAACGAAAGGCAATTCCACACTCTCAATCTAAGCTTTAAAGTGAGCAAAGAAAATATCAATCTTTCAGAGATTCATTTAGAAAAGTTAATGCTATATCTTGGAGATGATGTTTATATCTCTAGCACCTTATTAATGTATTTTCACCTTTATCTTCATCAGATAAAAGTCGTTTCTTTGGATACCAATGAGATTTTTAGATTGAATATTTATGATATTTGCAGAATGGGATTAAATCCAGAGGAAAGCTGTTTGTCTTACAATGAATTAGGATTTGAAGCATTTTCGCTTTTGCGCGAATATTTTTTCATTCCAGAAAAATTTAATTTCATTTGTATTAAGGGTTTAGAGATTCTGCAAAATTGTATGGGCAAGAGATTTACTATTGAATTTAAATTCACAAAACCTTTTCCTGAAGAATGCGTTATTAGAAAAGAGCTATTTTCTACTAGTATTACGCCTATTGTCAATGTCTTTGAAAAGAGTGCCGAACCAATCATTTACAGGCATAACAATGACGGAGAAAGAATCTTTATAGATAGATCCAAGCCCGATTCTTACGAGATTCTTAGCATTAAGCAGGTAAGGGCGCACAATAGTGATTCAGGAAGAAGAATCCTAAAAAACTATCATGGCTTTGAAAGATTTAGATTCCTACAAGAGAGTGAAAATGAATTTTATGCTACAGCCAACAAAAGAAATTCCAAAGGAGAAACCTACAAAGTAATCTCGTTTTTCTCTGAAACAAATCAGATAGAAACCATCACGATTGATGCACTATGTTGCAACAAAAACTTGCCCTCTACCTTGAAGATAGGAGATATTAACTCTTGCAATCTTCCTGATATTTTTACAAAAAACATCAAGATTCCAAGTATTATGCGGAGTTACAAGACAGATGGTAATTTGCTTTGGAAACTAGTCTCGATTCTTTCTTTTAGCTATCAAACCATGCTAGATAAAACTTCGTTTTTTAGCGTCTTAGAAAGTTATAGTTTCGCTGATGATAGGGAAAATCTAGAAGCGTATGCAATTTTGAGAGAATCTATTATAAAGATTCAAAGCAAAAGCACTTATTTGGTTGATGAGCAGATTATCAAAAAGGGAACAATGGCGATTTTTTTTATCAAGGATTCCAACTTTTATTCTCTAGGGGAAGTTTATCGCTTAGGGCTTATCCTGTCCAAATTTCTTTCATCTTTTGCAAGTATTAATTCTTTTTGCGAACTCAAGATTAAATGCTTGGATTCAAACGAAATCCTATACTATCCCGCTTCTTTTGGTAAAAAAGCAATCCTATGAATCCCGCCTCATCTGCTTCATTTCATAAACTTTTAAAAAGGCTTTTAAAAATCTACAACAAAGACGAGATTTTCCTAAGAAGCAACAAAAGCCTTAAACACCCAAACAAAGAAATAGACTTCACGATTTTCAATGAAAATAAAGAATTTTTGGTAGAAATAATGGTGAATTTTATGGGATTGCATGGAAGCTCTTCTCATTTGCCTTCTTATATGCTTGACAAATTATCCAGAAATGAAGATGGAAACGAGGGTTGGACATTATTTTTTGATTTTTTCAACCATTACATTTTATGGATATTTTTTGAAACCATTAGCCTAAAAGGTTATCCGCGCTCATTTACAAAAGACTTTAGCGATTCTATTTCTAAGATATTGTTTTCAATTTTGGGGATTAGCAACAAAGAAATTGCTAAAAAATATCTTCCTTTCTCCCCGATTCTATTAAGCTTAAGAAGACCTAAATACTACATTGAAAGGGTATTGCAAAGTAATTTTAACCTGCATAACAAACTAAGTATTATAGAAAATATACCGCATAGGATTCTAATCCAAAAATCACAAAAAAATTCTCTAGGAATCAAAAATCATATTCTTGGTAGAAACTTTATTTTAGGCGATAAATTCTTGTCTTATCAGGATAAAATCGCAATCTTGATTCAAGATATTGAATATATGCAAGCCATTGAATATTTGCCCAAAAAGCCAAAATACAACGACTTGCGAGAAAGTATTATGTTTCTAACAAACAATGAATTTTGTGTTGATTTGTATCTCAAAGTCAAAGATAGCGACAAGCTTAAATTTATTTTAGGAGACAACACGACGGCTAGGTTGGGTTGGGGGAAGATTCTAGGAAAAAGCAAAAAATCTTATCATATTATGCACATTAGGCTTTGTGAGTGATAGAAAATAGGCTATCATCTCCACGCAAAGGCTCATTAAGTTTTTATCTCAAAGCAAAAATTAAATCTAAAGATTCCAATGTTTTTACAGCAACTCAATCCCAGCCTTTGGAATCAGGGTGATTTTATTGGCTTTAAGCAAAGCACTTAAGGCGCGTTTAAAGGCTTTTTTGCTCATTGCGCAAACCAATTCTATCTCTTTAGGGTCGCTATCATAATGCAGATTCAACTTCCCGCCCTTTTGGCGCAAAATCTCCAAAACTTTCTTGCCCTCTTGGATACTAGAAGTTTTTTGGATAGGATTCTTAAGGCTTAAATCACATTTACCATCAGGATAAATGCGTTTGATAAACCCATCTTTCTGCTCACCAAGTGGCAGTTTTCCAAAGACTTCATTTTTGTGCAACAACCCCAAATTTAAGCCATTTATTACACATTCATATCCTAAAGGAGAGATTCTAAAGGGTAGAATCTTGACTTGAAAACCAACCTTAAAATGCCTAAGCTTTTCTTGAAAATTGTTCAAATAGGGTTTGATATTTTCCTTTGCAATCAAGCGATTCTCTCTATCTACACTCACAAACACTACCGCTTGGCTACCCAAAGGATATTTTTGCGGAGAGTTTGTCGGCATAAAAATATCTTTGGCGATTCCTAAATCCAAAAAACAACCGAAGTTATTTTTATCCACTACTTTTAGCGCGGCGATTTCTCCTCTTTGGGCTTTAGGCGTCAAAGTCGTCGCTATGGGACGATCTTCGGAATCCGTATATAAAAAAACTTGTAGTTTATCCTCTATTTTTGCGTCTTTTGGCAAATATTTGTTGGGCAGTAATACTTCTTCGCTTCCACTTTGCAAATACGCGCCTACTTTGGCAAAACGCACAATCCTAAGTTCTTTGCAAACACCAATTTCTATCAATCGAAAATTTCTCCTAATACTTCATAAAGTCCGCGTCCCAGCGGCATACCATAAACTTCTGAAATCTGCATTCCCACAAAAAACACCATAATCATAAAAATCACAAACCCAATAAATCCCAAAATCAAAAATGCCTTGATGACTTTGAGGTAAAACTGCTCTTCTAGCGCATCATTGAGCGTTTTATAAAACTTCAAAAAATCCGCGAAGAATTGAATCCAAAAAACAAAAAGCCCCACAAGCACGATACATAAAATCCCAAAAATCACCATAGAAATATAGGGAGAAAAGTTCGTGCTAAACTCATAAATATCAACTTCCCACATTAAGATTGCATAACCAATATGCAACCCAAATCCCGCCAAGTTTAGCAAAACCATAAAAAACAAGAATCCCACAAAAAGTTCTGTCATACTAGAATATTCGCGAAACTTTTTGTGCATATTTCTTTTGATTGCGCTATCTTTTAAGCCATTATAACGCAACTCCATAATCTCTGCATTAAGGTTTTTAAGCCAATTTTTGCGCGTTTGATTCATTGCTTTTGCTTGTAAATTCGCATTCATCATTTCACCTTCAAGTCCATTTCTTTTATGTGAAATTTTACTTAAAAATTGTCAAGTAAAACTTCATACTTTTAACAATAAGACTTATCAATAGCAAAAGCACGATAAAATTTATCCAAATCGCCAAATTCCTTAAGCAATCCAAGCTTTTCTAATCGCTCTAAAACTTCGCGCGAACAATCGGTTTCTTTGGGCCACTCGCGGTGGTAACCATCACGCGCATCTTTATCGCACGCATCAAGTAGTAAAATTTTCCCGATGATTTTCATATCACGCTTGACATCAATGTTATTTACCACGCGCCAAAGCAACAAGTAGAGATTCTCCAAATCATTCTTCCGCGCATCTACAATAATCACAATCCGCAGACTTTCTTGCATTTTTTGGATATTTTGCACCAAAGATTCCGTGCAGGATTCCACAAAAGCGCAAGAGGATTCTGCGTTGCTTTTCAAATCATAAGACAAACTCCCTAAATAAGCTTGTTCTAATGCCAAAAAGGATTTTTTAAGACTTTCTTTTTTGTCTAATCCAACTAATACAATCGGATTCTTTGTCTCTGGATAGATTTGTCGCACATTTCTAACTTCCCCACTAGCACTTAAAGCCTCATTTAAGATTCCGCGCAACTGCGTTTCATTAAGCAGCTCTAGCGGATTTTCCACTTCTAAAGCGCGTGTGCAATCTAAGCCTAATTTCCCTCCTTCTGCGAAGTTTGGAGAGGCGTGGTCAAGCGCATCACATACGCCCTCACTGACTAAACAATTCTCCACTGCAAAACGATTTAAGATATAAGGAACAATTTCTGCGCTTTGCAAACGAGGAGCGTCCTCTCCGACAAAAATCGCATGTTTTACAAAGCTCATTTGCCCCACTCCCCAAAACGCGTGCATACTTTGCTGTGCAACACGCGGGAAGCGAGAATGGATACTTGCCAAAATCAAGTTATGAAACACCCCATTTTCTGGCATATAATAATCTATCAGGTTGGGCGTTGTTGTCTGCAAAAGTGGCAAAAAGATTCTTTCCGTCGGGAATCCCAAATATTTATCCTCCAAAGGCGGTTTGCCAACCACGGTTGCGAGGTAAATCGGATTTTTTTTATGCGTGATTGCGCTCACTTCTAGCACAGGATAAGGTTCAATCGGAGTATAGAATCCATTATGATCTCCAAATCTCCCCTCATCACGCATTACACCGGGTTCTACGAATCCCTCAATCACAAAATCCGCATCATAAGGGACGCAGAGTTCATTACTCACACAGCGCACCATTTTCGCGCGGCTTTTGCGGATAAACCCATAAAGCATTAATTCAAACAAGCCATAAGGCATTGGCGCGGTTGCACACCAAGTATAAAGCGGGTCTCCGCCAATGGCAATGCTCACAGGCATTTTTTTGTTTGCCTTTTGGTATTCCTCTAGCAAACACACGCTGTCTTTGTGAATCTGCCAATGTAAACCCAAATGGTTCTTATCATAAACTTGCAAACGATACATTCCAAGATTCCGCACATTGCCATCTAAACTTTGCGTATAGCATTGTCCCATTGTGATGAATCTTCCGCCATCTTCGCTCCAAGTTTTTAATATAGGAATTTCAGCGAGATTCACTTCTGTGCCTCTATGGATTACTTCTTGGCATAAGCCTTTTTCTTTGGAGATTTTAGGAGCTAAAAAGCGCAGATTTAGCATTTTTGGGAGGAATCCCAAAGCTTCTTTAATGGATTTTGGAGGTTTGAGTTTTAGGAATCCTGCGACTTCTTGTGCGATTTCTTTTGTATCGCCTATTAGTAATTGCACACGAGAAAAACTCCCAAATAGATTCATCAGCACAGGCGTTTCATAGCTGATTTTGTTTGCTTTATCTATCGGATTGACAAAAAGCAAGGCTTTGGATTCTTTGCGTTTGACTTCCAAATAAGCCAAATGTGGAATCTCTAATTCCACATCTAAAGGTTCTGTAATAATTTTTATCTCATTGTGCGCCTTAAGCAAATCAATCGTTTGTCTCACAACCACTCCTTATGCTACTAATTTTCACATTTCTTTCGTTATCGCCCTGCATTGCTTTGACGCCCTATTTTTGTTCCTCACGCAAGGATTTCACAATATCCACTTCCCAAAAAAATTCCACCCAATCATTCGCCTCACGCACGATAAAATCCGGTTTGAATTGCGCGGTTGGTTTATGGAAAATACATGCGGTTTTAAAGTCTATGTTGGAGTTAATCGCGCTTAAAATGCTATAAACCTTTTCCATGCTTGTGCCACTATCTACAATTTCATCAACAATCAAAACGCGCCCATTTCCGCCAAGTTCCGGAATATTTGAAATCTGAATCTCTTGTTGCACTTTGTTAAAGAACGAAGACGCATTAATTGTATAAACGCGTCTTAAATCCAATGCGATTCCTAAAAAATGCGCCATTGTCAGCCCTCCGCGAGAAATCGCAACAATTGCATCGGGATTAAAATCAATCCTATCCACCAATTCTTTCATATCTTCCCTAAACATTTCGTAGCTATAATACTGCATTTTTCCTCCTTAAATTTAGATTCCACAAACTTCTAATACAAACGAATCTCGTTATACAAACTATCGCGCTCGACAGGCGTAAATCCTGCGTTTTTGATTTGTGCTATTAATTCATCTTTTAAGATTCCATTGGCACTTTTGCTCCCACTTGCACTTTGGATTGCTTCGCGTTGAATCGTGCCATCAATATCATCTGCGCCAAACTCTTGGGCAACCATTGCCAAATTTAGCCCCAAAGTCGCCCAATAAGCCTTAATATGCGGGATATTGGGTAGCAAGATTCTAGCAATTGCGATTGTTTTTAGAATCTCTTGCCCACTTGGGAAGTTTTTGACATTTAAAAAATTATTTTCTTTTTGATAGACAAGCGGAATAAAGGCATTGAATCCTCCGCTATCCTCTTGCGCATAATAAAGACGCAATAAATGATCAATGCGATGTTCGCGGGATTCTATATGTCCAAAAAGCATTGTCGCATTGGATTTTTTGCCTAAACTATGCCAAATTTTATGGATTTTAAGCCAATTTGTAGAATCTACTTTGCCCTTACAAACAAACGCGCGAATCTTTTCATCAAAAATCTCCGCCCCCCCACCGGGCATAGAATCCACGCCACTTTGCGCCATTAACTTCAAAACTTCCTCATAAGATTTGCCGCTTAAGACGCTTAGATAATTCACTTCTGCTGCGGTTAGGGCTTTGATATGGATTTGTGGGAAATTGGCTTTAAGCGTTTTAAAAAGCTCTAAATACCATTCTAGATTTAGCTTTGGATTATGCGCACCTACGATATGGAGTTCTAATGCTCCTGCTTCTATGGAATCTCTTGCGATTCTTAAAATCTCCTCTTGATTCATTGTATAAGCATTGGGATTCTTACGATGCGCAGAAAACCCACAAAACTTGCAAACATCTGCGCATTCATTCGTAGGATTGATATGGCGGTTGGAATTGAAAAACACTTTTTTGCCAAAATAGTCTTGCCGAATGGAATCCGCCATTTTGCCAAGCGTAAAAATATCCAAATCATAGAGTTTTAATGCTTTATTAGGGTCTAAAAATTCTTGATTGTCCATTGATTGATTTGCCACAATTTCGCCTTTTGTTTTCTCTGAAAATAAAATTATATAAAAATTTCTTTAACTTTAAATAGTTTTTGAGAATATTCTCCCCAATAAAAACCAAAAATAAAATTCAATCTTATTTTTAATTGATATTTTATTAAATTTCTATATATAATTAGCATTATTGACTTCTACAACACTAGGAACGCATTATGCACAGAACCCGCACCTTTGATTTGAGCAAAGAAATTTTCCTCAATGACGATACTCTCATCACTTCCAAAACAGACTTACAAGGCAGAATCACCTATGGCAATCAAGACTTTGTTAGATTCAGCGGATTTACCGAAAGAGAATTTCTCCATAAACCGCACAATTTAATCCGCCACCCCTTAATGCCTCGTTGCGCTTTTAAATTGCTGTGGGATTTTATGTATCAAGAGTTGGAATTTTTCGCTTTTGTATGCAATCTCTCCAAAACCGGAAACACTTATTGGGTTTTTGCCAACATTACCCCATCGTATGATGAAAATGGCAAAGTTATCAGTTATTATTCTGTGCGCAGACGCCCGAGTAAAAAAGGCGTAGAAACCTTGCAAGGCATTTATCAAACACTCTTAGAGATTGAAAAGGACAAAGGAATGGAAGCAGGTGTGCAGTTTGTCTTAGACTTTTTAGCCAAAAATCAAATTTCTTGGGACGAATTGATGATTAATCTGCAAAACGAAGGAAAAGTAGGAGGCTACCGATGAAAATCTTTTTGCTTAGCGGAATCGCACTAAGTTTGCTTGGGTTTGTTGTAGAGATTCTATTCAAAGGTTTTAGCGTTAATCTTGTATTTTTTGTCGCACTTGGAATCATCTTCCTGCTAAGTCTCATCAAATTTAGAAAACGCGAAGAGTTGATTCAAAAAATCCTAAAAGTCTCACGCCTCTATCAGCAAGGTAAGTTTGAAGCGCGTGTTTTAGAGGTTTATGGAGATTTGGATTTGCGCACGATTGCCAACACTTTAAACAATGTCGCGGACAATTTAGAAGCTTTTATGCGTGAAATCTCAACAGCGATTAAATATTCTCAAGAGGGGAAATATTTTCGTCTCGCGATTCCGCAAGGATTAAAGGGGGCGTTTATTTCTAATATTAATGGTATCAACGATGCTTTAACCAAAATCAAAGAAAATGCAAAAGACAATATCTCTAACGCACTTGCAAAATCCCTTATGGATATGAGTTTGGGTAGCCAAAATGAGAATCTCACGAAAATTTCCTTTGATTTAGATGGCGATATGCAGCATATGGAAATCGTGAATGAAAATGTTACCAATATCACAACTTCGGCTAAAAACTCCCAAAAAGATGTGGCTTCTATCACGGAATCCATAGATAGATTAATGGATATTATTAACGACAATTCTAGCACGATAGAGAGTTTCACGCAAAAGTCCAAAGATATTAATTCGGTAGTAGAAATCATCGCAGATATTGCCAACCAAACAAATCTACTCGCGCTCAATGCGAGTATTGAAGCTGCACGCGCGGGAGAACATGGACGCGGATTCGCAGTCGTGGCTGATGAGGTGCGCAAACTTGCAGAAAAAACGCAAAAAGCAACTAATGATATTTCTATTGTCGTCCAAACTATGCAACAAGAAATCGCAGGGATTCAGGATAATTTCGGCAAAGTATCGGAGTTTGCGAGTTCTACCCATAAATCTATCGCGGATTTTAACGAAATCTTTAGCGGTATGGAAAGCACCACTGCGACGCTCCAAGAAGTCTTTAACAAACTCTCTAGCAAATTGCTTCTTAGCGTTTCCAAGCTAGAACATATTGTATATAAATCTAATCTTTATCTAAGTTTTGACCACAAAAGAGAAACTTGCAATTTCAATGAAATCAACCCAATTTCCAAATATTTAGATGATGAGGATTCTATCCGAAAAATCGGAGATTTGGACATCGCAAGTCTGAATCGCACGAAAGTTGCTTTACTAGAAAACACCAATCAAGCCTTAGCGAAACTCAAAGAACCGCTAACTAAGGAAAATGCCGAATCTATCGTAAAAATCTTTGAAGTTATTGAAGAGACTTCTAAGCAAGCCATTACGCTTTTGGAAGAACACTAGAAATATCATCTCACTCCGCTGCGAGATTCCACTCTATACTAGAGACAAAATAGCCTTGCATTGTGGAATCCTACCCGTCATTGCGAGTAAGCATTGGTGAGTGTGGCGGTCCATAAGTCTATAAAGCGTTCGTGTTCTACTGCGTCATTGCGAGACTCCATAGAAGTCGTGGCAATCTATAATCTTAAATAAAATAGGATTCTACAATGGCGAGATTCTATATTATGGATTGCTTTGTCGCTACGCTCTGCGCAATGACGAGAGAGTGCGCTAAGGCGTCATTGAGAGAAATTATAGAATCTCCATTGTGCCATTTCCGCGAATTGCATTGTAATTTTCACAATGGCACAAAGCGGAATCTTGGGCAATCAATCGCAAGTGGAATCCTTTTTGCTAGAGAGAATTTAAAAGTCTAAAAGGATTGCTTGATGATTCGGTTTTTATTACTATTGGTTTGTGTAGTTTCCTTTGGGTTTGGTTATAGTGAGAGAAATGGAGTTTATGCTTCACAAAGCAACACCCACCCGCTTTATGAAGAGCGGCGGAATCGTCTTTTGGGGATTTATGGTATTTATAACTTGTCGGATTCTGACGCGGAGTTGCATGTTGCAGGTTATGAATCCCAAACTCATAAATTAAGTGAAAAGCAGTTTGGATTTGGTGTGCAAGGGGGTTATTTGCTTAATGAAAATCATAGAATCTTGGCAAATTTTGAATATAATTTAAAGAAAAATGGATTCTCTTATCAGACGCTTACACTTGGCTACGCCTTCACTCCAAGAGTGCCAAATACGACAAATTGGCGCGGATTGTTGGGTGTGAATGCAGGTTTGGTAAAGGCAAAGTTTGATAGCGGAAGTTTTGTAATTGGCGATAGTTCTATGGGGTCTTTGGATTTCACAGGATTTACTTATGGCGTGAAAGCAGGAGCGATTTATGAAATGGGCAATAGTGAGTTGGAGTTTGCCGTGAGTGCTAATAGACTGAATCTAGGTGAGGAAGAGGATAACATAGAAGTAAATGGAAGTCCAACAAACACCAAACTTGACTTGGGGCAAACCTCAAATATCAGTTTTTCTGTGGGATATAACTTTTTATTCTAAGTCTAGACTTCTCGCAATGATGCAGTAGCAGAATCCCACATTATAGATTTGCAAGTGTGGGTGCAATTTGTTCCACAAATTGCACTATGATTTTTGCTCTAGTTTTAGCTTGAATCCTTGTAGATTCCATTGTATAATATTGCCAACAAAACAATATCAATCCGCTAAACTTGGGAGTAAAACGCCTAAATGAAAAAAGCAAATCTTAAAACAACTGCGATTCCAAAGCTATTTTTATCTTATTTTTTGCCCTCGCTTATTGCGATGCTTGCGCTTTCTACTTATTCTACGATTGATGGAATCTTTGTTGGCAAAAAGCTCGGCGAAAACGCACTTGCAGCCATTGGAATTGCATGGCCTATTTTCCCGATTCTCATCGCATTTGAATTGCTCTTTAGCGTGGGAGCTGCCGCAATGGCTTCTTATTTTTTAGGGCGGGGCAAAGCATTTCGGGCGCGGATTGTCTTTAGCAGTGTGTTTTATTTTGCCCTAAGCACAAGCATAATAGGCGGAATCGCACTGTATTTTTATAGCGATTCTATTGCTTTGCTTCTTGGAAGCAGTGAGACGCTTTTGCCTCTTGTGCGTCAATACACTGAAGTGATTTATTTGGGGGCATTCATTATCGTCTTGCACCCTATGTTGGATATTTTTGCGATTAATGACAAACAGCCTGTTCTTGCGATGGTGGCGATGATTGTGGGTTCGGTGGCGAATATCGTCTTTAATTATTTTTTTCTATTTGTGTTTGAGCTTGGAATTGCAAGTAGTGCTTTGGCTACTCTACTAGGACACGGGATTGGAATGTGTATTTTGTTGCAACATTTTTTGCGCAAAAAGGGCGATTTGTATTTGATTAGAGCCTTTGATATTTACGCACTTTTGGGAGCAACGAAAAACGGAATCCCCCAAAGTAGTTCGGAAATTAGCGTGAGTTTGATGATGTTAATTTTTAACCATACGATTGAAGGAATCTCGGGAGATAGGGGGTTGGCGATTTATAGTGTGTTAATGTATGTCGGGATTATTCCTTTTACGATTCTGCTTTCTATGGCGCAAGGAGTGCAACCGATTGCGAGTTTCAACTATGGCGCGAAGCTTATGGAGAGGGTGCGCGGAATCTTTAACTTTGGTTTAGTTTTTAGTTTTTTGGGTGGAATCTCGCTTTATTTACTTTCGTTTATTTGTGCCCCTTTTCTTGTAATGTGGTTTTTGCCTGATGATATTGTGCTGCGAGATATGAATCTAGTAGAAGAAACGCAAAACGCGATGAAACTATACTTTTTAGGCTATATTTTATTAGGTGTTAATATTGTGAGTGCGATTTTTTTTCAATCTATCCAGCGCACCTTAAGTTCTTTTATTATCACCTTTGCTTATACTTTGTTTTTCGCGCTTTGTTTTGTGATGATTTTGCCTAAAATTTATGGATTTAATGGAGTGATTTTATCTTATCCTCTTGGGATTTTGTGTGCAACTTTCGTGGCATTTGGAATCGTTGTATATGAGTCTAGGTGTGGAATCTTGAAGAAAAATTAAATAAAAATAAAATATTTTTTTTATATTTTTAGATTAATGAAAAATATAAAATATTAGGTGTAATATCTATTTTACAAAGATTATTCAAGGTTAATCTTTAATTTAATTATAAGAAGGGTTATCATGGGAACTAGAAAAGAACATGACTTCATCGGCGAGTTAGAAATTGACGATTCCGTGTATTATGGAGTTCAAACTTTCAGAGCTTTAGAAAACTTCAAAATGACTGGAAGAACTCTTAAAAACTATCCTTTTTTTGTCAAAGCATTTGCACAAATCAAAAAGGCAGCTGCATTAGCAAACAAAGAGGTAGGAGTGCTTGACGCAGATAAAGCAGATGCGATTGCGAAAGCTGCGGATAGATTGATTGCTGGTGAGTTTATTGATCAATTTGTAGTAGATATGATGCAAGGCGGTGCGGGAACTTCCACAAATATGAATGTGAATGAAGTAATTACAAATATTGCGCTAGAAAGTATAGGGCATAAAAAAGGTGAGTATCAGTATTTACACCCAAATGATCATACAAACTTGGGACAATCCACAAATGATACCTATCCAAGTTCTATTAAAGTCGCAACTCACGAGAAATTGGGACATTTGCTAGAAGCTATGGAAGAATTAAAAAATGAGCTAGAAGTGAAAGCAAAAGAATGGAAAGATGTTATCAAAATGGGAAGAACAGAGTTAGAAGACGCTGTGCCAACCACACTTGGTAATACATTCAATGCGTTTGCGAGTTATATCAAAAGTGATATTGCCAAAATCAAAGCAGCAAGAGAATCTATGGCGGTGCTTAATATGGGCGCAACTGCGATTGGAACAGGGATTAACTGCCACCCAGATTACAAGTTTGTTGTAGAGAAAAAACTAAAAGAAATCACAGGGGTAGAGTTTAAACCCGCAGATGATTTTATCGCTGCAACTCAAGATACAGCGGATTTTGTGCATGTTAGTGGTGCGCTTAAAACCGCAGCGGTGAGACTTTCTAAAATCGCAAACGACATTCGTCTTATGAATAGTGGTCCTAGATGCGGTTTGGGCGAAGTAAATTTGCCAAAAATGCAGCCCGGAAGCTCTATTATGCCCGGAAAGGTAAATCCTGTAATTTGTGAAGTAGTAGGCGAAGCTTGCTATGAAGTGATTGGGAATGATGTAACCATTATGCTTTGTAGTGAGCGAGGCGAGTTTGAACTCAACGCGTTTGAACCCGGCATTGCTTACGCGCTTTTCAATTCTGTAACTGTGCTAGAAAATGCAATGAGAACTTTAGCTCAAAAAGCAATCAAAGGTTTAACAGCGAATCCTGAAGCTTGCAAACAATCTGTGCTTAATTCTATTGGAATCGTAACTGCATTCAATCCTGTGCTAGGCTATGAAAAATCCGCTAGTATGGCAAAAGAAGCATTGCAAACAGGCAAATCTGTCGCGGATATTTGTTTGGAAAGAGGCTATCTTCCTAAAGAAGAGATTGACAAAATCCTAGACCCAAAAAATATGCTTAATCCGCAAATGAAATCTAAAAAATAAGGAAAATAAATGGAAATGTTAATGCTTATCCTACAAGTGATTGTGCTACTTGGTGCGATTTTTGTAGGGATTAGACTTGGAGGAATCGGAATTGGTTACGCCGGAGGTTTAGGCGTTGTGATTTTAGGACTTGCGCTTGGTATGAAGCCCGGCGCGATTCCATGGGATGTTATTTTGATTATTATGTCTGTTATTGCTGCAATTTCTGCAATGCAACTTGCAGGAGGTTTGGATTATTTGGTTCAGATTGCCGAGCGAATCTTGCGTTCTAATCCAAAATACATTAACTACCTTGCACCTACCGTTACTTATTTTCTAACGATTTTAGCAGGGACAGGACACACTGCGTTTTCTATGATTCCGGTTATCGTGGAAGTAGCAAAAGAGCAAAACATTAAACCTTCTGCGCCACTTTCTATCGCGGTTGTTGCAAGTCAGATTGCAATTACTGCATCTCCTGTATCTGCCGCAGTTGTGTATATGACAGGCGCATTAGAGCCATTGGGTTGGAGCTATCCGCTATTGTTGGCAATTTGGATTCCAACTACATTTATCGGTTGTATGCTCACTGCATTCATTGTTACAATGTTCTCAAATCTTGATTTAAGCAAAGACCCTGTGTATCAAGATAGATTAGCAAAAGGCTTGGTAAAACCCTCTGTTGGCGCACAAAATATGCAACTTAAAGAAGGTGCAAAACTCTCTGTTGGTATCTTTTTGGTTGGCGTTTTATTGGTTGTTCTCTATGCGACTGCAATTTCAAAAATTGGCGGTAAGCCTGTTTTAATTGAAAATGTTATAGTTCCTAGAGATGCGGCGATTATGAGCTTTATGCTTGGAGTTGCGACTTTTATCACGATTCTTTGCAAAATTGAAGTGGGTAAAATCACTGAATCTAGCGTATTTAAAAGCGGTATGATTGCGTGCGTGTGTGTGCTTGGTGTGGCTTGGCTTGGAAATACTTTCGTAGATGGCTATAAAACACAAATTGGTGAGCTTTCAAGCGATTTGGTTAAACAAATTCCAGCTTTATTAGCTGTTGCTTATTTCTTTGCTGCAACTTTACTATACTCTCAAGCAGCGACTGCTAAAGCTATTACTCCAGTGGTGATTGCAGCACTTGGTATTAGCGCAGCAAATCCGGGAGATTCTTATATGATTGTTGCTTCATTTGCCGCAGTTTCTGCACTCTTTGTATTGCCTACTTATCCAACTTTGCTTGGTGCGGTGCAAATGGACGACACAGGCTCAACAAGAATCGGGCATTATATCTTTAACCATGCATTCTTGATTCCGGGCATTTTGGCGATTGCATTTAGCGTTATCTTAGGATTCGTTGCAGTTGCTTTTGTATAAATAAAATCCCTCAAGCTTCTTGCTTGGGGTTTTTGAATATTCTTAATTTCTAAGTATCTCTTCTATTGTGTCATTGCGCGGAGCGTAGCGACAAAGCAATCCTTAATATAGACTACCTACGATTCACTACCTTTTCATTGCTAACGCAGTAGAGATTCTATTTACCAATGATTTACTTTTTGATTTAAATCAAGGAATTTTCTGTCAATCCAAAATAAAATAATGCCCTTGAATTTGGAATCTCTTTGGTGATTTTGGATTCAAAAAATATTCAAAGGAGCGTAGATTGCAAGGTAAAGAATCTAAACCGCTCCCATTTGTCGCTTTGTTGCTCGGGATTCTGTGTGTGTTTGCTTGTATTGTGGGGCTTTATACTTTTTATAATGCAAAGGGTATGTCCTATTTCAGTAATGAGAGTGAAGCCTGTAACAACTGCCATATTATGAATGATGTTTATAATGATTGGTTGAAAGGTTCGCATTCAAAAAAAGTCGCAGGGAAACCGCGTGCAACTTGTAATGATTGCCATTTGCCGCATGAATTTGTAGAAAAGTGGATTGCAAAAGCGGAAAGTGGTGTAGGGCATGCGTATGCTTTTACCTTTAAATTAGATGTGTTGCCGACAAACTTAAGTGCGACAAAAAAATCTAAGGGTATGATTCAAGATAATTGTGTGCGTTGCCATAGCGAAATGGTGAGTAATGTCGTAAATCCTACGACTAATCCACATGGAAATGGGTCTCTTAGTTGTGTTTCTTGCCACGCAGGGGTAGGACATAAACGAGGTTTTTAAATTAACTTTAGGAGGTTAAAATGCAAAAAAAATCGCCTTTAATGCCAATTTTGGTGGTGATTGTTTTAATTGTGATTGCCGCGATGTTTTGGCTAAACTCTGATATTAGCAAAAAACAGGCGGAAAGCGTAGGTGGGCTAAGCTCTAAGGGCTTTGTGGAAATGAGTGATGAGAATCCTACATTTGATCATTGGGGCAAAAATTTCCCAGATTATTTGGATATGTATTTAACGGTGGAAAAACAAGCTCCAATTTCAACAGAATTTGGTGGAAATTTGGCTTATTCTAAATTGATTCGTTATCCACAGCTTACGATTCTTTGGGCGGGTTATCCTTTTAGCATTGACGCAAACGAAGAAAGAGGGCATTTTTGGATTCAAGTGGATCAAATGGATACCGCTAGAAACAACAAAGACTTCTTGAATGCTCACGGATTTGGCGCATTTGGCGGGCAACCTACTGCCTGTATGAATTGCCATAGTGGTTGGAGTCCTTGGCTTATGAAAAATGTTGGAATCGGGGATACTTTGGAAGAAAAATGGGTTTCTTTTAACTCTACGAAATATTGGACAATGATTAAAAATGTCCCTGCAGTTAATGGAATCGCTGAAAATTCACCTGAACACAGCGGACCACATGGTGGGAAAAGAATGGGTGTAACTTGTGCAGATTGCCATAATCCAAACGATATGCAGTTGCGCCTTACGCGACAAGCTGCGATTAATGCGCTTGCAAGTAGAGGATACGAAAAAGACCCCGTAACGGGCATTAAAGCAAGTCGTGATGAAATGCGCACACTTGTTTGCTCCCAATGCCATGTAGAGTATTATTTCAAACCAACTGGCACAAAAGTCAAAGTTATGGGCGAATCTATCGCAAACGATTCTACTCAAAAATGGTGGAATGGCACACAAAAAACTTATGATGAGTTTGATTCTTGGAGAAATGGTAACCAGCCAACAGAAATTGAAGTTGCAGGACTTGAATTGGTATTCCCTTGGAGTGCGTGGAAGAAAAACGAGCCTTTTAGAATTGAAATGTTTGACGAGCATTATGAGAAAGTGCGCGAGATTTTCCCACAAGATTGGCAACATAAAATCACAAAAGCTCCAATGTTGAAGATTCAACACCCTGAAACTGAACTCTTTAGTGGCGGTGTGCATGCAGCAAATGGCGTAAGTTGCGCGGATTGTCATATGCCTTACAAACGCAAAGGTGCGAAAAAAATGACAGAACATAATATCACTTCTCCATTGCAAGATATTAATGCAGCGTGCAAAACTTGCCATACTCAAAGCGAAGAGTATCTTAAAGCGCAAATTTTTGATATTCAAAAATCTATCGCATTTGATTTAAGGAGCGCGGAATATGCGACCGTTAGCTTGATTGAAGACATTAAAGTAATGCGTGAAAAACTCGGTGCATTGCCCGCATTCCAAACAGATGGCAAAGCAGACGATAAGAAAATTTCTGCAGCTTTAAAAGAGCCTTTAGAACTTCATCGTAAAGGGCAAATGCGAGGCGATTTCGTAGGTGCTGAAAACTCCACAGGATTCCACAATCCAAGAGAGGCAAGTAGAATGTTGCTTCAAGCTGTAGAAATGGCGAGAATGGGGCAAACTAAACTTGTTGAAATTGCAAACGCGAATGGAATCAAGGATTTCACAACTTCTAATTTAGGGTTTGAGGAGATTCAAAAATTCAACCCCGGAGAGATTCGCTACAAAGTGGATTTAAATGGTCATAAAGCGGGTGAGCGTTACTACAAGCACGAAGAAATCAATGGTCCAGCACCAAAAGAGTTGATGGAGTTGGATAAAAACAATAAACCTTATAATTATAAGGCGATTGACGCGAAAACTTCTGCCTATTAATGTGTAAAACCTAAGGCGTTCCGCGCTTTAGGCTAATGCAATGTAGAATCCATTGCTTTTTGTTGCGGGATTCTAACTTGCGTTTTGCGCTACTTATCGTTATGTGTTAGAATTGCAACGCAATTCGTGGCAATCTACCGCTTAGAATCTCACCCAAGATTTTTACCACCTTGTCATTGCGAGAAAATTTGAAAAATTTTCGTGGCAATCTATGATTTCGGCAACCAATAAACATACAATGGAATCCCAAAATCCGCATTTAATCACGCAAATAATCCTAGTCAAAGCCTAATGCACAACTCACAGACAAAGAAAAGGTAACCTTGATTTTCTTTTTTGCTAACGCTCCAAGGAAAATCTTTCCTTATTGTCTGTTCGTCTTACATTAGGCTTTGACTTTTGTTATTGCAAAGAATCCTCCACTGCGTCATTGCGAGACTTCGCAGAAGTCGTGGCAATCCATAATCTAAAGTCTCGCCAAAAAGTATTTTATAGCAACCCTTTTAGTTTAATATCGTAGATTTGCAAGTGTGGGCAAATCGCTAATGCAATGCGCACCACATTCACTACGCTCACTCCTCGCAATGACGGGTGGAGACTTTATTTTTGGCTTTGTCTCGTAATGACTTTGTGAATGCACAAATGCAGGGATTCTAAAGGTGGGATTTTAGTTTGTCAAGCGATAGATGATTGGAATCTGCAAATGCGCATTGTTAGTGTATATGGGGAAATACGCGGAGGCTTTTTGTATCGTCTGAAGCGCGTTTTCGTCCAAAACATCATAGCCTGAACTCTTAAGGACTTTCAAGTTTTTTAACTGCTTGTGCGTTGTCCATAAAAATCCCACGACAACTTCGCCTTGCATACGCATTTTTCGCGCTTTTCTTGGATAGTCTAGGGATTTATCAATAGAAGATTTCACTGCCCTTAAGAAAGGATTATCATCTTTGCCATACGATAGATAATGTGTGGAATCCTGCGAGGGCGCATTTGTGGAATCCTGCGAGGCTTGTGCGGTTTGTGTTTGCATTGTCTGTGGAATAGGTTTTGGTTTAGATTCGGCTTGATGGCGTTTCTTGTGTTTTTGATTTTTATGCTTGAAGTCTTTTGGGATAGGCTTTAGGCTTTCAAGTGGCTGTTGTATGGATTGTGTGCTAGAAGTAGCGGAGCTTTGCATTGCAAATTGCTTCATGGATAGCGTAAAGCTATTTTGACTTGCAGAAGGATTGATTACAAGCAAAGAAGTCGTCCAAAAAAGCCCGATTGCTAAAGGCAAGAAGCAAAGAATCGTTAAATAAAAAGCTTGGGATTTATGATTTAAAAACGGATTCATTGGGCTTTCTCGGTGATGATTTGGAAATTTTCGTGATGTTGGCTTCGCAAAATATCAATGATTTGTATAAAGCTATCAAATTTCGCATTTTTATCGCTTTTAAGCTCTACGATGGTTTGTTTATCTAAAGCATTGATTTTTTCTGTAATCTCTTCCAAACTCGCTTCTTTGTCTTCTATATAAAATACATTTTCAGCATTAATAATGATTTGCAATTTATGAGAATCATCAGAGCTTTGTTCGCTAGAATCGCTCTTAGGTAATTCTATCTTAATTTCTCCATGCGCGATAAAAGTAGAAATGCTCAAAACCATAGCTAAAAGCACCAAAATCACATCAATAAAAGGGACGATATTTAGCCCTTCTGAATGTTGGATTTTAAGCATTATTTATCCTTTTGGTAACGACTGCTAAGGAGGCTTACTTTGCGAAAAAGCGCATTGTGTGCCATAAGAGATGGAATCGCGACGACAAGCCCTAAGGCAGTTGCTTTAAGCGCAAGAGATAATCCTACGACAATAGATTTTACATCAATATTTCCGCTCATTCCCATATCATAAAAGGTAATCATAATCCCAATAACTGTGCCAAGAAGTCCGACATAAGGAGCGTTAGAGTAGATAATATGTAAGGTTGTGAGATTTTCTGTAATCGCATCGTCAAAGTCTTGTTGGCTTTGGAAATCTTGTAGATTCAACTTCCTAAAAAACAACAATCGTTCAATCACGCACCAAAGGGCAATAAATGCCATTAAACCAAGAATGCTAAAAATAATAATATCAATGTAGGTTTTGAGTGTCTCCATAGATTCCTCTTTCCTTGAAAAATAATTTTCGGATTATAAGAAATCAAAACTTATATAATAATTAGAATAGTTATTATTTATTTCAGATTATTTTTAATAATAGTTATTATAATTCCACATTCCAAAAAACCTAAATATTCATATAAATATTGCGAATTTTGGAAAAATATTTTTAAAATTAAAGGTCTAAAAATGCGAAAAATAGTTTTAAGCATTCCTGCTTGCTTGTTGCTTACGCAAGGCTTATCTGCGCAAACAGAGCAGTTTGTATTGGGAAATTCTGTCGTGAGTGCGGCTGGATTTGAACAAGACATTAAAGACGCACCCGCAAGTATTTCCGTCATCACAGGGGAAGAGATTATGGAGCGTCCGATTCGGGATTTGGGAGATATTGTGCAAGAAGTTCCAGGTGTTTCCACGACGGTTACCAAAACAGGAGGCACGACAATCGAAATGCGTGGTATGGCTTCGAAATACACTTTGATTCTCATTGATGGTAAGCGTATGAATATGGATTCTGGATTTGATGGTAATGGATTTGATTCTACAAGCGGATTTATTCCACCTGCAAGTATGATTGAACGCGTGGAGGTGATTCGTGGTCCTGCTTCTATTATCTATGGAAGTGATGCTATGGGGGGGGTGATTAACATTATCACCAAAAAGAATCCGGGTAAAGTTACAGGGACTATTTCAGCAGAAACAAGATTGCAAGAACACCATGATAATTGGGGGAATACTTATGGGACAAATGCGAATTTGTTTGCGCCTTTGGGTGAGCAGTTTTCGCTCAATCTAAGAGGCAAGGTTTATTATGGAGAAGCAAACCACTTCTACAAAAAAGACATTCCCGGTTATACGGTGCCACCCAATGATCCTAACCCCTACACAAGTCATTCTCCAACAAGCTATCGCAACTATTCCGCAGGTGGGAGATTGAATTATCTTTATGATGCACAAAATAGCTTTTATGCCGATGTAGATTATGGATTCCAAAGGCTAGGGAGCTTAAATACTTCTTCTTCACAGATTACCGCTGTGCGCGAATATCACCGCTGGAATACCGTGCTAAACCACGATGGAAACTATGAATGGGGAAGTATCAATAACTATCTCCAATACCTAAACACAACAAAGATTCCACATAGAGCGGAGGATTTAACAATGGGATTGCACCCCGGTCAAAGCTCTGGAATCAAAGATAGGACAAAACTAGTAGAAGACCAAAATATCATCGCAAGTTCTGCTTCTAAGTTAGATTATGACTTTGGTTCTAAAGGTGCTTTGATTCTCACAGGCGGTCCTTACTATAAATACGAGAAACTCTTAGATAGAAGCACGCATTTTCTTAAGGATTCCAATCTCTTTGCGGTATTTGGGGAAGGGGAATATTTCTTTAATGAATATATCTCCGCAACCGCAGGATTAAGAATCAACTATGACGATACTTATGAAGAGTTTTTCAACCCGCGATTCTATGTCAATACTTATCCTACAGAGTGGCTAACAATCAAAGCGGGGGTTGCAAGTGGTATGCGATTGCCCGAACTTGCTACGCGCTATGATGGGCTTTATGATATAAGCACAGATAGATTTGGTAATAATGTTGCAAATTATGGAAACTCAAGTCTCGAGGCAGAGGAAAGCTGGAATTATGAGCTAAGTGGAATCATAGAATCGCCCTTTGGGTTTTTTACTATTACAGGATTCTACACAGATTTTAGAAACGCAATTGCCACAGAAGATTATCAACAAAATATGAATCTACCCGGAGGATATGGCGTGTGTAATTATGCGACTTGCCGTATCTATGATAATGTAGATAAAGCGGCAATTTCAGGGTTAGAGGCTTCGCTTAAAACCAAGCCTATGCTCACAAGCATTATCCCTAATGGAATCACAGCGGATTTATCTTATGCTTTGACGGAAACAGAAAGAAAGAGTGGCGACAATAAAGGAACAGATTTAAACGATGTCCCTAGACATAACTTGTCTGCGAAAGTTTCCTATAAAACCGGCAAATGGAATACTTATGTGCGCTATGTGGGCAAACTCAAAACTCCAACAACCAACGCGCACACTGCAAATATCGGTCCCGGAGCGTATTATAAAGATATGCACACAGTGGATTTAGGTGTGAATTATCAGTGGAATAAAACTTGGCATTTTGGAGCGGTGATTAACAACTTGTTTGATAAAGATTATATAGATTATGTAACCTATCCTAGCGGTAGAGGTCAGTCTTATACGAACAATTACCAAAGAATGATTCCCGGACGCAACCTTTGGCTGAATGTCCGCGCAGAATTTTAAGGAAAAGAAATGTCAAAGAAGTTGATTTCTAATAAAACTTGGATGCAGATTCATTTGTATGTGAGTTTGTTTTTTATCCCTATGGCGTTGATTTATGCGATTACCGGTTCTTTGCATATTTTTGGGATTCGGCAAAATGCTGGGGCGGAGATTGTGGAAGTCAAAGTAGAATCGCAAATGGCGCAAAATATGCGAGGAAACGAACAGCAAGTGATATTAGAGACATTAAAGGCAAATGGACTAAAGATTCCAAGCAATACCGAAGTGAGATTCTTTAGAAACTCCCATTCTATGGGAGATTTGAAATACTCCGCTACACTTGCTAAAGACAAAGAGGGGAATCCTATCGTTAGGAGTGTGGATAGGCATTGGTATGGTGTGCTTTTGATGTTGCACAAAGCAGCTGGGAAATGGTATTTTGATGTTTTGGCGGTTGGGTTTTCTATCGCATTGATTGTATTGTATCTTTCTGGATTATTCTTGACTGCATTTTGCAAACGCAGTTGGAAGAGTGCGAGTGTTGCTGTGGTTTTGGGCTTTGTGATTACTGCTTTGGCGGTGGCTTGGAGCTTGTAGGGATTCTATTGTGGAATCCCAACGAACCCAATTTTGCTTTGTCCTTGCGCAAGGCATTGCAATGACGCAATGGCGTAACCCACCGTCATTGCAAGAAAATTTGAAAATTTTCGTGGTGTGCAATTTGTGAAACAAATTTCACCCGCGCTATGCAAATCCCTAATCCACAACATTAAAACAATAAAACAATCAATGGAAATTTATATAACAAAAGTAGAATCCACAGGACAAATTCATCATAGCCCCGACAAAGCAGGGCTAAGGCTTAATAAGCCTTGACAACGATTATACAAAGTAGTATAATCGCAACCAAGATGAATTTTGCTGACATCATCTTAGCTCCTTTTAGGGCATAGATTTTGCCGCAGGGTGCTAGACCTGTGGCAATCACCCTGCAACATTATACTTTAAAACTCCAAGAATTCCAAGTTTATTTACTGAATTATCATCGCACGGAGCGTAGCAACAAAGCAATCCAAAATCTCGCTCTAAAGATTCCATTGTCTATTTATTTAAGTTCCTTAGTATAGATTGCCACGAGTTTTTACAAAACTCTCGCAATGACGCAAAGCAAGATTCCAAAAATCTTTATTTTGGTTTAATTTTTTTAAATTATAATTCCAATCTCATTTTGGTGCAAGGTTTGCATATAACATTACTACAAGGACACTTTAATGCTTTCGATTTTAAGGCAATTCAAACAAAAATATCTTATCTATTTTTGGGATACTTCAAAGGCTATGGTTGCACTTGCGATTATTGCTTCCATTTATTTCGGATTTTTTGGGACAGGTTGGCAAGTTACGGGCGAGATGACGCGCTGGGGCGGTGAGTTTTTGGAGCTTTTTGGGCTTGATACGAGCAAATATAGCTATTATCAGATGACAAACCTCTCTGGTAATCCGCTCACTCGCTATGAGGGGCTTGTGCTGATTGGTATGTTCTTAGGTGCGCTCATAGCGGCTCTTTGGGCGAATAAAGTGAAATTTCGTCTTCCCGCTTCTAAGATTCGTGTTGCTCAAGCAATCCTTGGTGGTCTTTTATCTGGTTTTGGCGCGAGACTTGCGTTTGGTTGTAATTTGCTTGATTTCTTTACCGGGCTTCCATATTTCTCGCTCCACACTTGGGAATTTGCAATCTTTATGGTGCTTGGAATCTTCGTCGCAACAAAAGTTGGCAAACTCAAAATCTTTATGCCAAAAACCACACTTGAAAAATGCGGTGCAAATGGCAAAGGAATCGTGCATGATAAAAATCGCGCAAATCGCCATTTCAAGTATGGCTTAGCGATTTTGATTTTAACTCTTATTTGGGTTGTCTATCTTTTTGCCACGACTGAACCCTTTACTTTGAAAGTCAAATCCACTTTTTTACCGCTTGGATTGCTTTTTGGCTTGGTTTTTGGATTCGTGATTTCGCGCGGTCAAGTCTGCTTCACATCGTGTTTTCGGGATTTGTTTTTGTTTGGCAGAGATAATGCCGCAAAAGGCGCGTATTTCGGTATGATTATCGCCACATTTATTATCTTTATCCTTATGCTCAATGGCTACACAGCCTTTGTTAGAAGCCTTTCGGTCGCTGTTGCACTTGGTGCTTTTTTGTTTGGCTTTGGGATTGTTTTCGCCGGTGGTTGTGAATGTGGTTGGACATATAGAGCCGCTGAAGGGCAACTCCATTTTATGATAGTTGGTGTGGCAAATTTCGCGGGGACTGCTATTTTGGCATTGATTTATGATAAGATTCCTGATTGGATTAAATCCGGTCCCAAAATCCAACTTTTAAACGAAATGGGTGCTTTGCCCGGACTTGCTTTAAATATCGGGTTTTTGCTTCTCTCACTCGCACTCATTTTTGCTTACAAAAAACAATTTTTTGCTAAAAGGGGGCTATAAATGGCGAATTTAGAAAATGTTGAAATCACCTATACGCTTGATATTCAAGGCGAGGCTTGTCCAATGCCTGCTATTGCGACAATGGAAGTATTGCCACAGCTTAAAAAGGGGGAAGTTTTGGAAGTGCTTTGTGATTGCCCACAAGCGATTAATTCAATCCCTGTAGATGCTAAAAATAGAGGGTTTGAAGTCTTGGCAGTAGAACAAGATGGACCGACTTTAAGATTCGTGATACGCAAACCTTAATAATTCTTCTTGATTAAATTTTCGCCAAACATTCTTAAATGCCTTTATGTGGGCATTTGGTTGTTTGGTTGGAATCGCAAAACAATCTATAATCTAGCAAATCCATTTGGACTACTATTGTATTATTGCGAGAAAATTTGCAAAATTTTCGTGGCAATCTATAATCGCATATAAAGTAGATTTTACAATGGCGAGATTCTAGGTTATGGATTGCTTCGGCGTTGCCTTGTAATGACGCAACGAAATCTTAAATAGAATTGCAAAATGCTTCGTTTAAATATCACTAATTCGGATTTATTGTTTTAACTAAAGTAATTTTTAGTTTTTTGTTGAATAAATATAAAGAAGCCCTTTGTTAATTAAACATTAATCATTAAAAGGTAAAATTTCAAAAATTTTTAACTAAGGTTTCATCATGAAAAAGATTCTTATTAGTTCAGCATTGGCATTGGCGTTATGTCAGAGTGTAGGTTTTGCGAAAAATTATGCAGAAGTGAATGGTAAAGCAGTTACAGAAAAAGACATCGCGCCTTTAATGCGCTCACTTCCGGGCGTTGCATTTGAGCAGTTGCCAGAAGATGCTAAGGGGCAAATCATCAACCAAGCAATAGAGCGCAAACTCTTAATTGAACAAGCCAAAAAAGACAAAATCCAAAATTCTAAAGAGTTTAAAGAAGCACTTGCAGCCGCAGAAGAGGAGCTAATGCTCCAAGCTTGGATGGGCAAACAAATTGAAAAAATCAAAGTCAGCGAAGCGGAGATTAGCCAATTTTATAATCAAAACAAAGATAAATTCGTCCAACCTGAAATGGTAAGAGCAAGTCATATTTTAGTAAGCAGCGAAAGCGACGCGAAAGCAATCATTGCAGACCTTAAAAAAGCAGGGAAAAACGCAGCGGCAAGATTTAATGAAATCATTAGAGAAAAAATGCAAAATGGTTCTGCAAAAGATGGGGGAAATCTAGGATATTTCGCCAAAAATCAAATGGTTCCAGAGTTCTCTAACGCCGCATTTAAACTTAGCAAAGGCACTTACACAACTACCCCTGTTAAAACACAATTTGGCTATCATGTGATTTATGTAGAGGATAAAAAAGCTTCCGGCACCTTGGCGTTAAATGATATTAAAGGGCAGATTGAACAAAATATCAAAATGAAAAAGTTTCAAGAGAATCTTAAAAAAGAGGGAGAATCACTCCGTAAAAAAGCAAAAGTTGAGATTTTTAAATAAGGAATCCCAATGCTAGTTTGTGGAAATTCTATCTTAGATAAGGCAAATAAAGAAAACTACGGCGTGGGTGCGTTTAACTTCGTGAATTACGAAATGCTAAGTGCGATTTTTGAAGCGGCAAATCGCAAAAATTCTCCAATCATCGTTCAAGCAAGTGAGGGTGCAATCAAATACTTGGGGATTGATATGGCGGTGGGAATGGTCAAGATTCTAGCCAATGCTTACCCTCATATTCCTGTGGCATTGCATTTGGATCATGGGACAAGCTTTGAATCCTGCGTTAAAGCGATTCGTGCGGGATTTACTTCGGTGATGATTGACGCAAGTCATCATTGTTTTGAAGAGAATCTTAAAGAAACCAAAAGAGTAGTAGAAGTCGCGCATATTGCCGGAGTGAGTGTAGAAGCGGAACTCGGGCGTTTAATGGGGATTGAAGATAATATTTCTGTTGATGAAAAAGACGCGTGTTTGGTCAATCCTAGTGAGGCAGAAGAGTTTGTTAAAGAATCCAAAGTGGATTTTCTAGCTCCAGCTATCGGCACAAGTCATGGAGCGTTTAAATTCAAAGGCGAACCCAAGCTAGATTTTGAACGCTTGATTGAAGTTAAGAAACGCACAAAGATTCCATTGGTTTTACATGGTGCAAGTGCGATTCCACAAAATGTCAGTGAAGCCTTTTTGGCAAGTGGAGGGGATTTAAAAGGAAGCAAAGGTGTGCCTTTTGCATTTTTACAAGAAGCAGTGAAAGGTGGGATTAACAAAATCAACACCGATACGGATTTAAGAATCGCGTTTATGTCAGAAGTTAGGCGTGTGGCAAACGAAGACAAAACACAATTTGATTTGCGTAAATTCTTCGCCCCTGCTAAAGAATTTATGGTTAAAGTAATCGCCGAGCGTATGGATATTTTAGGAAGCTCTAATAAAATTTAAATAAAGGACAAAAATGGCTTATTCAATGGGAGATTTAAAAAAGGGTTTAAAAGTGGAATTAGAGGGGATTCCTTATAGAATCACAGAGTATCAGCATGTTAAACCCGGCAAAGGTGCGGCGTTTGTGCGCGTTAAAATGAAATCTTTTTTAGATGGCAGAGTGTTAGAAAAAACATTCCACGCAGGGGATAAATGCGAAGAACCCAACTTACAAGAACGCTCTATGCAGTTTTTATACCACGATGGCGATTATTTTCAGTTTATGGATAACGAAAACTATGAGCAAATTGGCTTAAGTGAAGACCAAGTGGGAGAGGTTGCGAAATGGCTAATTGATGGAATGGCAGCGAGTGTTTTGTTTCACAATGGCAAAGCAATCACGGTGAATGTGCCACAAACCGTGGAATTAAAAATCATCGAAACGCCCCCAAACTTCAAAGGCGATACAACAAGTGCGGGTAAAAAACCTGCTACACTAGAAACAGGCGCGGTAGTGCAAGTGCCTTACCATGTATTAGAGGGCGATGTGATTCGCGTCAATACAGAAACAGGCGAATATTTGGATAAAGTAAAATAAGGGGAAGCAATGGCAACGAGAGTTTTAATACCACTTGCAAAAGGGTTTGAAGAGATTGAAGCGATTTGTGTGATAGATGTGCTAAGGCGGGTAGGCTGCGAAGTAATCCTTGCTGCGGTAGATAAAGAATCGCAAGAAAGTCTTGTTGTGGAATCTCAAAGCGGTGTTAAGATTGTCGCGGATTTGAAAATTTCAGAAATTCAAGCCAATAATTTAGATGGAGTGGTTTTGCCCGGTGGTTGGGAAGGTACACAAAATCTAATCGCCTCTACTGCTTTACACGCGATTCTGTCCGAATTAAATGAAAAAGAAAGAATCTGCGCTGCGATTTGTGCAGCACCTTTAGCACTTTTTAAGCACAAGATTTTGACTAATCAAAATTTCACTTGCTATCCTAGTATTGAAAAAGAGATTGACAATCCTCATTACAAAGCAGATTCAAATGTCGTGCAAGATGGTAATTTGATTACTTCTAGGGGACCTGCGACAGCATTGGAGTTTGCGTTTTTTCTCGCGCGTGTTTTTGCAGGTGAGCAGAAGTCTCAAGAAGTTCAAACAGGAATGTTAAGCGTTTGAAAATCCTTAGAATCGCAAAAAATTTCAGCATTATTATAGGAAGCGGAATCCTATTAAGCGGTTGTTTGTTTGGTGTGAGGGATTTGATTTATAATCCGCAGATTCTCACTCAAGGTATCTCCAAAGAACAGGTGATTAAAAAAGCTGTAAATTACGCGCTAAATCCCGAGCAAATTGAAGCGGATATTAAAAGTTTTCAAGCAAACTTCAAAAAAGTTGTGGAGACTTTGACACAAAATGCTTCTAAAAAATGGGGCGAAGACAATGCGCCTACCGCCTCGCAAGAAGTGTATGTTAAATACACAGATTCTTACCTTTCACGCGCTCAAGTGGATTTTAGCAAAGGCGTGATTTCCGTAGCAACACTAGATACAAAGAATCCCGAAGAATCCCTCAAAAAGGCAATCGTTACGACGCTATTAACGCCAGAAGACCCAGAAGAAGTGGATTTGTATTCAGACAAAGAAGTTACCTTTACAAGCAAACCTTATTTGGCGGATTTGGTAAAGGATAATGAGGGAGAAGCGGTGCTTTATCCATGGAGAGCGAATCGCTATGCGGAGTATTTACTCGCAAATAAGCTTCAAACGACAGAGATTACAGAAAATGGCACAAAAAAGAAAGTTTATTTCGTGCAATTTGATATGGTAGAAGATAGAGAAGCGCAAAGTGAGCATAAATACGGCGAATATGTCGCAATTTTTGCTAAACAATATCAGCTAGAACAGGCATTAATCTTCGCAATTATCAAAACAGAATCTAGCTTTAACCCTTATGCGGTGAGCCATATTCCAGCTTATGGATTAATGCAAGTCGTGCCAACAAGTGCCGGAAGAGATGTTTATAGAACTCTTAATAATCAAGATGGAATCCCAACTAAAGAAATGCTTTTTGTGCCAAAAACCAATATCCAATATGGTTCTACTTATCTAAATATTCTTTTTACGCGCTATATTACGGGTGTGAAAAACTCATTATCCCACGAATATTGCGTGATTGCAGCTTATAATACAGGAAGCGGAAATGTCTTAAGTGTGTTTGACAAAGACCGCACAAAGGCAGTGCAAGTGATTAATTCAATGACTTCTGCTGAAGTGTATCGTAAATTACGCACTTCCTTGAAATACGAAGAAGCGCGTAATTATTTACAAAAAGTAACGACCGCTAAAAAAGAATTTCAAACACAAAGTGGCAATGCAGAATCCCTAAAAGATTCCAAACTTCATTTAAGTTTAAAGTAGTCAATGGAAGTTTATGAGTTAGTCCAAGCTCCAAGACCTTGTAGCTATTTGCCAAATTTAGAAGCGTCTTTTCGGTATTTTTATATTAAAGATTGCACGACTTATCTTTATTATGCGCTGTTAGAGCGTGGTTGGAGGCGATTTGGGAATTACTTTTTCGTGCCAACTTGCAAGAGCTGCGATGCGTGTATTTCTATCCGTCAAGATTGTGCGAATTTCGTATTTTCTAAATCCAACAAACGCACACTAAAAGCTCCTCTTACCCTGCAAGTTACGCGCCCAAGAGTGAGTAATGAGCATTTGTCTCTTTATGAAAAATACCACCAAAAAATGCAAGAAAAAAAGGGTTGGGAATATCAAGGAATCACCTTAGAGGCATATTATGATACTTTTGTGCAAGGATATTTAGACTTTGGTTATGAATTTGATTATTATGTGGGAGAAAAATTAGTAGGTGTTGCCTATGTGGATATTTTGCCTCCCGTGATTTCGGCGGTTTATTGTTTTTATGACCACGATTATGAGCATTTTTCTATCGGCACTTATTCTATTCTCAAACAGATAGAAGTTGCAAAAAGGTATAATATCAAATATCTTTATCCGGGCTATTGGATACCAAATCATCTTTCAATGGGCTATAAAGAGCGTTTCAAGCCTTTTGAAATTCTTTGCAATCGTCCGGACTTAAATGAAAACCCTCTTTGGGTTAAGGAGTAGTTTTGCATTACACAAATATGCTTTCTTTATGTTTTGAAAGGTTCGCTCGTTATAGATTTCACCCTAGATTGCAGCGTTGGATTAATGCGGCTTATGTGAAGATTTTTGATATTAAATTAGATGAATTTGATACTTTGGCGAGTTTCCCGAATCTCAACGCGCTTTTTACGCGCTCACTTGTCAAAATGCGCCCTTTTGATAAAGCGAAATTTCATTTGATTGCTCCTTGCGATTCTAGGATTATGGAAATGGGTTTATGCCAAGAAGATTATGCAATGCAAATCAAAGGTAAAAGTTATCGTGTGAGTGATTTTGTGAGGAAGAAATTAGAAGAGGGCTATTATTTTGTTAATTTCTATCTCTCGCCTCGCGATTATCATAGATTCCACGCACCTTTGAATCTTAAAGTCAAGTATTTGGAGTTTATCCAAGGCAAACTGCTTAGCGTGTGTGAAAAATCCCTACTTAAACACAATGAAGTTTTCACCCAAAACAAACGCGTCGTGCTAGAATGCGAAGATGAGTTTGGGGAATCGTTCTATTTAATTGCTGTGGGTGCGCTTAATGTGGGCAAGATTCAAATAAACTTCGCGCCTGAAGTTGTGGAATTTAAAGAATCTCAAAGCGTGTCCTTTGAACCTCCTATATCGCTTCAAAAGGGCGATGAAATTGGAAGTTTTTTGATGGGTTCTACGATTGTGTTATTGACCAAAAATTGGCATTATGATTTGAAAATTGGAGAAGAGGTTTATTTCGGGCAATGTATAGCGGCTCATAGCTCAAAAACGCAAACCATAGAATCTCAAATACCAAAGGATTCTCAAGATTCCAATTATTTTGAAGACAAATCATCATAAGGAAATATCAATGAAACAACAAATTAGAGATTTATTGACAGAATTAGACGCACTTTTGGTTGCGCATTTTTATCAGCGTGATGAAATCGTAGAAATGGCTGATTTGACAGGAGATAGTTTAGAATTAGCGCGTAAAGCTAGTGCGAGTGAAAAATCTAAAATCATCTTTTGCGGTGTTGGCTTTATGGGGCAAAGCGTAAAAATCTTAGCCCCGACAAAACAAGTCTTTATGCCAAGAATCGCGTGTTGTTCTATGGCAAGAATGATAGATAGTGATTATTTTGATCAATCTATCGCGTTGTTAAAAAGCTATGGAATCACAGAGATTTTTCCGATTACTTATATTAACTCTAATGCCGAAGTGAAAGCCAAAGTCGCAGAGCTAGAGGGTGTTGTTTGCACGAGTTCTAATGCGGCAAAGATTTTAGATTTTGCTCTTAAATCCAACAAAAAAATATTCTTCTTGCCCGATAGCTGTTTGGGACAGAATCTTGCAAGTCAAAACGGGCTTAAAAGCGCGGTTTTAGGTCTGGATTCTGTGGAAGCTATCAAGGAAGCGCAAGTGATTTGTTATAATGGATTTTGTTCTGTGCATCAGCTCTTTACCCCACAAGATATTGACTTTTATCGTGCTAAATTTCCTGATATTTTGATTGCCGTGCATCCTGAATGTCAGCCCAGTGTTGTCCAAAAAGCGGATTTTGTCGGCTCAACTAGCCAAATAATCCAATATGTGCAGAGTTTAGATGAAGCCCAAAAAGTCGCCGTAGGCACGGAATTTAATCTCGTCAATCGCTTAAGAAAGCCTATTAATGGAATCCAAAACACTTTTGTGCTAAGCTCTACAAAGCCCGAATGCCCAACAATGAATGAAACGACTTTGCAAGATGTGTTAAAATGCCTACAAGCAATCCAAAAAGGCGAATCTTATAATGAGATTCTTTTGGATTCTAAAATCGCAAAGAGTGCAAAAAAAGCATTAGATAAAATGCTACAATTATCTTAAAAAAGGAGTAAAAATGCACAAGATTTTACTAGATAATTTTTTGAAAGAAGTGTTACAAGAGGATATTGGACGCGGTGATTTATATACGCGAATGAAAAACGATACTAACATAGAAGCTTATATTCTTGCAAGAGAAGAGGGCGTGTTGTCAGGGAAGATTTATATTGAACGACTTTGTGAGTTGTTAAACCTAAAATGTGAATTTATCTTTGATGATGGTATGGTGTTTAGGGCAGGTGAGCGAATCGTGAATTTTGAAGGAAATATGAGCGAATTGCTAAGCGCAGAACGCACGATTTTGAATTTATTGGAGCATTCTAGCGGAATCGCAACCCTAACGCACACCTATGCACAAAAGCTAGAAGGCACAAACTGCGTCTTGCTAGATACAAGAAAAACGCGCCCTTTGCTTCGGGAGTTTGAAAAATACTCTACACGCAATGGTGGCGCGGTGAATCATCGTTCGGGCTTAGATGATTGTTTAATGCTTAAAGATACGCATTTGACAAGGATTCTTTCACTGAAAAAATTTATTGAAGATATACGCGGGAAGACCCCCTTTGTCGCAAATATTGAAGTAGAGTGTGAGAATCTTTTACAGGCAAAAGAAGCCCTAGAGGCGCAAGTGGATATTTTAATGTGCGATAATATGGAGATTCCAATGGTTAAAGAAGTCGTCAAAATGCGCAATGAAATGGCTCCTAATGTTTTGCTAGAAGCAAGTGGCAATATCAACCTTAGAAATATCCGAGAATATGCCCAAAGTGGCGTTGATGCGGTATCTGTTGGGGCGATTACGCACCAAGCGGTTTGGATTGATTTGAGTATGAAAATAGACTAAAATTAATGCGTGATAGGGAAAAGGCATTTATTAGCGCACTTAAGCAAAGCGGCGCAACTTTTGGAATCGGAGATGATGGCGTCTTGCTAGATTCCTATGTGATTGCCAATGACGCGTTTTTTGAAGAGGTTCATTTCAAATTAGCGTGGGCGGATTTGGAATCTCTTGTAGAGAAATGCTTTTTGGTTAATCTCTCTGATATTTACGCGATGAATGCGATTCCACGCTTTGCGCTTTTAAGCCTTTGTATCCCTGCTTGTTTTCAAGAAGTTACAAGACTTGCACAAATCATAGGAGAAAGTGCCAAAAAACATCAACTTCAAATTATCGGTGGCGATACGCTTGTGGGCGAGAAGTTGCACTTTTCTTTGACACTTTTAGGACAAGAAAGGCGCAAAACTCTATATCGTAGCGGAATCAAAAGAGGAAATTTATTGGGATATATCAGCCCTAAGGGTGCTTTAAATCACGCCAAAGCGCAGAGTTTTGGGCGCAATCTCCAAACCCTAAAAACTTGTTTGCGATTCTATGCTAATAAAAGAATCCCGAAATTTTCTCGCTTTGCCAAGCCTCTTTTGTATCCTGATATGCTTTTTAGTCTAAATCAAATCGCAAAGGCGGGTATGGATATTTCTGATGGAATCTTTATGGAGCTTTCGCGCCTAAGCGCAATCAATCGTTTGGGATTTAGGATTTTTAAGCCTAAGGGCGCGTGGTTTTTCTCGCCTGAAGAGTATCAAATGCTCTATGCAGTTGATAGTCGGAATCTCAAAAAAATGCGCAATTTTGCGCTGAAGTTCCGTCATCAGTTCGTGCCTTTTGCGGTTGCGATTCGTGGCAAATACCGCGCAAAAAAGCAAAATTGGCATCGGTAATTGTGTTGTTTTAAAAATCAAATTGGCTATGGAACCTCACCTGTCGTCATTGCGAGGAAGCGAAGCAGACAAAGCAATCCATAATCTAGAATTTCGCCTTTGAAATTTCCATTGTAAAGTTTTCTGAATCTCTACATTATAGATTTGCGCTGAAGCGGGTGAAATTTGTTTCACAAATTGCACACCATGAATTGCGTTGCAATTCTCGCAATGACGGCGAGGGCTAACGCACGATGCGAAAGCCCTTATGATAAAGCATAAGCTAAAGAGGTGTTAGAATCTATGCGGTCTAGTTGGGCAGTCTAGATTCCGCTTCCCATGCCCATAGCCTTTAGTATCGTGAAAGCCTCTATTGTGATGAAAGCCTCTTCCCATCAGCCCACTTTCTCTAATCTCTGCGCCCGTCATAGAATCCATATGCTTTTGTATGGCTATTCTGCGCTCTTCTTGATACTTGCGATATTCTGTTTCTGACATTTTTTCTGTCGCCTTTAAATGCGCTGCGCGTAGTTGTTCTTGAAATGCTCTTGCGTCTTTGACTTTCATTTCTTCTATGCGTTTGTGGATTTCTATTTTATAATCAGGATAATCCTTGGGAGAGACTTTGCCCGATAGTTTGACAAGCTCTTCATTGCTTGTTTTAGAATAATCCGCACTTAACGCGCTAGAGATTAAAGCACCTACGAGTGCAACAGAGAAAATAAATTTTGTTTTCATTGTTTGCTCCTTAAAAATTTGGATAGTGCGATTTTAGCTTGTCAGTGTGAAGCTAATGTGAAGCTAAGCTGAAACTAGTGTGAAGAGAGGGAGATTTTGTAGAGTTTTTTGCGCTCACTAGAACTTGCGATATTAAGTTGGGCGCGGTATTTTGTAATCGTGCGTCGCACCATTTTGATATTAAATTTCTCCTCAATTAGTTCTAGGATTCTATTATCGCTTAGCGGTTTTTGCTTGTTTTCGTTTTTGATTAAATCCGAAACAAAGTCTTTGATGGTTGTATTGGCAGTTTCCTCATCAATCGCTGTGGCGAAGAAGTTTTTAAGTGGGAAGATTCCGCGTGAGCATTCTAAAAACTTATTGGAGATTGCGCGTGAAATGGTGCTAGGAGCGTGTCCAAACTCTTCGGCTAAATCTTTAAGCTTCATTGGCTTGATTTCGCCTCCTTTGAAAAATTCGTATTGGTATTCTACAATCATTAATCCAATTTTATACAAGGTGGCTTTACGCATTTCAAGCGCATCTACGAGGTCGCGCGCTTCTTTGATTTTGGTTTTGATAAACTCTTCTTTGGATTTGATTTTATCATCTTTGGGTTGTGTTTGGATTTCAATGCTTGGATAATATTTTTCATTGATTTGCACTTGGATATTGTTTTTTTCTTCCAAAACCAAAATATCCGGGATAATCGCTGCTTCTTTTTGGAAAAAATCAAGGGCAGGGGGGTTTTTGAAGCTTTGAATCACACGCATGGCTTTTTCATAAAAAGGCGCGTTTTTGTGCTTAGCGTGATTTGCCAAATTCTGCAGAATCTCAAGGCATAGAGAATAAACCTCGTTTGATACATCTAAATTGTCTAATTGGAAATAAAAAGATTCTATCAAATCCAATGCCGCGATTCCGGGCGGGTCAAGATAGGCGAATCTTTTGCGGATTTTTTCAACCTCTGTGGCGTGGATTGGAGTTTGGAGAATCTCGCTACAAGTCTGTGCAATCTGCTCACAATCCCCTTCGAAATAACCCTCTTCATTAAGATTTTCAATGATCATTTTCGCGATTTCTTGAGAGCTTTTCGTTGGAAACAAAGGCGGCACGATTTGTCCGCTAAGCACGACTTCTAGGGATTCTTCTTGAATGCAAAATTGTTCAATCCCATCTCCCTCTAAACTAGAGCCTTTCGCGCCTCTTTGGATTTCTTTTTGACGCTTTTTTTGTGCAGAGTTTTGGGAGCTAAAATCTTGCGCAATGTTGGATTTGATATTAAAATAAGGATTCTCCTTGCCAAACTCGCTTAGCGTTTCTTCTAAATCACTCATTCCGCTTTGGAGAATCGGAAGCCAACTTTTAAGCGTGGAAGAGAGTTTTGTTTTAAGCGTTGTTTGGGTTTGGGTTCGTAGTTTCATATTTTGAAATTCTCACCTAAGTAATGTTTGCGGACAAGTTCGTTTTCGTAAATCTCATTAGAATCTCCACTTGCGAGTAAAGTGCCTTTGTTAATCACATAAGCGCGGTTGCAAACGCCGAGCGTTTCGCGCACATTATGGTCTGTGATAAGCACACCAATGCCTAATTCCAGCAGTTTTTTGATGATGTTTTGAATATCCAATACCGCGATAGGATCAACTCCCGCAAAGGGTTCATCAAGCAAAATAAATTTCGGCTTTTTAACTAAAGCGCGTGCAATTTCTACGCGTCTTCTTTCACCTCCGCTTAAATTGATTCCTTTGCGATTCCGAATAGGTTCAATGCTAAATTCTTCCAATAACTCTTCAATGCGCTTGTCTCTTTCTTCTTCGTCTAGCAAACAAACTTCCGCGGCAATAAGGAGATTTTCTTCTACGCTCAAATCTTTAAACACGCTAGATTCTTGCGGTAAATAGCCAATTCCAAGTTGTGCGCGTTTGTGTAGGCTTAAATGCGTGATGTCTTGATTGTCAAAACAAACTTTGCCACTACTTGCCCCTAAAAGCCCACAAATGATATAAAAAGTCGTTGTTTTTCCCGCTCCATTGGGTCCTAAAAGCCCGACTACTTCTCCGCTTTGCACACGCAAGGAGATTCCACTAATGATTTTGGTTTTTTTGATGGTTTTGCTTAAAAGTATCGCTTCTAGTGTGTGCATAATGTTCCTTGAATGCTGTATTTTCGCTGATTTTGTTCTATATTAATGATAATGCGACAAAATGGCAAACCAATTTGTTGTAGAATTTTAGCTAAATTTTCATCGCCCCATTCAATAAAATGCCAACCTTCTTTTTCAATTTCTTCTAAAAACCCTAAAGCAAAGAGTTCTTTTAAATCTTTGTTGTAAATATCATAATGGTAGATATGATTGCCATAATCCAATGCGGTTAAAAAAGTCGGAGAAGTAACCTTTGCCTTGCTTCCTAGTGCATTGACTAGGGCTTTAACTAGCGTTGTTTTGCCGCTTGCCAAGTCTCCGCTTAGCAAATAAATGCCTTGATGATTCTTCAAATCCAAAATTTGTGCGAGTTTTGCTAACTCCTCTTCTTTTAAAATCCATTCCATTTTATGCTCACATTGTATTTGGAGATTTGGGGCGCACTTTGATTTGCTTAATCTCTAGGAGTTCTTTCGCACTTTGTAACAAAGGCAACTCCAAAGCCGCATTGACTTCGGCAGCAATCGCAGTTTGTGCGTCGTTTGTCGGCTGTGTTGTTTGCGATTCTGCTTGTGGTGTCTTTAGATTTTGCGTTTGTGTTGGAATCTCTGGAGTTTGCGTTTGCTCTACTTGGTGATTTTGTGGGATTTTAGGCTGTTTTTCTTGGGTGGAATCTTCTTGTGATTCTTGAATTGTGGGAGTTTGGATTGGTTTATTGATGGATTGGATTTGCGTTTGGATACCAAAAATCTCTAAAACAAAATTTTTAATGATAGAATAGCTGTTTTTAAGTCTTTCGCGATTCTTATCTTGTGCGCGACTTTCCCAAGTTAAGAGATTGTTTTCAAAAGAAACAAAGGAAATTTCTTTGGCAAAAATTTCTCCTAATTCGTAATTGCGGTCGTAAATTTTTTGGTTTAGTAGTGCAAACATTGCTAGATTGCGCTCATTATCGGGCTGTTTTTTGGGATTAGTTTCAAGTGGGGATTCCGCTTGTGGTTGGGTTTGTGTGGTTTGGGTTTGTGGAATCGCATTTGTAGTTGGTGGAATCTCTTGAATCGCTGGAGCTGTGGAAGTATTTGGAAGCTGTTTGGGGAGATTATCAAGCAAACCTTTTTCTAAATTTTCAATCGCTAAGTCAATTTGTTCTACCTTGAGGGCTTCTAGCATTTTAAACACGCTAAGTGTGAGGACAAACTCATCTTCAGAACCCAAAAACAATAATTCTTTCGCTTGAGCTAGAATCCTAAAAAAGCGGTCAATCAATAAAGTGTTATAACGAGAATCCTCACCCCTTAGGAGTTTGTCTTTGAGAAAAATGCTCATCTCATCTAAAAGCATTTCGCTTTCATATTCAAAAAACGCTTCAATCTCGCGTAGTAAAGCTTCTCTATCTTGTTTAAAAATACATTCAAACAAAGCATTGAGGCTTTGGGGATTGATTAAGCCTAGCATATTTGCACATGATTCTGTCGTGATATTGTAGTTGGAATAAATAATCACTTGATCTAGTAGAGTTAAAGTATCACGCAAAGAACCGCTACCGCTACGAATCAGCATATTTAAGGCTTCTTCTTGATAGGTGATTTGTTCTTTTTGCAGAATGTTTTTGAGATGTTCCAGAATGCTTTTGTCTGAAATGCGCTTGAAGCGAAAATGTTGTGTGCGACTTAGAATCGTCGCGGGGAGCTTTAAAGGGTCAGTTGTGGCTAAGATAAACTTCACATATTCTGGTGGCTCTTCCAAAGTCTTTAAAAGCGCGTTAAAGGCTTCTTTGGTGAGCATATGCACTTCGTCAATGATAAAGATTTTGAATCTTCCCATATTGGGGTGGTATTTGGTTTGTTCAATCAAATCACGAATATCATCAATCTTGCGACTTGAAGCACCATCTAATTCTATAATATCAATGTGTCGCATTTTGTGAGGATTCGCCGCGACGCAGTTAGCGCAGACGCCACAAGGTTTAGCCGATGGACCATTTTCGCATTGTAAAGCGCGCGCAAAGATTCTAGCACTAGAGGTTTTGCCGCTTCCGCGTAAGCCTGAAAATAAATAAGCATGAGAAAGTCGCTTACTGCTTAATGCTAAAGAAAGAGTGCGACTAACCGCTTCTTGTCCGATGAGTTCTTCAAAATCCATTGGACGATATTTTAATGCTAACGCTTGTTGTTCCATTTTGTTAATCCCTAATTTTAAAAATTCAAATTCTACACAAAGCAAGCCTAAAAAATTGTTAATTCATTAAATTTAAACGATTGAAGTTGAAGTCGGTTCAATCTTAGGTATAATGTTGCAAATAACTTACAAAAGGCATAAAATGTTTAAAATTGGGCATAAGCCAAGTGTATTTGGTGGGACGATGATTGTCGCTGGGACTGCCATTGGCGCGGGAATGTTGGCATTGCCCACAATTAGTGCGGGAATGTGGGTTTGGTATTCTTTTGGATTATTGATTTTGACTTGGTTTATGATGTTGCTTTCTTCCCAAGCTTTGCTAGAAGTGAATCTGCATTACAATCCCGGTTCAAGTTTTCATACGCTTGTTTTGGATAATTTGGGCAAATTTTGGAATCTCATTAATGGCTTAAGTGTCGCATTTGTGCTTTATATTTTAATTTATGCTTATGTAAGTGGCGGTGGTTCTATGGTTGTGCATATTTCTATTGTCGCCTTTGATTATGAGATTCCTAAAACTCTTGCAAGTTTGCTTTTTGCGATTCTGCTTAGTGGCTGTATTTGGTGGAGCACTTATGCGGTGGATAGATTCTCTGTTATTATGATTGGTGGAATGGTTTTGACCTTTTGCTTTGCGATGAGTGGAATGCTAAGTGAGCTAAAAATGTCTTATTTGCTAGATTTGCACCACGATGACAATGCGTATGAAATCTTTGTTTTTGTCGCACTTTCTACTTACCTCACTTCTTTTTGTTTTCACGCAAGTGTGCCAAGTCTTGTAAAGTATTTTGGCAAAGAACCAACAAAGATTAATCAATGCTTAGTTTATGGCACTTTGATTGCGTTTTTCGCTTATGCAGTGTGGAATGTCGCGTGTGATGGCAACATTGAACGCACTGCTTTTAAGGAAGTTATCGCCGCAGGAGGCAATGTGCGCCATTTGATTGAAGCAGCAAGTCTTAATCTAAACACCGCGTTTTTGTTGCGAATGTTGGAGGGATTCGCCTTTTTGGCTGTAGCGACTTCGTTTTTGGGTGCGGGGCTTGGTTTGTTTGACTATATGGCGGATTTATGTGGATTTGATGATAGCCGATTGGGGCGCACGAAAACAATGCTCGTTTCTTTCGTGCCTCCAATTATAGGTGGAATCCTCTATCCTGATGGCTTTTTGTTGGCGATTGGTTGGGCGGGACTTGCCGCGACGATTTGGTCTGTGATTATTCCTGCATTATTGCTCAAATCCCACAGAATCGCGCGTCAAGCCAATGCGCAAGATTCCAAAACTGATTTTCGCGTCAAGGGCGGAAATTGGACGATTTATGCTTTGTTGGGTTTTGGTTGTGTGGTGGGCGTGTGCCATATTCTTTTTGTGTTAGATTGGCTACCAATGTATAGATGAAAGGGGCGAAGTGAAAGAGTTGTTACGGATTTTTCAATATATTCAAAAATACCACGAAGATAATTTTGATGTGTTGCGTTTAAGTTTGGAGTTTTTGCTAGTTGCCCAAAATCAAGCTTTGGTTGCGGAAATTTTAGAATATAAGAAGCGTGAGATTCCACCAAGCTTTTATGAAGAGTTGCAAAAATACGATTTAAGCTCTCAAATCCTTATCAATCCGAAGTTAAACTATAAAAAGGTTTTCAAAATCGCGCAGAATCTCAAAATTAATGCGCAAGAATTGGAGGATTTTATCCAAACCATTGCGTTGCAAAAAACAATTTTAAAGCTCTATGATTATGCCACGCCCGCAGAGATTAACGCTCTCGTGTGCGGATTGCTTCATTTGCAAAAGAATGAAAGCATTTATAATCCTTGCTGCGGTATGGGTTCTTGGCTTTTATCGTTAAGTGCGCATCATAAAGAATGCCGATTTTTCGGCGTAGATATTCACCCAAAACTAATTGGAATCGCCAAAGTCCTTGCGGCTCTTTTGGGATTCAAAAATTGCTATTTAGAAGTTGCGGATATTTTCAAAGAATCCGCTAAATTTAAGGAAATTTCAAACCCACAAAAGCAATCCAAAAATTCATCAAACAAATTTGATAAAATCTTTTGCCATCCGCCCTTGCTTACGCATCTTAATCTTAAAGCCCCAAAAGATTCTCCACTTGCTCCTTATACCAAAACAGCCCCCGAGATTCCGTTTTTGGATTTTGCGCTTTGCAATTTTGAAAAAAAAGCGATTTTCATTATTCGTTCTGTGTTGTTAAACAAACCCATAGGAGAACGATTGCGCCAATATCTCATAGAATCGGGATTGATAGAGGCGATTATAGAATTACCGACAAACATTTTTCCGCATCAAATGGGGGAGTTTTGTTTGCTTGTGCTTTCTCCAAACAATAAGCGCGTGTTTTTTATGGACGCACAGAGTTTTTATCTCAAAGAGGGCAAATACAACAAACTCATCAAACAAGAAGAAATATTGGATTTGTTTGCGCTTAAACAAAACAGCGACATTACTTGTTTGCGAGATTATCAGGCGTTGGATTTGGAAAATCTCAAACCCTCGTATTATATGCAGTTTCAAAACAGCAATCATTCCAAACAAACCGCAGTGTTATTGGGACAATTCATAGAAAAATGCTATCGCGGAGTGCGCATAGAGACGCAACAAGATAAGGATTTGTTGGGTTGTTATGATTTGGGAATCAAAGATTTTGCAAACTATGGTTTTAGCAATGCGTTTGATGATTATGTGTTAAAGCCAAATCTTAAGCGTTTGCACGAACTCAAAGTGCAACCTTATGATCTTTTGCTATCCATGCGGGGAGTTGCTCCAAAAGTCGCAATCATCGGCTCAAATGCGGCACAAAAGATTGTTTTGCCAAATGCCGGAATCCTCGTGCTTAGAGTGAAAGATTCTAGGATTGCTAGGGCGTTGTATTTTTACTTTTTGTCCTTTGAAGGGCATTCCATGCTTAGCAAAATCTACCAAAGCAACAACGAGCGCGTGGGCGAAAAGGAGCTAAAAGAAATGCCTTTGCCAAATTGGTTTTTGGATTCGCAGATATTAGAAGAATATCAGGAGCATTTTTATGAGTTAATCGCGCGGGGTGAGCAGATTCAAGCCCAAAAACGAGGAATCGCAAAGCTACTAGGATACAAAAATCCGCTTGGATAGGGACGCCTTGCCAACGCGGAATCCCCCGCATTTTGTCATTGCGAGACTTCGTAGGAGTCGTGGTAATCCATAACCAATATCTCGCCTTAAAGATTCCATTGCATTATTTTGTATGCAATCTACATTGACGATAAAGATTCCGCAAGTCAAAGTGTGAAGAAAATTTGTTGTTTTTGGCAAAGTTGTGCTAAAATATAAGGTTAATTATATTAAAAATATCCAAAATTCCTAAAATTGTTTGGGTAGTAGGGAGAGGAAAATGGAGAGTTTTTTGCGACCCGATAGAGGGTTTAAAATCAACAAAGAAGATTTACAAAAAGCAAGTATTATCTTTGCGTTTGTATTAGCGATTATCGTAATGGTTGCTTTTGCGGAAAAGGTTACGAATCCCATTCTTTTAGGATTTGCAGCAATTGTCGGTGGTTATATGGCACTTAATATCGGCGCAAACGATGTTGCCAACAATATGGGACCCGCAGTAGGCTCTAAAGCCTTGACGATGACAGGCGCGATTATTATTGCAGCAGTTTGCGAGATTTTAGGAGCATTGATTGCCGGAGGAGAAGTCGTAAGCACCGTGAGTTCGGGTATTATTTCCGTAGATGCTATTGGAGACCAAAAGCAGTTTGTTACCCTTATGCTTGCCGCGTTGGTTTCTGGTGCGATTTGGCTAAACATTGCCACCGTGATTGGTGCGCCTGTTTCCACGACACACGCGATTGTGGGCGGTATTTTAGGTTCTGGAATCGCAGCGGGTGGATTTGGAGTAGCGAATTGGGGCGAATTAGGCGGAATCGTAGGAAGCTGGGTTATTTCCCCTGTAATGGGCGGAATCATCGCAGCGATTCTATTGTTTTTCATTAAACACACGATTACTTACAAGAAAAACAAAAAAATATCTGCTGAAAATGTCGTGCCTTATCTGATTGCCTTTATGACTTGGGCATTTAGCTTATATTTGATTAATAAAGGCTTGCGCCACATTATCACACTAGATAGTAAGGTAGCCTTTGGGTTGAGTGTGGCAATCGCAATCGTGGTGCTTTTTGTCGTGAAACCCATTATTAAAAAAGCTTTAGAAAAGCTAGAGAACAAAAAAGAAGAAATTAACAAGCTTTTTACGATTCCATTGATTTTTGCTGTCGCGCTTTTGAGTTTCGCGCATGGTGCAAATGATGTTGCCAACGCAGTAGGACCTTTAGCGGCAATCAACAATTCCCTTAAGATTGCTTTTGAATTTGGTAATATGAGTGTGCCTTTTTGGATTATGCTAATTGGTGGGCTTGGAATCTCTATTGGACTTGCGCTTTTTGGACCACGACTTATCCGCACGGTGGGAAGCGAGATTACAGAATTAGACCAAATGCGTGCTTATTGTATCGCAATGAGTGCGGCACTAACCGTGTTAATTGCAAGTGAATTAGGAATGCCTGTAAGCTCCACTCATATCGCGATTGGTGCGGTGTTTGGCGTAGGGTTTTTGCGCGAACATCTCAAACGACAATATAAAGAAATGGAATTTAAGATTCTTGAATCTCGTGAGGGAGAAGATGGCGAGAAAGTCAAAGAGTTTTTGGATAAATTCCGTAATGCTTCCATTCGTCGCAAAAAAGCGATTCTAAGCATTATTGAAAAAAAAGAAGCAAAAAAGAAAATCAAAAAGTCATTGTCAAAAAACATTGACATTCCCGAATTGAAGAAAAAAGAACAAAAAAGGCTTAAAGAAGCTTATCAAGAAGAATTAGTCAAGCGTTCCGCGATTAACAAAATCATTGCGGCTTGGGTGATTACCGTGCCGGTATCTGCGGTTTTTAGCGCAATTTGTTATTTTATTCTTAGTGCGGTTGGGTTTTAAGCAATAAACGTGACAATGCAGGAATCTTAAAACTTGGAAGCGAAAAACTTTGACAACTCACAGCCTGTTTATGTGATTGGTGATGTGCATGGTTGTTATGATACTTTATATTTGTTGATTGAAAAATTACCGCGTAAATGGGAATCGCAAATCATTCTAACAGGAGATTTGATAGATAGAGGCGATAAAAGTTGCGAGGTGATTGATTTGGCGATTTCGCATAATTTTGCTTGTGTGCTTGGAAACCACGAAGAGTTAATGTTGGAGTATTATCATAAGATTCCAAGCAGCGGCAGAGGGAGCGTGTGGATTAGCAATGGAGGCTATGAGACGATGGAAAGCTATCGGCGGTATGGGGGATTGCGCAAGATTCACGAACACTTAGAATGGCTTGTAGAGTTGCCTAGATTTCTAGAGATTGACATTTGCGACGCTCAAGGGAAGCGGTTGCTTGTTACGCATGGCTTTGGGTTGCCTTATTATAAAGTGCGCGACAAGGAATCCCAAGCGATGACTTGGAGTAGGCTCAAAATGCACAATCTACAAAAAGAAGCCAAAAAACGCTATGGAGTGTTTAATGTTTTTGGGCATGATGTGCAAAAAGAAGTGTTGATAACAGATAATTTTGCCGCCATAGATACGGGTTGTGTTTATCACAAAACAAAGCCAAATGCACGATTGACTGCGTTAGAATATCCTAGCAAACGAATTTTTGAACAAGCATTCGTGCTTTAACTGCCGCATCATTGCGAGAGATTTGTTAGAACCTCGCCCTTAAAGATTCCATTGCATATTTACTTAAGTTTCTTATTATAGATTGTCGCGTCTCTCACTTCGTTCGTTCCTCACAATGACGACTAGAACCCATAATTCACAATATTAAAACAATAAAAACAATCAATGGAAATTTATATAGCAAAAGCAGAATCCACAGGTTAAACTCATCATAGCCCCGCCAAAGCAGGGCTAAGGCTTAATAAGCCTTGACAACGATTATACAAAGTAGTATAATCGCAACCAAGATGAATTTTGCTGACATCATCTTAGCTCCTTTTAGGGC
>NZ_JRPA02000007.1 GCF_000765675.1 Helicobacter sp. MIT 05-5294 | reverse complement strand
CGGTTATGTTACAAACTTCCAAGATGGCACAGCAGTTACACTAAATGATGATGGTAACTTCTTTACAAATACTGTAGCTGGAGCAATCTGGTGGCAAAACAACGCAACAGGCGTTAGCACTTCTGCATTGCTAAATCGTGGTGTGCATGGCTTCGGAACTGAACAAGAAATCAGTGTATTCTATGGTGCAATCGGTTATACTATGATTGATAACAGACTAAGAATTGGACTAGATTATGTTTGGGGTAACAACGAAGTTACAAGAGGTGGCACAACAACTTGGGATAGAGATTTCCAAGAAATCACTCCAAGAATCAGCTGGAAACACAACAAACAGCTTACAATCTCTGGCTACTATGCGTATCTAATGACAGATGCGGATAATATCGGTTTGACTGAAGATGAAGACAGAGCAAGAGCAAGAATTGAAGTTAAATACAGCTTCTAGTCATCGCTTCACAAGCTAGAACAACTTACTTCTAGCTTATCTTGGAATCCCTTTTGGGATTCCAACACTTCTTTATTGCAAAATCCCACCTTATCCGTCATTGCAAGTGAGTGAAACGAACGCGGCAATCTCACTACTTCGTCATTGCAAGAAAATTTAAAATTTTCGTGGTGTGCAATTTGTGAAACAAATTTCACCCGCTTCAGCGTAAATCCCTAATCTTATATTTCGCCATTGTGGAATCTACTTTATGCAATATCATAGATTGCCACGAGATTCTAACGAATCTCTCGCAATGATAAAAAGGCAAAATCTTAACGACTTCTCGCGATGACGCAGTAGTATAATCGCGAACTACCACACTCGCTCGCAATGACGGCTGGTAGCTTACGATTCTACTATCTTGTATTTACCTATCACCTCATCATAATAAGGCAATTCATACATAATAAAAGCAATCCTAAAGCGCATTTTCTAGCAATCAAAAGAATGTTGCAACAAGTGGCAATATGTAAGATTACATTAAGCTTTTTTAGGGTAAAAGCCAAAGATTGTTTTGCCTAAAGCAAAACCAATTTAAATAAATCAAAGAATATCATTATTTAAGGAGTAATATGGAATCTAAAAGAGTTTATTTAGATAACAATGCAACAACAATGTTAGACCCACACGCCAAAGAGTTAATGGAATCTTACTTTTGTCAAAAGTATGGCAATCCAAACTCATTGCATAGTTTTGGCACAGAGACGCATACTGCGATTCGCGAAGCTTTTAATCATCTCTACGAGGGGATTGGCGCGAACGATGAGGACGATATTATCATCACTTCTTGCGCGACAGAAAGCAACAACTGGGTATTAAAAGGTGTCTATTTTGATATTTTGCGTTTTGGTGAAAAAAACCATATCATCACAACGCAAGTAGAACACCCCGCGATTCTCTCTACCTGTCGCTTTTTAGAGACTTTGGGTGTGGAGGTAACCTACCTACCTGTTGGCGAAAATGGCACACTCAACCCTAACGCACTAGAAGCCGCAATCACCGATAAAACTGCATTAGTAAGCGTAATGTGGGCAAACAACGAAACGGGAATCATTTTCCCAATAGAAGAAATTGGCGCAATCTGCAAAAAACACAAGGTGCTATTCCACACAGATGCGGTGCAGGCAATCGGTAAGATTCCTGTTAATGTGCAAAAAGCGCAAGTGGATTTTCTAAGCTTTAGCGGACATAAATTCCACGCGCCTAAAGGAATCGGTGGGTTATATATCCGTAAAGGCGTCAAACTCACTCCTTTATTTCACGGAGGAGAACATATGGGCGGAAGACGCAGTGGCACACTTAATGCCCCCTATATTGTGGCATTAGGAGAAGCAATGCGACAAGCAAGTTTATATTTGGATTTTGAACGAAACAATGTCCGCCATTTGCGCGACAAACTAGAGGACGCATTGTTGGAGATTCCTGATGTTTTTGTCGTAGGGAATCGTGCTTTGCGTGTGCCAAATACGATTCTAGTTAGCATTCGTGGGGTTGAGGGCGAAGCAATGCTTTGGGATTTAAACAAATATGGAATTGCTTGTTCCACAGGAAGTGCGTGTGCGAGTGAGGATTTGGAAGCAAACCCTGTAATGAGTGCGATTGGAGCGGATAAGGAGTTAGCACATACAGCAATTAGAATCTCACTTAGTCGCTTCACGACAAGCGAAGAAATTGATTATGCGATTGAAATTTTCAAAAAATCTATTGAGCGTTTGCGCTCTATTTCAAGCAGTTATTAAGATTTAAAAAGGATAAATAATGGCAAAAAACGAATTATTAGGTGGCGCATTATGGGACGCATATAGCAAAAAAGTAAGCCAAAGAATGGATAATCCAACGCATTTGGGTGTTATCACACAAGAAGAAGCAGACAAAAGAGGCTTGAAACTCATCGTCGCAGATTATGGTGCGGAAGCTTGTGGTGATGCAGTAAGGCTGTATTGGCTAGTTGATAGCGAGGATAAAATTGTAGATGCGAAATTCAAAAGCTTTGGCTGTGGGACTGCGATTGCAAGTAGTGATATGATGGTTGAGCTATGTCTAGGCAAAAAGGTGCAAGAAGCGGTAAAAATCACAAATATTGATGTGGAAAAAGCTTTGCGTGATGACCCAGAGATTCCGGCAGTCCCGGGGCAGAAAATGCACTGCTCGGTTATGGCGTATGATGTAATCAAAAAAGCCGCCGCGCTGTATTTAGGCAAGAATCCAGAAGATTTTGAAGACGATATTATTGTGTGTGAATGCGCGAGAGTGAGTTTAGGAACGCTAAAAGAAGTGATTAGAATCAACGACCTTAAAACGATTGAAGAAATCACAGAATACACTAAGGCAGGTGCGTTTTGTAAAAGCTGTATCAAGCCCGGAGGACACGAGGAAAGGGAGCATTATTTGGTAGATATTTTGCGCGAAGTGCGTAGCGAAATGGAGCAAGAGGCGTTGCAGAATAGGGCGGAAGAATCTTCTAAAGGAGAGCTTGGCTTCACTTCTATGACAATCGTTCAGAAAATCAAAGCGATTGAATCTGTGATTGATGAGAAAATCCGCCCGATGTTGATGATGGACGGGGGCAATATGGAAATCATTGATTTAAAAAACGCAAATGATGGCTATACTGATGTTTATATTCGCTATTTAGGTGCTTGTAGTGGTTGTGCTAGTGGAGCGACAGGCACACTTTTCGCGATTGAATCCGTCTTGCAAGAAAGCTTGGATTCTAGCATTCGCGTATTTCCGGTATGATGAAGTTTGGGAGATTCTGCATTGTGGCTTTGCAATGTGGACTACTTGCGTCATTGTAGAATCTCGCCTTTAAAGATTCCATTGCATATTTCCTTTAATCCTACATTATAGATTCATGTCTCTCACTTCGTTCGCTTCGCGCAATGACGCAGTAGGCATATTTTTTAAGCCCAACATGATAGATTGTCGCGTCTCCCACTTCGTTCGTTCTTCTCAATGACGGCTGGGTTGCTTACGATTCTACTATTGCGTCATTGCAAGGCAATGCTGAAGCAATCTATAATGTAGAATCTACTTCATATAAGATTATAAATTGCTTTGTCGCTCTGCCATGTGTAATGATGCGGTGGTGGAATCGTAGATAGCTTGGGTTATAGAATGTTTCAATTATGCCCTGCAATGATGACTAGAAATTTTGTTTATGGATAGTTTTAAAACATTTCTTTTATTTTCTTAAAAAATATATTTAATTATTAAATTTAATATTAATTTTTGTATAATCCCTTGAAATTTCAAAAATAAAAGAGGAGAAAAAATGAACAAAATCTACAAAGTTGAGATTATCACGCGTTCAGAAAAGCTAAATGTGCTAAAGGATTCCTTAGCGCAAAAGGGAATCAAGGGTATGACAGTCAGTAATGTAATGGGCGCGGGAAACCAAAAAGGCAAAACCGAAGTGTATCGTGGCAATGAAACTACGATTGATTTGTTGCCAAAAATTCGCGTAGAGATTCTTACGAAAGAAAGCTCACTTCAAGCAATCATTGAGGTTGCAAAAACTATCCTAAAAACCGGAAGTGCAGGTGATGGCAAGATTATTATTTTGCCTGTTAGCAATGTGATTAGAATCCGCACAGGGCAAGAGGGAGAAGACGCGATTTAAGGATAGATTCTAAAATTTAGAATTTAAAGTTTGATTTTTATAAAATTTTAAAATAAGGCTAGAAAATGAAAATGGTTTTGTTGCTTTTTGGGCTGTTTGGAATAGCTTTTGGGGCGGATTTAGAAGTTTCTGCTGTGGATACTTTGTTTTTAATTGTGTGTTCTAGTTTGGTGCTTTTGATGACCCCTGCACTTGGAATGTTTTATGGTGGAATGGTGAATCGCGGCAATGTGCTAAGCACGATGATAAATTGTATTATGCTGTTTGCTCTAATTTGCATTCAATGGGTGATTTTGGGCTATACTCTCGCATTTGGAGATGATATAGGGCATTTTATCGGGAATCTAAACCATATTTTTTTAGGCAACATTCAGGATTCTATGATTGGCTTAGTTTCAGAGAATCTCTTTGTGTTTTTTCAAATGCTTTTTGCAGTGATTGGGGCGGCAATTATTACGGGTTCTTTCGTGGAGCGTATGCGATTTGGCGTTTTGTTGATTTTCGTTCTTTGTTGGAGCACTTTTGCCTATGATGTGTTGGCGCATTGGGTGTGGGGCGGAGGTTGGCTTATGGAGATTGGTTCTCTTGATTTTGCCGGTGGTGGCGTGGTTCATATTGCCGCTGGAGTGGCTGGGCTTGTCGGCTGTTTGATGCTTGGGAAGCGAAAGTTCAAACAAGGAATTCTCCCGCATAGTTTGCCACTTTCTTTTGCGGGGGCGATTTTTTTGTGGTTGGGTTGGCTTGGATTCAACACCGGAAGTGCGTTGAGTGTAAATTCTGTCGCAGTCAATGCGTTTTTAAGCACGAATTTCGCAGTCGCTGGGGCGATGATTTCATGGATGATTATAGAATGGACAAAATATGGCAAACCGACATTGCTAGGTAGCATTACAGGAATCGTAGCGGGGCTTGTGGCGATTACTCCTTCTGCTGGGTTCGTAACTCCATTTTCGGCAATCGTGATTGGTTTTTTAGTTTCGCCGATTTGTTTTTTTGCCATTAGTTATTTGAAGTTCAAATTGGGCTATGATGATACGCTAGACGCATTTGGTTTGCATGGTGTGGGTGGAATTTGGGGCGGAATCGCAACAGGGCTTTTTGCGACAAGTTCTGTTAATGAAATCGTGAGCAAAGAAGCTGCAGGGGAGGGGTTGTTTTATGGAGGGGATTTTAGTTTGCTATTCGTGCAGATTGTCGCGATTATTGCGTGTTTTATCCTCTCTGGGGCGATTAGTTTTGTGGTGCTTAAGGTGATAAGTATTTTCGTGCCTTTACGCGTGGAAGAAATGCAAGAAGAAAATGGCTTGGATCAGTCTTTGCATGGTGAAATTGCCTATCGTTAAGGGTTTTTAAAATGTGGGATTCCACAAATGGAGTCTGCACACTAGTGGAATCGTAGGCTATTATAGCTTTCAGTGAAGTTATTTGCCGCTTCTCCCAATGACGCCTTGCTAACCCGTGATTTTGCTACTGCGTCATTGCAAGGACGAAGCGCACATCACATAGCGGTTTGCCCACACTTGCAAATCTATAATGTTGACTTTAAGAAAATATGCCTACTGCGTCATTGCGAGAAGTCGTTAAGACTTCGCGGCAATCTATAAATAAGGAACTTAAGCAAATATCCAACGGAATCTTTAAGGTGAGATTTTGGATTATGGATTACTACGAATTGTGTTGCAATGTTTGCAATGACGAGGCGGTGGAATCTTAGATGGCTTGGATTGCAGATTTACACTACAATCCTATAAATAGAATTCTTTAAAGACGCAAGGCGGATTCTGCATTACAAAGCTAGGACGCAAATCCTAAGAAAACAGCAATCGCAAAATCACCCTTTACTCTATTCTAGCATACTCTTAAGTGTCTCACTAATGCGTTTACCATCGGCAACTTCTCCTAGATTCTTACTTGCCATTCCCATAATCTTACCCATATCTTTTTTGGATTTTGTTCCAATCTCATTTAGGATTCCCTCCAACGCGACTTTTAATTCCTCATCGTTTAGTTGTTTGGGCAAATACTCCAAAATCACTTGCATTTCAAAGCTTTCTTTCTCATACAAATCCTCGCGCCCTGCGTTTTTGTAAGCTTCCGCCGCTTCTACGCGCTGTTTGTAGGCTTTTTTAAGAATGCCAATCACATCTTTATCTTCTAGGATTTTGCGCTCATCAACTTCAATTTGTTTTAGCGCACTGCTTAACATTCTTAAAGCGTCTCGCTTTTCTTTGTGATTCTCTTTCATTGCTTGTTTAATATCGTTTAGGATTCTTTCTTTGATTTGACTTGACATAAAAATTCCTTTTGATTGAAATCTGATTTTGGAATACGCTTTGCTTAAAGCTTTTAAAATTATATCCAAAATTTCAAGGAGAAGCCATGGAATCGGCAAAAACTTACAACCTAATAGAGATAGGATTCATCATTATTGCTTGTGCTTGTGGGCTATACTTTAGCGGTTGTGCGACCACAGAACCACAAATATCTTTTCGTCCTCCTGCCTATGTAGAGGAATTACCGCCTAAAGAAGATGAGGATAATTTCGGGAATCCGGGCAGTATTTTCGGACAAGGGGATAATCTCCTTTTCTCCGACCGCCGCGCAATGCAGCTTAACGACCTAGTAACTGTGATTATTAATCAAACTGCTCAAGCGAGTTCCACAGCTAACAAAAATCTCAACGAATCTTCTAGTGGCAACCTCACAGGACCGGGCATTACCTTTGGCGGACCTAGTAGCAGTATCGGCAGACTTACGGGCAAACTTAACAATCTCACAGGATTTGGAATCACAACAGGTGATAACACTTCAACCTATCAAGGCAATGGCTCACAGAATCGCCAAGAAACTTTTACAACAACGATTGCAGCGCGGATTATTAAGATTATGCAAAATGGGAATTATTTCATTGAAGGAAGTCGCGAAGTGCTAATCAATGGCGAAAAGCAAGTGATTCATCTAAGCGGTGTCGTGCGTCCAACAGATATTGCGCGTAATAATACCATAGAATCCCAATATATCGCGGACGCGAAAATTATGTATGACACACAAGGTGAGTTAAAGAAAAGCACAGAAAAAGGTTGGGGAACAAAACTTATTGAATCCGTTTGGCCCTTTTAGGCAAATTTTGGATTCCTTTTGGTAAAATACGCAAATTTTTTATAAAGGATTTGCGTGCAAACACAACATTTTATCGGCACTCGGGGGGGACAAGATACGGCTTTAAATTTTCACGATGTAGTTTTGAATCCCAATGCAGCATTTGGAGGGCTTTATACCGCAAAAAAACTACCGAAGTTTGATGAAGATGCTATCAAAGAGCTTAGTCAATTAAATTATGAAGAATTAGCGCACGAGATTTTTCATCGTCTAAATTTGAATGTTTCCAAAGACTTATTGAAAGACGCGTTAAAGCTTTATCAAAACTTCGATAGCCCCGCTAATCCCGCGCCGCTTTGCTCGGTGCATCCTTATCTTAATCTACAAAAACTTTATTGCGGACCTACACGCGCTTTCAAAGATATGGCGTTACAGCCTTTTGGGACGCTCTTTAGCGGATTTTTAAACGAATCCAAAAGAGAAGTGGATTATCTGATTTTGGTAGCAACTAGTGGAGATACAGGACCTGCGACTTTGCAGAGTTTTGCCAACAAACCCCATACCAAAGTTGTGTGCATTTATCCCAAAGGTGGCACAAGTGATGTTCAACGCCTACAAATGACGACAGTAAATGCAGAAAATGTAAAGGTTTTTGGGATTGACGGAGATTTTGACGATGCGCAAACTTTGCTAAAAGACCTGCTAAAAGACCCGAAATTCAATGCGGTTTTAAGGACGAAAAATATTGCTTTAAGCGCAGCAAATAGCGTGAATTTCGGTAGAATTGCGTTTCAAATTGTTTATCATGCCTATTCTAGTTTGCAAATTTTCAAGATCAATCGTAGAAAAATCCATATCATCGTGCCAAGTGGAAACTTCGGCAATGCTCTTGGCGCATTTTATGCGAAACTCATAGGATTCCCGATTGAACGCATTTGGATTGCGACAAACACCAACAATGTCTTAAGTGAGTTTATTAATACCGGAATCTACGATATTTCAGAAAAATCTCTGCACAAGACTTATTCCCCTGCGATGGATATTTTAAAAAGCTCCAACATTGAACGCGTGCTTTTTACATTATTTGACGCCCAACGCACACGAGAATTAATGGAATCCCTTGAACAAACCAAAAAATACAGCCTCACCAAAGAAGAACTTGCTTGGATTAAAATGTATTTCAGTGCGACAAGTTGCGATGATAATTATTGTCTTAACATCATCAAAACTTACGCCAAAAAAGGCTATCTCATAGACCCACATACTGCTTGTGGATTCAAAGCGTATGAAGAAATCAAAACAAAATTCCCTAACACGCCTTGTGTGCTTTGCTCAACGGCTGAATGGACGAAATTTGCTCCAACGATTGCCAAAGCATTGGATTTGGGAGATTTAAGCGACAAAGAAGCATTGGAGCAAATCTCTAAAACTCATAAAGTCGCGATTCCAAAGCAAATTGCAGAGTTGTTCCATAATCCAGAAATCCATAATGAAGTTTTTGACAAAGAAGAATTGGGTCAAAAAATCTTAGAATGGCTATAAGGATTCTTAATGCTTTATTTTTCTGATTTACTTTTGAAATTACAACAATTTTGGCGCGAACAAGATTGTTTAATTATTCAACCCTATGATATTCCCGCAGGTGCAGGCACTTTTCACCCTGCGACATTGCTTAGAAGTTTGGATTCTAAGCCTTGGAGCGTGGCTTATGTCGCTCCTTCGCGTCGCCCCACAGATGGACGCTATGGAGAGAATCCTAATCGTTTAGGAAGCTATTATCAATTTCAAGTTCTTATTAAACCAAGTCCGAGCAATATTCAAGAATTGTATTTAAAAAGCTTAGAATATTTGGGTTTGAATCTCAAAAATCACGATGTGCGTTTTGTAGAAGATAATTGGGAATCCCCGACACTTGGGGCTTGGGGCTTGGGCTGGGAAGTTTGGCTTGATGGTATGGAAGTAACACAATTTACTTATTTCCAACAAGTAGGTGGGATTCCTTGCGATCCTGTGGCGGTTGAAATCACTTATGGGACAGAAAGATTGGCGATGTATTTGCAAGGCGTAGAAAATGTCTTTGATATTGCTTGGAATCCACATTATACTTATGCCGATGTGCATTTAGAGGGAGAATATGAGTTTTCAAAATACAACTTTGAAGTCGCGGATACTTCTATGCTGTTTGAATTTTTTGCCAAAATGCAAGAAGAAGGGAATGCGGCTTTAAAGGCGGGATTGCCTCTACCTGCTTATGATTGCGCAATGCTTGCAAGCCATTTGTTTAATGTGCTAGACGCGAGAAAAGCGATTTCATCAACCGAGCGACAAAATTATATTTTAAAAATCCGTGAACTCTCTAAGGCTTGTGCAACTCTATACAAAGAGCAAGAGCCTCTGCGCGAAGAGCGATTAGCAAATGCCAAACAAAAACATTAAACCCCTACAAGATTCCGCCACTAAATCCCAAAAGTCAAAGCATAGAATCGCCGAAATTCTAAGCTTTTTGGATTCTTTAAGTCCCTTTGAATTGCAAGAATCTTGGGATAATTCGGGATTGATTCTAGGCTCACCTAATCAAGAATTTGACAAGGTTTATTTGAGTTTAGAAGTAACTTGCGAAGTGTTAGAACAAATGGACAAAGACTCTTTGTTAATTACGCACCACCCATTGATTTTTAGCCCTCTTAAAACATTGGTTTTTGATCACTATCCCGCTAAATTATTGCAATTAGCAATCCACAAAAATATCCAACTCATCGCAATGCACACGAATTTTGACAAAACGCATTTTGGTAAATATATCGTTCAAGAGATTTTAAAGATTTCAGAATTTGAACAAAAGGACTTTGTTGTTTATTTGAAATGGCATGATACTTTAGAATCCTTATGTAAATTGCTTAAAGAAAAATTTGCTTTATCATGGCTTAAAATCACAAAATCTTCTAATCCGCATTGCCAAAACATCGCCCTTGTTACGGGAAGTGGCGGGGGATTCGTGCGTTCTTTGGAAGCAATAGATTGTCTGATTACAGGGGATATAAAATATCACGAGGCAATGGAAGCAAAAGCGCGGAATCTCCATTTAATAGACTGCGGACATTATGAGTTAGAAAGCTATTTTGGCGAAATTCTCTTGCCTTTTTTGACAAATCAAGGCTATAAAGCTATAATTTTAGATTCACAAAATCCCTTTAATTTTGTCTAAATATTTTAATCTTTGGAGCTGTTTATGAACAAGCATTTAAGTCAATTAATTGAAATTGCGAATTTGGATAAAGAAATTGATTCTTTTGAACCGCGTATTGGCGAAGTCAAAAAAGAATTAAATCTAATTGAAGAAGAAGAAAATTCGCTAAATCGCGAAATAGAAGATCTTGAAAGTGCCTCACGCGACCTTTCATTATCTATCCAAAAAAACGAGAATCATTTGGAGGATTTATCGCTCAAACTTGAAGAAATCGCCAACAAAACAAAACTCATTAGAACAGAGAAAGAAAGCAGAGCTTTAAGCCTAGAAGAAGAATTAGCAAAAGAGCAAATCACCTTTGCCAATGAAGAAATTACGCGCCTCAATACACTAATAGACTCTAAGAAAGATTCCATTAATGCACTTAAAGAGCAAATTGATTCTCTCCAAGTCAAACAAAAAGAAGTCGCGCAAAAGGTAGAAGTAGAAGTCCAAGAAATCAAAGACGAGCAAAACAAGATTTTCGCGCAAAAAGAAGAGCTTGTTGGCAAAATGGACCAAAAAATCATTTCATTTTATGAGAAGATTCGCAAATGGGCAAAAAATTCAAGCGTTGTCCCTGTTACGCGCCAAGCGTGTGGAGGTTGTTTTATCCGCATTAATGATAAAATCTATTCTGATATTATCCGTTCTGATGATATTATTACTTGCCCTCATTGTGGCAGAATCCTTTATTTCCAAGAAGAAAACACAAATCCCTAATGAAATGCTTTGTTGGCCTTTATTATGTGTTGATTATCATAGCACATGCTTGTGCTATGCCTTTTCTTTTTATTTTAAGCTTTAAGCAAAAGTATCGTGTTTCTCTTAAAAAGCGTTTTTTACTGCCAGATTCCATAGAGCAAGAGGCGACGGGATTTCAACTGCATTGGCTACATGCTTGTTCGTTTGGAGAAGTGAAATCCTTGCAAAGCATTATAGAATCTCTGCAACAACAGCTTAGAGAAAATGAGAAAATCTTGCTTACTACCACAACGCAAACAGGATTTAATCTCGCAAACAAGCTTTATCCAAACTGCATTGTGCGCTATTTGCCTTTTGAAACCTTACTGCCTTTTTGGCTGCACAATATTCGCCTTAAAAGTCTCACGCTAGTAGAAGCGGAACTTTGGCTAATGCCCCTTTTTTGCGCCAAAGCAAAGGGTGCGAAAACTTTGCTTATCAATGCAAGAATCTCAAAACGCTCTTTTCCAAAATATCAAAAATTTGATTTTTTTTACCGCAGAATCTTTAGCCTTATCACAAAAATTTTCTGTCAAACACCTGCAGATAAAATGTGCCTTGAAGCATTAGGTGCGCGAAATGTGGTTGTTCTTGGCAATCTCAAACTAGCCGAGATTCCACAAATTAGCACAGATTATACAGCTCCCAAACAGCCTTTGTGGATAGTCGCTAGCACACATAGTAAAGCAAAAGAAAGCGAGGAAGTTTGGATTTTACAAGCTATTATAGAGACCTTTTTTAGCTCTTGTGATTCTTTTAGTGAGTGTTTGGAATCTATGCCAAGATTCTTGTTTGCCCCGCGCCACCCTGAACGCTTCTTAGAAGTGGAATCCCAATTGAATGCTATCTTAGAATCCCACGCCCTCCCGCATCTTATTAAAACCTCCGAAGTAGGTGTGCAAGATTCCTTGAATGCGCCTTTTATTTTGCTAGATTCACTAGGAGAACTCCATAATCTTTACAAGATTGCGCAAGGCGTTATTTTGGGTGGTAGTTTTCTTCAGGGAATCGGTGGGCATAATCCGATAGAGGCGGCGTTTTTCCACACTAAACTTATCAGCGGACCTTATATTTTCAACCAAAAAGCACTCTTTGCAAGTATCCAAAACTACACCTTATGCAAGATTCAAAATTTGCCCAAAGCACTGCAAAAACGCGAAGTATTAAAGGGTGCGAAAATCACTAAAAAACTTAAATTAACAAAAATCATTCAAGCTATTTGTTGCAAGGATTCTGAAAATGAAAAGCCTAAAACCCCAAAAAACTAGACGCGATTCTAAAATTTCTTCTCATCTGCAAAAACAGAATCACAAATCCAATTTAAGCCCTAAAGCTCAAGATTCTAATGCCAAAACTCTAATGCAAAAGATTCTAAAAGATGCCCAAAAAGCCTACAAGCTTTTAAGTTTGCAAGAAAATTGTTCCAACAATGAGGCAAAAAGTCTCATTGATAGGGGATTGGTAAGCGTCAATGGGAAGAAACTCCAAATCGCACGCGCACTGCTTTCGCCGCAAACGAAGTTTCAGATTCAAAAACCCAACGCAATCACTGAAATTTTTAGGGATTCGCAAATCCTAGCCCTCGCAAAACCCGCATTTCTCACAAGCGAAGAAGTCGCGAAGTCCTATCCGCAGTGGGTTTTGCTCCATAGGTTGGATAAGGAAACAAGCGGAATCTTATTGCTCGTCAAAGACCAAAGCGAGTTTCATCTCAAGGCAAAAGAAGCTTTCAAGCAAATGCAAGTCAAAAAACACTATATTGCAATTGTAGAGGGAATCTTGGAAGAGGAATGCGAAATCACCGCGCCGCTCCTCATTAAAAAGGGCAAATCCGCCAAAGTAGAAATCAGCAAAAACGGCGAGGGGCAAAAAGCAATTACGAAAATTCGCCCCTTAGAAATTTCAGGAAAAAAAACCAAACTAGACATAGAAATCAAAACAGGCAAAACCCATCAAATCCGTGTGCATTTAGCGCACCTCAAACACCCTATCATCGGGGATACACTCTATGGAGCAAAACCTGCTAATCGTATTTTGCTCCACGCGTATTCCATTGCACTTTTGGGATATAATTTTGTTTGTCCGCCCCCAGAAGAATTTACATTCAAAGACAATTTATAACAGCAAATCCACCCGCGATTCCGTCATCTCGCAATGACGCAGTAGCACAACTTGTCGTCATTGCGAACGCAGTGAAGCAATCCATAATTTAGAATTTTGCTTTAAAGATTCCATTGTATTATTTTCCTTAAAGCTAACATCATAGATTGCCACGAAGTCTAGCAATTTCTCGCAATGACGAGGTGGTGAATTGTGAGTGATTTGGGTTATGAATTGCTTCGGTGTTGTCTTTCAATGATGCAATGGGGATTCTACACAATTTTGTGATGATAATTGGCTTACCACCCATTAGCCCAAAAATATTTTTTTAAGCATAAAGACAAGAATCAAGCAATACAAAACAAGCAGGGCGTATTTGTGCTTTTTGGCATTGATTTTGCCAAGTAGCCAAATCCCAATCCGCACACCAATAATTGAGGAGATTCCAACTAAAAAGCCTTGTTTGTAGTCTGTATAGCCATGCAGCGCAAGTGAAGTGAAGCCCGAAATGGAGGAAAAAATAATAAAGAAAAGGGAAATGGGAACGATTCTCTTGCTGCTATATCCTAGATAATAAGCCAACAAGGGTGCTAGCATCATTCCTCCGCCGACTCCAAGTGAGATGGCAAACACTCCTACTACACAACTTCCGCCTATTAAAAAAAGCCTTGCGCCAATTCCATTCCCTAATCTACTTTCTCCGCCCTCGGCATTTGCTTTGAAAAATTTGACTAAGGAATAAGCGATAAAAAGCGTAAAAACCCCCTCTAAAATGCGTGAAGGAATCGTATCTACTACCATACCGCTAAATGCCGCGCCAATTAATCCGCCAAAACCTGCGTAAATCCCGTCTCTAAAGTCAAGATTGTGCTGTTTGTAGTTGATATAAGAGCCATAAATGGAAGAAAAAATCATTTGCATAATGGAGATTCCAACGGCTATTTTAATGTCATTGCCTAGTAGAATCATAAAAGGCACGATAATCGCCCCACCACCGATTCCAAATAATCCCGATAAGATTCCTGTTGGAATCCCGATTGCCAAAAGTGCGACAAGATACAAAGGGTCTAAGGATAAAATTTCCACACCAAGCCTTAAAGTTCAAAATTTTTTGTATAATTTTGCAGAAAAAAATATTAAAATAAGGTAAAACTTAAGTTTATGCTAAAAAATTTGGAGATTTTATGCAAGAAAATAAAGAAGAGATTAAAATTACACAATTTGTTAAAGTCGCAGGTTGAGCTGGTAAAATAGGTCTGGAAGACCTTTCACAAATCGCCACTCCCTTAAAAAACTTAGCAAATGATAATATTCTGGTGGATTTTAGAGGTAATGAAGATGCAGGCGTCTATCGGCTAACACCTGAAATCGCACTCGTGCAGACTGCAGACTTTATCACTCCTGTGGTAAATGATCCTTATGTTTATGGGCAGATTGCAGCGGCGAATGCGCTTAGTGATGTTTATGCAATGGGCGGAATCGTAAAATGCGCATTAAACCTGATGATGTGGGATTCTTGTAGGATTCCACAAGAATATGCAAGTGCAATCTTAGAGGGTGGATTATCTAAGATTAAAGAAGCTGGAGGAGTGCTAGTTGGCGGACATACGGTATCTGATAGTGAGCAAAAATATGGTTTGAGTGTGAGTGGAATTATTAACCCACAAAGGATTTGGCGCAATAATGGGGCGCAAGTTGGCGATGTTTTGGTCTTGACGAAGCCCATTGGCATGGGTGTGCTAACGACGGCGTTGAAGGCAAATATGCTAGATTCTAAAGTAGCAGATAAGATTTCGCGGATTATGGCGGCTTTGAATCGCAAAGCCTGTGAAATCGCAAAAGACTTTGATATTCACGCTTGCACAGATATTACGGGATTCGGGCTTTTAGGGCATTTGAGCGAAATGTTGAATCCAAAAATTAACATTCATTTAGATTCGCAATCTATTCCTTTGGTGGAAGAAGCCATAGAGTTTGCCAAAATGGGCATTATTCCTGGTGGAAGCTGTGGAAATGAACGAGCAATTAAGCATTTGTGTGAGTTTCGTTTGAAAAGTGATTCTAAATTTAGGGACTTAGAGATTTTACTTTTTGATGCGCAAACTTCGGGTGGATTGGTCTTTGCCTTGCCACAAGGACAGGTTAAAATGCTTTTGGAGAGATTAAAAGAAGCAGGGATAGAATCCGCGCAAATGATTGGCGTAGTGGAATCTCGTGTGGATACATTAACACAAGTTAGGATTTTTGTAGAGTAGTTTGACTTGTCTTGTCAATCCGTAATGTGAGTAATCCGCCGTCATTGCAAAGAATCCGCCACTGCATCATTGCAAGAAAACCGTTAGGTTTTCGTGGCGCACATTGCTAACGCAGTTTGCCCACACTTGCAAATCCGCGCCCAAAATCTCGCCTTAAAGGATTTCACTTTATTGTTTGAGATTCCGCATTCAATCACAATCCTAGCCAAAGATTAATGCAAACTCACAGACAAGAAAAGGCAACCTTGATTTTTCTCTTTCGCTAACGCTTCAAAGAAAATCTTTCCTTATTGCCTGTTCGTCTTGCATTAGCCTTTGCCTCGCCGTGTGTCATTGCGAGATTCCACCTTGCATTTTGTGTTACCTTTCGTTATTGCGAGAAATTACTAAATGCAACTTCGTGAGCAGTGTGTGCTTTGTTGTATTTCGTGCGCCTTGCAATAACAAAGTGTAAGACAATAACAAAAAGGCTTTACGTTAATGGGCTGCTTCTAATAAAGTCTTAACATAAGGGTGTTTGGGAGATTTAAAAACTTCTTGTGTTGCGCCATATTCAAGCATTTTTCCCTCTTTGAGGACAAATACATTTTGGCATAAACTTGCAATCACGCTTAAATCGTGGCTAATGCAAAGATAGCTTAGATGATATTGTTTGCTAAGGTTTAATAATAAAGCTAAAATTTGGCTTTGCGTTGCGCGGTCTAACGCGCTTGTAGGTTCGTCTAAAATCAACACTTTTGGGCGCAAAATCAAACTTCTAGCGATACTGATTCTCTGTCTTTGTCCGCCACTAAGCTCATTGGGATAGCGTTTGAGATAGCTTTCGTCTAAGCCTACATCAAAGAGGCTTTGTGTAATTTTTTCTTGCAAATTTTTAAAATCCCAATGCAGTTCTTTTTGGTGCGCTTTGACTCCTTCTCGTAGGATTTGAGAAATATTCATTTTAGGATTTAGAGAGCTAAAGGGGTCTTGGAAAATGATTTGAATCTCTTTCCTAGCCTTGCGCAATTCCTCGCCTTTAAGTGCAAAGAAGTTTTTGCCCAAAAGATTCACTTCGCCTTGTATGATTTGGGAATCTAGCAAACGACAAAGCCCATGCGCTAGGCTACTTTTGCCACTTCCTGATTCTCCAATAATCCCTAAGCTTTCTCCCTCTTTTAGTTCAAAGCTAAGGGGTTGCAAGGCAGTGAAAGATTCTAGGGTTTTACCCCAAAAGCTTTTTTTAATCGGATATTGGACGCTTAGATTTTTGACTTTTAGAAGTGTTTGTGTGTCATAAGATTCTTGATTGTAATGGAATCCTAACGATTGAATAAGCAACTTTGTGTAAGGATTTTTTGGGTTTTGGAGTATTTCTTGTGTCGCTCCACTTTCTATAATTTTGCCTTGATGAAGCACGATGAGTTTGGGGCAAAGTTTCGCGACAACAGCGAGATTATGGCTAATAAACAGAATGCTAAGATTGAATTTTTTTTGTAAATCTTTTAAGAGATTTAGAATTTGCGCTTGTGTTGTAGAATCCAAAGCAGTAGTTGGCTCATCGGCAATTAGAATTTTAGGGGAATTTGCAAGTGCAATCGCAATGCACACGCGTTGTCTTTGTCCGCCACTAAGCTCATAAGGATAGGATTCTAAAACTTTTGTGGGTAGATTAACATTAGTTAAGAGTTCTAAAATCTTCTCTTGCAATGCTGTTTTTGCGATATTTGGATTGTGAATCCAAATTGCTTCACCAAGTTGTTTTTTGACTTTTTGCAGAGGATTAAGTGCGCTTAGAGGCTCTTGAAAGATGTAGCTGATTCCTTTTCCGCGCAAACTTTGCATTTGGGATTCTTTGAATTGGAGTAAATCTTCTCCTACAAATAAAATCTTTCCTCCTTGCACTTGATAATCTTTGATAAGTCTTAAAATCAAATGGCTAAGCAAGGTTTTGCCGCTTCCAGATTCGCCAACAATCCCCAAAGTTTCCCCTGCTTGGAGGCTAAAATCAATGCTTTCAAGTTGGAATCCTTGAATAGAGGCATGGAGGGATTGGATTTGTAAAAGAGGATTCATTGGAGGTTGCCTTTGTTGTCTTTAATAAGGATATTTTCACTGCGCAAAGAATCCCGCAAACCCTCTCCGATAAATACAAGCAAACAAAGTAATATGCTTAGCGCAAAGAATCCGCTAAGTCCAAGCCAAGGGGCGTTTAAGTTGTTTTTACCCTGCGAGAGGAGTTCTCCCAAACTCGCACTTGGCGGAGGCAATCCAAGCCCTAAAAAATCCAAAGAAGCAAGGGTTGTAATGCTGCCACAAAGAATAAAAGGCAAATAAGTAAGCGTGGCTACAAGGGCATTTGGCAAAATATGATGCAACATAATGCGAAAGTGGCTAACGCCTAGCATTTTGGCAGCTTTGATATAATCAAGATTTCGCACTTTTAGAAACTCTGCACGCACAAAAGGCACAAGCGCAATCCAAGAAAACAGCAAAACCACGCATAAAATACTCCAAAAATTTGGTTCTAAGAGACTTGCAAAAATAATTAAAACAAAGAGGATTGGCATACCGCTCCAAATTTCAATCAATCGTTGTCCGAGTAAATCTATTTTGCCACCAAAATACCCGCAGATTGCCCCAACCAAAAGTCCGATGATGGAGCTAAAAAAGGTAAGAATCAAGCCAAACAAAATAGAGGTTTTTAGTCCATAAAGCAATCTTGAAAGCACATCTCTGCCCAAATCATCTGTGCCAAGAGGATTCCTAAAACTCGGTGGAGAGGGAGCGGGTGAGGGTAAATCATAAATCACAGAATCGTAAGCATAAGGAATTAGAGGCATTATAAAAAACCCTTTTTCGTGGATTTTGTTTTGTAAATAAGGATCATTATAATTTGCAAGGCTTTCAAAGTCTCCGCCAAAAGTCGTTTCGGGATAGTCTTTAAATAAAGGAAAGTAATTTGCCCCATCATAGCGCACAAAAAGTGGTTTGTCATTTGCGATAAATTCTGCGCTCATACAAAGCACAAACAGCACTGCAAAAATCCACAGCGAGACATACGCGCGTTTGTTTTGCTTGAAAGTTAGGAATCTTCGGTTTGGGATTCTGTGCCGCATATTTACGCCTTCCCAAAATGGATTCTTGGGTCTGTGATTGTGTAGAGTAAATCACTGATAAGCCCGATAATCAAACCAAAAAGCGTAAAAATATAAAGAGAACCAAAAATCACAGGATAATCCCGCGTGATAATGGATTCATAACCCAAAAGCCCCAAACCATCTAGCGAAAAGATGATTTCAATCAGCAAAGAGCCACTTAGTAGAATCCCAAGCAATGCAGAGGGAATAGAAGCGATGATGAGCAACATTGCATTGCGAAAAATATGGCGGTAAAGCACTTGGGATTCCTTTAATCCCTTAGCGTAAGCGAGTTTGACATATTGTTTGTGAATTTCCTCCAAAAAGGAATTTTTAGACAGCAAAGTCAAAGTTGCAAACCCGCTAATACTAAGCGAGATAACAGGCAAGGTAATATGCCAAAAATAGTCTTTGATTTTGCCAAATAAGCTTAAATCCCCAAAATCATCGCCTACGATTCCGCGCAAAGGAAAGAGATTAAAATAAGTTCCTCCTGCGAAGAAAATAATCAAAATCAGGGCAAATAAAAAGGTTGGAATCGCATTGCCAACGATAATTAAAGTGCTTGTGAGATGATCAAACGCACTTCCCTCTTTGAGTGCTTTTTGGATTCCTAGTGGAATGGAGATGAGGTAAATTAACAAAGTGCTCCAAAGCCCTAAACTAATGGAAACAGGGAGTTTTTCTAAGAGCAAATCCACGACTGCGGTGTTTTTATAAAAACTCTTGCCAAATTCAAAACACAAATAGTTTTTGAGCATTAAGAAATATCGCTCCAAAAGCGGTTTATCAAAGCCATAAAGAGCTTGAATCTGTGCAATCATTTCTTCATCTAAGCCTTGATTTTTATAAAGGCTATTTTGGCTTACTTCTCCTTGCATACCCACTCCCTCCAAACGCGCAATCATCTGTTCTACGGGACCTCCGGGAGCTGCTTGAATAATGAAAAAGTTTAAAGTCATAATGCCAAGCAAAGTTGGGAGAATCAACAAAAGCCTTTTTAGGATATATTGTTTCAAATTTGCCCTTTAGCGTCTGAAATTTGGATATTTTGCCTGTAGTTTGTTGAGCTTTTCGGGATTCGCCCACCAAGTTTCAAAGCCGATATTGTAGATTGGGGCAATGGCAGGGTGTTCTAAAAAATCCCAAAACGCAACCCTAAAGGATTTTGCGTGATAATGTGGAATCACATAATATTCCCACAGCAAAACCCTATCAAGCGCGCGTGTGCTTACAAGAAGTTCTTGGTAGCTTTTGGCTTGAATGATTCTATCAATCAAGGAATCCACAACTTCATTTTTGATTCCGATATAGTTATAGCTTCCTGCGGAATCTGCGGCACTTGAACCCCAAAAAAATGCTTGTTCATTGCCCGGAGAAAGACTTTGTGGGAAAACGCTTACAATCATATCATAGTCAAATTGTCGGAGTTGGTTGATGTATTGGCTCATATCTACGACACGAATTTTCATTGTAATGCCCAAAGTCTGTAAGTTTTTCTGAAATGGAATCGCCACACGCTCCATTGCAGGGCTGACGAGCAATAATTCAAAGGTGAAGGGTTGTCCTTTCTCATAGGATTCCGCAGTAGAATCCTCTGCTTTAGGCGGATAGAGTTTGCCATTTTTAAAGACAAATCCGGCTTCTTTTAAAAGTGTTTGTGCTTTTTTGAGATTTTCACGATTATTGCCATCTCCCTTGCTTTTGGGCAAAGAAAAGCTTTGTGTGAAAATCTCTGGTGGAAGTTTGGAGCGGTAAGATTCCAAAATCTCTAATTCCGCGCCTAATGGAATCCCAACACTTGCAAATTCGGAATTATCAAAAAAACTTTTTGTGCGATGATATTGGCTAAAAAACAGATTCTTATTGCTCCATTCAAAGTCAAATGCGAGTCCCAAAGCCTCACGCACACGCCTATCTTGAAAGAGTTGTTTGCGCAAATTAAAGACGAATCCTTGCATTCCACTTGGCAAAGAATGGAGTAATTCTAGCTTTTGAATATCTCCATTTTTGAGGGCAACTCCTTGATAATCCAATGCCCAATTTTTAGCACTAGATTCTTCTCTGTAATCGTATCTACCGGATTTAAAAGCTTCTAGCGCGACCGCGTCGTCTTTGTAATAATCAAAAGTAATTTTGTCAAAATTAAAACTTCCTATGCGCGTTTTATGATTGTGCGCCCAATAGTTTTTGGCGCGTTTATAGGTAAGGCTTCTTCCTGCGTCAAAAGAATCCAAAGTATAAGGACCGCTTCCTAGCGGGAGTTTGAGAGGATTTTCGCTAAGATTCGCGTCTTTGTAATAATGCTTTGGCAAAACAGGCAAATCTCCAAGGATTAAGGCTAATTCGCGATTCTCTGGATTTTTGAAATTAAAGCGAATCGTGTATTTATCTACGACAATGGCTTCTTTGACATCTGCGTAGTAGCGCACCATAGAGGGATTCTCTCCTCGCGCGATGGTTTGGAAGCTAAACTCCACATCAAAGGCAGTTACTTCTGCGCCATCGTTAAAACGCGCATTTTCGTCCAAATGAAAAATCACAAACGAATTATCACGCGCTCTTTGAACTTGCTTAGCAATCAAGCCATATTGACTGCTAGGCTCATCAAAAGAACGAACCATTAAAGTATCATATAACAAAGAAAGCCCTTTGGCACTTGTGCCTTTGAGTAAAAAATCATAAAAGCTATCAAAGCTTCCCAACGCGTATTGCTTGATATGTCCGCCCTTTGGTGCGTTGGGATTGACATAATCAAAATGTGTAAAATTCTTGTATTTTACCTCACCATTGGCACTAAAAGCAGAATCGCTATAAGTTTGCGCATTGAGCCAAACAGAGAGAGTAAGAAAGCCAACCAAACAAAAAGCAAAAGGAGAAATGCGCATAAGTTTCCTTAGAAATTTAAATTCAAGTATTCTAGCAAATTAAAGTTAAGAATACTTCACATTTTCTTCACATTTTGACAATATACTTGCGATTATTTTTTAAAAGGAGTCTTTAATGACGAAACAATTTCGCAATATTCACATTTATCTTAGTTTGTTTTTCTTGCCTTTGGCGTTAATGTATGCCTTAAGCGGGGTTTTGTATATTTGTGGAATCAATCAAGATTTTGGGGCAACGAAGCAAACCTATACTTTGGAGCAAGAGATAGAAAAGGGACAAGAAGCGCAAGCACTCGTGGAATATCTTAAAAGCAATCATCTAAGTATCCCAACAAACCTTGAACCAAAAGTCAATAGAAAAAGCGGGGCGTTAGAGGTTGGCAGTGTGCATTATGCAGCAAGTATCAAGCAGAATCCGGATTCTTCTTGGACGATTACTACGATTGAGCGTAGCTTGATTGGCGATATGATTATGTTGCATAAATCCAAAGCAAAATGGTATTTTGATGTTTTGGCGATTAGCTTTGGATTAACTTTAATTCTGCTTTATATTTCGGGATTGATGATTACTCTGTTTAATATTAAAAAGAATCGTAAAAGTCAAATTGTTACGATTCTAGTGGGTGTTGTGGTTAGCCTTGTGGTGGGTGCTTTAAGTGTGCTTTAGAGGCTTTGTTTTGGTTGGGCGGTGTAGAATAAGATTCTGCGATATAATGGAATCTTAAGATATTTTAGTTTATTATTTTTTAACTTTTTTTAAAAATCGGAGGTGCTGATATGGCATGTTTTGTTGAATCCATCGTTGTTGCAGGTGTTTTAAGCGTCGTTAAAAAAGGCGTTGCCAAAAAAGAAGAAGCTTGTGGAAGTGTGCAAAACACTGCTCACAAAATCTCTTGGAGTCGCAAACTAGGTTGGCTTGTTAATATGTTGTGGGGCGGTGCTTTTTTGCTTTGTATTGAGCATATATGGCATGGCGAGATTGTCGCTTATCCGCCGTTTTTGACCGCAATGAGTTCTCCAGAAGATACACAAGCAATGATTCACGAAATCCTAACGATTGGAAGTGCGCAAGTTGCGTTGATTGTCGCGATTTGGGCTATTATGGTAGTTTGCGCAGACAAAATGTATGCCAATCTCACTTCTAAAGCACAAATGGCTTAAAAGGGACCATAATGTGTTTGCTCATTACTTTGTTTGCAGCGGTAATTTCAAGCATTACTTGGTTTGTGAGTAATCCACAAAAGAATCTCCAACTAGGAACTTTAAGCCTTATGTATTGGGGTGCGGGGTTAATGTGGATTGTGGATTGTATCTTCGCATTAAGTGAGGGAGAGCCGTTTTTGGACCTTAGTGGCGATGATGCGGCACTTGGTGCGGTTGTCGTGCTTTGTGGCTTGATTGCTTGGTTTGTGCTTTTGCTATTTAAGAATCCTAAACGGCTTTTCGCACAAGCATAATTTAAGATTCTCCAAGATTCTTTCCTCTTTATTTTGCATTGTGAAATCTCGCCCTCGTGATTGCAAAGGGCGAGATGAGTGCGAGTAACTTCTTAATTTAAAGCTTTTTAAGTAACTTTCTTTTTTGAGAATCCGTAGTTTAAGTATGGTAAATTTTTGTATTGTGCCTGTAATTGCGCATTGGAGAATCTTTCTAGGCTTATTTTGGGTTGGATTTGTTGATAAATGTGCAAGGGCGATTTTGTGCTTTGGTGGCAGAATCCTTATAGGTCTGCAAATGGTGTTTGTAAGAGGTGAGGTAGAATCCGCTTTGTGGGAATCTTTCGCGATTCTTAAAATAATGGTTCAGCGGATTCTATGCTAAGTGCTGAATCTTAGCTATTGCGATGTTTGTAGTCTTGATAGGAAAATTCTTTAAACAATTCAAATTCTCCATTTTCGCGCAACATTCCAATGCAAGGTAGTGGAATCCCATTGAAAGTATTGTTTTTGACGATAGTATAATGCACCATATCTTCAAAAATCAAACGGTCGCCAATTTTTAGCGGTTCTTTGAAACTATAATCCCCAATAACATCTCCCGCAAGACAAGTAGGACCGCCCAAACGATAAGCATAGGGTTTATCGCCTTTAAGTTTAAGTTTGTTGTGCTTTTTGTGTGCCTTTGCTTTAAAACTATTGCGAATCATCGGGCGATAAGGCATTTCTAGGCAATCTGGCATATGCGCTGCGGCACTCACATCTAAGATTGCAATCTCAATGCCATTGCGCACAATATCTACGACACTACCAATGAGGAATCCGCATTGCCAACCCACCGCTTCGCCGGGCTCTAAATAAACTTCTGTTTGGAATCTCGCTTTGAAGTCGCAAATCAGCTTAATTAGCAAATCCACATCATAATCTTTGCGCGTAATATGATGTCCCCCGCCGAAGTTAATCCAACGCATTTGCGGGATATAATCCTTGAAATGAGCAATAAAATGCGTCAATGTGCGTTTAAGCGCATCGCTATTTTGTTCGCAATGTGTATGGAAATGCAATCCACTCACGCCCTCTAAGCCAAACTTTTTCACGCCTTTTTTAAATTCTTTTGGCGGAATTCCAAGTCTTGAACCCTCAACGCAAGGATTGTAGATTTCCGGGCTTACTTCGCTGTATTGTGGATTGACACGCAAACCTACTTCAATTTTTGCCCTTCCTTCGCGCACTCTAAGCTCATTTTGGGATTCTATGATTCCTTTGAAAGTCTGCCATTGCGTAAAGGAGTTAAAAATAATATGATCGGAGATTTGCACAAGCTCTTGCATTTCTTCTGATTTGTAAGAGGGGCTAAAGGTCGTGATTTCCTTGCCAAACTCCTCATAGCCTAAACGCGCTTCATAGATTCCACTCGCCGTGATTCCGCTTAAATATTCTTTTGCCAAGGGGAAGCTTCTCCAAAGTGCGTAGCCTTTGAGGGCTAGTAGGATTTTAGCCCCACTTTTTTGTTGCACAGATTGCAGAAGTTGCAAGTTTTGTTTGAATTTGGCTTCTTCTAGCACATAGCACGGGCTTGGAAGTGAGGCGAAATTCGCAGGATAATCACGGGTTAGGAATCTTGTTTTAGGCTGTTTTGTCTTTTGTTTTTCTGACATAATGATGGCTCCTTTTTGATAAATTCTAGCAAATCCTTGCTTGTATAGAGATTTGTTGGCAAGTTTGTAAGGCAAATTTTAAAAACTTCCAAAGCGGTTTTGGAATCCTGCAAAGCACGGTGAAGATTTTGATTATTAATGCCTAAAAATTCATTTAAAAATCCTAAAGAATAGCGAGGGGCTTGTAGGGTTTTTTGAGCGAGTTTTATCGTGCAAAGCCTTGTATTATAAAGGTATCCAAAGCCATAACGATAAAGAGAATGGCTTAAAAAGTTGTAATCAAAATTCACATTGTGTGCCACAAAAATAGAATCCCCTAAAAACAATTTAAAGGATTCTAAAACCTTTGGAATCTTGGGCGCATCAACAAGCATTGGCGCATTAATGCCTGTTATTTGGGTGATGTATTCGGGAATCTCTTCGCAAAAAATGAGTGATTCAAAAGAATCTATAATCTTGCCATTGCTAAATTTTACCGCGCCAATTTCAATGGGGGAGTGGATTTGAGGATTATGTCCATTGGTTTCAATATCTACGATACAAAAGGTTTCTGATTCTATGGGCGTGAGATTAGGGCGGTAATAGACTTTATCGTGTGCGAAATGTAATGGGATTCCGCTGCCTTTGATGATTTCAAGCTCACTTTCTGTGTCGCCAAACAAACCCGTAGCTTCGGAAAGCAGGGATAAAAATTCATTTTGGCTTAAGGGCTGTTTTTGCAATCTTGCGAGAAGTTTATCGTAATGCTTTGGCAATGTTGAATCCTCGCAATCCCAAATCTCTTATATCATTTTCGCAGTTTTACTGATAGAAAGCACCATTCCTACCATAATGCTTGTAGCTAAAATAGAGCTTCCGCCATAGCTTAAAAATGGAACAGCGATTCCTTTGATAGGAATCAATCCAGAGATTCCAAAGGCGTTAATAAGGAAAGAGAATCCCAAAATCACCGCAACTCCCGAACAAAAAAGATAATACATAATGTTTTCGCAACGATTGGCGATTTTTAGGATTCTAAAAATCAGTGCGACAAAAATCAAACTAATGCAAGATAAACCTATGAAGCCGACTTCTTCGGTGATTCCTGCTAAAATCACATCGGTATGCACTTCGCTTAAGAATCCTAGTTTAATCAAGCCATTGCCCAATCCTTCGCCTAGGATTCCTCCATTGGCAATGGCATTAAGGGAATGCTGAATCTGATAAGGTTCGGGCAAGTTTTCAACGCGCAAAGAGTTCGCAATGGATTGCGGGAAGATAGATAAAATCAAGTCTTGCGCTCCAGCCCACCAAGCCTTAATACGCATTATGCGGTGTGTGCTTGTAATAATGACAAGGATAAAAAGCACAAAAGCTCCACTTAAAAGATACAAAAAAAGCTTAAAAGATGAACCCGCAAAAATCATCATTAAGGCTAGAGTTGCTCCTAAAAGCACGATTTGTCCTAAGTCGTTTTGCAAAATAGCAATCAAATAAACCGCAACCAAAAAAACGCCAACATAAGGTAAAAAAGTAATAAACTCTTCTTTGAGTGTTTTTCGCTCTAAAAGGGAAAATTTACGCGCGAAGCTCCAAGCCAAAAAGGTTACGAATCCGATTTTAAAAAACTCCACAGGCGCGAGTGAGAAAAAGGGCAAACGAATCCAACGCTTAGCTCCACCAGCACTTGTTGCAAGGCTTTCGGGCAAGAAGTGCATAATAAACATTAAAAAGATTCCGCCAAAAAACAAAGTAAAGCCAAACCACAGAATAAAATTATCAGGATTGCAGCGCGAGATTCCCCACATTAGCAGAATCCCGAGCAATCCAGCGGTGAGTTGGCGCAAAACGAAATGAAACTCTCCATAATCATAATACAAAACCGCAAAAGAAGAAAGCGAATAAGAAAAAATAATGCTAATAGTAATCAAGGCTACACTAAGCACAAACAAAGGGCGATCAGCCATTGGAATCCTTTTTGACTTCTTGTGTGCTAAATAAATGGAACAAAACAATAAACAAGGAAAAATCCTCCAACCATAAGAATGCCAAACAAAACAAACGCCAATCCAAAGGCTTTGCCTCCGGATTCTAAAAATTTCTTCAAATCTACTTGAAGCCCTAAGGCACTCATCGCCATAACCAAAAAGAATCCCGATAAAAATCGGAAAAAACTAACCCATTCATCGGGAAATGCGAAGAAAGAATGCGTGAGGACAACTGCTAAAAACCAAAAGGCAAACCAAGGAATATGTAGTTTTTCGGATTCCTTTTTTTTGCGTAGAAAATAAGGAATCACGAGCAAAACAGGGACGAGCAACAAAACGCGAATCATTTTGACAATCAAGGCAATTTCTTGCGTTTCTTGTGAGATTGTCCCTCCCGCACCTACGACATTGGCTAGTTCGTGCAAGGTAAGTCCAATATAATATCCCTCCTGCGTGAGGCTAAGAGGAATCCAATCAAGCGAGTAAAGAATCGGATATAAAAACATTCCCAAAAGCCCAAAAACAACCACCGTTCCTACGGCGATGATTCCTTTATAAGGTTGGGATTTGAGTGAGGATTCTAATGCCAAAACCGCAGCCGCTCCACAAATCGCGCTACCACCGCTCACTAAAATCGCAATTTCTTTGTCTAACTTTAGAATCTTAACCCCCAAAAAATAGCCAACACTTAAGATGAAAACTACAACAAAGAGGCTTAGCAGGATTCCATTAAAGCCAACAAATGCGATACTTTGCAGGGTTACATTAAAGCCATAGAGAATAATTCCAGCCCTAAGAAGCTTTTTCGCGCTAAATACAACAGCTTTTTCGCATTTGTTTTGGGTTTTTCTAAAAATCGGGGAAGCGAGGATTCCAAACACGACGCCAATAATCAAAGGAGATAAAAAAAACTGCGTGAGCAAAGAAGCGAGAAAAAAGCTAAATAAGCTCACTAAAAGCACCAATGCAAAGCCATAAAACCATTCATTAAGAAAGGATTTTATCGGATTTTTTAACGATTGCTTCATTTCTCACCTTAAAGATTTGTTGGGTTTTGGTATCAAAATAAAACTGAAGTGTAGCAAATTCTCTTTGAAAAATTAAATAATTTTTACAAATTTTTATTCTCTAGCAAATGATTTTTTCAATCAAATCCGGTTTATTGGCACTCATAAAATGAAATTTTTGGTGCAATTTATAGAGTGTTTGGAAAAGCATTTTGTTTTTTTCTAAGCCCACTTGAGATTCCGTGCCTTTTAGACTTGCTTCTTGCATTTGTATAAGCCAATCTTGAGGGACGAAAACGCCGGGTAATTTGTGGTGCAAAAAAAGTGCGGTCTTATAAGAAAAAATCGGGAAAAATCCAAAGACTAAAACGCATTTTGTTTGGCATTGTGCGTTGATTTCTTCGCACCATTGCAACAACTCTTGCGCGATATTTGGGTCATAAATGGGTTGGGTGAAAATCGCTTGTGCGCCATTTTGGATTTTTTCTTGCATTTTGCGATAGAGATTTTCTTTTTTGTTGGCATAAGAATTTAAAACGCAAAAGGGATAAATGGGCTTGGAATCCCCGTGGATATTTTCGCTATTAATATCTTTTTGTTGGTTGAGTGCATTGATGATTCTAAGAAGCAAAAGACTATTTCCTTCAAAAACTCCTTTCGCTTGGGGTTGGTTGCCCAATCTTAAAGGATCGCCTGTGAGTGCTAGTATAAGGCGCAAATCCAAACTATTCATACCCAAAAGGTCGCTTTGTAGGGCGAGGGTGTTTTTGTCCCGCATAGAAATGGTTGTAATGCTTGGAATTTTGAAAGTATTTTGAATCTTAAGACTTGCAAGAATCGCGCTGTGCTTGAGTTTGCCCAATGGAGAATCTGTGCAGACAAATGCGTCTAGTTTAGCGATGAAATGTTCGCTTTTAAGATTGTCAAAAAGCGGTTGGAGATTGAAACTCGCAGGGGCGGAGAACTCGTAGGTGAAGCATTTTTCTTTGCCTAATAATTTTTCTATAAACGATTCTATTTGTGCACTTGAAAAAGAATCTTGCGTGTAAGATTTTGATGCTTTAAAAGAATTTTGCATAGAGATTCCTAACTTTAGATGATAAAATAGATTAAATATCAAGCGGAAATTTTAGCAAAAAATTATAAATACAAGTTGAATTTATAAAATTATTAATTTGAATTTTTAAGAATTATAGGCTTAAGATTTTTATCTGTTATTGACAATAACAAAAGGATTGTGCTAGGGCGTTATTGTGAGGATTGCAAGGGCAAAGTAGTGGAATTGTAGGCTAGTAAGCGAATGGTTGTTGAAGTTGTGGATTGCTGCGTCTTCGTTCGCAATGACGAAAATAGTAGAATTGCGGGCTGTTTAAATTATGGATTCCGCGAGTGAAATCCGCGCAAGAACGCATATTTCAAAAAATCTTTAGCAAATTTGCTTTAAAATTTTATAAAAGTTCTAAGAATATTTAACCATTTGGGAAAATTAGGAAAAATTGTGAAAAATTACATTTTGTTTGTCGTAATGTTAAGTGCTATGGTAACGATTTCTAGCCTTTATATTACGCAACCCATGCAGCCTCTTTTTATGGAGGAGTTTGGAATCTCTATCGCGCAAGTTACGCTTTTTACTTCTGTGGTTTTGTTTGCACTTGCTTTTGCGCCCATTGTGTATGGTTATTTGCTAGAAAAATTTGATACGCGCAAAGTCTTGTTTGTTTCTTTGGGCTTGATTGGAATCTTGCAATGTTGGCTGTGTTTCGCACAAGATTATCAGACCTTTTTATCTCTGCGTTTGTTTGAGGCTCTTGCGATTCCAGCGGCTCTAACTGCGACTTTAACGACTTTAACGCGCGTAAAGACGCAAAACATACAAAAATATGTCAGCGTTTATGTCGCTTCCACGGTTTTTGGTGGTGTGCTTTCGCGCGTTGGTGGTGGGTTTATCACTTCTATTTCTTCGTGGCAATTTACTTTTGGCGCATTAGGAATCACCACGCTAATCGTTGCGATTCTTTCCTATAAACTCCCGCAAAGCTCTCAAATGGCAAATGCTAAAATCACGCCAAAGATTGTTTTAGAATTGCTTAAAGACAAGCGGTATGCAATCCTCTATATGGGGGCTTTTTTGGTGTTGTTTTGCTTTCAAGGCGCATTGAATTTTATGCCTTTTGAAATCAAAGCCTTAAATCCCGATATAACCCCTGCGCAAATTGGATTCTTATATCTTGGTTATCTTATTGGCATTATCACCGCGCTTTTGGCAGGGCGCATTAAACGATTGCTTGGTGGGGATTTACGCGCAATTGTTTTTGGCTTTGTGATTTTTGGAATCGCGCCTTTGATTATGCTTTTAAGAAGCTTTTGGTGGCTATTTTTCGCGGTTTTTGTGATTTGTATCGGAATGTTTATCGTGCATTCGGTTTTATCAGCTGTTGTAAATTCTATCAGCGACAAAAAAGGAATCACAAATGGCTTGTATCTCGCGTTTTATTATACCGGAGGCACGATTGGGACGACTATGCCAAGCTTTATTTATCATCATTTTGGTTGGGAAGTGCTTTGTGTGTTTTTGAGCGGGATTTTGTTTTTGAGTGCATTGGTGTTTTATAAAATGCGTTTGATTTTTAAGGAGCGAGTATGAATCAAGAAAAAAATGCGTTAGGAGAATTTTTTGAATCTCTATTTAAAGAAATCGTGCCATTGGGGAATTTGCATATTTTAGAAAACGAACAAGCAAGTGAGATTATCGCGATTTTCTTAAGTCTTGATAGTCAAAGCTTTAATAGCTTTTGGCAAAGCTCCACACTTCAAAATCTCTGTGAAAAGTATTGTAAAACTCTAAGTTTTAAAGGAATCTTGCAAGTGCAATATACCTTGCTTTTAAGTATCCACAAAGCCTTTGTAAAGCAACCCAAAGCAACCCAAAGTCTTTTAGCAAAAGTGCTAGAAAATTTAAATGTATTAGAATCCAAAGAAATCGCAAAAGGTGCATTTGTGGAGCAAGTAAAAGCCCATTTAGAAGAAATTATAAAGCAAGAAATCCAAGAAGAAAGCGAGGATTCTAATCAAGAATCCAAACAAGATTCTACCTCTTGGGAGAATTTTTTACAAGGCGAGTTTTTACAAGACTTTTTAGGAAATAGCTTAAGGTTGTTGGAGCAAAAGCGCGAGGAGTTAGGCGGGATAAATTTGCAAGATTTGCCAAACTTCGCTTCAAGCTTAGAAGAGTTGGAATCTCTTTTGGAGAAGCTTAAAAACCAACATTTTTCTATCGGAGTTACAGGCGTGTTAAGCTCGGGCAAAAGCACACTTTTAAACGCGCTTTTGGGTCAAGAGATTTTAGGCAGTTCTACGATTCCAGAAACTGCGAGTTTGACGCTTTTAAAATACGCGAAGAATCCAAGTGCGTGTGTGAAGTTTTGGAATAAGGCAGAATGGGAGGATTTGCAATCCACAATCGGAGATTCCGCGCTTGATGAGTTGTTAGCGAATACAGAGTTTAAGGAGTTTTTGGAAAAATATGTGCGAGATTCCACACAAAGTCTTGAAATCAGCTTAGAAGAGTTGCCCAAATACACATCGGCAAACCATTCAAGCCGCTTGTGCAATCTCATCAAAGAAACGACGCTTTTTACGCCTTTGAAGTTTTTAGAAAACAAAGTGGAAATCGTAGATACGCCCGGGCTTGATGATCCTATCGTCCAAAGAGAGGAAATCACGAAAGGCTACATTTTGGGTTGTGATTTGCTAATCCACGCGATGAATGCCGCACAAAGCGCGACGCAAATTGATGTGGAGTTTATCTTGCAAACTCTGCAAAATGCCAATATTTCAAGAATCTTGATTTTGCTAACACACGCGGATCTGCTAGAACCCAAAGAGTTAGAATCCGCGCTAAACTACACTAAAGAAAGCATTAGGGCGCGTTTAAGTCAAAATATGTCCCAACAAAACGCGCAAATTTTGCTCCAAAGGCTAGATTTTATCGCACTTGCAAGTTATCCTGCGCTGCTCGTGCAAACCAATCCACAAAAAGCAAAAGAATTGGGCTTTAGTTTGGAATCCTCTAACTTTAATGCACTCCTTGCTTATTTGAATCAAACTTTATTAGGAAGCAATAGCACCAAAGCAAAAGACTTGGTTTATCTAAGTGCGCAAGGTTTTTCACGCGTTTTTGAAAGCATTAAATCCGCGTGTATTTTAGAAAAAAGTTTGCTTTTTGCTAAAGAAAGTGAGATTCAAAATCTAATCCAAGAAGCCAAAATAGAACAAGAACAAAGCTTAAAAACTCTGCAGCAAACCAAAGAATCCCTAGAAAATGCAACCACACAACTACAAGATTATTTGATTACTTTGCAAAAAGAGTTGAATCAAAAACTAGAAGTTTCGAAAAGCGTCTTAAATGAGAGAATTTTCGCGGATATTGTCTATGATTATGATAAGGGCAAAACGCCGAGTAATGAGCGGTTGCAGAATATTTTAGATTTGGGATTAAAGGATGCTTTGAGTGATGTTTTGCGCTTTTGCACACAGAGTTTGGACAAGAAAATCACCCAACTCCAAAGCCAATTTGAAAGCGCGATGCAATCTTGCGAGAAAGATTCCAATCTTCTAGGAAATTTTCATTTGCATTTTGATGAAAGTTTCTTGAAAAAGACTTCATTAAAGCTTTTTTGGCGTATTGCCAAATCCGCGCAAAAATATGGCAAAAATCAAAAAAACGAGCTTCAAGTCGCTTTGAATGCGGATTTTGAAGTAGGATTTGTAGAGTTTTTTGAACTCATCATCAAGCAAAGCAAAGCACTAGAATCCAAACTGATAGAAAATTTCCAAAGCAACCTTGAAGCGTTAGAAGCGAGTTTAAAGGCGGATTTGGATAATAAAGCGAAGATTTTGGAAAATGCCTTGCAAAACTCCAAGCAAAGCACACAAGAAAAAACTCAAAAAGAAGAACTTTTAGCACAAGCCCAAGGCGCGATAGAAGAATCTTTGCAATGTTTTAAAGCCTTGCAAGTTTATGCGACGCAAAGCGCGATACAAGGAGATGAAAATGCTTAAACAATATATTCAAGAATGCGAACACTTACAAGCAAAAATCGCGCAAAAATCTCCAACACAAAAGCTGATTTTAGAATGTCTCAATCATCTTAATCCCAACGATTATTCGTTAAGCTTTTTTGAAAATTTGGAACAAAAAGAAAATGAGCCAATGCAAATCGCAGTGATTGGGCAATTTTCAAGTGGTAAAAGCACCTTTTTAAACGCGCTTTTGGGGCAAGATATTTTACCAACAGGCATTACGCCTATTACTTCAAAGGTTTGCAAAATCTGCTATGGAGAGGATTATATTTTAGAGATTCTTTATAAAGACGGGCGCAAGGTTCTGCAAAATGTGGATTTCTTGCATAAGCTCTCACGCGAAAACTCCCAAAACATTCATCATTTTTGCCTTTATGCGCCGATTTTGTCGCTAAAAGAAATTAATTTCCTAGATACGCCGGGCTTTAACTCCCAAAATTCCGATGATACGCATACGACGATGAAAATCCTAGAAGATGTAGATGGGATTATTTGGCTGACTTTGATTGATAATGCGGGAAAAAATAGCGAAAAAGCATTACTTAAGGAATTTATCACGCATTTTGCCCAAAAAAGCCTTTGTGTGCTGAATCAAAAGGATAGATTAAAAGACGAAAAAGAAGTGCAAACGAGTTTAGAATATGCAAAAGTCGCCTTTGAAGGGATTTTTTCTGCGGTGATTCCAATTTCTGCAAAACTCGCATTAAATGCGCGATTAAACACCCCACAAAAACTCCTTGAAACAAAGCTTTTAGAGTTTGCACAAGGGATTCAAGGCTTAGCACTTCAAGCTTCTGATGAGGCAAAGGAATCTCAAAATACACAAGAGACTTTAGAATCCCTAAATTTAGCTTATCAAGCTACGCAAGATAAAATCAAAGATGCGTTGGAATCCCTAAATTCTCAAAATTCCGCTAAGCTGATGCAGGATTCTAATATGCCTTTGATTTTTGATTTTCTAAACCAAACCATTAAGCCTAAGGCGAGTTTTGCAAAATCTTATAGCACACTTAAAAAGTTGCGCGAAATGCACATTTTGTTGCATTTGCAATACCATAAGATTAACCGATGTTATTGGAATCTCCAAAAGGTTTTGGAAGAGAATCTTAAAAAATACATTACAAATTGCGCTATTTCACAAGAAAAAGAACAAAAAAGATTCAATGATTTGTATATTGGATTGGATTTGTGGTTGGATACTTTGGCGCAGAGAATCTTTAATGCTTTGGAGAAAAACGCGTTACATTTCACTCAAACGCAAAAGCGTCTTTTGGGAAGCAAATCGGTTGCAATCGCCAAAGAAGTCGTGGTTTTGCCCTTAGAGAAAATCCGCATAGAGTTGCAAAACCAAGATACGCAGTTGGTGAAAAATTACAAGGCATTAAGTGTGCAAATTAAGAACTTCTTGGATTTGTTTGTCCAATCTATCGCGCAAAACACAGAATCTCTAAAGTCAGAATTGGCGCATTGGCAACACGAAGCACCCAAGAGGATTGAACTCTATCTTGTCGCACCACAAAGTGAGGCTTTAAGCGCAATGCACGAGTTTGCGCAGAATTGTTATGAGAATCTGCTTGATGATTTTAATAAAAATGCTTTGGTGGCAACTTCTTATTTGCGCAGTGAATTAAATGTGCTAAGCAATTTCCTCTCACTAAACTACAATAATGCGATTGATTTGACGCTTAAATCTTTGGATTTGAAGATTAAAAACGCGATTGCTAAGCATAGCGAAAATCAAGAAGAATTTGCTTTGTTTAATCCGACTTTGGGAAATGTGCGTGAGAGTTTGAATGAGTCGTTTTGCTTTGAACAATTCCAAGCAAGGCTTTTTGGTCCGATGAATTGTCTCAAAAAAACTTACGCGCAGTTTTTAAATCAAAACGAACAAACCACGCAAGAAAAAATCCAGCTTATTGCGCAAGTTTCCTTTGAACTTAAGCAAGAAATGGCTAAAATTACAAAGAATCTTGAAGCGATTAAACACGAATTAAAGCGCATTAATGCTTCAGAATTAAAAAGTGGAATCGGAATTGCTTAGTGTGTTTTGAAAGCCTAAAAAAGGCGTAAATTAGGAAAGATTTAAGGAAGGTTTATGAAAGTAGAGCTCCTAGAGCCATACATTCAAATCAGCATTGAAAAAGAATCGCAATTTCTAAAACGCGCGGTGGATTTTGCTTATAAGCATTTTTCCAAAGCCTATCGTCTCTCAAGCTCGGTGCTTATTCTTGATGATGGGGAGCGTTATAAAAAGGACTACTTTTTGAATTGGGCATACCATGTCGCAATGCAAGAGGAAGCCAAAGAAAGCAGTGAGGATTTTCAAACCATTATTGATAGTAGCTATCTTCCGATTCGTATTAAGATGATTGAACACCGCGCAATGCTAGAGCATATCATCGTTTCTTTGCAAATTATTCAAAGTTCGTTTGATAATTCTCAAGTTTGTTTGAAACTCAATCGTCCTAGCCGTTTGGCAAGACGCTATTTAACTTCTTTGTTTCAAGATTTTGTGCTAAGCTTCACAAAGCAAGAAGTTTTTTTGGATTCTAGTAGCCCTTACTTTTGGGAAAAGCTCATTGGCGCACTTTCGGTGAAAGTCATTCATAATATCGTGCTAGATTTTGATTATGAAACATTCAAAACACACAATACCTTTGAATGCTTTGATGAGTATTTAACCAAAGAAGAAAAAATCTTAAAAAAGAGTTATAAGATTCTTGGTTGTGGTTATAATGATGATTTTGAATGCGTGAAGAATCGCTACATAGAACTTGCTAAAATCTATCACCCTGATAATGTCTATGGGCAGGATAAAAAAATCATTGATGGCTATGCGGAGAAATTCCGCTTAATCAACGAAGCGTATGAAAATATAAAGTCTAATTTCAAACGCGTGGCATAAGGAGTGCAAATGTCTAATACAACACAAAACCAAACTGATTCCAATCTTGATAGTTTTTCTGCCACGATTCCCGAAGATATTTTTGATACCTTTGAAGAGTTTAAAGAAGAACCCAAAGCAGAATCCCAAACAACACCAAAATCCGAGCAAAGTAAGCCGATTGAATATTCTTTAGGAGATATTGAAGAATCTAGTAGCAAAGGTCGTTTTTTGGCTTATTTGTTTTTACTAATCGTGCTTGTCGCCTTGATTTTTGGAGGCGGATATTATTTTTTAACACAGCCTAGCGGGGAAGCGTTGCTAAACAAAGTGCAGAATCTTTTGGGATTCCAAACAAAGCCAACTCAAGCACCTATCATAGAATCGCAGGGGGACTTTACAACCCAAGCAGTGCAAACCGCAAAAGATGAGGAGATTGCGCGGCTTCAAGAGGCACTTTATCAAAAAGAAAAAGAACTCGCCTCTCTCGCACAATCCGTAGATGGCTTAAGCCTCTCTGTCAAAGAAATGCAAAATGCGCGTAGTGTGGAATCTAGCACGACTACAAGATTGCGTTATACGATTAAACCTAAAAAGCAAATCATCACGGAATGCTTTTCTATGAATATTGGGTCGTGGGAGATTCCGCAAAGCTGCTTACTTTCTATCGCGACAAAAGTAGATAAAGAGCTACAAGCAGACAAACGCGTGGTCGCCTTTGAAGTGCAAGGAATCGTAGATACGAATCCTTATCGTGGATTATCTCCAGAGCTTAAACAAGAAGGGTTGGCAAGTTTCCGTGCTTGGAATGCGATTCGTGCGATTAATGATAAACTTCCTAATGCGGTTGTTTTTGAGGGTCCAAGCTTACAGCTAGAAAACAAACGCGGTTATAGTATCAAAGCTTATTTTGTGGAATAAAATGAGCTGCAATCCCTCCATTCACACTTTGGGCGTTTTTTTGCGCCCCTCCACACCGGAACTAAAAGCCTATTTCTTAGAATTTCAAAGTCTCGCTTTGGATTTGGGATTCCGTGTTATTTTGGATTCCTTAAGTGCGGGAATGATTGGTATGCGCGGATTGAATTTCAATGAATTATGCGAACAATGCGATGCGCTCATTTCTATTGGTGGAGATGGCACATTAATTTCTACTGCGCGAAGGTCTTTCGCATTCGGTAAGCCTATTTTAGGGATTAATATGGGGCATTTAGGATTTCTTACAGATTTGCAAAGAGATGAAGTCGCTTCCTTTCTGCCCCATTTAAAAAGCGGAGATTATCGTATTGCAAACCATATTATGCTAGAGGGCAAAATACAAGATGAGACAAATTCTAGTGCGAGTTTTTTTGCGTTGAATGATATTATTTTGACGCGTCTTGATGAAACCTCCATGATTTATCTCAAAGCCTACATTGATGGGGAATACTTTAACGCATATTATGGTGATGGATTGATTGTTGCAACTCCCACAGGTTCTACCGCGTATAACATTAGCGCGGGGGGTGCGGTGGTTTATCCTTTTTCTCACAATCTTCTTTTGACGCCTATTTGTGCGCACTCTCTGACACAGCGTCCGCTGATTTTACCAAGTAGTTTTGAAGTGCAAGTGGAGCTTGGCGAAGAGGGTCGTTGTAATGTGATTATTGATGGGCAAGAAAGTAAGCCTTTAAAATTCGGTCAAAAAATCTCTATTCGTGTGCCTAGCAATGGCGTTAAATTGATTCATAATGCGCATTGGGATTATTTTAAGATTCTCAAAGAAAAATTCCATTGGGGAGATTTTGAATGATGCAAAAATTGCTGATTCGTCAAATTGCTATCAAAAATTCTCCTGCTTTCCTAGAGACGCGTTTTGTCCCAAGTGAGCATTTCAATGTCTTTAGTGGGGCGAGTGGCGCAGGAAAATCTGTGCTAATGGAATCCATTTTAGCACTTTTTGGTTTGCGTGAGTGCAATGCGCAAGTATTAGAGGCGACTTTGGAGCTACAAGGAATCTCGCCAGAGTTTGAAGGGTTAGTAGAAGAGGGAGAAGTGATTTTAACGCTCACCAAAAAAGATAAGATTCGCTTTTTTTTAAATGCGCAAAATATCCCCAAAAAGCGCATTCAAGAAATCTTCGCCCCTTTTTTAAAACACCTAAGCACCAAGTCTGAAGTTATTAGCGAAGAGAGTTTGTTTGTAGTTTTTGATAGCTTTTGCGCTTTTAGGGATTCCAAATATCCTTCGCTTCTCCAAAGCTATAAAGAATCTTTTGTGCAATTTCAAAATTCAAAAATTGCATTAAAAAAGCTACAAGATGAAGCGCTAAAGGTCGCAGAACTTAAAGAATTTGTGCGTTTTGAAATTGGCAAGATAGAATCCCTAAATCCCAAAAAAGACGAATACGAGCAACTTTTGGCTTTTAAAAAAGAAATTTCCAAAAAAGAAAAAATCAGCGAGAGTTTGCAAGAAGTGCAGGGGTTTTTGAATCAAAGCCATTGTGTTGCACATTTTTTGAATCTCATTGGCAAGGAAAATGATTTTATCACCAATGCCTTAAATGAATTAGAAGAATTGTGTGCACAAGAAAACGAGAGGTTAGGGGAGCTAGAAAATGCAAATGTAGAAGAAGTTTTGAATCGCATTGAAGCATTAAGTGCGCTAAAGAACAGATATGGCGGCATAGAAGAGGCGTTGGAGTATTTGGAATCCAAGAAAAAAGAATTAGAAAAATACGAAAACTTGGATTCTCTGCTAAAAGATTCCAAAGTGCAGTTTCAAGCCACCAAAGAATCTTTAGAAAAAAACGCAAATGCGTTGGCTAGGGCGAGAGAAAAGCATTTGGCAAGTTTTAGCGAGACTTTAAGTTTGGCTTTAAATTCTCTTAAAATGCCTAAGGCTAAAGTGGTGTTTTCTCCAATCCAAGAAGTGGAATCTTGGACGATTTGTGGCAAAGAATCTTTGGAGATTTCTCTAAATACAGGACTAAAAAACCTAAGTGCTGGGGAGTTTAACCGATTCCGTCTTGCACTTTTGCTTACCCAAAGTGTGCAAGAAAAAAATCAAGCCATTATCATCTTAGATGAGGTAGATGCGAATTTAAGCGGAGAAGAATCGCAAGGCGTCGCAGAAGCTCTTAAAAAGCTATCAAGCCATTATCAAGTGTTTGCAATCTCGCACCAATCCCATATGCCAAGTCTCGCAGATACGCATTTTTTGGTGCAAAAAGGTGTGCAAGGTTCACAGGTAATTCCGCTTGATGAGGAGGGCAGGATTCGCGAAATTGCCCGAATGATTAGCGGCAATGAAATCACCAAAGAGGCATTGGAGTTTGCCACAAAACGCGTCAAGGGAAAATAAATGCGCTTTTTTCTAAAACTCATCACAGCAAGATAAGAGTATGAATCTCTCTACTTTACGAAAATTTGCCAATTTCTTAAGCCAAACTCCCCCTTTGAAATTGCGCTCCATTTACAGAATCGCGGATAATTTGTTTAAGCTTGACATTAATGGCGATTTGTTTTTTATGGATTTAAGCAAGGGCAAAAGCACGATTTTTACTACTCATGAAAATCTCATCGCTTCAAAAAACTATCAAGCCCCTTTTGATACAAGTTTGCAAAAATATTGCTTTAACGCCCTCATCTTGAAAGCAAAAACCGATGGCAATAATCGCATTTTGCAACTTTTTTTACAAACCCAAAATAGCTATAAAACCTCGCAAATCATCTTACAAGCCGAATTTACAGGACGCAATACGAATCTGATTTTGCTAGATTCTAACCAAATCGTGCTAGATGCGTTGCGCCATATTACCAAAGAGCAATCATTCCGCGAAGTGAGAATCGCAAAGCCTCTTTTGGCATTGCCACAGCCCACACAAACGCCTATTTTAAAGGACGAGGGAGAGTTATGGAACGCGCTTGAAGAGAATTTCAAAAAGCAAAAGACAAAAGAGCTTCAAGCAAGGATTACAAAATCTAGTGCGCAAATTATGCAAAAAATCACCCAACTCCAAAAGCATTTAGAATCTTTAGAAGACAAAGAAGCATTGGAGAGTAATGCCCAAAAAGAAGCGCATTTTGGGCAGTTGATTTTGCAAAATCTCTATCTTTATCCAAATTTTAAAGGCAGGGAGATTGTGCTAGAGAATGAAAAAATCACATTTCCTCCTAAAACTTATTGCTTAAGCCATTGTGCGCAAATTTTCTTTGAAAACTCCAAAAAACTCTCCAAAAAGGCGAAAAATATTCATCTACAATCGCAGAATCTTAAAGAAAAAATTGTATTCTATGAAAATTTGCTTAAAATGATACAAAATGTAACGAATTTGAGTGATTTGCAGATTCTAGATTCTAATGCGCAAAAAAATTCCAATGCCAAAGAATCCAAAGCGCAATTAAAGCAGTTTGAAAGTTTTTTTATTCATGGCATTAAAGTTTCTATTGGCAAGAATGAAAAAGAAAATATCGCATTGCTAAAAGCGGCAAAAGCAGAGGATATTTGGCTGCATATTCGCGGGATTCCAAGTTCGCATTGCATAATCCATTGCGGAAAGGCTAAAATTTCTGATATAATCCTACAAAAAGCCGCGCAAATTTTGATAGGTTTTACAAAAGATATTGGCGAAAACTATGCAATAGATTTCACAAAGCGAAAATTTGTCAAAATCACTTCAGGCGCGAATGTCGTTTATGCCAAAGAGCAGACGATTGGGCTTAAAAAGGATTAGCCATGGCAGTCTCACCTATTGGAAATATCACTCATATCCACCAAAATGCGCAAGTAGGGTCTGTGCAACACGCAAATTCACAAGTGAAGTTGGATTTTCAGGCAATGGTGAATCTGCAAGAAATGCAAGATAAGCAAGATGAAATCAAAGAAGTGCGCCCGACAGAAGAAACACTAGAAACTAGCGATGAGCGTGAGGGCGATGGCAAAGAACCCAAAGAAGAAAAAGAGAGAAAAAAGGAAAAGGATTCTGAAGAATCGCAGGAATCAGATTCCATACAAACTAAGGAAGATGGCACGATTGCGCATTTAAATATTTCTGTGTAGGATTCCTTTTAAAGCGAAATTTATAGGGAGATTGGTTTGCATAGGTAAATCTTGCGTCCCAAAACATTTATCAAAGGAGGAAAATGCGAGATAAAATCCGTTTTGTTTCCAAAGCGCGTAGTCGTAGAATCCTAAATATCGCGATTCCCTCTGGATTAAATTCGCTTTTGGATATTATTAATCTTTCAATTGATTTGTTGATGATTGGCACACTTGGAGCAAGTGCGATTGTTGCGGTTGGAGTGAGTTTAAACTTCATTATGCTCATCTATGCTTTCACGACGATTATTTTTGTCGGCAATAGTGCTTTGGTTTCAAGATTTTTAGGGGCAAATGACAAAAAAGCCGCAAATGAAGTGATTGTGAGTTTGAGCTTCGCCGCTTTTTGTCTCTCGCTTCCCCTGACTTTATTGGCGTTTTTTAGCTTTGATTTGTTTTTCGCATGGATTGGAATCGACGCACACGCGCATAAAATCGGAAGCGAATATTTAGAAGTTTTGCTTTTTAGTTTGCCTTTGTTGTTGCTCAAGCAAGTGAGCATTTCTTCTTTTTCGGCAGCAGGGGCGACGAAGTTACCTTTTTATATTAAAATTTTCATTACAATGTTGAATCCCATTGTGAAATATGTGTTGATTTTTGGATTCTTTTTTATCCCGTCTTTGGGTGTGCTTGGAGCGGCATTTGGAAGCTTAGTCATCGGATTTTTTGAGACTTCGGCTTTATTTGTTTGTCTGTTGTTTTATCAAAACAGCCCCATTTCGCTTAGAGGCAGAATCAATTTAGATTATATCAAACGCGCCTTTGTTATTGGGATTCCTAGCGGTTGTGAGCGTCTTTTTACCTTGTTTGCAATCATTGTAATGACGAAGTTTGTGGCGCTTTATGGGACTTATGATTTGGCAGGTTATCAGATTGCGACAAGGATTGAGGGGTTTGCCTTTATGCCCGGATTTGGCTTTATGATTGCCGCAATGGCATTAATGGGGCAGAATCTCGGAGCTAAAAAGCCATTAGAAGCAAAATATTCTACCTTAAATACTTTGCTACTTGGTGGAATCTTTATGGGGATTGTTGGGTTTTTTATGAGTGTTTTTGCGCCCTTTTGGTCGGGATTCTTTAGTGAGGATTTGGCGACAATCCGCGCAAGTATCAACTATCTAATTCCTATTGGAATCTCACAGATTGCCTTTGCATTTATTTGTATTCTTGATGGCGCATTGCGCGGGGCGGGGATTACGAAAATCACCCTTGTAATTAATGCCATAATGATTTGGGGATTCCGCGTGTTGCCTTGTTATGTGATTGCCACAATGGGTTATCCCGCAATTTATATTTATATTTGCATTAGCTTAGAAACTTTTGTGCGTGGCTTTGTGTATTGGAAAATCTTTCAAAGTGGTATTTGGAAAAGCCAAAAAGTCTAAAATAATGCAAAAAATAATTCTAAATTGGAAAAAATATAAAGCAAATTGATTCCAAGACAGAGCAAAAGTGCGACGAAGAATAGAATCTTTTTTTCAAACGATGTGAGTTTGTCTCCACTTTTACTTACCGAAAAGGCAGTGATTGCTAAAATTACGATTGACACGAAACCTAAAATCCCAAGAACCATTGCAAAATTTCCAACTGAATTCAAGCATTACTCCAAAATATTTATAAAATTAACAAGGTTAAAACCCAACCTAGAAACCTTACGCATAATTTTTTATTATACATTATTATTGTGGAATTTTTGATGATTTTTGTAAAATTTTAGTGTGTTTTAACGAGCCTTAGTGTAGAATCTAAGCATTTAATTTTAATTTTGGGATTCTGTTATGATTGATTTAAAACTTCTCATTCACAACTTTGATGAAGTGATGGAAAAGCTATCTAAACGCAGTATTGACGCGGTTTTTTTAAATACTTTAAGAGAGAGTAGCTTAAATTTCAAGCAAAAAAAGTCTGCTTTAGAAGAATTACAAGCGGCGCAAAATGCAAAGACAAAGTCGTTTGCTAAAATCAAGCAAGAAGGGGGCGATATTGAGGCTCTTAAAGCCGAATGTGATTTGCTTAAGGCGCAGATTGCACTTTATGCCAAAGAAGTAGAATTGTGGGAAGGCAAACTTCAAGAACTCTCGCATAATATCCCTAATATTCCGGATTCTAAAACGCCTTTTGGCAAAGATGAAAGCGAAAATGTGGAGATTAAAAAGGTCGGAGAACCTACTTTGTTTGACTTTAAGCCTAAAGAACATTGGGAATTAGCCGAGCAAAATGGTTGGATTGACTTTGAGCGCGGCGTAAAACTCGCAAAAAGTCGCTTTAGCGTATTTATGGGAATGGGTGCGAAGCTAGAGCGTGCATTGATTAGTTATATGCTTGATTTTAATACCAAAAGAGGCTTTAGCGAGGTTGGCACTCCAGCAATCGCCAATGCACAAACGCTTTTTGGCACAGGACAACTGCCGAAGTTTGAAAATGATTTGTTTAAAATATCAGAATTTGAAGAAGAGGAATCTTGCGATAAAAACGCCAAAAAAGGACACGAACTCTATTTGATACCCACAGCGGAAGTAACGCTTACGAATCTCTATCGCGATGAGATTTTAGATGAAGAGGATTTGCCTTTAATGCTAACCGCCTATACGCCCTGCTTTAGAAAAGAAGCAGGAAGTGCAGGGCGCGATACGCGTGGGATTATCCGCCAACACCAATTTGACAAGGTGGAATTAGTCGCTTTAACCACGCCAGAAGAAAGCGATACAATGCAAGAGCGTATGATTGCGTGTGCTTCGGAGCTTTTAACTTCGCTTGGATTGCCTCATCGTTTGGTTCAGCTTTGCGGTGGAGATTTGGGGTTTAGTGCAAGTAATACGGTGGATATTGAAGTATGGTTACCCGGACAAAATTGCTATCGTGAGATTAGCTCCATCTCTAATACGCGTGATTTCCAAGCAAGACGCGCGAAGATTCGTTATAAAGATTCCAACAAAAAGAATTGCTTAGTGCATACTCTAAATGGTTCTAGTTTGGCTGTTGGGCGCACATTAGTAGCGATTATGGAAAACTATCAACAAAAAGATGGAAGCATTAAGATTCCTTTAGTTTTAGAATCTTATTTGAGGTAATAAAATGCCAGAAAACCAAGAAAACAACCAAGTCATTCAGCTAGACGCTAATTTTAGTGTTTTAGATGACATTCTAAAAAAAGAACCACAAGAATCTAAGCCACAAGGCAAGTTTGAAAAACTTTTAGAGTTTTTTAATCAACACAAAAAGCTAAGTGTTGTTTTGGCGATTCTGTTTGGATTCTTAATTCTTGGATTTATTTTCTTGATTGGTTGGATTCTAACCCACGATGTGAAACCACCACAAACACAAACCAACGCCTTGCCTCCTATGGAATTTGTCATTAACAAAGGGGCAGACATTATCACAGACGCGGAAAATTTAGAAGCATTGATAAAAAAAGCAAACTTCCTCTATACAAGTGGCAATAAACAAGCAGCATTGGATTTGTATGGCAAGATTTCTAACTATTCTGAAGGGCTTTCTAACTATAATTTAGGTGTCGCGCAAATGGAAGAAAAATCCTACGCAGAGGCTTTGGAGTCTTTCCAAAAAGCGATTGATTTGGGAGAAGATCGAGTGATTAGTGCGTTAAATGCTGCGATTTGTTCGTTGTATCTGCAAGAACCTTTGAAATACCAATATTACTTGCAACTTGCGCAAACTTATCTGCCAAGAACGGGGAATCTACCGATTTATTCTCATCTTTATGCTTTGACAAACTTCTATTTGGGTAATTATTTGGAGGCTTTTTCTTCTTTGACACATAGCTCTTCTGATTATTTTCAAGAGGAGACAAATCAGCTTCTTGCGGCAATGTATGTGTATTTTAACAACAACTACAAAGCCATTGAATCTTTGAGCAAAAATTCCACTGATCCTAAGACTTGGTTTAACCTTGCTTTGCTTTATGCGCGTATTGGGGATTATAACGAGGCAAATAAGCTTTTAATGCAAAGCATAGATACTTTTGGTAGCACTTTAGAATCCGACATCGCCCTTATGCTTATCAAGCTCCAACTAGCAGAATATAGCCAAGCTGCGCGTCTTGCCAATAAATATTCCCAAAATCAAGAAGCGTTAGAGCGGAATCCTTATCCGATTAAAATTGCGCTTCGGGACGATTTTTTTGATATTAATGTGGCACAGAGGCGTTTTTGGGATAATTTCACAGGACAGAAGATTAATGCCTACAAACTTTTGTTTTATTTTGCCTCTTATAAAGTCTTTGACGCCAAAGAAGCCTTTAGTGTGATTCAAGAGGGTGGCATTAATATTCGCATTGAAAATCTACAAGAAGCAAAAGAAATTCTTGTGCGCGGGCAGACGATTTCAAGAATGAATCGCAACATCGCAAACGCGATTTTAGAAACACTTAATGGCAATATTAGAAACGCGAATGCCCTATTAACAGAAGTCGTTAATGCTTATCCCAACCATTCTATTTTGCATTATAATTTGGGATTAAATTATGCTCAAATGGGTGATTTTGACGCGTCTTATCGGCATTTTTTGCGTTCTTTTCACCTCAATCCAAAAGATTTATATGCGGGAATCTTTGCTTTAATCACTGCTAAGCTTACTTACCGCGATACAGGGAGATTGGAGAGTGAGATTGGCAAGGAGATTGTGAATTTTCAAGGAAATGAGCAAGAACAAGAGTTTATTCAGGCTTTGTTGAATTTCACGCGTGATGGGATTCCAACTCCTTTGCAATCTTTGGAGGGGAAAGAAGGCAATGTCGCAATTTATTATGCCCTAGACTTCGCGCAAGGAGTGCAGATGGATAACCAAACCTTGCTTGTCAAATCCGCAAATGGATTGAAGAATCTCTATCCTAATGATCCTATTAGCAACCTCTTAGTGCTTCTTGCACTGAATTTTCAAGATGAGCCAAAATCTCTTGCGCTGAAATTGCAAAACTATTACCAAGACCCTAAAATCAACAAAGACCCGATTTATTATGGAGCGTCTGTGGTGCGTGAGATGTATATTGAAATCGCCCATATTATCGGGACTTTGCACTATATCCAGCAAGATTTAGATACGCGGCTTATCACCGAGCAAAAGGACGCGCGAGGCGTGATTCAAGCATTGGCATTAACTTATTTGTATTTGCAAGAATTTGAAAAATCTTTCACGCTTTATAATAGCTTGATTGATGATTTTCAAGAGCAAGATACGCAAACACTCTTTTTGGGTGCAGTAGCGGCAATTGGTGCGGGGCATATTGAAAATGCTGCGACGCTTTTGCAGCTTTCCAAACTAGAAGCACCGACAAATTACGAAACAAGAATCGCCAATGGAATCTTATTTTTGCAAGAAAAGAACTTTAACGCCGCCGCTTCACAATTCACGACGATTGCCGAATCCAAATTGCGTTCTAAATATTTTGATTTTAAGATTAATACCCAGCAAATTTTGCAGAATCCTTAAGTATTTTTGTATCGCGGGTAAAAATTCACATTCATTTTAGAAATCTTGTATAAAATACCAACTTTATTTTTAAGGAGATATTTTGGCGCAAAAGATTCTGCATAGGATTCCATTAAGAGGTTTTATTGTTTTCTTAATGGGTTGGATATTTTTGGGGTGTGCTGCGAATCTACCAAAAGAGGCAGAAATCACGCAAGACTTGCCACAGACTTTTCAAAATACTCCCTTAATTAGCATTAAAAGCGAATCCCAAACTGAAACCAAACTTGACCCCACAGAGCAAATCAAAGCCCTGTTTGAAGATTCTACTTTGAACGAGCTTTTTGATATTGCATTAAATCAAAATTTGGATTTGCAAATTATGAATACAAGGATTCTACAAGCCAAAGCGCAACTTAAAAGTGCTTGGGGTGCGCTTTTTCCAAGTGTAGATGGGAATCTAAACGCCAATGAATCGCATACACGCACTAACACAACGCCAATGCAAAAAACCCAAAGCTACACTTCAAGCGTGGGTGCGACGCTTTCGTGGGAGATTGATTTATTTGGTAGATTGCAACACAGCAAAAATGCCAGAGAATCGCTTTATGAAAAATCCTTGCAAGATTTAGAAAATGCGAAAATCACGCTTTTAGGGGAGATTGCCACGACTTATTTAAGTCTTTTGGAGATTACACAAAACATTCTTTTAACGCAAGAAAATGTCGTGCATTACCAAAATGCTTTAGAGCTTACACGCTTCAAAGTAGAAAATGGTTTGCTAGATAGCACGGAGCTTTTTGAAAAGCAAGATATGCTAACCAATGAGCAAAACACCCTAGAATCCCTAAAAAGCCTTTTAGAAGAGAACAAAAACGCGCTTTTGGTTTTGTTGGATACTTTAGAGATTCCTTTTGAAATAGAATCGCAAGTTACTCCCAATATTGCCAAAGAATTGCATTTGGATTCTATGCCTGCAGATGTTTTACTCTCGCGCCCTGATATTAAAGCCGCACTTTTTAGCTTGTATGCTCAAGCCTATACCAAAGCCAACGCAAAGGCAAGTTTGTTTCCGATTCTCTCCATTAGCGCGAATCTCAATGATATTTTGGATTCTAACGCACAAGCAAGTGGCAATCTCGCGTGGCAGTTTGCAAGTTCTCTTAGTGCACCAATTCTCAATCGCACACAACTCACACAAAATTATTTTTTGCAAGACGCAATTTTACAAGAATCCTATCTGACGCTTCAAAAGTCGCTTAAAACCGCTTTAAGCGAGATTGAAAATACAAGTTTCAATGTCAAAAGCACGGATTTGCAACTCCAAAACAGCCAACAAAGAACGGATAATGCGCAAGAATATTTTGAATTTTCTGCTAGTCGCCATTTGGTTGGATTGATTGATGATTTAGAACACGCGCTTAATTCCGCGTCTTTGAATAACTCCAAAAAATCGCTTAATACCGCCAAAACAGAGAATCTAAAATCTTTTATTTTACTTTATAAGGCTTTTGGGGGAGATTTGAATCTCACATTGGCGCAAGATACATCTAAACCATAAGGAATACTATGCAATCTACCAAAGAAATTTTAAAAAACCTAAATCCCAAGCAAAATTATCGGAAACTTTTTGTGATTTGGGGTGGGATCTTAGGATTCGTGATTGTATGTGCTTTGTTGATTTTTTGGTGGCAAACACGAGAGCCAAGCTATACTTATACCACACAAGAAGCAACCAAAGGAGATATTTCCACAAGCATTAGTGCCAATGGCACACTTTCGCCAACGCACGAAGTTTCTATCGGTTCTGTTATTTCAGGAATCGTGCTTGAAGTGTTGGTAGATGTCAATGACGCGGTGAGTAAAGGGCAAGTTTTAGCCAAAATTGATAGTGAGAGCATTGAACAAGACCTCTATCGCTATGAAGCACAACTCCAAAGCGCAAAAGCACAGCTTAAAAGCGCAAAAGTCGCATTAGAAGAGAAACAATGGCAATACAATCAACTCCAAAATTTATTTAAAGCAACCCATGGCAAAACGCCCTCCAAGCTAGATTTGCATAGCGCAAAAACCGCTTATAATTCCGCTTTAAGCGAAGTGGAATTGCGCCAAGCAAATATCAAAGAGATTGAAACTGCGATTCGCTCCACGCAAGTGGATTTGAAAAATTCTCATATCACAACGCCCATTGATGGAGTTGTGCTTAGTCGCTCCATTGAAGTAGGGCAGAGTGTGGCGGCGAGTTTCCAAGCTCCAGAGTTTTTCATCGTTGCCGAAAGTCTAGAGGAAATGGAACTCAATGTGAGTATTTCAGAAGCAGATATTGGCAAAGTCAAAGTAGGGCAAAGCGTGAAGTTTAGCGTGGATTCCTATCCTCAAAAAGTCTTTGAAGCGGTGGTGGAACGGGTGAATTTTGGCGCAAGTGAAAGCACGGATAATATCGTAAGCTATGAAGCGCGGATTTATGTTGGCAATCAAGATTTGCTGCTCAAACCCGGAATGAGTGCGACGGCAGATATTGTAACAGATTCTGCCAAAAATGCCTTGCTGATTCCCTCTAGTGCACTTTATTTTACACCCCAAACTCCGCGTAAAGAATCCGCCAAGTCTTCTTCAATGAATCCTTTTGCGATGAATCAGCAACGCCCACAACGCACAAGAGGCGGTGGAGCTAAACGCCAAGCAAATTCTAGCATTTGGGTGCTAGAAAATGGCGTCCCTAAAGAAGTTGCAGTAGAAGTGGGGATTAGCGATGGAACTCTAACGCAAATCTTTAGCGATTCCATTCAGCCGGGTATGCTAATTATCATAGCGCAAAAAGAAGAAAAATAATGTCTTTTATTTGCCTAAATAAGATTCACAAAACCTATGGAAAGCCTCCCAATGCCTTTGAAGCTTTGCGCGGGATTGATTTAGAGATTAGAGAGGGCGAGTTTGTCGCATTAATGGGACCCAGTGGGAGTGGGAAAAGCACTTTGGCGAATATTTTGGGTTGTTTGGACAGCCCAACAAGCGGAATCTATGAGTTTTGTGGCGTCAATGTGAGCAATCTGAACTTGAAACAAAAAGCACTTTTAAGGCGGCATTATATCGGCTTTATTTTTCAGGGATTCAACCTTTTGCCACGCACGACTGCGTTGGAGAATGTCGAGCTCCCTTTGCTTTATCGTCAAGTTCCCAAAAAAGAGCGTATTAAACTTTCTATGCAGGCTTTGGAAATGGTAGGCTTAGAGAAATGGTATAACCACCAAAGCAATGCACTAAGTGGCGGACAGCAACAGCGCGTGGCGATTGCGCGTGCGATTGCCTCTAAACCCCTCTTTTTGCTTGCTGATGAGCCAACAGGAAATTTGGATACCAAAAGAAGCGTGGAGATTATGGAGATTCTTGCGCGTTTGAATCAAGAATCCAAAATCACGATTCTAATGGTTACGCACGAGCCAGAAATGGCACAATATGCAACGCGTGAAATTGTCTTTCTAGATGGCTTGATTCAAAGAGATTCTGCAAACACAGCACTTTGTAGGAAACAAGCGTAATGAAAGGAAAACCATGATTCTTAATGCCTTTTTTCTTGCATTTCGTCAGATTCGGCGCAATTTCTTACGCGCACTTTTAACAATGCTTGGAATTATCATTGGCGTGGGGGCGGTTGTGATTATGATTACAATTGGAAATGGCACGACGCAAGTCATTACTGAGCGTATGAGTAGTTTAGGAAGTAATATTTTGCTTGTTTTCCCTGCGCGTAATCAAACGATTGGCGGAAGTGGCAGAAAGCTTTTTAGCGCAGAAAATATCAAAGCTTTAAATCTGCAAGTAGGATTCCTCACACGCGCGATTGCACCGATTTCTACGACTTCTGTGTTGGTGCAATTTCGCCAAGAGAACACGCAAACACAGATTCAAGGTGTCAATACAGACTTTTTTATTGCGACGAATTGGAATCTTGAAGCGGGAACAGGTTTTAGCGCACAAGATTATCGTGCTGGAAGCAATACTTGTATTATTGGTGCAAGTGTGAAAAAGAATCTGTTTGATAAAACTGCTACGAATCCTTTGGGAAGTAGAATCCGACTTGGAAATATTGTGTGCGAGTGTATCGGGATTTTGGAAGAAAAGGGGCAAGGCGCGATGGGAAATGATCAAGACGATGTGATTTTGTTGCCACTTCGCACATACCAACGCAGTATTTCCAAATCTAGCACACTTTATAATATTTCAAGACTGATGATTTCGCTTAAAGATGATGTGGATTCCACTTCTGCAACGACGCAGATTTCTAATGCGTTGCGTGAGATTCGGAATATCCGCGAGGGGCAAAAAGATGATTTTGAGATTATGGATACCAAACAAGTAATTGAAATGATGCAAAACACGACTGCGAATCTAACGATTTTTTTGGGCGCAATTGCCGGGGTGAGTTTGATTGTGGGCGGAATCGGGATTATGAATATTATGCTTGTTTCTGTAACAGAGCGCACACGCGAGATTGGCACACGCTTGGCTATTGGTGCAATGCAAAGTGAAGTGTTGTTGCAGTTTTTGATAGAATCTCTAACTTTAAGCGCATTAGGCGGAATCTTGGGTGTGATTTTGGCATTTTTTGGTTCGCTTGGAGTTTGCCATATTATGGAATTGCCTTTTAATTTTGATTATAGCATTGCTTTGATTGCCTTTGTGTTTTCGGCGTTTATTGGAATCTTATTTGGCTATCTCCCCGCGCGTCGCGCCTCAAGACTAAATCCCATTGACGCTTTGCGCCACGAATAATGCTTTGGGTTGTTTTGGGGATAAAACTCGCATAAAAGTGCGAGGAAAATCCTTTCAAATTTTCTTATAATCATAAAAAAATCTATTAATAAATCTTCTATAAAATCTCTGAAATCGCCTAAAATACGAAATATAAAAAGTTATATATTGACCTAAATCAATTCTTAAAAATATCAAAGTCGTTATAATTTTTTCGCATTAAAAAATGCTAAATTTAAGCTTAAGGAGGCTTTTGTGGCATACAATAGACGCGAATTTTTAAAAACAGCGGCAGCAGCAAGTGCGGCAAGTGCGGTTGGAATCGCATTGCCAAGTAACGCACTAGCGGCGGCAAAAGAGGCAGAAGGTGGTTGGAAATGGGACAAATCAGTTTGTAGATTCTGCGGGACAGGCTGTGGGATTATGGTTGCGACCAAGGACGAACAAATCGTTGCAATCAAAGGAGACCCAGCAGCTCCTGTAAATCGTGGATTGAATTGCATTAAAGGATATTTTAATGCCAAAATTATGTATGGCGCAGACCGCTTGACGCAACCGCTTTTGCGCGTAAATTCCAAAGGCGAGTTTGATAAAAAAGGGAGATTCCAACCTGTGAGTTGGCAAAAAGCTTTTGATGTAATGGAAGCACAATTTAAAAAGGCATACAATGAGCTAGGACCCACAGGCATTGGGGTTTTTGGCTCGGGACAATACACTGTGCAAGAGGGTTATGCGGCGGTGAAGCTAATTAAAGGTGGCTTTAGAAGCAATAACATTGACCCCAATGCTAGACATTGTATGGCAAGTGCGGTTGTTGGTTTTATGGAAACTTTTGGAATTGATGAACCAGCGGGTTGTTATGATGATATTGAGCTTACTGATACGATTGTTACTTGGGGTGCAAATATGGCAGAAATGCACCCGATTCTTTGGGCGAGGGTTACAGATAGAAAACTCACAAATCCAGAGAAAGTAAAAGTCATCAACCTCACGCCTTATTCCAATAGAACTTCGGATTTAGCAGATATTGAAATTATCTTCGCTCCGCATACAGATTTGGCGATTTGGAATTACATTGCGCACGAGATTGTCTATAACAATCCAAAAGTGATTGATTGGAATTTCGTCAATAAAAATTGTATTTTCACAACAGGATTCGCGGATATTGGTTATGGTATGCGTGAGAATATCAAACACGCAAAATATGGCACAGCAGAGCTAGATACCGCAGCAAAAGAAAAATCCAAAGTTATCAGTGAAGCAGAGAGTGTAACACTTGCTTATTTGGGCATGAAAGAGGGCGATGTGATGGAAAACAAACATGCTGCAGCTGCTGGAAACCATTGGGAAATTTCCTTTGAAGATTTCAAAAAAGCATTAGAGCCTTACACGCTTGATTTTGTCGCAAAACTCGCAAAGGGCGATGCAAATGAGAGTTTGGAATCCTTTAAATCCAAGCTTCAACAACTTGCGAATTATTACATTGAAAAAAATCGCAAAATCGTGAGTTTTTGGACAATGGGAATGAATCAACACACAAGAGGAACTTGGGTGAATGAGCAAAGCTATATGGTGCATATGTTGCTTGGAAAACAAGCAAAACCCGGAAGTGGCGCATTTTCTTTGACAGGACAACCAAGTGCGTGTGGAACAGCGCGTGAAGTGGGGACTTTCTCTCATAGATTACCCGCAGATATGGTGGTAGCAAACCCAAAACATAGAGCAATGACTGAAAAGATTTGGAAGCTTCCTAATGGGACTTTAAATCCGGCAGTTGGTGCGCATTTTATGCAGATTATGCGGAATCTTGAAGATGGTAAAATTAAATGGGCGTGGGTGCATGTTAATAACCCTTGGCAAAACACCGCCAATGCAAACCATTGGATTAAAGCCGCTAGAGAAATGGATAACTTTATCGTTGTATCTGACGCATATCCCGGAATTAGCGCGAAAGTGGCGGATTTGATTTTGCCTGTGGCAATGATTTATGAAAAATGGGGTGCTTATGGGAATGCGGAGCGCAGAACGCAACATTGGAAACAACAAGTGCTTCCACAAGGCGAGGCGATGAGCGATACTTGGCAAATGATGGAGTTTGCTAAGCGATTCAAACTCAAAGAAGTTTGGGGTGAGAAAAAAATCAATGACAAGATTACACTTCCTAATGTGCTTGAAGAAGCAAAAGCCATGGGGTATAGCGAGGATTCTACACTTTATGATGTGCTTTATGCAAACGGCGAAGCAAAAAGCTATAAAACAACCGATGCGATGCTAAAAGATACTATTAATTCCGAAGTTTTTGGCGATAAACGCGAAGTTGTTGGCAGCGATGGAGAAGTGTTTAGGGGCTATGGATTCTTCGTGCAAAAATACCTTTGGGAAGAATATCGTAAGTTTGGCGTAGGACACGCGCACGATTTGGCAGACTTTGATACTTATCATAGAGTGCGGGGATTAAGATGGCCTGTCGTAGATGGCAAAGAAACACAATGGCGATTCAATGCGAAATACGATTATTATGCAAGAAAAGCAAATAATGGAGAGTTTGCATTCTATGGACCTTTGGGCAAAGAATTGCCAAGAGGTGATTTGCAAACTCCTAAAACGCAAGAAAAGTTTTCGCTTAAAAACAAAGCAAAAATCTTCTTCCGTCCTTTTATGGATCCGCCCGAAATGCCAAGCAAAGAATATCCGTTTTGGTTAAGCACAGGGCGTGTTTTGGAGCATTGGCATAGTGGAACGATGACTATGCGTGTGCCAGAACTCTATCGTGCAGTGCCTGAAGCACTTTGCTATATGAATCCAGAAGATGGCAAGAAGTTAGGGATTGCTCAAAATGACGCAGTTTGGGTAGAATCCAGACGCGGTAAAGTCAAAGCGCGTGTAGATATGCGTGGGCGCAACAGACCGCCTTTAGGGCTTGTTTATGTGCCTTGGTTTGATGAAAAAGTCTATATCAATAAAGTTTGCTTAGACGCGACTTGTCCGATTTCTAAGCAAACAGATTTTAAAAAATGTGCGGTAAAAATCTATAAGGCATAAAATGCGTTTGGATACGAATCGGCGTAAATTTTTATTAAGCGGCGCACAAGCAATTGCGCTCACGGGGATTGGCGGTTTAATTTGGGGTGCGTTTTTGCAAGAGAGCAAGGCGAATCCTCTACTTCTAAGACCGCCCGGAGCTTTGAGTGAGGAGCAATTCATTAAAACTTGCATTAAATGCGGTTTGTGCGTGGAGGCTTGTCCTTTTGGGACGCTAAAACTTGCAGACGCAGGAAGTGGAAAACCCATTGGCACACCTTATTTTGTGCCAAGAGAGATTCCGTGTGAAATGTGCGAAGATATTCCTTGTGTGCCTGTTTGTCCAACCAATGCGCTAGATTCTAAATTGGTTTCTAATCCAAAAGGGCTTGAGATTCGCTTAGCTAAAATGGGAGTTGCCATTGTGGATAAAGAGCATTGCGTGGCTTTTTGGGGCATTCAATGCGATGCGTGTTATCGCGCATGTCCTCTTTTGGGTGAGGCAATCAAGCTAGAACTAAAGCGCAACGAGCGCACAGGTAAGCATTCCTATCTTTTGCCTGTGGTTGAGAGCGAAGTTTGCACGGGTTGTGGTAAATGCGAAAAAGCGTGTGTTACAGAAAAAGCTGCGATTATGGTTTTGCCACGAGAAGTTGCTTTGGGCGAAGTAGGGACGAATTACATTAAAGGTTGGGAAGCAAAAGATGAAATGCGCCTACAAGAGGCTAAGGGTAGAATCCTAAAACAAGATTCCAACACAAAAGTGCAAGATTATCTTAATAGCGGAGATTTGTGATGAAGAAATACCGATATTTATTATTGCGTAGAATCGTGCAAATTGGGCTATTAGTCTTGTATGTGTTGGGAAATTACACGAGTTTTAAGATTCTGCAAGGCAATCTTAGTGCTTCACTCCTTTTTGGTGTGATTCCTCTAAGCGATCCTTATGCAATCGTGCAATTATTCTTTGCCGGGACGATTATTGTAGCGGACGCATTGCTTGGGGCTTTGATTATCGTGCTAGTTTATGGTTTGTTTTTGGGTAGGGCGTATTGTTCTTTTGTTTGTCCCATTAATCTTGTAACGGATTTCGCCGCGTTTTTGCGCCGTATTTTGGGTTTGGATGCACTTGGAAATTTGGTCCATTTTAAAAACTCTTTGCGCTATGTGATTTTGGTTTTAAGCTTGTTAATGTCGATTGTTTTTGGAATCGCAGCATTTGAAGCCATCAGCCCGATTTCTATGCTACATCGTGGAATCATTTTTGGCGCATGGTTTGGATTTTTATCTGTTTTGGGTGTGTTTTTGTTGGATTTGTTTGTGGCAAAACACGCTTTTTGTGGGCATATTTGTCCTTTGGGCGCATTTTATTCACTGATAAGCCGTTTTGCGATTCTTAAAGTCAATTATGATTTGGAATCTTGCACCCATTGTATGGAGTGCAAAAAGATTTGCCCCCAAAAGCAAGTTTTAGGAATCATCGGAAAGGAAAGCGGCACAATAAAAAGTGGTGAATGCACACGTTGTGGGCGTTGTATTGAAGTTTGTGGAGACAATGCGTTAGCATTTAATCTTCTAAGTTTTCTAAAGGAGAAAAAATGAATTTTAATAAAATGATAAGGGTTGTGAGTTTGGCAGTTGTTGGATTCGCATTTTTTGGGTGTCAAAGCGGAACGAGTGATAATGAGATTGGTTTGCGCAAAAGCACTTTGTTTAACGAGGAAGTTCAGGTTACTAAGTATGATTACAATGGCAAGGTTGCGGGAGAATCGGAATTGATTGAAAGAGCATTTGAAAATGCTCCGCCGATGATTTCTCACTCTGTGGAGGATATGTTGCCTATCACAAAAGAAAGCAATGCTTGCACCTCTTGCCATTTGCCAGAGATTGCAGAAGCGGTGGGCGCGATTCCAATGCCAAAATCGCATTTTTATAATTTTCGCAAAAACAAAGACTTAAGAGGGCAAATGGACGAGAATCGCTTTAATTGTGTGATTTGCCACGCAACACAAGTTAATGCCGCTCCTTTGGTGGTCAATCAGTTTGCGCCTGATTTTCGTCAAGAAAATGGAAATACCAAATCTAATTTGATTGATATTATTAATGAAGGTGTGAATTAATGCGCAATCGCAGGGAGTTTTTTACTACCTTGTTGAAGCCAAAATCAGAGGGCTTTACGCCCCTGCCGCCTTATATTTTAGATTATTCTCTTGTTTTTAAATTTTGCGCTTTATGTGTTGCGCAGTTTCAAGAGCGAAACAAACAAACTCCCTGCGTGCAGGTGTGCGATGAGGTTTATAAACAAGAAAATAAACGCGGAATCTTAAAGATTAAGGAAAATAAGGTTTGTATAGAGTTTGAACAGAGTGGTTGTAAGCTTTGTGGAGAATGTGCGAAAGCCTGTCCGCATAATGTGCTAGATGAGGGTTTGGCAAAGGCGCAGAATCCTCATTGGAATTTTGCTATTAGAATCTCTGAAATTGCTTGTTTGGCGTATCAAAAGACTTTGTGTTGTGTATGCAAAGATGTTTGTTATAGTGTGCTAGGGAGGCAAAATGCGATTCTTTTTAGTGGGCTTTTTTATCCGCAGATTCAAGCAAATTGTATCGGCTGTGGAGAATGTATTAGTGTATGTCCCACAAATGCGATTGTATTGGAATCCAAAGCGGATTTATAAACTCAAGGAGCGTTGATGTTAAAGTATTTAAAGCGAATCTTAAAGGTTGCTTTAGTGTTATTTGTCTTGCCTTTGATGGCTTTTGTTGAAGAGCTTGAAAATGAGGAATTGTCAGAATCCTTAAGAGGCATACGCGGGATTACTCCTGCGAAGATTCTTACTTTAGAAAATAATATTGTCGTAACCAATTTAGTTGGGGATTCTTTGCTGATTGGCACGGATTTTGGGGAAGTTTTGGAGTATGCAATACAAAGCGATTCTTTAAAAACACTCGTTAAGCTTCCGGATATTAAGAGTTTTTATGCAGAATCTTACGCGCCTAAAGTGTATAGTTTAGATAGGTTAGGCGGGAAGATTTTGATTCATAGCGAGGGGGATTATGGCACAAAGAAACTTTTTGTTTTCACAGAGGGGCGTTTGGAAGAGTTGCCTAATATGGAATCTTTTAATATCAAAAAAGCAGCTTTTGTAGATGAAGAAAAGGTTTTTTTGGGGCTTGTGAGCAATGAAATCGTGCTTTATGATTTAAAAAATCAGCAGATTTTATATCGCAAACAGCTTTCAGAGGCTTCTTTCTCTGATTTTGCTTTAGAGATTCCAAAGGATTATTATGTCGCGGCTTGTGAATCTGGGATTCTGTATTTTGGCACAATTCATAATGGCGCAGTGTTGGAAGAACTTGAGGGAGAAAACAAAGACAATGTTTATCAAGTCAAATTCGCGCATTTGGGAGATGTGATGTCGTTTATCACTGCAGGACAAGATAGAAATATGGGATTGTATCAAGTGAATTTGCAAACCAAGCAAACAACTTCGTATAAAATCCACGCGGATTTTTTGATTTATAGTGTAGGAATAAGCAAGGATTCTAGGCTTGGGGCTTATATGCAGAATGAAAAAAGCGAAATTGTGGTTTTTGAGATTGCTAGTAAGCGTAAGATTGCCCTACTTAAGGGGCATACAAGCTTGTTGAATAATATTATTTTCGCTTCTTCTAGGCAAATCATCAGCAGTGAAGATGGCAAAAATATTTTAATTTGGAAATTTTAAGGAGAAAAAATGCAAGAAGATTTCAATGTATCCTCTCTCGTGGTGTTATGCACCCCACAAAATATAGAATCCTTATGGGATAAAATCAACCAAATTGAAGGCGCGGAGTGTCATTACAGAGATGGAAGTGGCAAGATTATCGTTACACTAGAATCCCAAAGCATAGAGGAAGAGATTAGGCTGTTAAAGCGGATTGAGAAGATAGAGGGGGTTTTATCTGCGCAGATGATTTATGCTTATCATAGCACAGAACTAGAAGCAATGCGTCAAGAGATTGCCAAACAAGAAAGTGTGCCTAAAGTTTTGCAAAATGAGCAATCTAGCGCACAAGGAATTGTTTATAATGGAGATGTGCAAAGCGCGTTAGATGAGATTTTAGAAAAAGACAAATAGGATTGAAAGATTCTATTTTAAGCTAAAATTTTGTTTCTAAGCTATATAATTCTAGCTTTTACACTACTTTAGCCGGGGTGGTGAAATTGGTAGACGCGCCAGACTCAAAATCTGGTGGGGGCAACCCCGTGTCGGTTCGATTCCGACCCTCGGCACCATTTTCTTAGATTCTCCTAGACTTTTAAACAAACCTTTATCAAGTTAGATTCTACGATACAAATGCATAGAATCCTTAGCTAAACCCATATTTTTGTGCGTTTTTTGAAACGCAAACGATAATCCATAGAGTCCCCTTTTGCCATAGAATCCTCTCTCGCGAAATTCCGCAAGAAAAGGCGATAAAAATTTAGATTAAGAGAAATTAAAGCAAATCAAAAGATAATTTCATTTTGTAAGCATAAAAAGTGTGCAAAGAATCCAAAAAATCAAAAACAGGAATGAATTTGAGAATCGCAAATAGCTATGAACTCTTGGAGTTTTTAAAGGCGCAAAATTTGCTCCCACCCCTAGATGTAAAGAGATTTCAAACACAAAAGCAAGCGTGTTGGTGGTGGCCCAATGCTTTAAGTTTTGAAGTGATAATTGGCGCAATTTTGGTGCAAAATACGCGTTGGGAACAGGTTTCTAGCGCGTTAGAAAGCTTAAAGAATTGCAATCTTTTGGACTTGGAATCTCTAGGCGTGATTCCATTGGTTTCTTTGCAAAGTTTAATCCAAAATGTCGGATTCTATCGTCAAAAGGCGGAGAGAATCCAAAGGCTTTGCCAAAATATTTTAGCAAGTTTTGGGGATTATGAAAGCTTTTGTGCGCAAGTTTCGCGCGAATGGCTTTTAAGCCAAAAAGGTATCGGAGAAGAGACTTGCGATGCGATTTTGTGCTATGGATTGGGGCGGGAAGTAATGGTCGCAGACCGCTACACTTATAAGCTACTCCGAAGTTATGGCTATACTTTGGAATCTTATTGTGATTTGCAAGAATGGTTAGAGTGCGGAATCACAGAAAACTACGATAAAGTTTGCGCACTTTATGGATTCCAAATCCCGCTTAATTTGCTTTTTGCAAGGTTTCATGGCAAAATCGTAGAGTATTGCAAACAGCATAAAATATAAGGAAAAAGAATGCAAAAATATCAACACTTTGAACCCTTGAAAGTCTTTTTGGAAATTTGCGCGATTCCACACGCGAGTTTCAAGACAGAGAAATTAAAAGAATGGATTATCCAAGAAGCGCGAAAAGCCAATGCAACGATACAATGTGATAAAGTCGGGAATGTGCTATGTAGCAAAGGAAAGCCTAAATTATGCTTACAAGGGCATTATGATATGGTGTATGTTGGCGATAGTGCGGCTTTTGAAGTGAAGCCGAAGTTTGTAAAAAGCGGCAATCAAGCGATTTTGTGTGCGGAGAATTCAAGTCTTGGCGCGGATAATGGTGCGGCACTTGCAAGTATGATAGTGGCGTTAAGAAAATCCCGTAATATTGAGTGTTTATTCACGATTGATGAGGAGGTTGGAATGTTGGGTGCAAGGGAGATTGCATTGTCCCTGCAATCCCCCTATATGCTAAATTGTGATAGCGAAGAGATTGATGAAGTGGTTGTCTCGTGTGCGGGGGGCTATGATTTGGAATGCAAGGCAGAATTGGAGACTTTTGAGATTCCACAAGATTGCGACTTTTTGGAGATTCGCACACAAGGATTCCGTGGTGGACATAGCGGGATTGAGATTCATAAAAACATTTCTAATGCTATCTTAGAACTTGCCAAAATTGCGAAGTCTTTGGTGGAATGTGGCGCACTTGTCGTGAAATTTTGCGGTGGAGAGAAGAGAAATTCTATCCCTACCAATGCACTTTTGCAAGTTGCGATTCCGCGAGATAAAAGCAAACTATATCAAGAATCTTTAGAGAAAATTTCTACGATAAAATTAGAGGATTCCGCTTGTTTTGAAGTTGTCAAAGTGAGCCTTCAAAACGCAAGATATTTTAATCCCAATGCGTTATTACAAGCACTTTTAGGTGTGCAAAATGGCGTGATTGTATCAAGTCAAAACGCGCCGATTCTTTCTAGTAATGTTGGAATCTTGCAACAAACCGATGAGGCAGGTAAGATTCAAGTAAGCTTTGTGGCAATGGGGCGTAGCAATCAAGAATCTTTAATGCAAGAAAATATCAAAAAAGAAACAAAAAAACTAGAAGCACTCGGCTTTTGTGTGGATTTGATTGATGTTTATGCGCCTTGGGAAAGAGAAGAGAGTGCGTTGCTTAATACCGTGTGGGAAATTGTCTCTAAGCAGAATCCACGAGCGGAGTTAAAAAGTATCCATGCGGGGCTTGAATGTGGAATCTTAAAACAAAAATATCCTTCTATGCGTTTTGTTTCTGTTGGTCCTAGCATTTCACATCCGCATTCGCTAAATGAACAGCTAGATTTGGAGAGTTTCGTGCGCTTTGATGAGATTTTGCAGAGTGTGCTTGAAAGATTCCAAGCATTTTAGTGAAATCCTAAAGAGATTCTGCTAAAATTGCGTAAAATTTACTCTTAGGAATCCCCAATGATAAAAAACAAATGGAATCTGAAATTGCTTTGCCTCGCTAGTTTTGGTATTTTGGCGAGTTCTAGTCTTTTTGCTGCGCCCTCGCTTGTCAATGGAATCGCTTTTTTCGTAAATGATTATCCAGTTACTTTAATGGAAGTTTATAAGATTCAACAACGCGATAAGGTTACGCAACAAATCGCGATAGATTTGTTAATCAACGATCGTTTGCATAAAGAAGAGATTGATAGAAGAAAAATTGTCGTCAATGATATAGAGATTGAAGATGAGATTGCAAGAATCGCAAAGCAAAAACAAGCCACGCTAGAACAAGTGCGAAACTATATTCAAGGAAATGGCGGGAATTGGGAGCATTATAAAGAAGAAATCAAGCATAATCTACAAAAACGGAAGTTATACCAATCTATCACGCAAGAGGGTTTGCGAATGGTAGATGAAAGGGAGCTTGAGGGCTACTACAACACGCACACACAAGAGTTTTCTATCCCACAAAGCATTGATGTGGTGAAGTATTCTAGCAAAGACGCAAAAGCCCTTGAAAAGGTAGTCCAAACCAATGGTAAAGCGATTCCACAGAATGTGCAAAAAACGAATGAGGTTTTGCAGACGATTGAATTGCACCCACAAATCGTTCAGGCTTTCACACAAGGAGCAATTGGAAGATTCACGCCGATTTTTCCCGTCTCTGATGATTTTGTTGTGTTTTTGATTCAAGCCAAAAATAACCCCGCACTTTTGCCCTATGAGAGTGTGCGCAATGTAGTATTGCAAAAAATAATGGAACAAAAAGAGGATTATTTGATTTATGAATACTTTGAAAAGTTGCGCTCCAATGCTAAAGTCAATATTGTGCGTTTGCATTAAAGGCGAGAAATGAAAAAAGAAGAAGCGTTAAAAAAGTGTCTTAAAATCGGTGTGTTTTGTATGGTAATGAGTGCAGCAGGTTTCATAAGCGGGTGTGCGAAAAGTGCCATTACGCCTAATGAATTAGGATTTGAGCAGTGTTTTAATCAAGAAACTAACACCGCAAAGAATTGCGAGGAAATAGACTTTAAAAAGATTTTGGAATCCAAAGAAGAATGGAAAGTGAGTTCTTATCATTATCAAGGCGAAACAAAAACTTTGGTGCGAGAGGAGAATCCTCCTATTTTGCGATTCTCTAATAATCAAATCAATGGAACTTTTGGTTGTAATAATTTCTTTGGTAGCTTTAGGATTGAAGAAAACTTTTTTACCCCAGACTCTGTTGGAATGACGCGCAAAATGTGCGAACCAAGAGTGATGGAGCAAGAGGATATTATCACGCAAAATTTCTTGAATGCTAAGACAAAGATTCTTGTGGTTGAAGAAGTTAAGGGAATGAGTAAAATTTTCTTTATTGGCAAAGATTTTTATTTGGTCTTGAATTAAATAGATAAAGTTTAAAGATAAATTTATCAAAATTACAATAGGCTTTAGGTTTTAAGATTTCCAAAAGGATAAAATATGTGGGTTACAAAATCCTATAATGATAAATTTCAACAAGAATATAAAATAGAAAACAAACTTCACGAAATCAAAGGAGAAAGGCATACGCTAGAGCTTTTTAACTCGGAAGCTTTTGGGCAAATCGCGCTTTTAGATGAGGGAATGTTGCTTCAGAATCTCCTTTGTGTGCAAAGTGAGTTTTTGGCGCACATTCTTGCTTGTTCTCACAAAGAGCCTAGGCGCGTATTGATTGCGGGAAGTTTTAACTTGGAAATTGCCTTTGAGTTTTTGCGCCACGAGGATTTGTCCGTAGATTTTTTGCAATTTGATTTGAAAGTTTTAGAATCTCTTATCGGGTTTTTGCCGCATTATAAACAAGTTTTAGAATCCCCGCGTTTTACGCTGATACCACAAAAAAGCGAAGAGTTTTTAGCGCAAAACAGAGAAGAAAGCAAAGCCCATTATGATATTATCTTGTTTTTGGATTCCGCACAAAAAGCACAGGATTATCAAGAATTATTGGACGCAAAAGGAATCTTGATGATAAAATCTCCACAGATTTTATTAGAGACTTTGGAGGTCAAGAAGTTATTAGAATCCTTAGAAGATTTTAGGGTGAAAATGCCTTGTTTTGCACCTCTGTCGCCTTTGCAAGATTGTTATATTTTTGCTTCTAAAGCTTACCACCCCACAGCAGATATTCAACTCCAACGCGCGGATATGTTGGAGGGATTGCAATATTATCACGCCAATTTGCACGAAAGCGCGTTTGTTTTGCCAAAAGCCATTAAAACCGCACTTTTTGGGGTAGCTAGAAATTGAATCTTAGCCTTGCAATCGCATTAACCGGTGGAATCGCAAGCGGCAAAAGCACGGCGGCTTCGCTATTAAAACTTTATGGATACCATATTATTTGTGCTGATGAGATTGCACATCAGAAGCTAGAATCTAGTGCAGAAGAAGTTGTTAGAGCTTTTGGAGAGGGAATTTTAAAAGACAGGGATTTGGATTCTTCAAAGATTGATCGCCAAAAATTAGGCGCAATTGTGTTTTCTAACAAAAACGCGCGGCAAAAGTTGGAATCTATTTTGCACCCAAAAATTAGAGAAGAGATTTTATCCCAAGCGCAAATGCAAGAGAGCAAAGGGATTCCGTATTTCGTAGATATTCCTTTGTTTTTTGAAACCAACTCTTACCCGATTTCGCGTTCTTTGTTGATTTATACGACTAAAGAATTACAGCTTAAACGCCTCCAAGAGCGCAATCATTTAAGCGAAGAGGAAGCATTAAAACGCATAGAATCGCAGATTTCTTTAGAAGATAAACGCGTAATGGCAAGTGATGTGATTGAAAATTACGGCACTTTGGAGGAATTGCAAAGTGCTATAGAAAGCTATTTGCGCACTTTGTAAAAGCTTAAAATTTAATTTAAGCTTTATTTGCTATAATTGCGCCTTTTAACTAAGTGTAGGGGTGTTAGCTCAGCTGGGAGAGCGCAACGCTGGCAGCGTTGAGGTCAGGAGTTCGATCCTCCTACACTCCACCATTTGTGCGTCCGTAGCTCAGCTGGATAGAGCAACAGGTTGCGGTCCTGTAGGTCGGGGATTCGAATTCCTCCGGGCGTACCACTCTAATGTTTTTTACTCCCAATCTCTCAAAATCCACAAAGTTTTGTTGTTCAAAATTATCATCACATTGTGTTTATCGTTAAATCCCGCATATTCTTTTATATTATTGATTATTATAAGGCTTTGATGAAATTCTAAAATAGCACAAAGACGCAGTTTTTAGGAATCTTTAATTTTGATTTTTTTATAATAAACAATCTCACTTGTCTTTTTGTCCTAGAATTTCATTCTAAGATTTAATAGAAAATTTGAGTTGGTTAAGGAATGGAATGTTTTTAAAATTTGGGCAAACAATGGCAACAATAATGCAAAGGAAAATTTGGCAATCCTTTAGTCTAAAACCTGCAAAGGTTAGCGGGGGGGGGGGGCTTTTTTAGAAGCCAAGAATCTAATTTGCAATTTAGCAATCGTGCAAATCTTACATTTTTGTTTTTTGCGTGGAATCTCTCTAGCTTTTCATCTAAAAAATCCTTGATACAGATATTTTTAGCCATTTTAAAATTTCCAATTTATCCCAATCTAACAACGCGTAGATTTTGGTTTTAATTTATCAAGGAAAGAAATGTTAATACAAGCATTAAAACAGCATTACGAGGCACAGATTAAGCATTTGCGTTTAAAAGCAATAGAGTTTGATAATAATGCAATGGATAACGAATCTTTTCACCAATCCATTCAGGAATTGCAAGATAAAAATTTACACAATAAAAGCCATGAAAAGAATTTTGAGGCACTTTCGCATAATCTTATGTCAAAACTTATGGAATTTGAGATTCATCTTAAAAACTTACTTAATGATTGCAATAAGATTAAAATGCCCAAAAACAAGGATTCAAAAAATGAAGAATCCCAAATAGAAATTTGCAATTTATTAGCGATTTTGCATACAAAAGCACAAACCTTAAAAGAAGATTTTGCACTTGTGCAAGTGGATTTGGCAGAGATTTTGGAGGTTTTAAAATTAATGCAAAAAAATGGTGAATTAGTCAGCCTTTTGACGCTAAAGCTTGGCAAAAAACAAGACGCAATTTATGCCAATAAAATCTTGCATGATATTTCTTCTAGTGCGCGTTTGGCGGACAAAACTTTGGAGGGAATTGGTTTGGGATTGCGAAGTGCCGCCGAGTGCATTTGCCAAGAATACGAGCAATTATTAGCCAAGATTCATAAAAATGTAAAATGTTTGGAAAAAATAGGAGGAAAAGCTATTTTGGATTAGTTTGCACGATTTTTACTATTTTTTATCGATTCAAGATTCTAATTTTTTAGTTTTTTAAGGTTTTTCTAGCTAAAATTGCGCGTTTGATTTGTGTAATTTCAATTACACAAATTGTAAGAAGTTCTTTTTTAAGTCAAACAAAGCATATAAAATCCTATGCTTTGGAATAAAATTTCAATAAAAAGTAGGAAAAATGAAGAATCTGAAAATGTTTGTTAAATTATTTTTGGGTGTATTTTGTGGTGTTGTTTTATTTATGGGTTGCTCTAAAGAAGATAAAACCAATGCGCAACAACAGAATATGACAATCCCCGTAAATACTCATAAAGTGCAAGTTCAAGATGTGCAAATTAGCTTTGAATACCCCTCCAAACTTACAAGTTTGCAAAGTGTAGAGATTTATGCGCGTGTTGAAGGGACATTGTTGGCTCAAAATTTCGTTGAAGGAAGCCTTGTTAAAGAGGGTGATAAGCTTTTTAAGATTGACCCAGCGAAATATCAAGCAAATGTAAATATGGCAAAAGCGCAGTTGCTTACTGCTCAAGCGAATTTAAGGGCTGCAAGTCGTGATTGGAAAAGAGCAAAAGCACTCTTTGAAAAAAAAGCTCTTAGCCCAAAAGAATACGATTTAGCACAATCTACTTATGAAGAAGCAAGTGCGGCTGTGGCAAGTGCTAAGGCGAATTTGGATAATGCGATGATTGATTTGGGCTATACCGATGTGATTGCACCTGCAAGTGGCAAGATTAGTATGAAGCGTTATGATATTGGGGATTTAGTAGGGAAAACAGGCGCGGACAATGTGCTAACTACAATCACGCAGTTAGATCCTATCCATGCAGAATTTTCAATTCCAAGCAATGATTATTATTTTGTGCGCACTTTGAATTATGAAAATGTCAAAGCCATTTATCTTATGCCCGATGGAATGCCTTATGAAAGGGAGGGGAAACTAGATTTTATTGATAGTGTTTTAGAAGCAAGCACTGCGACGATTAAAGCGCGTGCGATTGTGGAGAATCCCGAGCATTTGCTAGTTCCCGGAGAGTTTTCGCGCATTCGTTTAGAGGGAATCGTCGCGAAAGATTCCATTGTGATTCCACAAGTTGCATTAATGCAAGACGCTAAAGGAAGTTATGTGTATAAATTTGTTGATGGCAAAGCGCAACAAACTCCGGTAGTTTTGGGTTATAATGTAGGCAACAATGTGATTATTAAGAGTGGTTTAAATGATGGTGATGTTGTGATTACTAGTCAGTTAATCAAAATACGACCCGGTGCTGCTGTAACGCCTATCAACCAATCACCAAAGCCTTAAGAGGGGTTCTAAATGTTTTCTAAGTTTTTTATAGAACGCCCTGTTTTGGCGATGGTAATGTCTATTATCATCGTGATTTCAGGTGCTTTATCCGCCTTTTCTTTAGCGGTAGAAGAGTATCCGCAAGTAACGCCTCCGCAAGTTGTAGTGCAGGCGACTTATCCGGGTGCGAGTGCGGAAACGATTTCGCGTAATGTGGCGAGTGTGCTTGAAGATAGCATCAATGGGGTGGAGAACATGATTTATATGCAAAGCTCCTCTACTTCTAGTGGTTCTTTGAGTATTAATGTCTATTTCACTCAAGAAACAGACCCTGACCAAGCAACGATTAATGTCAATAACCGCGTTCAAGCAGTGTTGAGTAAATTGCCTCAAGAAGTGCAACGCTATGGGGTAACGGTGGATAAGAGAAGCTCCACGATTCTAGCGGTTTATGCGGTGTATTCTGATTTACCCAATCAAGATATTACTTATATTGCCAACTATGTTTCTATCAACATCTTAGATGAGCTTAAGCGTGTACCGGGTGTTGGAGATGCGACTTTGTTTGGTTTGCAAGATTACTCTATGCGTATTTGGCTTTCTCCAGATAAATTGCTTAAATACAATCTCACGCCCTCCGAGGTCATTGCACGAGTGCAGGAGCAAAACTCACAATTTGCTGCGGGGTATTTTGGAAGTGAGCCGGTGCGCAGTGATTTGGAATTTACCTATAGCGTTACAACAAAAGGGCGTTTTAGCGACGCAAAAGAGTTTGAAGAGATTTTAATTCAAACCAATGATGATGGTTCTGCTTTGCGTTTAAAAGATCTTGCACGCATTGAATTGGGGGCGGAAGATTATAGTGTTTCAGGCTTTTATAAGATGAAACCAGCGGTTGCTTTTGGGGTTTTCTTACAGCCCGGAGCAAATGCGCTTAATGTCGCAGATGGTGTATCTCAAAAGCTAGAGGAGCTTTCTAGGTCTTTCCCTGATGGTATGCAATACGCAGTGCCTTATGATACAACGAAATTCGTAAAAGTTTCTATTGGGGAAGTGATTAAGACTTTTATAGAAGCCATTATTCTAGTTGTAATTGTTATTTATTTCTTCTTGCAGAATTTCCGAGCGACGATTATCCCCGTCATTGCGGTGCCGGTTTCTATTATTGGTTCTTTTGCGGGAATGTATTTGTTGGGATTCTCTATTAACCTCTTGACACTTTTTGGTTTGATTCTTGCTATTGGAATCGTAGTAGATGATGCGATTATCGTGATTGAAAATGTGGAGCGGTTGATTCATACCGAGAAGCTTAGCGTTAAAGACGCGACAATTAAAGCAATGGAGGAGATTCAAAGCCCGGTAATTGCCATTGTGCTAGTGCTTTCAGCAGTGTTTATCCCGGTGGCATTTATCGGAGGATTCTCGGGAGAAATTTATAAGCAATTCGCGATTACTATTGTCGTATCCGTTGTGATTTCAGGATTTGTTGCTTTGACGCTCACGCCCGCACTTTGCGTTTCGATTCTTAAAACCAAAGAACCCAAGCCTTTTTATATTGTGAAGAAATTTAATAATTTCTTTGATTGGCTTACACATAAATTCACCGATAAAGTCGCGCATACGATTCGTAGAGGCACTTTGTATGTGTTGTTGTTTTTTGGATTACTTGCTATTACGGTTGGGCTTTTTACGCGTGTGCCAACAGGGCTTGTGCCATCAGAAGATAAAGGAATCCTGTTGGTTTCTATGCAACTACCCCCCGCTACTGCTAAGAGCAAAACAACAGAAATGGTGGATTTTGTCGGAAAATATGTTTTAGATAATCCAAATATTGAAGGCGTTTTGACTTTGTCGGGTTATGATATGATTTCAAGTGCGGTGAGAAGCCATGGAGCGACTGCGTTTGTCCAGCTAGAAGATTGGAAACAAAGAAAACAAGCAAATCAGAGTTCCCAAGCCTTAGCAGGTGAATTTACAGGGCAATTAATGCAATATCCCAATGCGATTATTTTTGCACTGAATCCTCCGCCAATTATGGGGCTTAGCTTGACTGATGGGTTTGAAATGTATATCCAAAGCCGCACCGGTGCTTCCACAGAAGAATTGCAAAAAGCCACACAGCTAGTTTTAGAGGCAGCGCAAAAGCGTCCAGAGCTTACAGGAGTGCGCACGACTTTAAGTGTGAATGTGCCACAATATTATGTGGATTTGGACAGAGAAAAGGCTAAGGCTATGGGCGTGAATGTTAGTGATGTCTTTACAACACTTCAAGCGACTTTTGGCGCGTATTATGTCAATGACTTTAACCTTTTTGGGCGCACTTATAAGGTAAATATCCAATCTGAAAGCCCCTTTAGGGAAACTCCGGAAGATTTGCGCAATGTTTTTGTGCGCTCCACCAATGGGGAATTAGTCCCAATTAGCGCATTGGTCAGTTATGAGCGCGTGATTGGTCCGGATATTTTGGAGAGATTCAACCTTTTCCCTGCAGCGAAACTTATGGGAGATGCTACACAAGGCTATTCATCAGGGGACGCACTTTTGGCGATTGAACAAGTGGCAGAAGAAGTATTGCCAGAAGGATATTCTGTGGCATTCTCCGGAAGTTCTTATCAAGAAAAGGCAAGTAGCGGAACGGGTGCGGTGGCTTTTGTATTTGGGCTTGTGTTTGTATTCTTGATTCTAGCGGCACAATACGAGCGATGGCTTATGCCTTTAGCAGTTGTTACTGCTGTGCCATTTGCGGTATTTGGGGCGATTTTTGCAACTTGGCTTAGAGGCTTAAATAATGATATTTACTTCCAAGTTGGCTTGATTACACTCATTGCGTTAGCGGCAAAAAATGCGATTTTGATTATTGAATTTGCAATGCAAGCGCGTGAGTATGAGGGCAAAGATATTTATGATTCCGCAGTAGAAGCAGCTAGACTTAGATTCCGCCCGATTGTAATGACTTCTCTTGCATTTACTATTGGTGTTTTTCCTCTTGCGATTAGCACAGGAGCAGGGGCGGCTAGTCGTCATGCGATTGGGACAGGGGTAATTGGAGGAATGTTAGCCGCGACTTTTATCGCGACTTTCTTTATCCCACTATTCTATACTTATTTTGCAAGATTAAGCGAATTTATTGCATCTTTTAGGAGCAAACATGATTAAGAGTTTTAAATTTTGTTTTTATATTGCTTTGCTTACGATTGTAGGAAGCGGGTGTTCGCTTTCTCCTAAATATGTGCAGCCTACAACAGGTTTGCCGGATTCCAAAGAGGCGATACAAGCAGCACAAGAAATAGCAATCTCTCAAAAATGGTGGGAAGATTTTGGAGATGAGACGCTAAATCGCTTTGTAGAAGAAGCATTAAATAATAATTATGATTTCTTGGTTGCAATGCAGAGAGTAGAACAAGCGCGTAGTCAATGGAGCTATGCTAGAAGTGATCGTTATCCTAATATTCAGGCAAGTGGTGAGGCTTTAAAGAATCGCAAGAATCCAACACTTGGAAAAGTGGAGAATTACAATAACTTTTCTCTAAGCGCGATTTTGAACTTTGAACTTGATTTGTGGGGGAGGGCTAGAGATGCAGATAGACGAGCTTTAGCGCAGCTTTTTGCAATCAAGGCAAATCGTGATATGGTGCGTTTAAGTCTCGTTGCTAGTGTTGTGGAAAGTTATTTTGGAATCCTAACACTTAATAATCAAGTGCAAATTTCTCAAGATACTCTAAAAAGTCGTGAGGAAAATTACGAATACCGCAAAAAAGAGTTTGATGTGGGAAAAATTTCAGAGATTGATATGCAACAAGCGAAATCTGAAATGGCAAGTGTTAGGGCGCAGTTGCAAAGTATTTTGATGGAGCAAAATTCCGCACAAAGTGCCTTTTTGATTCTACTTGGACGCGATGGCGCAGGAGTGTTTGCAAATGAGATTCCAACACAGCCGCAGGAATTACCCAATCCTCCAACGATTGAAGCGGGATTGCCTTCAACGATTTTGGAGAAACGACCCGATATTGAAGCAGCAGAGCAGAATCTCAAAGCTGCGAATTTTAATATCGGAATCGCAAGAAGTGCTTATTTCCCTACAATTTCTCTCACAGGGCTTTTTGGCTATGTTAGTCCGCAGTTAAACGAGCTGATAAGCACTTCTAATTCTACATGGAATTTTGGTGGGAATTTTATCGGCAATGTGATTGATTTTGGGCGCACAAACGCGAATATTGATTTGGCAAAATCACAATATGAAGAAATGGTGTTAAACTATGGACAAACTTTGCGCACAGCATTTGGAGAAGTGCGTGAGAGCTTGTTTAACTACCAAATGACAGGTGAAAAGTTGGTAAGCTTAGATGAGCAAGTTTTGGCATTAAAGCGGACATTGGAGCTTGCAGACTTGCGCTATGGCGAGGGCTATACGAACTATCTTGAAGTTTTAAACACGCAAAGTTCGCTTTTTGGCGCGGAATTAAATCAACAAAGCGCAAAATTAGAAACTTTAAGTGCCGCAATTAGCCTTTATAAAGCTTTTGGTGGGGGTTGGGATAAAGCGAGTTATCAAGAAGAGGAATAATCCTCGCAAAAACACAGCTTCAATATCTTCTAAAAAGATGTTGCGATTCTATGGCTTGGCATAAAATGCAGAATCCCAAAAGATTCTGCTAGAATTGCAGAATCTCCTAATAAAATTCCTTATTTACCATTCTTTTAAGCAAGATTTTGTTATGCTACCTTGCTAAAATTTTATATCCGCCCACAAAATGGCAAACAACTTTAAAACAGCTTTGATTTAGGAGTTTATGATGAATGAAGCAAAATCAATTTGGATGGACGGCAAGTTAGTTGCTTGGAAAGAAGCAAATGTCCATATTTTAACTCATACTTTGCATTATGGAAATGGTGTATTTGAAGGCACGAGAGCTTATAAAACTGATAAAGGTATGGCGATTTTTCGTCTTAAAGAACATACAAAGAGACTTTTAAATTCTGCCAAGATTGTAGCTATTAATGTGCCTTATACACAAGAAGAGCTTGAACAAGCGCAAATTGAATTGTTGAAAGACAATCAATTCCCAAGCAATGCCTATATTCGCCCTTTGATTTATTTGGGCTATGGTGTGATGGGTGTTTATCACAAAAAAGCACCGGTAAGAGTAGCGATTGCTGCGTGGGAATGGGGTGCATATCTTGGTGATGAGGGTTTAGAAAAAGGGATTCGCGTGAAAACTGCCTCTGTGGTTAGAAATTCTGCGAAATCACTTTTTGGCAAAGCAAAAGCTTGTGGTAATTATCTAAACTCACAAATGGCGAAGTTTGAAGCGATTGAATGTGGCTATGAAGAGGCTTTGTTGTTAGATGATAGTGGAATGATTGCAGAGGGTAGCGGAGAATGCTTCTTCATTGTGAGAAATGGGACTTTGATTACTCCTCCAAGTGATAGTGCGCTAGAATCCATCACGCAAGATTCCGTGATACAGATTGCGAAGACTTTAGGGATTCCAGTAGAGAGACGCAATATTACGCGTGATGAAGTTTATATCGCCGACGAAGCATTCTTTACCGGCACTGCGGCGGAAGTTACCCCGATTTGCGAATTAGACGCGCGTGTGATTGGCAATGGCAAACGCGGTGAGGTAACACATAAACTCCAAAACGCATTTTTTGATGTGGTTTATGGGCGCAATGAGAGATTTGCTCATTGGCTTACTTATATTAAATAAAGGTCATCTATGCCGATTGATTTAAATGAACATTTAAGACAGAAAAACAAGAATTATCAGCACCCCAATAAGGATTCTAATAATGGGGGTGGAGATAATGGAGGAAACAATGGGAATCATGGATTTCAAGCTCCCAAAATGCCTAGCTTTAGTATGCCAAATGGCAGGAAGATGGCGGGATTGTATGTGTTGGCAATTCTTGTGATTCTATTTTTCTTGCTAAAGCCTTTTACAATCATTAATAGTGGGGAAGTAGGTGTGAAAATCACCACGGGGGAATTTGATCCTACCCCCTTGCAACCGGGCATTCATTTCTATATTCCGGGTATTCAAAGAATTATTGCTGTGAATACAAAGGTTAGAATCGCGGAATTTACAAGCGTGGAGACTTCAAGCTATCGGAATCGCGATGAGGGGAGTTTGAGAAACCAAGCGATTAGCGTATTGGATTCTAGGGGTTTGTCTGTTTCCGTGGAACTTGCAGTGCAGTATAGATTAGATCCTTTAAGTGTGCCACAAACTATTGCGACATGGGGGCAAAATTGGGAAGAAAGAATTATTACTCCTGTGATTCGTGAAATCGTGCGGAATGTTGTAGGAAGTTTCCCTGCAGAGGAATTGCCTACCAAACGCAATGAAATTGCAACGCTGATTGATGAAAAATTCCGCGAAAATATCAATGGGCTTGAAAATCGCCCTGTGGAGCTAGTTTCTATCCAGCTAACAGAAATTGTTTTGCCTATTGCCATTAAAGAGCAAATTGAACGCGTACAAGTTGCACGACAAGAAGCGGAACGCGCAAGATATGAGGTAGAACGCGCAAAGCAAGAAGCAGAAAAAAAAGCTGCACTTGCTAAAGGGGTCGCCGATGCGACGATTATTGAAGCAGACGCACAAGCAAAAGCGAATCGTTTGATTAGCCAAAGCCTTAATGCTCCGCTATTGCAATTACGACAAATTGAAGTGCAGGGTAAATTTAATGAAGCGTTGCAAAATAATCGTGATGCCAAGATATTTTTAACACCCGGCGGAGCGACACCAAATATTTGGTTGGATTCCAAAGATAGCCAACGCTCCTCTTCTATAAGTCGTTAAGGATTCTAGGTGCAAGAGATTCTAAAGTCTATTGCGTGGGAAAAGCTTAATGGCTTAATTCCTGTTGTGGTGCAAGATTATCAAACGCAAGCGGTGCTTATGCTTGCTTTTATGAACAAAGAGGCGTTGGAGTTGAGTTTGCAAAGTGGATTTGCGCATTATTTTTCGCGCTCCAAAGGACGCATTTGGAAAAAGGGTGAGCAAAGCGGACATACGCAAAAAATCCACGAAGTTTTGCTAGACTGCGACAAAGATAGTTTGCTTTTGAAAGTGGAGCAAAAGGGCGTGGCTTGTCATAGTGGCGTGATGAGTTGCTTTTTTAACGCAATTACCATACAAGGAATTGTGGTAGATTTGTCTTTGCCACAGAAAGATATGAGTGCAGTTTATGGAGCTGTGGATTCTCTCTATCATATTTTACAAGAGCGTAAGGGTGCGGATTGTAAGACTTCTTATACGGCGTCGCTTTATAGTAAGGGCGAGAATACAATCGCGAAAAAAATCGTTGAAGAAGCGGCGGAACTTGGGTTTGCTATTAAAGACAAAGATTCCAAAGAAATCATTTATGAAGCCGCAGATTTGCTTTACCATGCTTTAGTGGGGCTTAGTTTCCGCGATATTTCTCCTGATTTGGTGCGACAAGAATTAGCGCGCCGCTTCGGTTTGAGCGGGATTGAAGAGAAAAACTCGCGGAATCGCAATGAGGATTTATTAAAATAAAGGGATTTTATTTAATGAATGAAATGAAAAATCATTTGATGACTTTTTTAGATGTTGCAAATTATTTTTCTTTGCCCGATTATTTGGTGCTTAGTTGCATTTTTTTAATGATTTTGTTGTTTTTTTTGTTGAGTGTTGCATTGCGTTTTAATGCGATTGTTGCGACTTTGACTTTCCTTATTAGTGGAATCTTGCTTTTTAGTGCGCCTTTTTTGTATCAGATGATTATGGAATCCTATCTTAAGCAAATAGATTTGACTTTGTTTCATAATGAACGATTGCATTATGATGGCGCGTATTTCGTGGAAGGGCAATTCACAAATGTGGGTTTGTTGGATTTTAGAGGTTGTGTGTTGAGTGTGAATTTTATCCCTGCAGGACTGAAAAAACACAAACGCATTAAATATCAAATCAAGCCGCAATATCTTCATATAGAAAATTACAAGATTCCGCTTAAAAAGTTAGAATCTATGGAGTTTAAGCTGATTATCCCCTCTCCAAAAGAAAATATGGATTTTATTATGGAGACTAAAGGGGCTTGTTATTAAAGCAAAAGATGTGCTATGAAAATCGTAATTAGCATTGGGGATTGTAATGGGGTGGGTTTGGAGATTCTACTCGCTAATCATAAGCGAGTTTCTAAGCTTTGCACACCGCTTTATTGTGCAGAGGAAGCTCTCTTAAAAGAAGCCGCACGAAAACTGAAGATAAAATACCCAAAATCGCTAAAGTGCATTGCTCCAAATGCCAAGATTCCGCCTATTAAACCTGCAAAGATTTGCGCGGAAAGTGGCGCGTATTCATATGAAAGCTTTTTAACTGCGCTAGATTGGACGCTTCAAGGCAAAACTAAAGCACTCGTTACTTTGCCAATCCATAAAAAAGCTTGGCAATTAGCTGGGATTCCTTATGCGGGGCATACAGAGGCGATGCGCGCATTGCTAAAACCACAGCAGAATCCAGCCATTATGGTATTGGGTTCTCCAAAGCTCTATGTCGCGCTTTTTACAGACCATATACCGCTAAAATGCGTCGCGCAATCCATTGATGCGCAATCCCTTAAAAACTTCTTGCTTAGTCTTGCGCCACATATCACTAAAGCTCCCTGTGGTGTACTTGGACTGAATCCTCACGCGGGGGATTTTGGCGTCTTAGGAGATGAAGAAGAGGCAATTACACAAGCAATCAAGGAAGCCAATAACGCGCTTAAACAAAGGCTCTTTGTCGGACCTCTTGTGCCAGATACAGCATTTGTTGGTAAGCATTTGCGTTATTATGTTGCAATGTATCACGATCAAGGATTGATTCCTTTGAAGACTTTGTATTTTAAAGAAAGCATTAATTTGACTTTGAATCTGCCTATTATTCGCACTTCAGTAGATCATGGCACGGCTTTTGATATTGCTTATCAACACAAAGCAGATTCTACAAGCTATCTCAATGCAGTGCGTGAGGCGGTTTTTCGTGTGAAAATACAAGAGGGCAAAACTATCAAAAAGTAAAGCTTTAAATTAATCTTGATAAGATTCAGTTTTAAAATTTCCACATTAAAGAGGGTGGATTTGTTGGTGTATTTTAAAGATTCTACACACTTTGATGAAATTTGTTGCAAGATGGAAAGATTAAGATTCTTGATTAATCCATACATTTTAAGGATTGGAGTCCTTATGGATTTATGGATTCTTGGAGAGAGTGTTTGAGCTGCAAATAATATGCTTGTCCAAAGCTGATTCCGCCATCATTGCAAGGGATTTTAGAAGACAAATAGACTTGTTTATCCGATAATGCTTCTAAGGTGAGGCGCGTTAAAAGTGCATTTTGGAAACACCCGCCACTTAGGGCGATACAAGGAGAATCTTTGGCGATTTGTGCAATAATTTGTGCAAGAGTATAATGGAAATTTAGTGCAATTTGTGGCAATGGAATCGCATGGCATAAATCTTGATGGATTGCCTTGATAATGGGTTGCCAAAGGATAATGTTGTTTTGTATTTCAAAGGGATAGGCTTGTGGGATTCCATTCTTTACTGCAAGGGATTCTAAAATCATTCCACCCTCTCCTTCATAATCGGTTTTGAAACAAACGCCACAAAGCGCACTCACTGCGTCAAACAATCTTCCCACCGAATCACAAAGGACTTTTGCGCTAGATTGGTGAAGCTTATAAAAAGTCTCTAAAATCGTGGGATTAAATTCTTCTTTAAGGGATTCCAATAAGGGCAAATCTAGTTTTATAGAATCTTCTTTAAATGCGCAAAATAGGACTTCTATCCCAAGTCTTCTAATGTCTTTGATTGCCTTTTCTCCGCCCAAAAGAGCGAAGTGGTCAAAATGGGCAAGACGAGAAAATTCTAAGGGTTTTTTGGGATTCCATTGTAAAAACTCGCCACCCCATATTGTCTTGTCTATGCCATAGCCTGTGCCATCAAAAATGACGCCTAAAACCTCGCAATCAATGGAGTTTTCGGCGATATTGGAAAGTAAATGCGCAAAATGATGTTGGACAAAATAGGTTTGCATATTTGCTTCCACTAGATTCCTTTGTGTGTAGTTGGGGTGCAAATCTAGTGCGCAAGAATCTAGCTTGGTTTGGTATTGTGTGCAAAAAAGCTGTTGGGTGTGAGTGAAATTCTCCAAACTTGCTAGATTATCCAAATCCCCTAAATGCGGACTTAAGAGTATTTTGTCTCTAAAATGCAGACAAAAAGTCGCCTTTTGTTGCGCTCCTAAGCCGATAAAGCTTTTGGAAGAATTAGCGGTTTTTGGCAAAGAAATATCACATAAAAACCCTCTTGCGCGTCTTAAAATCTGCATTTTTTCCGTGCGGTTTGGAATTCCAAAATGCCGCACTAAACTATCATCAATGGCATTGAAAATATCCCGATTAAAAAACAGCACACCATCGCAAACTTCCCCTAAATTCTTCAAGATAGTACCAAAGTCTTTAATAATTGGTTCTCCACTGATGTTTGCGCTTGTAAAAATGAGCGGGAAATCTAGTGCATTGACTAGCAAATAATGCAAAGCAGTGTAGGGCAAGATAATGCCCAAAGTATCTAAATTTGGCGCAATCAAAGAAAAAGGCAAAGTGGAATCTTGGTAATAAGAAGTATTGGGAGATTCTGTGAGGTTATTGGGAAGTTTCGCCTGTGCGAGGAGGATTGGTGCACTTGGCGCGTTTAGAATCTCCTTTTGTTGTGCGTTTAAAATCGCATATTTTTCTGCCATTGTGAAGTCTTTGCATAGAATCGCAAAGGGTTTTCTTGGGCGGTACTTCCGTTTTCTAAGCTCACAAATTGCTTGAGGATTGAGCGCGTTGCAAATAAGTGTATATCCCCCGATTCCTTTGAGGGCTAGGATTTTGCCATTTTTTAAGGCTTCAATAGCCTTTTCTAAGGGGTTTAGAGTTAGATGTGGATTTTGGGATTCTAAAATCTCGCAAAGCCTAGAATCTGGCAATGAAAAAAATTCTTTGAGATTCATAAAATCCTTTAAATTATCCGCGTAAAATAATTTTGGTCCGCAAACTTGACAGCAGTTAATTTCTGAATGGAATCTGCGCGAATTTGGGTCATCGTATTCATCTTGGCATTCTTTGCACATTAAGAAACGATTCATCGCAGTGTTTTTTCTATCATAGGGCAAAGAGGATATGAGACTATAGCGTCCTCCGCAGTTTGTGCAGCTAATAAAGGCATAACCAAAGCGGCGATTATTGGAATCCAACAATTCTTGCAAACAATCTTGACATAGGGCAATATCGGCTGGAATCGTAGCACTTAAAGGAGAATTTCGCTCACTTTGTTGGATTGTAAAATTTGGGTAGATGGTTTGGGTTGGGATCCTAGAATGGGCAAAATGTGTGATTTTTGCAGCACTTGGGGGATTTTGTAGGGCTTTGGTGAAGTTCTCTAAATCCTCTTTTTTGCCTTGAGCGAGGATAAAAACTCCCTGCGTATCGTTGCGCACAAAGCCTTGAATATGGTGCTTTATAGCAGTTTGATAGACAAAAGGACGGAATCCCACTCCTTGCACTACTCCTTGCAGACGAAACTCATAAGTTAGAGGCTTTATCGTGGATTTAGATTGTCCGATTCCATTCATTTTCAAACTCTTTTTATTTTTTAAAATATAGAATTTTAAAATATTTTTGATTAGGATTTGGATAATGTTAAAAGGAATTTATGCAATTAGCGATACGCGTTTGACGCCAAAAAACACAATAGAACAATCTCTGCAAAAAGCGATTCTTGGAGGGATTGAGATTTTTCAGCTGCGTGATAAAGAAAGTGGTGAGGAGGAAATCGCAAGGCTTTGTCAGACATTGGGGCAAATTTGCAAGGAGAATTGCGTTCTTTTTGTGTTGAATGATAAGGTAGAATTGGCGATTCGTTTTAATGTGGAGGCTTTGCATATTGGCAAAAAGCCCGATGATACCCCTTATACTTTGGAGGAGTTGCGTCAGATTCGCGCTAAATATCGTGGAATCTTGGGCGTTTCTTGCTATGGGAGCTTAGAGTTGGCATTAAATGCAAAGAAAGCTGGAGCGGATTATGTGGCTTTTGGAGCTTGTTTTAGCTCTCCCACAAAGCCTAAGGCAAAAAGGATTGATTTGAGATTATTTGAGAATTTTAGCGCAATGCCAAATCCGATTCCTACTTGTGCGATTGGCGGAATCAATGCAGAGAATATTGCGCAATTAAAATCCGCACAAATGGTGGCGTGTATTAGCAGTATTTGGCAAGGAAATATTGAGCAAAACATCAAGAATCTTAAGGCAAATTGGCGCGGTTAAAGAAAGCGTTAGCTTTCTTTAAAGATTATCACTTCATAGGAGCTTTGTTTTTTGACAACTGATTTGCTTGGTTGATTTGCCTTAAGCTTTTCTAAGCTAAGGTGCAATTCTTCAATCTCTTTATCTTGCTCATCTAGCTTGTCTTTGAGACGCAAAATAATATCAACTCCTGCAAGATTGACGCCTAAATCTCGTGTCAAGCGCAGAATCATTTTGATTTTATCAATATCGCGTTGGGAATAAAGGCGCATTTTGCCATCGGTTCTTCCCGGCTCTACTAAGCCTTCGCGTTCGTATTGGCGCAGTGTTTGGGGGTGAATAGCTAGAATTTTAGCAACCACACTAATCAGATAAACAGGTTCATCATAACTATACATAAAAACTCCTATAAGTATTTTTCAAGTGCGTTTTTAAGTTCGTTTGGCATAGAATCGCAATCAGGCAAAATGATATTTGCTTCCAAATATAAATCGCCATAAGTTTTTGTTTTGCGATTGAATGCGCCAAGCTCTTTTACGCGGAATCGTTGGGCATTTTTGGTGTTTTTGGGTATTTTTAAAGTAATAGTTTTTTGCAAAGTTTCAATTTCAATTTTGCCACCAAATAACGCAATTTTAAGCGGTAAATCAAATTTTTTAGTCAAATCATCGCCCTCTTGCTTGTATTGTGGGTGGGGTGCTACACTGACTTTAAGGAGTAAATCACCGCTTTGTGCTCCTAAACTTTGTCCTTTGCCCTTAAGGCGAATCGTCTCGCCATTTTTAATTCCTGCTGGGATTTTAATATCATAATGATTACCTTGCACTTGGACGCTATGTTTGCCGCCCAAAACAGCGGTTACAAACGGAATCGTAACTTGCGCATTGATGTCTAGGTTGGGTTGGTTGCGTGTGTTAGAGAAGTTAAATCCATTGCTGCTAAAGCCATTGAATCCCGAGCTACCGAAATTTGCCCCGCCAAATCCACCAAATCCGCCACTAAAAATTTGGCTTAAAATATCATCTAAATTGACATTGCCTTGCCCTCTTGCAAAATCATGGAAATTTTGTCCGCCAAACATAGAATCCCCAAATTGGTCGTATTGTTTGCGCTTATTGGCGTCGCTTAGAATCTCATAAGCGGCATTAATTTCTTTAAATTTCTCTTCCGCACCCGCGTCTTTGTTGATGTCGGGGTGATATTTTCTTGCTAAACGACGATAAGATTTTTTAATTTCTTCGCTACTTGCGTCTTGAGAGACTTCAAGTGTTTCATAAAGACTTTTTGACATTTCTGATTCCTTAAAATAATTCAAAACTTTTAGTTTATTATATAATAAAACTTTAGTTTATGTCAATCAACTTTGAAGAGAAAATCTTGACAAAAAAGAATGCAAAGAAAGAATCTTGGGTTTTTTTTGGGATTCTATTTTTTGGGTTGCTTTTGTTATAATTACAATTTTTGGAGGAATCTATGCAATATCCGCTTTTATGTTTGAGCGCAAGTGCGGGAAGTGGCAAAACTTATCAACTCACTATGCGTTATTTGAATTTATTGCTTTTAGGTGCAAAACCATCAAGTATTTTGACGATTACTTTTACCAAAAAAGCCGCCAAAGAAATGGAAGAAAGAATCCTAAAAAAGATTAAAGAACTTTATGATAATAAAAATAACAGAGATTATATTAATAATTTTGAGTTTATTACTATCAAAGATGAACAAGATTGGCAAAAATGGCAAGATAAAATCCATCAAGTTTATCATGAGTTTTTGCGCGAAGATTTGAAAATTACCACAATTGATGCGTTTTTCCAAAAAATCTTGAAGAATTTTTGTTGGTATGTGGGCGTGGAATATGATTTTGAGCTACAAGAAGAGGACTTGGATACAATTACAGAGATTTTTTTGTCCCATTTAAAAGAATCGGATTTTGAGCGAATCTTAGAGATTTGTTACCATAAGAAGCAAAGCTTAAAAAGCATTTTGGATTTATGTGTGTTTTTGGATTTTTTTAAAGAAATGTTGGATTCTTCTTTGTTTGTTTATGAAATTTTGGAAAAAAACGCCCAACGAGTGGAATTGCAAAAAAACACTAAAGAAATGGCAATGCAATACGCAAATGCCCTGAAAGAGACTTATTATAATACAAAGGGAGAGATTCCGAGTAGTTTGGATTTCAAGGATTTTAAAGGCTTGTTGGACAAAGGCAAAACTTGGCTGACAAAGGAAAATATCAACGATTATAGAGGCTTTAAAACAATTCCTTTTAAAACAGAAGATTTTGTGCTGTTAAAAAAGGCAGTCCATCAAGTCTTGCTTGAAGAAGAAGCAGAATATTTAGCGCAAGTTTATCGGATTTTTCAGTGTTTTTTGAATGCAAAAGAACAATACTATCGGCAAAAAAATTGTTTGAGCTTCAATGCGGTGGCTTCTAAAGTCTATGATTTATTAGCAAAAAATCTCATTAACAAAGATTTTTTGTATTTTAGACTAGATAGCACACTAAGCCATATTTTAATTGATGAATTTCAAGATACAAGTGTTTTGCAATATGAGATTCTAAAGCCGCTGATTGAGGAGATTAAAGGCGGAATCGGGCAGAAGAATTTTGAACGAAGCTTTTTTTATGTCGGAGATATTAAGCAGTCTATTTATCGTTTTCGTGGAGGGAATCCAGAGCTGTTTAAAGTCGCAAGTCTTGGAATGGAATCCCAGAATTTGGAAGAAAATTATCGGAGTGCTAAGTTTGTCGTAGAGTTTGTGAATAAGGTTTTTAAAGATAATATTGAGGATTTTATCCCGCAGATTCCAAAGGCAGAGGAAGAGGGCTATGTCGGTGTGCAAATGTGCGAAGAAGAGAATCTTTATTTGGAAGTTTTTAAGACATTAGAATCCCTTAAGGTGTTGGGTGCAATAGAAGAAGAGATTGCAATTTTAGTGTTTGATAATCAATCTGTCGTAGAGTTGGCGCAGTTTTTGCAAGAAAAGGGCGTAAAAGTAGTGATTGATACAAGTGCGAAACTCATTAATCATAACGAAGTGCGCGCACTCATTGAGATTCTGAAGTTTATCCAAACAAAAAACATTCAATACGAGCAAGAATTTTTTATGCTTTTAGGGCTGGAGATTACGGAATCTAGTCGTAAAGATTTGGAGAGTTTTTTGGATTCTATTGTGCGGATTAAAGAACCTGCAAAAGTTTTGCTAAAGATTATGAAATTCTATCGCATTGCAAGTTTAAGTGCGAAGAAATTTTTGGAATCTTCTTTACAATTTTCTACGATAGAGGAGTTGCTAGAGCAGGTGGAATCCTTTGCTTTAGATGTTATTTCTAGCGATTTTTCCGGGATTGTGATTATGACGATTCATAAGTCTAAAGGATTGGAGTTTGAAAATGTGCTTGTGGTAGATAGAGGGAAGACGACTAATAATCGGCATCAGAGAATTCTTTTTGAATTAAAAGATGATGGAGTTGGGATTCAAAGAATATTCCAATATTCCAACAAAGAGATTAGTAGCCTTAGAAGTGCCTTAGATGAGGAGTATCAAAAAGCCTTAATCAAAGAAGAATCTCTGCATATAAAGGATTTGAAAAACCAACTTTATGTCGCACTCACACGCGCGAAAAACACGATGAATCTTTTTTGTCTGAACGAAAAAAGTGCCTTTGAAACTTTGGGGCTAGATACGCAAGAATTGGGGGATTTGAAAGAAGCAATAAGAATCCAAATCCAAAACCGACAAAAAATACAACACATAGAATCCAAAGAGGCTTTTTATGCGACTGCGTCCGCTCCATTGAGCTTGGAAAATCTAGGAAGACAACAAGAAATGTATGTGGGAGAAGATGCGTTAGAATCCAATAAAGATAATGAAGAGAGAGAACAGGGGAATTTAAAAGCAATTTATTATGGAATCGCACTGCATTTTGTGATGGAACAAAAGATTCAAAACAAGCTGTGCGATGAGTTGATTTTGGAGCTTTTAGATAACCAAATGGGATTTTATTTGGAGCGAGTAGATTTGCAAAAAATCATTACGCAATGTAATTTTGTATTAAAAAATCAAAAATTAATTGAAATTTTGGCTAAAGGAAGTGTAAAATGTGAAATTCCTTTCTTGTCTAGTGGTAGGCAAAAGCGTTTAGATCTTCTCATCGTAGGAGAGAAAGAAGCATTTATCGTGGATTACAAGAGTGGCGCACCAAAAGAATCTCATAGAATACAAGTGCGCGAATATATGGAATCCGTTAATGCGATATTGAATAAAAAAGCTTATGGGTATATTTTTTACACACAAGGCAAGGGAAGATTAGTTGAAGTTTAGGGGAAAGTATGGAAGCAGAAAAAAAACAAGGTTTTTTAGCAACTTTAAGTAAAATCACACAAAGCGAATCGTTTGCGGGTGTGTTGTTGCTTTGTTGCGCGGTTTTAGCGATGATTGTGGCAAACTCACCTTTGGGTGAAGCTTATGCGCAACTTTGGAAAACAAAGTTCGGATTTAGCGTCGATGGCGTGTTTATCGGAATGAGTTTAGAGCATTGGATTAACGATGTTTTAATGGCATTTTTCTTTTTGGTTGTTGGTTTAGAGATTAAGCGCGAAGTGCTTTTTGGGGAGTTGGCGGGTTTTAAACGCGCTGCTTTGCCAATTATCGCGGCACTTGGTGGTATGATAGGACCGGGAATTATTTATTACGCACTTAATGCCGGCACGCTTTCAGAGCATGGATTTGGAATCCCAATGGCGACAGATATTGCCTTTGCTTTGGGTGTGCTTGCGACTTTAGGTAAGCGCGTTTCAATTTCTGTTAAGGTATTCTTGGTTTCTTTGGCAGTTGCGGACGATTTGGGTGCGATTATTGTGATTGCATTGTTTTATTCAAGCGGAATCTCATTTGAATGGTTGGCAATTTCGGCTGGAATCGTCGCGGTGCTAATCGTGCTTAATAAAATGGGTGTAAAATCCTTAAAGCCTTATATGGTTTTGGGTGTATTCTTATGGATTGCCGTGCATAATTGCGGTGTGCATGCGACTATTGCAGCGGTAATGCTTGCCTTTACGATTCCTGTTGCGCCAAAGATTGATACGCTTTCTTTTATGGAAAAACTAAAAACTATCGTAAGCCATTTTCAAGAAGCAGAGAGTAAGAAAGACGGAATCTTGTTGCAAAATGAGCAAGTAGAGGCGTTGCACCATCTTGGTAAAGAAAAAAATGCAGTGCAAAATCCGCTTCTAAGACTAGAACACGCACTCGCGCCTTATAGTAATTACCTTATTATGCCGATTTTTGCTTTTGCAAACGCAGGTGTTACGATTGGTTCTAATATTGATTTCAATATTGACCATGTATTTTTAGGGATTCTTCTTGGTCTTGTTGTGGGTAAGCCTATTGGAATCTTTGCTTTCACATTTATCGCAGAAAAGCTTGGAATCGCAGCGCGTCCTAATGGCGTTTCGTGGGTTGAGATTTTTGGTGCTGGAGCATTAGGCGGAATCGGCTTTACAATGTCTATGTTTGTAACAAACCTTGCATTTAGCGGAGAACACGCGCTTGTAGCAACAGATGTTGCGAAAATTTCTATCTTGATTGCCTCACTCACCGCAGGAATCTTAGGAAGCATTTTCTTCCTTGTCAGAGACAAAGTCTCACACCACTGACTTATTTAAGGTGAGCTTTGGCTCATCTTGATGAGAATCTCATCTTGTTAAAGAATCCTCAAAAAACGATTTTGATTTTTTATAAACTTTGGAAAGCATGGTTTGAAAAACAAAGGAAACGCCAATGAAATTTTTATCTAGGTTAGCGGGGGGGGGGGGATTCTAAGCTAGAAATAGCTGTATTTGGCACACCTAATGCAATAGGCGATGAAGTTATGATGCTTCCGATGCTTTTTGTTCTTAAAAAATTATATCCACAATATGAAACTTATCTTTTATCGCGTTCTTGCAGTGTTTCTAGGATTTTTACTTATCTTGCAATAAACTTTGATATTGTGTTTTTTTGTCATTAAGCATAATGATTTAGATATGCTAGTTGAAGCGTTAAAAATCCAAGCTAAAAGGTTTATTACGACTTTTTCTAACCCCCTTTTTCTTAAAATGGGATTCCAATATCTTTGGTATAAAGTTGGCAAGAATAATAATATCACAAAAGTGATTAACCCCTATTGGCGGCAAAAATATATCATTATAGAGAGCAGTTTGAATCTCGTGTGCTCCTTGGATAAAAAGTATTATGACAGCAGGATAGATACGATTTTTTAGAGGCTAGGATTGGGGTTGGAGAAGAAAATAGAAGTTTTGTGATGCGGTCTTTGGGGATAAAGATTCCACCCAAAAGGAGAAAAATAGTTGGAATTTCACCTTTTTGGGAGAAGCTCCTTGCGCTTTAATGGTAATTTTACTTTGCAAGAATGGATAGAAATTACCCAAATCTTAGCAGATGTTTATCTAGAAGTGGATTTTATTTTGATGGATTATCCCGAATCTAAGGCTAGTTTTGTGGATTTTACGCAGAACAATATTAAGGTTTTTAAAAACAATGAGGATTTGCTAAATCTAGTGGCACTCATTCAAATTTTAGACTTATTGCTTAGCGTGAATACTGCAAATGTCCATATTGCCGATAATCTTAGAATCCCAACTTTGGAAATCGTCAGACAAAGCGAAAGTAGAAAATGGGCATGTGGAGCTTATGGAGGTTGGTATGATTATGTAGTTCTGCCTCCAAATTGGCAAGAAGATCGTAAAAATTATCAAAATCTTTTTCTTCAAAAATCAAAAGAAAAAATTTCAAAAATCCTTTTGTCAAGATAGATTCTACAAACTTAAGCGCGAAATTATATAAAAACAAAAAGAATTAAGTAGTTTTATAGTAGAATTGGGAAATTTAAGTGATTGTGGTTAGAAAGGGGTTGTTATGTTGCCAACTTGGACTAAAGACATCAGTGTGCATAATGATAGAATTGATGCGCAACACAAAAAGTTATTTGAAATTGCGGGTCGTGCCTATATGATGACGGAGAAAAAATCAAGCAAGGAAGAAGTGATTGGGGTTTTGCGTGAGTTGCTTGAATACACAAAAGAGCATTTTAAGGACGAGGAAGAATATATGCAATCCATTTCTTTCCCGCGTTTAGAGGCTCATAGGGCGATTCATCAAGGAATTATTAAAGATATGGTGGGAGCTGTTACGAGAGTGCAGAATCTTAATGATTTGAAAGATGAAATCGCAAAAATCGCCAAAAATTGGCTTTTAGTGCATATTATTCAAGAGGATATGCAGATTGAAAAATTCCGTCGCAACACTTGTCCTCTCCCACAAAAACAAGCAGAACCCGAGATTGAAGAACAGCCAAGCAAAACAGCAGACAACAAGATTGAATACATTTGCGGGTGTCCTAACAAGATTCATTATGTGCCTGTTGATGTTGATAAGAAGATTCGTGCAGGTGGGGTTTTTAACTGCAAAGCTTGCAAACAAGCAATCCAACCAAAGCCATAAAGGAATAAAATGTTAGACAAAAACGAAATCAATGAATACGCCTTAATGGCAAATTCCCTGCGTTTTCTCTGCGCTGATATGGTGCAAAACGCCAATAGTGGACACCCCGGTGCTCCTATGGGATTGGCAGAGATTGCTGTGGTGCTTGGAGCGCATATCAAAATCAACCCAAAGAATCCCAAATGGATTAACCGCGATAGATTGGTATTTAGCGGTGGACATGCAAGTGCGCTTGTGTATTCTTTGTTGCATTTGTGGGGTTTTGATGTGAGTTTGGAGGATTTGAAATGCTTTCGTCAATTTGGCTCTAAAACACCCGGACATCCGGAATACAAGCACACTCCCGGAGTAGAAATCACCACAGGACCTTTGGGTCAGGGAATCGCGAATGCAGTAGGGTTTGCAATGTCTGGCAAACTCGCTTCCGTAATGCTTGGAGAAGATTTAATTAATCATAAAGTCTATTGTTTGTGTGGTGATGGGGATTTGGAAGAGGGAATCTCCTATGAGGCGGCTTCTCTTGCCGGGCATCATCAGCTAGATAATCTGATTTTGATTTACGATTCTAATAATATTACGATTGAAGGAGATTGTAGTGTCGCGATGAGCGAAAATATCAAAATGCGGTTTGAAGCACAGAATTGGGAGGTTTTAAGCATAGATGGGCATAATTTACTAGAGATTGATGAAGCCCTAAAAAAAGCAAAAAGCGCACATAAACCTGTGTTAATTATCGCTAAAACACAAATCGCCAAAGGCTCTCAAAACCTTTGCGGTTCGCATAAAGCGCATGGTGCGCCTTTGGGGGCGGAAGAGATTTGTATCTCCAAAGAAAGCTTAGGATTTAACCCCGAAGCACTCTTTTTTGTCCCGCAATCTTCTAGGATTCGTTTCCAAAATACAGCTGAATTAGGCGAATTGGCAAATGTAGAATGGAATAAAGCATTAGAAAATAGCGATAAAAAATCCCTTTTAGAAGAAATGTTGAATCCAAATTTTAGCAAAATCGTGTATCCCAACTTCGAAGCCCAAAAAGAAAATGGCAAAGGAATCGCAACACGCGCGAGTAATGGGGAAATCTTAAATGCCATTGCGCGGACTTTACCCGGATTTGTAGGTGGAAGTGCGGACTTAGCACCTTCAAATAATACCGAGCTAAAAGGCAAGGGCGATTTCCCAAATGGAAGCAATTTTCACTTTGGAATCCGCGAACATTCTATGGGTGCAATTAGCAATGCGATTTCAAATTATGGCTTATTTTTACCATTTTGTGCGACTTTCTTTGTCTTTAGCGATTATTTAGCTCCTAGTGTGCGCGTGGCAAGTTTGATGAAAAGCAAAGTGTTTTATATTTGGACGCACGATTCTATTGGTGTAGGGGAAGATGGCGCGACACACGAGCCTGTTGAACAATTAAGCCATTTCCGCGCAATGCCGAATCTCAATGTTTTCCGCCCATGCGATGCGCTAGAAAATGTGGCTTGTTGGCAGGTTGCTTTTGCATGTGAAGGACCTTGTGCTTTTGTTTTAAGTCGCCAAAATTTACCGATTTTAGATAATGTGAATTCAGAAGAAGTGCGCAAAGGAGCGTATTTGAAACTCGCTTCTAAAACCAATCCACAAAATCCACAAATCACGCTTCTTGCAAGTGGTAGCGAGGTGGAATTGGCTTTGAAAAGCGCAGAAAAGTTAGAAGAATGTGGAATCGCAACGCAAGTCGTCAGTGCACCTTGTTTTGATTTGTTTATTCAGACGGACAAAACCTATCAAGATTCCTTACTTAAAGGCAAAGTGATTGCCATTGAAGCAAGTAGAGGTTTAGAATGGTTTGCCTTTGCAGATGAGGTGGTAGGTATGTCTAGTTTTGGTGCGAGTGGCAAGGGAGAAATTTTGTTCCAACACTTTGGTTTTAGTGTTGAAAATGTAGTTGCGATGGCTAAGAAACACTTAGGATAAAGTTTATCGGTGGAGATTCTTCATCTTTTTTCAAATATGCGCGCAATGAAGCATTTTTTTGCGCAGAATTTCGCAGAAGATTTTTTGCCGACTTCCAAGAGCATTGCCGAGTTTTTGGATTTCATTTTAAGAGTGGATAAAAAGCGCAAGATTCCTCCATTTTTGCGTCATTTTTATCTCTATAAGGCAATCCGTGCTAATGCTCAAGAAACAGAAAAATTAGGAAGTTTCGCGAGAAATTTCACACAATTTTTACTTAATTCTAACTTTTTCTTAAAGTTTTATGATGAGCTTTGTGCCGAATGCGTTTTGATAGAGTCGCTAGAAAAGCTTGATATTTATGCTTTTTACGATGATCATTTGAAAGTTTTAAAGGCGATTTTTAAAACTTATCAAGAAATCTTAACTAATGCTCATTTTTTTGATAAATATTTCTTAGAAGATTATCAAATCACTTTTGAATTGCTTGATAGATTTGATGCGATTATGGTTCATTTGGAAGGGTTTTTAAATCGCTTTGAAATGCAAGTTTTTACGAAAATTGCACAAAAGCTGCCAATTACTTTTAGGCTCACTTTGGATTCCTTTAATCAAGCTTACTATCAAAATCTTTTTGGTTTAGAGTTGGATTTGGGATTCTATGAAATTACACTATTTCGTGAGAAGTTTAGCGTTAAAGGTTCAAATTTAGAGAATCCCGACGCGCAACAAAAAGCTTGGCAGAATCCAACCCTTGAAGTTTTGGAGTTCAATGATAAGATTGCAGAAGTGGGAGGGATTTTTGCGCAAATTGATGTGTGGCTTGAACAAGGGATTAAGCCGGAGCAAATTTGTGTTGTATTGCCCAATGAAGATTTCGCGCAGTATTTGAAGCTTTTTGACAAGGCGCGGAATTTTAACTTTGCTATGGGAAATTCTTTAAAAGATTCTGCATTGTATCGGAATCTTAAAAGTTTCGTGCAAGAAAAGTCGGAATCCGCACAAGAAAATTTAGAATCGCCACAAGAAGGGGATGTTTGCGATTCTAGTTTGATTCCAAATTTTCAAAGTTTTGAAGCATTTAAGGAATTTTTGCAAAATTTAGAAACCCACTCTAAAGCATCACAAACCATCAAAGAAAAGTTTTTAGAAACTTTGGGGCAGTTTGAGTTTGCTTTAGAGTATTTAAAGCCCCTTTCTTTAAAAGAGCAAATTTTAGTTTTTTTGAATCTCATAGAGGAAGTGAGCCTTGATGATGTGGGGGGCGGACGCATTAGTGTGATTGGGATTTTGGAGACGCGCGGCATTTGCTTTGATTATTTGATTATCCCAGAGTTCAATGCAGGAAATGTGCCAAGCTTTAGCGAAAAAGATTTGTTTTTGAACACTGCGATTCGTCAAAGGGTGGGTTTGCCAACAAGGGAGAATCGCGAGAATCTGCAAAAACATTATTACGCTCAATTAATCCAAAAAAGCCGCCAAACTTGGATTATGTGCCTTGATAATGATGAAAGCAAACCCTCGCGCTTTTTGTTAGAGGATTCTATTTTTGGACACGCACGATTCTTAAAGGCAAGTTTGAAATATAGCGAGTATTTTTTGAGTGGCAAGGCGTTGAATTATCAAGAGCGCGAGATTATCGCTCCGATGAATGTGGAATCCTTTAGTGCGACGAGTTTGCAATGCTTTTTGACTTGCAAGAGGAAATATTATTATCGCTATATTTTGGGGTTCAAAGAGCCGCCTAGCGGGGCGGTAAATATCGGAAGCAAGATTCATGAAATCCTGAAAATGGTTTATTGTAGCGCAAAAACTTATGATATGGATTCTATGTATCAAGAGGTTTGTGAAAAGCTAAAAAAAAGCGATTCTGCGCGAGAATTTTTTGACAGCGCATTGGCGGCAAAATATCTTAAAAGATTCTTTGAAACGGAAAAAAGCCGTTTGGAGAGTGGTTGGATTCCTTTTTGTTTTGAGCAAGATTTTTGCTTTGATTTGTTTGGCTTCACTCTAAGAGGAAGAATGGATAGGATTGATAAAAGAGGAGATGAAGTTTGTGTGCTAGATTATAAATACAAACGCAATTTAAAAGTGGAATCCAAAAATTACGAAAAAGCCACAGATTTTCAACTACCGCTTTATGCGTTGGCGGTTCAAAAGGGCGTAATAGGAAGTGTGCCAGAGAAAATCCAAGCGGGATTTTATGATTTGTATGAAGCAAAGATTGAGCAAGAAAAAGATTTGAATGCCAAAATTGAGGATTTGCAAGAAAAGCTAGAAAAAATCCGAGCAAATTGCAAAGAAGTCAATTTTGAGTTAGCACCCAAATATGAGACTTGCAAGTATTGCGATTTTATTTACCTTTGCAACCGCTATTAATCGCATCTAAAGCTCTGATGATAAAAAGCAGAAGCAAACTCACCATTAAAGCTTTAAAAACATAGACAGATTGCGTGTGCATCGCATCAAATGCGTGGTTTGCGATTGCCTCTTCGCCTAAACTTTGTGCTTGTAAAATATAAGGCGTGTAATAAAGCGTAAAAAGAAAGATTAAAATCAGGCTACAAAGCCCTAAAATAGGAGCGATTTTAGCTCCACTTATGCGCATGGATAGAATCTCATAAAACAAAATAAAAACCGCTAAGAGATTCAACAAAAAATTTAATTTTGTAAAAATGCTTGTCATTAAAATACCCGATTGGAAGAGGGTGATTTCTAAGTTTGGCACAATCATAGAAGCACGGAAAATCGTAGGTGCACTAAATACTCCACAAGCGATGATTGCTCCAAGCGTAACGCCAATAAGCAACAAATAAAAAGCCAAAAAATAAGGTTGTAATCTAAAAAGAAATTGCATTAGGAATCCTTGAAGTTTTTGTGGATTATAGCTAAGTTTTGGGCTTTGTGCAAATGTGCCAATAGGAGGAATAATAGGATTCTAAAGATTGCATTGTGGAATCTTGAGTTATAATAAACCAAAGGAGCAGGAATGAATCAAGAAAATAGTATCAAATGCCCAAATTGTGGTGAAGAAATTGATGTGCAAGAAATTGTGTATCATCAGATTAAGCAAAAGATTTATCAAGAGAATTTAGAATCTAAAAAACAATTTCAAGCAGAGTTAGCACAAAAACGAGAAGAATATAAAAAGGCTTTTGAATCTCTAAAAACAGAACAAGAGCAAATGCAAGAGAGGATTGCAGAAGCGACAAAGGAATCTTTAAAGCAAGAGAGAAAGAAGCTTGAAGAATCTTTAAAGCAAGAAATGACGCAAGAATATCAAGAAGCAATGACGCGACTAACAAAAGAATTGGAGGAAAAATCCAATCAAGTCAAAGAATTGAATCTTAGCAAAGTGGAGATAGAGAAGCTAAAGCGAGAAAAAGGCGAAATGGAATCCAAAATCAAAGCCCAAGAACAGGAGCGTTTGGCGAAGGAAATGGCAGATTTTAAGGAAAAAACCTATAAAGAGCTAGAATCGCAAAATCAAATGAAGTTTCGCGAGAAAGAACAGCAGTTAGAACAGCTTAAAAAACAACTGCAAGAAGCGCAACGCAAGGTGGAATTAGGCTCACAACAGCTTCAAGGAGAGGTGCAAGAAATCGCAATTGAAGAGTATTTAAAGGCGCAATTCCCATTAGATGAGATTGTGGAGATTAAAAAAGGTGCGCATGGTGGGGATTGTTTGCAGGTTGTGCATACGAGGGAGATTCCAAATTGTGGTAAAATTTATTACGAAAGCAAACGCACGAAAGATTTTCAGCGCGTTTGGGTTGAGAAGTTTAAGTCCGATATGCGAGAAATTGGCGCAGATGTGGGCGTGATTGTCAGTGAAGCAATGCCAAAGGAAATGGAAAGAATGGGGTTGTTTGAGGGGGTTTGGGTTTGCACTTTTGAGGAATTTAAGGCGTTGTGTGTGGTGCTAAGGGAGAGTGTAATCAAGGTGCAGATTGCCCAAAAATCGCAAGAAAACAAACAAGATAAAATGGCTTTACTTTACCAATATCTCACAAGCTCTGAATTTAAAATGCAAATGGAAGCGATTGTGGAAGGGTTTGTGCAAATGCAAAATGATTTGGATAGTGAAAAACGCGCAATGCAGCGGCTATGGAAGCAGCGTGAGAAGCAAATCCAAAAAGTGCTTGAAAGCACGATTAATATGTATGGTTCTTTTAAAGGAATCGCGGGAAATGCGATTGGCAATGTCAAGGCGTTAGAGATTCCGCTAAAAGAGGATTTCATAGAAGTAGATTAAGCAAAAAAATATAAAGTAATAAGCTAAATCAATGTTTAAAAGGACAACAAATTTACAACTTCTATTATTTTGCAATGTGGCGGAATCTCCTATGCTTTTGAGCCTAATATTTATTTGGCTGGATTTTGAGGCAAAAATATCAAGGCAATCCCAATGTTATCTTGCATTAAAATGCCATAGGAGATACGAATTTTAAAACGCATTTTGCAGAATATCATATCGTGAGTGAGGGGAATCGTATCGCGGATTTTGGTCCTCCATCGCAGAAAACTTACGAAGTAGAAGTGCTAGATTTGACCGAGATTCTTTCGCAAATCCTAGAAAAACCCTAAGAATTTACTTGCTAAAGTTTGATGTGGAGGAAGTGGAGTTTGGAATCCTTAATAAAATCATTGCACAAAAATTTTGGCAAAGAATTGATTATATCGTGTGCGAGACGCATAAGAGGTTTTTCGCTGATGGAAAGGAGAAAATGCAGAATCTTAAAGCAAAAATAGAAGAAAATAATATTGGTAATATTTTGTTGGATTGGATATAGGATTTTAAATTGCGAGAATTTGCTATTGCGTCGTAATTTAACCATAAGGAGTTAATCGAGATTCCAATGAATGGGGGTTTTGCCTAAGCTTAGTAGAATCTCATTCGTCTTTGAAAAATGCCGACAACCTAAAAATCCGCTTCGCGCTAAAGGCGAGGGGTGTGCTGCTTCAAGGACGAAATGCTTGTTGGTGTCAATTAAAGCTTTTTTAGCCTTTGCATAGTTGCCCCAAAGCAAAAAGACGATTCCATTGCAATGCGCGTTGATTTGGGCGATGACTGCGTCGGTGAAATGTTGCCAACCAAAATGTTGGTGCGAAGCAGGTTTGCCCCCCTCTACGCTTAAAATGCTATTTAGTAGCAACACACCCTCACGCGCCCAATGGCTCAAATCCCCGCTTTTGCTAGGTGGGATTCCTAAGTCTGCTTGTAGTTCTTTGTAGATATTTTGCAATGATGGCGGAATCCTCACCCCATAAGGCACAGAAAACGACAATCCCATAGCTTGATTTGGCTGATGATAAGGATCTTGTCCTAAAAGCACCACTTTGACTTTATCAAAAGGCGTAAGATTAAAAGCGTTAAAGAGAAGTTTGGCGGGTGGATAGAGAATCGCACCTTGTGATTTCGCCTTAAGATAGTGTTGTTTGATTTCTGCAAAATAGGGCGATAAAAACTCGTCTTTTAGCACTTCTTTCCAGCTTGAATCTATTTTAATGTTTTCTAGTTGAATCCCTGATTCCATAATATGTCCTTAATTTGTCCTGCGATTGTCTCTCATAATCACATTGAATCTTTGCAATAAAATAGGGTTGCTTGAAATGTCAAAGTTGCTAATAATGCGTGCAACATCGCGTTCATCTAACACGCTTAAAGCCTCTTTAAGTGTCATTGAAAAGGCGAGTTCATCTTCGCTTAAAATCACATCGCCAAGCTTTTTGGTATATTGTTTAATGAGGGCTTTTTCTTCTTTTTCTCTATCTCTATCTTCAACCAAAACGCGCTCCATATGGGAAAGCACTTGAAACTTTTTGGCTTTTAATGCGGCGCGCGTGTAGGCTTTTGTTAGAGACATAATGCGTTCGATAATATCGTTTTTCTTTTCTTCGTTCTCATAAAATTCTTCGTAGTTTTCATACATAGAATCAGGAAAATAATCACAAATAATATCGTATTTAAGCAAGGCGATTTTACTTAAACGCTCTTGGTTGTTGGGTGCGCTCATATTTGCAATGCTTTCGCGCAAAAAGTTAATATCCTCTCGTCTATCTCCATAGAATTTTAATTGTTCAAACCTTTCTTCTGCGGGATAAAATTCGCAAAGTTTTTCTATCCTATCTAAAAGAATCTCTTGATAGGCGCGATAGGCGACTTCTGTGATTTGCGTCATTTGTTTGTATTGTTTATCGCTTGCTTGGGATAGCACGAGTTCAATTGCCTCGTTTAAATCGTATTTTTCAAAGATTCTTTCAATTGCATCATAAAGAATCGGGAAATTAACTTCTTCTATGGAAATAGCATGATAAACCAACTCCATTTCGCGGTCAATGTAGTTGCCCTCATCCTCGGGTATGATTTCGTGTTCTTTATCGGCGCGTAAAGCATTCATATAATCCATAATGCGTTCTTTGCTGGTTTGCTTAAAAAGCTTTGCAAGGTCTGTCATTGGCATACTTTCAAGCTTTTCTTTAGGATACCCATGATGGCTTAATTGCCAAATAATTTCTCTGCGATTCATTGTCGTTCCTTAAGTTGTTGTGAGGGTGCGTTGATTTCTGCATTTTGTAGCGCAAACCAAACTTTGAGTGCTTGGATATGTTCTTTTGTATCGTGGCATCGGATAATACTCGCGCCATTTTTGAGGGATTCTAAATGGATTGCTAAAGTCCCACTTAGTCTGTCTTCCACATTACAAGGAGTGATTTTGTCAATCATACTTTTGCGACTTGCGCCCACTAATAGGGGATAGCCAAAGTGCAGAAAATGCCCTAAATGTTTAATAAGCGCACAATTATGCTCTAAGGTCTTGCCAAATCCAATCCCAATATCCAAAATGATTTTTGAGATTCCGCAATCTTTTAGGGCGCGAATTTGTTGTTCAAAAAAATTATCAATTTCTAAGAATAAATTTTGATAATGCGGATTTTTCTGCATTTCTTTAGGATTTCCTTGCATATGCATAACAACACACTCACAATCATATCCTTGCAGAGCTTGAATCATCGCTTTATTGGTGAATCCCGTAATATCATTGACGATTCCAAAGCCAAAATCAAGGCATTTTCTTGCAACACTTGGCGTGTAAGTGTCAATGCTTAAGGTAGTGCGCTCATAGATTTTTTCTTGCTTTAAAAACTGCAAAATCTCCTTTAGACGCGCGTGTTCTTCCTCTTCGCTCACCCAAGCACTCCCCGGTCTCGTGCTTGCTGCGCCAATATCTATGATTTCTACCCCCTCTTCAATCATTTCTAGGATTCTTTGCTTGGCTTCTTGTGTGTTTTTTCTAGAATCTTGATAAAAGCTATCAGGAGTTGCATTGATAATGCCCATAATTTTTGGCTTCTGGGTGTGGAATCGCAAATGCGATTCTAACGCAAACGCGACTTGTTTAAGCCCAAAAGGCTGTATTTTAAGCTTTTTTAATAATGCTTTGCTTTGCGAGAGGGTGAGCATTAGGATTCCGCTATAAAATTCTTGTTGGTAGCAAATCGCGTCTCTTGGCAGGGCGAAGTCCGCACCTATGGCTAGGGATTCTTGTTTTAAAATATTTGCCGCAGGGGCTTTTAAGTGTTGGATAAAAAAACAAAAAACCTTGCTTTTCTTGCGCAGAATCTGATAGCCCATTGGGTCGCATTGAAGATTCTTAAGTTCTCTCTCGCAATTTTCTAGATATTGCACAAATGCCATTTTGTTCCTTTAAGAGATAAAATGATTTTGGGAGACGAATGTTTGCTTTTTCTTGCGCAAAATAAGCAACAACAAAACCAAAAGAATATTGTGGGGTTTTTCGTGCTGTTCTTCCCAAAGAATCGCGCGTTCAAATATTTGCGTTTCTTTGGAATCAAAATGCAATCCGCTCTTGATAGCATCTAAATAGAGGCTTTGAATCTCTGCTTTTAGGGTCGTGCTTTGGATTTCTTTTTGTTTTTCTTTTAAAAATAAATAAATATTTTCTAAATTAAGTGTGCGAATTTCTAGCGCGAAATGTGGTAATTTTTGCTTGGTGATATGTTTTAAAATAGGCAAACGGGAGCGAATCGTAGGGAGAAGCAGGGATTTCATTCTCGCATAGAGAATAAAAACAATGCCACTTGGTGGCTCTTCTAAAACCTTTAAAAGCGCGTTTTGGGCGTAGATATTAAAGGAATTTGCCGCAATTAGAATAGTTTTCGTCCCCTCACTCGCAATATAGCTTTCATCAATGATGGCGCGTGAAGTTTCAATATTGAGTTCTTCTGCACAAAAAAGACGATAGTTTTGTGGATTTTGCTGTTCGTAATACGCATTTGCTTCAGAGATTGGGTCATTTACAAGCAAGATATGTCCGATTTTTGAATTTGGATTGGGCGCGGTGAAGCTGGTTGAGGCATTAGAATCTTGCATTTGGAATCCTAGATTTCCAAGTTAATCTGTCCAAACATCACAGCTTCTAAAGTGAGATTAAAGATTCTATACATTTGCATTAGACGAAGATCTACTAGCGAATCGGTGGATTGCAAAGCAAAGCTGTTTTGCAAATGTGTATCAAAAATCCACAAAAAACAATCCTCGTGGCTTAGCGCAAGTTTCGCTTGTGTTGTGTCGTTGCGTCCCACATACCAAAAAAAATATTTTTGCGAAAAGATATTATCCAAATAATCCGTGATTAGAGGGATTTCGGTTTCGTCTTTGTGTGTTTTATCTAGTTGAGGAAAAAGCGCGTTAATGCTAAGAATCGGCACATAAGGGCGATTGTTGGTTTTGTTGATAGAGTGAATGACATAATGGCTAAACCATTCCCTATCTCTATCGGTAACTAAAATCATACTTTCGCCATTAAAGATTCTCTGCAAGGCGCGTTTGATTAATGGAATCCACTCAAATTTACGCTCTTCAAGCCAAGTTGGGTGGCTTGCGTCGTGGCGTAGGGCTTGTAAAGTCCAGCTAGATAAATCTTGCATAAGGTTTATTGTTTTTCTAATTCATAAACGCTATGCAAAGTGCGAATCGCTAATTCTGCATATTTCAAGCGAATCACCATAGAGATTTTAATCTCGCTTGTGCTAATCATCATAATGTTGATATTATCTTCTGCGAGTGCTTGAAATGCCTTTGCAGCCACGCCACTATGAGATTTCATACCTACGCCAACGATAGAGACTTTCGCAATGTCGCTATCATAATCAATGCTCTCCACGCTTCCTTCAAACGATTTTAAAACGCGTTTTGTGTTTTCTAGCTCCACTTCAGGGATTGTGAAATCCACATCGGTTTTGCCATCTCTACCAATGGTTTGCACAATCATATCTACATTGATATTTGCTTCGCTTAACGCTCCAAAAATCTCCGCTGCGATTCCGGGTCTGTCTTCAACATTGCAAATACTCACTCTTGCTTGATTTTTATCTAATGCGATTCCGCTTACGATTGGGTGTTCCATAATTTCTTCTTCCTTTGTGATTAATGTTCCTTCATTGTGATTGAAGCTGTTTCTTGTAACGAGATTGACATTGAGTTTTTTGGCAAGTTCTACTGAACGATTCAACAAGACTTTTGCCCCCATAGAAGCGAGTTCTAGCATTTCATCGTAGCTGACTTTGTCAATTTTCCTTGCTTTGGGTTCAATGCGAGGGTCTGTCGTATAAACTCCATCAACATCGGTGTAAATTTCGCATAAATCTGCCTGTAATGCACCTGCAAGGGCAACTGCAGATAAATCGCTTCCGCCACGCCCAAGTGTGGTTACTTCGCCCTCTTGTGTAACGCCTTGGAATCCTGCAACTACGACGATATAGTCTTTTGCCAAGAGTTCATTGAGCCGCGTCGTGTCTATGGATTCTATTCTTGCTTTTGTGTGTGAATTATTCGTAATCATTCCCGCGCCTCTGCCACTTAGAGAGATTGCTTTATAACCCAATTCCTCTAGCGCAATCGCCAAAAGCGCACTTGTTACGCGCTCTCCCGCGCTTAAAACCATATCTGTTTCACGCACATTTGGCAAACGAGAAAAGAATTTTGTATAACCCAACAACTTGTCAGTTTCTCCACTCATTGCAGAAACGACAACTACAACGCCATTTCCAGCTTTTTTTGCTTCAATGACGCGTTTTGCAACATTTTGGATTCTTTCACAATCCCCAACACTTGTTCCACCATATTTTTGGACAATCAACATTATAAATAACCCTTTCGTTTAAAGTATTCTAACACCTGCTTATAAACAGGTCGCTTGAAATAAGTAATGTGATTGAAAATATCATTCACACTTACAAACTTATATGCGTCAAATTCCGGTTTTTCTGTGTCAATATCAATCTCTCCTTGTTCGCGTAACCTTACCAAAAAATATTTTTGAATCTGCCCATCATAGGGATACATTTTTTGAACCACTTGCGGAGGGAAATCGTAACTAATCCATTCCGGATATTCCGCGACAATATCTACTTTGTTTGTGCCAATCTCTTCTTTTAGCTCCCGAAATAACGCTTCTTTTGGCGTTTCTGATTTGTCAATACCGCCTTGCGGGAATTGCCAAGCGTTTTTAATATCTGTGCGACTTGCAATGAGCAATTCGCAAGTTAAGGGATATTTGGGAGAAAGGATAATAGCAGCGACATTGGGTCTGTAAGTTTTGGTTTCTTTTTTCACTTGCCACTCCTTAAAATTTAAGAGGAATAATAATTTAAAAGTTTTTAAACGCAGTTGATATTAAGTTCTTTTTTTATAAAATTATTAGAATTTTTTAGATTTTTGGGCATAAAAGCTGAATTTTAGGTTTTTATGGTGGTTTATTAGAAAAGGTTGGGCGTTGCGAAGACAAAGAATGAAAAACAAACAAGCACTAGAATTTGCATTAGATTCCACATTGGATTCTTTTCGGGGGGGGGGGATTATTTGAAGCCAAAACCCTATAAAACGCATATTACGGAACAAAAACAAAGAAAGATTCTAGAAGTCGCGAATGAGTTTTTTTTAAAATACGGCTACAAAAAAACAAGCCTCCAAATGATTGTCAAGCAAACAGGCGGTTCTCTTGCCACGATTTATAAGGTTTTTGGCAACAAAGAAGATTTGTTTCAAAAGGTGATAGAGTTTAATGGACAAAAATTCATCGAAACGATGAATCAAATTTTTATCCAAAATATGGATTCGGATTTGAATTTAAATGAATATCTTTATAATATTGGTTTGCATTTGATTCGGGAGGTTTTAAAGGCGAATAATATTGCTTTTTTGCGATTGATGATTTTGGAGGGTTATGGCAATCAAAGTTTCATTGAGACTTTTCGCCGCTCTTCGGATTCTATGGTTTTTAGCATTGTTTCTCAAGGAATCAAGCACTATAATAGTGAGCAAAGTTTGAATCTAAAAGACGAAGAGATAGAAAGATGTGCGAGACTTTTTATTCATCTCATTATTGAATCTTATTGGTTTGATTCGCTATTAGATTCTAATTATCAGCCTCCAAAGGACGACAAGATTCAAGAGGATTTGAAACGAGCAGTTAAGTTTTTTATGCTTTATCTTAAATATTATAAGGAGATTTAATGATTATTGATGAGAATTTATTACAACGATTAGCTAAGCTTGGCGGAATCGCGCTAGAAGAGGGAAAAGTAGAGGAAACAAAGCATCAGTTGAGCGAGATTGTGAATTTTGTTGAAAACATTAATAAACTAGATTTGGACGGGATTCCTGCTTCTTTTAACCCGCTAGATTCTAAATTGCCCATGCGCCAAGATTGCGTAGAATCCAAGCCAGAGATTGCAAAAGACATTCTCAAAAACGCCCCAAGCACGGAAGATAACTTTTTTATTGTGCCTAAAATTATAGAGTAAAAGATTCCATTGCGAAGTCAAGGGTTGCCAAATATTATAGATTGCCACACTTTGTTACGCTTTGTTCGCAATGACGCAGTAGTAGAATCCCTTAAATGCAGAGATTTTAGCGTTCAACCAAAATTCGCATTTTAGAATCTTTTAATTCTACATAAAGCTCTTTGTTGCCGTGAAACTTGTAGCTTGGGGCTTTATAATCTTCAAAGAATGAGATTCTAAATAAATTTTTGTTTTCGTCATTAGGGTAGGGTGAAATGTTGATTTTAGAAAATGTAATTTGTTTGGATTCTTTTTTGGCAAAGATAATGCGTTTAGTCTCCGCAAATTTATTGTATTTTGTCCCATCAAAGCGGACGAAATTAGGGCTATAAAATCCCAAATAAGTCTCTACATCATTATTTTTCCAAGCTTCTTTCCAAGCCTGTAAATCGTTAAGAAGTATGCGTAAATCCGCTTCATTGACTTCTTGAATCGCATTTTCATAAGTGATAAGCAGAGAATCTCTATAATCAATAATGCTATCTACAAAAGAGAGTAGATTGTTTTCAATAGCGATACAGCCGCGCGTGTTGCGCTCTTCACGATTGCCATTAAGCGGCATACCATGAATCCAAATGCCATATCCTGTGCGTTTTTGTAGTTTATCAAAAAGATTTGGGTAGTTTGTGCTAAACGCAAGAGGTCCATAGTATTGGTCTAAATTTTTAAGACGCGCATTAAGCGTATAAACGCCAATAGGTGTTGCCAAATCCCCTTCTTTTTCTTTGTGTCCGCTTTTAGAACCTACCAAACTATCGGCATTAAGCTTCTCTTCCCATTGGTTTTTGTCGTTTAATACATAAAGTTTCAAGGTTGGAGCGTCTTTACTTGCGATAAATAAATAGCGTAAATCCTCATAATATCCAAAACGCACATCTCTTCCCTTGAAAAGGTTTTCTTGGGTGAGAGGTTTTTCTTGAGGTTGTGAGCTTTGTATGAGTTGTTTAAGCTTAAGTTCTACCGCCTTGATTCCGCCCTCTTTATAGAGATTTACCCATTCTAAATCGTTTGCTTGTGCTACTGCGACTGCTAAAAATAATCCAAAAATTTTAAAAATTTTCATAAAAACTCCACTTTCATAATTAGTCTTCAAAATTATACCCCATTTTTTTAAGACTTTCGTATTCTTTGCACCAGCTAGGAATAACTTTGACGAATAATTCCAAAAATACCTTTTGCCCTACAAAGGATTCTAGTTTTAACCGCGCCTCACGCCCAATCCGCTTAAGCGTCGCGCCACCTTTGCCAATCACCATACCTTTTTGGCTTTCTTTATGCACGACAATAGTAGCTTTGATATGGTGAATGTGGGGTTTTTCGCGATAAAAATTCATTTGCACATCACTTTCATAAGGTAATTCATCACTAAGATTTTCAAACACCACTTCCCTAATCATTTCTTTTGCGATTTCTTTAGTCGTGTTTGGGCTTAGAATCTCGGGGTCGTAATAATAGGGATTGTGCGGCATTTGTTTGGCGACGACTTCTACCACGCGCCGCAAACTACCTAAATCTTTGATAGAAATAGGAATCAAAGCAAGATAGTTTTGCTGATATTTTTCATAAGCTTTTATCGCCGCAAAAAGCGTTTCTTTAGGAACGGAATCTATTTTGGTAAGCAACAAAATATGCGGTTTTTTCGCGTCTTTTAAAAACTCTTCATAAAAGCTTACTTTGTCTGTAATGGGAGCTAAAAATAGCAAAATATCACAATCATTCATCGCTTTTAAGGCTTCTTTGAGCATATATTGGTTAAGCAATTTCTCTTGAATATGGATTCCGGGCGTATCCACAAACACGATTTGGGTGTTCTTTTCCATTACAATGAGATTCATTCGCTTACGCGTTGCATTTGCTTTGTGGGAAACAAGAGCGAGATTCTCCCCTAAAAGCGCGTTTAAGAAGCTACTTTTACCCGCATTGGGTCGTCCAAGCACGGCTACGAATCCTGCCTTTGTGGATTCTAAAGAATCCTGTGCGTGGGCTTTGGATTCTGCGTTGTTCGTGGGGTTTTGAGTGTTTTGTGAGTGTTTCAAAGGAATCCAAAACTACAAAATATAACGCGCAGTGTCGGTGTCTGCTACGAGCGATTCTAGCTTTTCTTTAACAAGGGATTCGGTGATTTCCACTTCTTGCCCTTGGTAATTTTCTGCTTCAAAGCTAATTTCTTCAATCACTTGTTCTACCACCGTATGTAAGCGTCTTGCGCCAATATCTTCTGTTTTTTCGTTTGCTAATTGCGAGAAATGCGCTAAGGCTAAAATAGCCGAATCACTGAACTTTAGCGTAACTCCTTCTACGCCTAAGAGTGCTTCATATTGGCGCAAAATAGAATTTTTTGTCTGTGTTAGAATCTTATAAAGCACCTCTTCATCTAAGCTGTCTAACTCCACACGCAATGGGAATCGTCCTTGCAATTCAGCAATCAAATCACTAGGCTTACTTAGGCTAAATGCACCCGCGGCGATAAATAAAATATGGTCTGTTTTGATACTTCCGTATTTGGTATTAACAACACTCCCCTCGACAATAGGCAACAAATCGCGTTGCACACCCTCTTTACTAGGGTCTTGGCGGCTTTGTCCATTGTTGCTAACGGCAACCTTATCAATCTCGTCAATAAAGATGATTCCACTACTCTCCGCGCGTTTTAATCCCTCGTGTTTGATGGCTTCTAAATCCAATAACGCCTCACTTGCTTCAATTTTAAGTAGCTCTTTGGCTTCCTTGATGGTTACTTCTTTTTTGGGGCTTTCTTTGGGAGAAGCGATGAAGACTTTGGCAATCGTCTCTTGCACCTTAGCAAACTCTGCTGGCATATTGCTATCTTCAATTTCAAAGGCGCGTTTAGGTGTTTCAATCTCTATTTTTAAATGGTCCATTTCTCCATTTTGCACTTTGGTGCGCATTTTGGCACTTGCATTTTCGTATTCTTCTATTTTTTGCTCACTCGCACCCTTAGGTAGCGGTGGAATCAGCTTTTCTATGATTTTGTCCAGCACATATTTTTCAATATCTTTAGTGTTTTTTTGGCGGTGTTCTTCTTTGACAAGGTTAATAGAAGCAACCACCAAATCCCGCACCATAGATTCTACATCACGCCCGACGAATCCTACTTCTGTGTATTTACTTGCTTCTACTTTAACAAAAGGCAATCCCATCATTTTCGCCATTCTTCTTGCGATTTCTGTTTTGCCCACGCCTGTTGAGCCAATCATTAGAATGTTTTTTGGCATTACTTCTTCTTGAATCTCTTTGGGGAGCTGCAATCTACGATAGCGATTCCTAAGTGCGATTGCTACGACTTTTTTGGCATCTTTTTGCCCGATAATGTATTCATCTAAATATTCCACGATCGCTTTGGGGGTCATTGCTGTCATATTTTCCACGATTTTTCCTAAAGTTCTAAAATTTTAATATTTGTATTGGTATAAATACAAAGTTCGCCCGCGATTTTTAGGGATTCAAGCACGAGTTCTTTGGGTTCTAAGGTGTTGTTGAACCGCTCCAATGCACGCGCGGCACTTAGGGCATAGTTTCCACCACTTCCGATTGCTGCGATTTTGCCATCTTCGGGTTCTACAACATCGCCTGTGCCACTAAGGATAAAAATATGTTCCTTATCTAGCACAATCATCATCGCTTCTAGTCGCCTTAGGTATTTGTCTTTACGCCATTCTTTAGAAAACTCCATAACGGATTTTAGCAAATCACCTTTTTTGTTTTGCAAGATTTGTTCAAACATATCAAAAAGCGTAAAGGCGTCCGCTGTGCTTCCAGCAAATCCGCTTAGGACTTTGCCATTATAGAGTGTGCGGATTTTCGTCGCATTGCCTTTTAAAACGCAGTTTCCAAAGGTTACTTGCCCGTCTCCGCCAATCACCGCTCCTTTGTCGCTTTTGTAGGCTAAAATGGTTGTTGCGTGAAACATTATTGCGCCTCTACATCAACTTTTAGTGTTGCGTTAATGCCGTGTCCTAATTTCACTTCTACTTCGTAGATTCCTGTAGATTTGATTGGGGCTTTAAGTTCTATTGTTTTTTTGTCAATTTCTAGGCGGTGTGTTTTGGCTAAAGCTTCGGCAATATCTTCTTTGGTGATTGCGCCATAGAGTGAGCCATTTGCCCCTACTTTTTGGACAATTTTTACTGAAATTTCAGAGATTTTTTTGGCTGTCATTTCCATTAGAGATTTTTCTTCTGCTGCGAGTTCTGCCGCCTTTTTTTGCGCAGCTTTGTAGCGATTAATCACTTCATTAGTCGCGAAATCCGCCAATCCTTTGCCAACTAAAAAATTTCTTCCATAGCCATCTTTTACTTCGCAGATTTCACCCTTTTTGCCTAAACCTTTGACATCTTGTAGTAATAAAACTTTCACTAATAAATCCTTGATTAAGATTAATAAAGTTTGGAATTTTAGCAGATTTTTGCAAGTTTTGGAATCTTTTAGAGAATCTGCGAGGAATTATTGTAAAATACAAGACTTTTTTACAAGGATTCTTCAAATGGGAATTTATCAAGTGGTTTTGTTGGGTGGGAGTAATTCAGTAATGGTGAATGGTTTGCAAAAGGGCTTAAAAGGCGAAAATATCCGACTAACAAATTTGGCTCTAGGCTCGTCTATTGCGTTGCAAAATCTCTATGAATTGAAGCGTGAGAGAAACCAAGAGATTCTAAAAAATGCAGATTTGATTATCACAGAAAGTAATATTAATGAGATTGCAAATCATCATGCCTATTCACAGATTCCACTTCCCACGATTCTAGCGGGTATTTATTGGCTTTATGAGGAGCTGTATCGTGTGGGCAAAAAAGTCTTGATTTTGTTATTACCTTACAATCCAAACCGTTACGCACAGGCGCGTCGTATCGATAATGCCCATAGAATCTGCGCAAATCAATATGGTTTTAATATCATTGATATGCAGACGCATTATGAAAAAGAAGGTGTTTTTGGATTCTATGATTTTTTTGGGGCGCACCAAATGGCGGTTTTGATGAGCTATTTTGGGCAGAAAATTATCCAAAATATTTCAAATTTCAAGAACCCTAAAGCCAATGTGCCTTGCAATCAAAATCCAGAATTTAGAATCCTAACTCCAGCACAAATGCACAAAGAAACACAAGCAATGCACACTTCTGCGGGGGGGGGGGGGGATTTAGCCTATTAGATTCTAAAATTCTTCTGCAAAACTCTGCGTTTTGCGAAGAAGCTTATCCGCTAAGGGTGGGTGAGAGGCTTTATTTTCCTAAAGATTGCGCGGGTTGGACTCTTATTGGAATCCACGCGTGGAATTTTGAAAAACCCACAAAACCTTGCAGTGTGTATAACCCTTATTCTTGCATTTGTGTTGCGACAAAGACAGACAAAATCAGTAAGGCAAGTTCGCTGATTCGGCTTTTTAATACTCTAAATACGCAATTAGTGCTTGATGAACAGAGTTTTTGTGCTTTTGATGAGAATGCGAAATTTACCGAAAAAAGTGAAGCGGTGGTTTTGACGCCTCATTCTTATACAATTCCTTATTTTAACCTGATTGACTTTTTCCTAGCAAAGGGCGGTCGTTGGGAATATGGGATTCCTTTTGATAAGGCAAATGTTATCGTAGAATCCCAATATGATTTTAAAGCCCTGATTCCTGATGTAAAATTCATCAAAGAAGTGATTGAGCAATACTGCTTGGCGTTGGGGTTGGTAAAATCTCCACAGCAAGAAATTAAGAATCTTGAAGCAAAGATAGAATCCTTAGTATCTGAAAAACAAAAATGCGCAAATACCCAAAATCCTAAGCAAGATTCCGCAAAAGCGCGAATCCATAATCATTTAGCTTATAAATTAGGCAATGCAATGATTTTAAACGCACGAAGTTTT
>NZ_JRPA02000041.1 GCF_000765675.1 Helicobacter sp. MIT 05-5294 | reverse complement strand
CCCCCCCCCCCGCAGGTGTTTTGGCATTTAATGTGCGAATAAGCTCATTTTGGAATACAAACAAGTCTAAATCCAAGTCTCTCTTATCTACATTATAAGTGTTGCGCAATTCATCATAGATACTCTTAAGCTGATTCTTATCCCCAAAATAAGCATAGATTCTAAGCTTAAGATAAGCAAACTCTAAAGTGTCTTCTTTGGAGATTTTGAGTTTATCTAGTCTTTTGATGACTTCTTGTGAATCAGAGAGTTCTATATAGTTTTTAATGATTTCAAAATGCAATTTATTTGAAAACTTCATTTTGTTTTCATACTCTTGTGTTGCAATAAACTCTAAAGCTTCTTGAGAATCTCCATTTAGCCTTGCAGAACAAAGATAATCACAAATCAAATCCTCGCTTAAAGTGATAGATTCGCTATCTTCTAAATGTTCTAAGATATATTGGAATCTCTCTTTAGCTTCTTTATAGCATTGATGGTTTAAAGCATTTTTTGCAAGTCTTAGCACATCATCAAGCGTCCATTTCCTTTCATAGGGTTTATCTAATTCTAAGATAGCCTGATAGATTCGCTCACAACACTTCCCGTCTCTAAATTCAAAGGTATTTTCTATATTAGACTTGTAAGGTTCTCCTACTTTACAATCATTTTGGAGTAGAATCTCTAACTGCTCTAATAACTCCTCTTCTGAAGTAACCACAGGACCAAAGCCATCTTTACGATAGTCAAAGTAGCCTTTTCTCCATTGTTTTTCAAAAAATTCTTCCTCATCAAACTGATAATACACCACAGGCTTTTTGAGATATGCCATTTCAGAAGCAGCAGAAGTATAATCTGTAATCATCAAATCTGATTCCATAAACACCTTTTGCAAAGAATCCTCACTACCTCTAAACACTACGAAACTGGGAACTTTGAAGTCTTGAATATAGGGCATAATATTTTGATGTGGACTTAAAAGGATTTTTACATTGTATTTCTTGCATAGCTCCTCTAGCTTTGGATTTGTGAAAAGCTCATGCCATGCCTTAAAATACTTACTTTTCAAAAACTGCGGATTGTAGGCTCTTATATTTCCAACTTGTTTCGTCTCACCTACAATATATTTCCTCCATGTTGGCATTACCAAAATTTGCTTTGGGCGAGGTTTTTGCATTCCATTCACACAATACTCTTCCCACTTCTTTAGTAGCGCATCATGCCTTGAAAGTCCTGTTAGGCGCACTTCATTGGAACTAAACTTATAATGCGTCTGATCTCTAGTGATAGATTCCCACTCCCCTTTTGCAGAAGTAATAAACAATCTTATTTTTTTGGTATTTAACCATTCTGATAAGTCATGTATAATGAACCCATGTTGCAAAAATACAAAGTCTTTCCCATCTAAAGTATTCCTCCCCAAATTCTCTACCAAATAGCTATCAATATGGCTTGAAATGACTTTATCACACGCCTTCAAAGCCTCCTTAAATTTTCCTGCATCAAAAGGAACGAGATTAAACCCCTCTCTTTGTAGTCTCTCCCAATCCTTAGATTCTTGCCTTAGAGCAAAGACTATGTTTTGTTGCGGGTGGTTTGCTGCGATGTAGCGATACAAATGCTCCGCATTGTCATCGGCTTCTGTATCTCTATCCATAAAAAGCCACAAGTCTTTTTGCAATTGCTTTTTAGAGTCTTCAAGCTTGTTATAAATATGTCGGATTTCCAAACTTTGATGTTGCTTTCCATTAAAAGTGATTCTAGCCCTTTGTCCTCTTATAAACACCTCTAACTCACTAGCATTTGGGGGAATATGCACCCATAGTCGCTTCTCATAGCAAAATACTCTATCCAAAAAATCGTTTTGGGCAATTTTAAGAGTATCAGCATAGACTTCTTGTCCATCAACCCTAATGGATTCTATATCTTTATCATCAGGAGTGAAATATCGCAGTAGGACTTGGTTTGTCTTGGGATTGAAATCATCTATGTAGGTGATTTGAAAAGGTGGATATTCGCTCTTAAAGCAATTCAATATACCAATTTTGTCATAAAACCAACAACCCGCCAAATTAAAGCTTAAAATAATCTGTGTGTCAATGAGGGTGAAAATTTTATCCCAAAGCAAGAAAAACTCTTCCCTCTCTTCTCTTGTATGGAAGTTGAATTTACTAGGATTATTCAGTGTAGCTTTGATTTGCCATATCAAATCATACAACACGGTGTTTTGGATAAAAGGAGGAATGATTTTAAATGTGTCTTTTGCTTCTTGAAGAAAGAGGAGTAAATAGCCCATTTTGGAAATTTGTTTGACTTCTGCTTCTTTTATATTATCTAGCGTAGAAGTGCCATCGGCTCGCTTACGATAATACAGAATCGCATCTTTTAAAAAGGCGGATTTGGAGTCTATGTTTTCTAGTAAAAATTTATTGACAAATAGAGCATCTTCGAAGTTTGGCTTGAGGTTTTCCTCATAAGTTAAACTGCTTGTCTTAAGTAAATCGAATCTAAAAAATGCTGACATAACTGCTAATTGAATAAAGTTGCCCAATACTCTGCTGGTTTTGATTGTTTGTTTTTCTTGAAATTTACGATTTAAAGGGTGCGTATCACTATAAGCCTTTTTGGATTCAAAATAAAAGACAACATTACACCCCACCATACTAATATTATCCTTTGGGTGTTCTTCTAAAAACTCATCCACCTCATAGAAATAATCCCTATCTAAGAAATCATCGGGGTCAGTGAAAGTTACCCAAATAGGTTTTGTATTGGGTTTGGATTCTGCTTTTAGAATGGATTGCATTGTGGAATTCGTATGCGGAGCTGTATCATTGCCCAAATGCTCCTTAAGCCATTTAAGCCCTAGATTCCTAGCACTTGCTTGTCCTCCGTTTTCTTTATGGAGATAAGTGATGTTGTTAGGATATTTGCTTTGATATTTTTTGATAATCTCTGCACTCTTATCTGTGCTACCATCATCTACACAGATGATATGGATATTGTTTTTGAAATCTAACCTTTGCTTCAAAATAGACTCGAAATAATCATTAAGATATTTTTCTACATTATACACCGCAGAGATGATGAAGTATTGGTTATAGCCTTGCTTTTTCTTAGGTTTAATAGCCTTAAGTTGGTTTGCTATGGGATAGATTCGTTTATCAATGGCATCTTTAAAAAACGCTTGGGGATTGTTTTGTAGTTTTCTTAATTTTTTAGGACTTAATAGTTGCACAATAATAACCTCTTGAATGTTTATATAAGCTTGTATTGAAAATGAGACTTTTCAA
>NZ_JRPA02000073.1 GCF_000765675.1 Helicobacter sp. MIT 05-5294 | reverse complement strand
TTGTTTTGTAGTTTTCTTAATTTTTTAGGACTTAATAGTTGCACAATAATAACCTCTTGAATGTTTATATAAGCTTGTATTGAAAATGAGACTTTTCAATACAGAAATGAGGCAATAGAAAAGCATTATGAAATATTGAAATTGAGATAGTTTCAGATATATTTAAAAACTTACAAAAAACGACCTTTTAAATCACTTCAAATATTAAATTTACATTCATTAGCTTCTAAACATTTAGCAATGCTTGCAAGACAAGATCTCCGAAGGGATTCCCAAAAACACCACAAATAAAGTCAATAAAGCAAAAAAAACCTTATAAAAAAGAAGTAAGCAGGAAAAAGAAAACATAAAAAACTGCAAGAGTGGCTAATCCTTGTGGTAGCGATTCAGTAAAGAACCAAATCTGCTCTTTAAAGCGAGATAAAATTTCTCTTATCTCCTCCCTAAAAAGTGTGGCAATTGCCGCTAAGATTACGATAAATAAATTTAGGATTTCCATAACGAATCCTTTGTGTGATAGTTTCCACCCTCACACCCAACTAAATAGCCAAAAAAGCCCAGTTCCCAAAGGAAGCCGAGCTTTTTTACTAACACATAAGGATTCTGTAAATGGATTTACTGAATCTTTTGTCCATATAGCCTTTATGGATAGACACATTATGCCATATTTCATACAAAGGCGAGTAAATGAACCTAGAGAACGCTTTAATTGTTATTGAAAGCCCAAACAAGAAAGAAAAGATTGCAAAAATCACAGGGGCGCAAGTATTCGCCACAGGCGGACATTTTAAAGAATTAAGCAAAGAGGTTATTAAAGATACAGAAAGCTATGAA
>NZ_JRPA02000072.1 GCF_000765675.1 Helicobacter sp. MIT 05-5294 | reverse complement strand
TTGTATTGGCAACCCATTACAATATTTCAAGTTTGCTACTGCATTAAGAGAAGTTCCGAAATTGTTATCATTTACGCCCGTAAAGTTTTTAAGCCCAGCGCAATTTTGGTTAGTAGAAGTCTTTAGCCAAGAAATAGGGCGGGTTTTTATTGCGGTTTCTGCGTCTTTTATGACTTCTTGTATCCTGTCCCCCAAGCTTCCACTTATTGCTTCTGAAATATTATCAAGCCCTTGTTTTATTTTTAGAATTGCGCCTGAAGTTGTGTTTAAAATTTGGTTTAGTTGCCCCATTCTTATATAGCGTCCGCTTTGTTGTCCTAAATCTGCTATAACGGGACGCTGATAGGCGTCTGTGAATCCCTCTAACCAATTCACATCATCATCTTGTGCAGGTAGTGTATATGGAACGCGTTGCATAATTCCTTGATTCGCAAAAGGTTGTTTAACTGATATTTCTAATAAGTTGTATTTAGGCATTTGCTACCCACCATATATAGTATATGTTTCATACGAACTATCGCTTATAGTCGTTTTAGTATCTATAAGAATAACATCTTTTTTGTTTGCCATAAAGAAAAAAGACCCGCTATACATACGCCCCGAATAAGAAGCTGACAATGTAAAAAATGGGAATAAAATTTCGCTGTTCTTTTTATAAAGTCCTCTGCTGGTAGAGGACCTTTGCGGTTGCGAAGCTACTTGCCCGCTTATTGTCATAGTGTAATTTGTGTTGATTGTTACCGATGTTCTAATCTGTGAAGTTTGTATTGGCAACCCATTACAATATTTCAAGTTTGCTACTGCATTAAGAGAAGTTCCGAAATTGTTATCATTTACGCCCGTAAAGTTTTTAAGCCCAGC
>NZ_JRPA02000071.1 GCF_000765675.1 Helicobacter sp. MIT 05-5294 | reverse complement strand
ATTATTATAGAGTAAGGGTAGAATCTGACTTAGATTGCCTTGCTTATCTTTATAAGTTCTTAGACTTTGTAGATTGGTTTGATGGGATTGGATTTTATAGAATCCCTCTGGGATTCTTTGATGATAATTCCCCAATATAAAATCTGGTCCGCTTGGTTCTAGCATTTGTCCTTTAGCAATCTTGTCTTTAATGGGTTTATATTCATTCTTGAGATTCTTTTGTAGAATCTCATAAGAAGATAAAGTATATCTAGTAGTTTGATAAAACCTCTTAACATTCATTAAATATTTACTCTCTTTGTAATAATAAAAAGAGACTTCAAGTTCTTTAGTATTTTGTTCTTGTATTAAAAGAGATAGAGTATCAAGTTGTTCTTGAGTAGTTGTTACTTGAAAGCTAATGTATTTGGAGGGATTCTTTATCATAATATAACACGCATTATTAACTTTAGAAATACAAGCTTTATAGTTTGGATTCTGAAAGCTTTCTTGTAATATTTCTAATTTTTCATATTCCTTTACACCAAACTCTAAGACTTTCTTTTTACGATTTTGCATAAGATAGAATCTTTGGTTATGATAAATAAGAGAGAGTTTATTTTCTATCTTTAAACCTAGAATCCCTAAAGTATCTACAATGGTTCGTTTTTGTTTAAAGTTTTCACCCCTAGCATTATAAGGTTCTTTATAATCTTCTTTATGGGTTGTATAATAAGTGTTTTCTTCATTGCAACAAGCTTTAATTGTTAAAATATCTCCCTCTTCATATCCTAAATCACTTGGCTTAAAATAGATTTGATTTTTAACACAGAGATTCTCATCAAGTTTTTTATTATTAATAAACCAAGTAATGGCAACATTCGTGTTTTTATT
>NZ_JRPA02000070.1 GCF_000765675.1 Helicobacter sp. MIT 05-5294 | reverse complement strand
ATTCCCATTTTCATAAAACATTTCTTGGATTCCATCAAATTGTCCATTTTTTAGACAATATTTTGCCTCTAAATTTCCATTTTCATAATAAAATAATGAGCAACCATTACCTTTTTCGCTAACCTGTATAGACTTTAAGTTTCCATTAGAATAATATCCTATAATTTTACCATTTACCTTACCATTATGCACATTAACTTTATAGGTTATATTTTTCCTTACAGAAGACATTGTCCCCTCAAAAGGGCGTAATTGGTAAATATCATAAGCAATACCATTAAAGATAAATGCTTTTGTTTGTTCTCCATTTAAAGTAATGGCATTATGGGTATTTTTATAAACATAAAAGCTAAAGACAATAATAAATAATAAGCAAAGAGTAATTACAAGAGTTTTTAGATAAAACTTTGCTTTATTACTCATTGTTTGCCCTTAATAACAATATAAACATATACAATAACACCCCAAAATATAAATGGTATCCCAAAGCATATCATAAAGCCTTGCAAAAAATCAATGTAAAACAGCATCTCAAAGAAGTCATCTATAAAGTAAGTATCACTATATTCATACTTAGAATAGCCAATTAGTCCGCCATTAAGAAAACCATAGAACGCATAACACATCATTGAGCAGAATATAACTAGACCAAATATTGACATTTTCTTATTTTTACGAATCCTTGCAAACCTTTCAGAAACCTTTTGCTCTTCTATTGGTATGATGATAAATCGATAATAATCCTTGCCTCATCACAAGATAAAAATAATACACAAAGACCCATAAAGAATAGACCACTCCTACCACAAACATATATGCAGCATAAAACTTACAAAGTTCAGGAGCGAAAGTTTTGGATTCCATAAGTTTAATGGCTGGAAT
>NZ_JRPA02000069.1 GCF_000765675.1 Helicobacter sp. MIT 05-5294 | reverse complement strand
GAAATCTACTTCACGGATTCCACTTTCAGCAGATTTTACATTCACTTGAGTGATTGTAATGTTGTTGATTGTAGATTGCATTTGTTGTTGCACAGAACCTAAGTCTGAACGAATTGTGTCTAGTTGCTTAATCGCGGATTCTGCGATGTCCATTACTAGCATTGCGCCTTTGAGGCTCATTACACCTGCACCCATTTCAGTCGCTGCATTGGAAACTACACCAATAGAAGCTTTGGTAGTGTCGGAATACTCGCCCTTGATGTTTCTTAGGGTTGTTACCGCAGAGGCACTCATTGAGGATGATATACTACCAGCTCCATAAGTTCCTTTTGTCATAATATCGTTCGCACCGAGTTGAGTAAGATTCAAGCGACCAACATATTGACCATCATCAATACCTGCATCATCAAGACCTTGCACAGAAATACCGCGACCATCTACGGAGGTTAATTGAAGTTTCCCATCTCTTGTAATAGAAGCTTCGACCCCTGTGGTATCTTTGTAAGCATTGATTGCTTTGAGTAATCTACCATCGCCATCATGGATTGCAGTTCCGCTGATTACCCCGATATTAACACCATTAATCACGACTCCTGTTAAGCTGTTTGCCGCTGAGAGTTTGTTTCCTTTAAGTAGGACTTCCGCTTCTGCTCTCACTCCGCCAAGCTCATCAGAGTAGCGGTTGATTGCTTCTGCCAACACTCCAAGACCTGTTCCTGCACTATGAGAAAGCTTCACGCTTTCAAGTGCTCTATCAATCCCCATAGTGGTGAAAGTCAAACTTGCTGTTCCAAATTGAGCTTGTCCTGTTTGCATAAAGGTTTCTGTCCTTACATGCCCAATCTTATCAGAACTTGTTGCACCAATACTTGCACGAATGGTTTGGTTAGAGTAAGCACCTACTTGGAATTCTTTGTTTGTAAATCCA
>NZ_JRPA02000068.1 GCF_000765675.1 Helicobacter sp. MIT 05-5294 | reverse complement strand
ATTTTCTTCTTGTTCTTCATACAAGAATAATTCACATTGGTCATTTGGTTTGGTAGAATCTGATGAGGGATTATTAAGCAGAGAGCAATCAATGGTATTTCCTTTTATGCTTACAAGATAAAGATAAGTGTTAGAGGGTTTAGTAAAATAGGTTTGGAGAGTGAAAGAGGAATCTTTCAAAGAATCCCTAAAAGAATCTTGGCTTAATGATTGGGATTCTTGAAGAGTTGGATGATGGTTTAGATTATTATTTGGGGTTTGTGTTTGCGTAATACTAGATTGTTGAATCTTTAGATTATTATTTGGATTATTTGTTATAGGATTGGAATTTGGATTGTTATTGTTATGAAGCTTTAAGGGTTCTGTAACAATAATTAAAAGATTTTCTTTTTGTTTTTGATTATTTTGATAAGCATTTAATGCTTGTTGGACTTCATTATAGTTTGCGTTATTGACAATATAAATGTTTTTTAATTTGAAGCGAGATTCTTCTTTGCTTTGGGAATTGTCTTGTGCATTGCTTTGTAAATCACTTTGGATTGTGGCTTCTTGCACAGAATCTTTTGTATTGGATTGTATAGTGTTTAGATTTGTGGAATCTTGGAGTTGTTTAAAATCTTTAGTGTTTTGAGAAGCATTGCTTGGGTTATTGCGTGTGGAATCTGTATTTTGTGGAGAGATTTTAGAATCCTTTATATTGGAATCTAAAGTAAAGGTAGTGAAGTCTGCATTATTTTCAAACTTTGCTTTAGGGATTAGAGAATTAAGATATGCAACATAAGGATTTAGAATCTTTCTTAAAGGTTTTAGTTCATTGGGATTAATATAACCACTGCGGTAGATTGCGTAGTTGCTAGAATGCTTGGGGTTTTTGGCGTAGGAAGAATTTTTAATCTTATATTCTTGTGCCACTTCTGAAATTGTATTTGTCATTT
>NZ_JRPA02000067.1 GCF_000765675.1 Helicobacter sp. MIT 05-5294 | reverse complement strand
ATTAAGATAGGGATTCTCTTCAGGAAAAAAGATTAAATCAATGTTTTTATTATAATTTATATCAAAAGCCCAAGAGATTCTAAGGTTGCCTTTGAGTTTTAAGATTGTGCCAACTTTGCGATTTGCTTCTATTTCTTCTTTTGGGACATTTAATACATCTTCTAAAAGCGCATTGGGGTCTTCAGATGCTATTTTTGCTCTTATATCGTAGTCTTGAGTTAGTTTAGAGCCATAAGGATAGTATTCATTTGTTTTTAAAGATTCTAAAGATAGAAAAAATGATACCATTAAACTATTTCTTCTCATAGATTAACTCTCCTCAAATTGATTGAAAACATGGATTTCAACAAAAGCGTCAATAAAGTCCTTTCCTCTTGCTTTTACCTTTAAATATTCTGGTATTTTAGTCTCAAGCAGTTCCACAAGAGAATCCACTACATCTTTACTTTTAGATTGTAATAACTCTAAGTCTTGTTTGCCTTTTTTAACAAAAGAATGAGAAAGAAGCATACAACCTGCGGAATCTTTAGGAGAATTACCATAATGCACGAGCACTTTTCTATCTTTATGCACGAAATCATTGCTTAGATTGAATGTATTTATATTAAAAGTAGAACTAAGACCCCATTTTACCCCATACCTCCCACTAGGGATTCTAAGCTTAAGTTCTCCTCCTATACTATCAGGTCCGGGTCTATCCAAAATTACTCCAAAGGCTTTATCAATTGGTAAGTTTTTTATATGAATGGATAAATCAGTCATTTTTATATTTACGGCGGTGGAGGTTTTGTTTTGTATATCTGCTATTTTTCCATCAATGCTTATATAGATTCTCCCCATTGTAGATTCGCTCGTTTGTTTAAACCTCTCTATAACAATTAAGATTCTTTTTTGGTATTGGATTCTTAAAGGGATTATGGAATCTTTTTCTTGCTGTAAGTGTGTGGAATCC
>NZ_JRPA02000006.1 GCF_000765675.1 Helicobacter sp. MIT 05-5294 | reverse complement strand
GATTGTGATTTCTTTTGTTTGTTCGGTGTTAGAAGCAGCTTTGCTTTCTGTTACGCCTCCATTTATGGAAAGCTATGCGAAATCTCACCCTAAAAGTGGCAAGATTTTAAAATACTTAAAAGAAAATATTGATAATGCCGTGGGCGCGATTTTGGTTGTCAATACCTTTGCAAACACCGTGGGCGCGGCAGGAGTGGGCGCACAAGCAGTGGAGATTTTTGGCGAATCTTGGCAAGGATTCGTTGCTTTATTTATGACTTTGTGCATTTTGTATATTTCCGAGATTCTACCCAAAACTATCGGCGCGACTTATTGGAAAATACTTGTTTTGCCAATGTCTTATTGTATTTTTACGCTTTATTGCATTACCTTTCCTTTTGTGTATATTTCACGCATTATTACGCATTTATTCAAGAGAAAAGATACCAACCAAATGAGCCGTGATGAGATTTTGGCGATTATGGACCTTGGAGAGAAAAGCGGTTCTATCAATGAGCTAGAGGGCGACATTTTGGAGCATTTGATTGTGCAAAAAACACTTAAAACCAAAGATATTATGACGCCCAAAGACAAGATTTTCGCACTAGAAGAAACGATAAGCATTCAAAAGTCTTTAGAGATTCCTAATGTGCATAAATATTCTAGGATTCCTTTGTTTGCCAAAAGCCTAGACAATATCAACGCGGTGGTGTTTAAAAAGAACATTTTACGCTCAAACCTTGAAGAAAAAGGCGCGGAGAGTTTGCAAGCTATCGCAAAAAACATTTTCAAGGTAGAATCCCAAATGGGCGTGTTGGATTTGCTAGAAAAGTTTATCTCACAAAAAGAACATTTGTTTTTGGTTGTTGATGAGACGCAAAAAGTCGTGGGTATCGTGGCGTTAGAAGATGCGATTAATGCCGCGCTTGGCGTGGGTAACTTGCAGCAGAGATAGGAGAAAATATGATTCTTTTAGTTGTTTATTGCTTAGTTGCAATTGTTTTTACTTTTTTTTGCTCCATTATGGAATCTGTGTTTTTGTCTATCACTCCGTCTTTTGTCGCGAGTTTTGAAAAGCAAAACCCAAAAGTTGGGGCGCGTTTGAAATATCTCAAAGATAATGTTGATGACGCAGAGGGGGCAATTTTGGTTTTGAATACCTTTGCGACAACAGCGGCGGCAACGGGAGTTGGAATCCAAGTTGCAAGTCTTTATGGTTTGGATTATCAAGCATTGGGAGCGGCAATTTTGACGATTGTGTTGATTTATTTTTCCGAGATTCTACCCAAAACTATCGGCGCGACTTATTGGAAAAATCTAGCTCCTTATGTAACGCTAAGCATTCATTATCTCCTAAAAATCGTTTTTCCTTTTGTTTGGATTGCGAAGCTAATTACGCGCTTTGTCAAAACAAGCTCTAGCTTGTTTATCGGGCGCGATGAGATTCTAGCGGCTAGTCAAATAGGACATCAAAGCGGTTCTATTTCTATGCGCGAAGAATATATCATAGAGAATCTACTCAAACTCAAAAACTATCAAGCCATTGATATTCTCACGCCTCGTAGCGTGGTTGTTTCACTATGTTATAGCGATACGCTTCAAGAAGCATTAAGCCTCAAAGAAATTCACAACTACTCTAGGATTCCTGTTTATGGTGAAAACGAAGATTTTGTGATTGGAATCGTGCATACACAAGATATTTTAGAAGCCGGGCTAAAAGAAGGTGCGCAGAAGCGAACCATCGGGGATTTAATGCGACCGGTTTATGTTGTGTCGTTTAATCTCTCTGTGCTAAATCTGCTGAATCTTTTTATTTCTCAAAAAGAACAATTATTTGTCGTGCAAGATAGATATGGGCAATTTTATGGCGTGGTTACGCGTGAAGATGCGATTGAAACCCTGCTTGGCAAAGAGATTTTAGATGAGTTTGACGAAGTAGCAGATATGCAAAAAGTAGCAGCGGAAAACATCAAAAAATACCGCCAAAAATATCAAGACAGAATCAAGAGGATAGAGTAATAAGGAAGCTATCATTTCGCGTGAGATTCCGCTAGAAAATCCAAAAAAAATTCCACGCCAAAGCGCGGGTTTGCGCAAAAACCGCACAACAAAGAATAAAATACGAAAGACTTAAGCCGACATCGTGGCAGTGTGGCGGTTTTGTGAAGATTTCACTTTGCCACATTCCGCCAAACCCACAAAACGCATAAATCCCTAACTCATCGTGCGTTTGGCATTTAGCAGCGCAAGAAGTGCTACGCCCACATCTCCAAAAAGTGCCAACCATAGATTTGCCAAACCCAACGCCCCCAAAACCATAATCGCCGCTTTCACCCCAAGTGCGAAGACAATGTTTTCTAATAGGATTCTGCGTGTTTTGTTAGCAATTTCAAGCGTTTGTGGAATCTTGTTTAAATCATCGTCCATAATCACAATATCAGCCCCCTCTAACGCCACATCACTACCGACTTTGCCCATTGCGATTCCAATATCACTAAGCGCGAGTGAGGGTGCGTCATTAATGCCATCGCCTACGAAAATCACCTTTTTGCCCTTTGCCTTTTGGATTTGTAGAATCTCTTTTAAATGTGCGACTTTTTGATGGGGGAGCAAATTAGCATAATATGTAGAAATGCCCACGCTTTGGGCGACTTCTTGTGCCACGCTTTGTTTGTCGCCACTTAACATAACCAAATCCATAGATTTTGCGGAGAGTTTCAAAAGCGCGTCTTTGGCTTCTTCTTTGAGTGCGTCTTCTAAAGTAAATGCGCCGATGATTTGGTTTTCAAGACTTAAAAACACTTGGCACTTCGCACTTTGCTCCTCGCAAATCTCACGCTTGATGAGGGATTCTATAAACCGCGCATTACCTAGCGCAAATGCCTTTCCATTGAGGGTTGCACGAATGCCACCTCCGGCGTATTCCTTGAAATCTTCAATCCTATCTTGCGTATTTTGCACAGAATTCAATGCCGCATTTTGTGGAATCGCGTAGTTTAAAATCGCTTTGGCAATAGGGTGGTTAGAATGCGATTCTAGTATTTGGGCATTTTTTAGCACAAAATCTTTGTCGTATTCTCCAAAAACTTGAACCTCTTTGACAACAAGTTCGCCTTTTGTCAGTGTGCCGGTTTTGTCAAACACAATCGTGCCTGTGGAATATAGGGATTCTAAATAGCTTGAACCTTTAATTAAGATTCCCATTTTGGAGGCTTTTCCAAGCGAAGCAAAAAAGGTAAGAGGGATTGAAATCACGAGCGCACAAGGACAAGAAACGACTAAAAAAATGATTCCACGATAAGACCAAGTTTTGAACGCTTCCATAAAATCCGCACCTAATGCCCAAAAATAGAAAGTCGGCAAAAGCGTGATAGCAAAGGCTAAAAGCGTAACAATGGGCGTATAATACCGCGCGAATTTCGTGATGAACTCTTCGCTATGGCTTTTTTGCGCATTGCCCTCTTCAATCAAACGCAAAATCTTGCTAAATGCGGAATCTGCGTAATTTTGCGTCGCCTCTATTTGTAGGTTTGCGTCTAAATTGATTCCGCCGGAAAGAACTTTATCGCCCACAATTACACTTTGCGGGATAGATTCACCATTGAGTGCGGAATTATCCACACTGCCCTCGCCCTTGATGATTTTGCCATCTGCAGGGATTCTTTCTCCCGCAAACACAACCAAAACATCGCCCTTTTGAATCTCTTTAGGGTGAATGCTCACTTGCACCCCCTCACGCAAAACTCTCGCACTTTCAATTTTTAGTGCGCTTAGGTTTTGGATTTGTTTTTTGGCTTTGGCTACAACACGCTCTTCTAGGCTTTCTCCAATGCGATAAAACACCAAAATCGCAACCGCTTCCGCACTCTCTCCAATATAAAACGCACTTAAAGAAGCAAGTGCCATTAAGGTATTTTCGTTAAAATATTCGCGGCTGATTAGCCCAATAAAGGCTTCTTTTAGGATTCCAAACCCCAAAACAAGGTAGCATAAGATGAAAATCGCGCTCAAAAGCGTAGAATCCAAAGACAATCCAATCCACCCAAAATCCACCAAAAGCGCGAAACCATAAAGAATCATTGCGCCCCCAAAAAGGACATTGCTTAAAACGCCTTGTGTGCTTGTTTCTTGTGGGGCTTTAGATTCTGTATTTTGTAACGCGTTTTGGCATTCTTCGTTGCAACAACTCATTTTCGCCTCCTTACATTTCTTGGATATGCTCTAAGCCTTGATTGAAAATCTTTTCAATATGGTCGTCATCTAGGGAATAAAAAACTTCTTTGCCGATTTTTTGGTAGCGCACAAGTCGCGCTTGACGCAGGATTCTTAGCTGATGAGAAACCGCACTTGGCGTGAGGTTTAGAAGCTGTGAGATTTCATTGACGCAAAGTTTATCAACCTGCAAAAGCGAAAGAATCCGAATCCTTGAAGAATCTCCAAAGATTTTAAACAACTCTGCCAAATCATAAAGCAATTCTTCTTTGGGCAATGTTTTTAGAATGGTTTGCAAGGTTTTTGCACGATTTTCATCAATTTCTGGCATAGAATTTCCTTTGATTTTCATTTATTATAATATATGAGCATTTGTTCATATATTAAATTATAAGAGAAGTTTTCTTAAAGATTAATGAAGGATTGCGGAATCGTGCAAGGATTTCACCGCTGTGTCATTGCGCGAAATGAGCAGGGCGAACGATAAAGCAATCCAAATCTAAACAAAAGAGGATTCTACAATGCGAGATTTTAGATTGTAGATTGCCACGACTTCTACGAAGTCTCGCAATAACGCAGTAGAATCTTTGGTAGTGGTTTTAGATTGTAGATTTGCAAGTGCAGGTGAAATTTGTTTCATAAATTGTGCGCCACGATTCCGCTATTGCGGAATCTCGCAATGACGACAAGCAATACAATGCGCAATGTAGAATCGCGCAGGAATGCAATAGAAAATCCGCACAGAGGATTAATAAGCTCTAGGATAGCATTTCCATTCAATTTCTTTAGCGGTTAATTGCATATTTTGTGGCAAACCTGTTTGTGGATTAACCGCTTGGGCATTGCTTTCTGCATACGCGTTGTATCCTCCATAAGGAATCGCCTCTACTTTTACGAATTTTCCAATCGTCAAATCCTTAAAAGTCCCATAAACATCTTGCCCAAAAGCACCGCAATCATCGCCTTTAATCTCTGTATAAGGCAAAACTTTAATCACAAGTTGTCCGCTAGGACCTGCTAGGGTAATGGTTTTGTTCGCGTTATCCACAGCGGCGATTTGTCCTTGCACATCAAAGTCATAATCCGCCATCGCAGAAGTGGTAAGAATCGCCGCACTTAGGAATGCTCCAAAGAATTTCAAAGTTTTCATTTCATCTCCTTAGATTGTTTTATTTTCGCCTGAAATTATAAAAACACTTTGTCAATAAATTGTGAAGATAATCTCAAATTTCTATGAATTTGCCCTGCAACTTCACTTGCCCAACAAATAATCTACTTTGTAGATGAAATCTTCCGCGTCTTTTAGCGCGTCTTGGAGGATTAGATATTTTCCATTGACGATAAAAGCCGGAACGCTTTGTATGCCTGTTTGTTCAACGGAATCCTGCCAAACTTTAAGCATTTCTTGCACTTCTTGGCTTCTTCGTTGCGTTTCAAACTTGGTTTGTGAAATCTCCATCGCGTCCAATCCCCACGCGATGAACGCTTCTTTGTTTTTAAATTTTTTTTGTTGTTTGAAAAATGCGTCAAAATAGGCGTTACTCGCGCGTCTAAAATAAGATTCAATATCTCTTGAATGCAAATTACGCTCTGCATCAATGCTAACTGCTACTGCTAGAACCTCACTTGCTTGTGCGCTAAAGGCATTTTGCGTGATAATATGATAGGGCAAAAACACCGCCTCTTGTGGAATCACGGCGAATAATCTTGGCAGAATCTCGCTCATTTTGGCACAATGCGGACAACCTACATTAAAAATCTCTACGATAGATTTTTGTGGCACATCAAGAGGCTTTTGAAGCACGATATAGTCTCTGCCCTCTTTTAAGGTCTGCGCATTGAGTGTATTAAATGCCAAAAATACGCCAAAAATCGCGCCAAAGATGAATTTTGTAAATTTTAGATATGATGGATTTCTCATAAGGTTTCCTTTGGATTTTTATTGGGCAATTATAGCAAAATCAAAGATTCTTATGCGGGAAAAATAGATAAAATGTGGAATCCACTGATTGCGTAAGGCTTAAAAATCGCATTTGTGGCGATTTCCAGCGACGACATAGAGGCAATGATAAGTCAAAACATTGCAAAATCGCTCTTGATAGGCTTTTAAATGTGTTTTATGGAGCGAAAAATCGTGCTTTAGAGAATTTACTCCTGTGCTTTGTAAATGCCTAAAAACTTCAAGCGCATTAGGGAATCGTAGCTGTTTTTTGTCCGCGAAAGATTCTAAAATTTCAAAATTTGCCCCCAAAATTTTTGCATAATCCTCCAAGTTTAAATATTCCAATCCCACACTAGAGAGTTCGCGCAACTCTTTGTAGTTTTCCTTACCAAAAGTGCTAAAAGCCAAGAATCCATTAGGGCTTAACAAAGCATTGAGTTTAGGCAAAAAACTAGGCTGATGCACCCATTGAATCGCGGCATTGGAAAGAATCAAATCGTATTTTAAGGTTGGCTGAACGCTTTGGAGCGCGTTAAAATCTTCAAAATCCGCTTGTAGAAATTTTATTTTGCTCTTAGTTTTTTGTCCAATCTCTGCAAACTCGCGAGAAAAATCCACCAAATCAACCGCCAAAAAAGATTCAAAATCAAAGATTTGCAGAAGTTTTTGACATAAGATTCCATTGCCACTTCCCAATTCTAAGACATTGGCTAAATTTCGCTTTGGGCAGTGTTTGGATAGCATTTGAAGCAAGGTGTGTTGCATTTCTTGTTGTATCGTCGCATTTTGGGCATAAGTTGGCTTTGCTTTGTGGAATCTTGCTTGGATTTGTGCTTTTGTGTGCATTAGAGTTGCCATTTGAAAAACGCAAAGTGCGGGGCGTCTATCTCTAGGATTTGGTTGCTTTTGTCTCTTTCGCGCCGATAAGAATCCCAAAACGCCCTCTGCGCTTCTGGATTAAAAACCAAATCTTGTTTAGAAATAATAGCTTGGTCCCAAAGAATCGTATTTGTAAGCTTGTCAAATTGTGCGCAAGATTGGATAAAGAATCCCAACTCTTCACGCAAAACTTTAGAATCCCGAAAAACAAAATCATTGGCTTTGTCTAAAAATTCCCCAAACAAGTTGCACTTAAAAGATTCCAAATCAAAAGATTTTTGTGTGAGCTTAAAAAGTCTAGGCAGGATTCCAAACTTCAGATGAATGCCAAACTCTGTGCCATTGATTGCGATTTTGCGCACGAAATTCAAAGAATCCTCTTTAGCAGAATCTCGCCGCATAAAATCCTGCGATTCCCCCTGTAAATCATCTTGCAAGGATTCCAAAAAAACCCGTGCGGCAAACACGCCCATAGAAAAGCCCAACAAAGTGATTTTGGATTCTTTGCCAATTTCTTTTAAAAGTGCCTTTAATGCGCTAAAATCTAAGTGCCGATAATGATAAACGATAATGCAATCATAACCTTGCGGGATAAAGGGCAAAAAATGCGAGGGGTGTGCGGCAAATCCGCCAAAGAGTAGTAGGCAGTTTTCGCGATTATTGCATTGATGATAAAGACGCATAATGAATCTTTTTAAGCGCAAAAACTAGGGATTCCAATCGTTCAAAGGGGAGATTGGCGGTGAGTGAGAATCTCAAAAGTGCGCGATTCTTTGGAGTAGTTGGGGATTTGATTGCCGGAGCGAAATAGCCCTCTTGTTCTAAGGCTTTGGCAAAATACACTGCCTTAGCATTTTCTCCTAGAATCAAACTAACAATATTATAATCCCCCGATATTTCTAAGTCTAAATGCTGTGCAAGAAGTGCCTTAAAATCCGCGCTAAGCTTCGCTAGGGCGATTCTTTGTTGGGTTAAATTTGGCAATTCCAAAAATCCAAAAAGGCTTCGCGCGACATTAAGCGGCGGCAAAGCAGTAGAATAAATCAAAGAACGCGAAAAATTAATGAAATATTCGCAAAAAACAGAATCGCACAACACACAAGCTCCCATAGAAGCGAGTGCCTTGCCAAAGGTTAGCACGAGAAAATCCACAGATTCCAACAATCCCAAATCCGCACACAATCCCAATCCCCCCTCGCCAAAACTCCCAATGCTATGCGCCTCATCAAGATACAAATAAACATTATTAAACGCTTTTTTTAGCGCGACCATTTCCTGCAAAGGCGCGAAATCCCCCTCCATACTGAAAAGCCCCTCACTTAGGATAAAAATCGCGTCGTATTGGTGCGCATTTTTTTGCACGATTTGTCTAAGCGAGACAATATCATTATGCGGAAATCTTTTAAGATTCACAGGTTTAAAGGATTTTAGCCCATCAATATGACTTGCATGAATGGATTTATCCGCGACAAACAGCACATTTTTCAGTGCATTTAACGCGCCCAATGCACCCAAATTTGCGTGGAATCCGCTGTTAAAAAGCAAGGCTTGTTTGCCAAAAATGCGCGATAAATGGGATTCTAAACGCGTGTAAATTTCAAAGTTTCCGCTTAATAGGCGCGAAGAAGAGGAGCTAAAAATCAAGGATTCCTTAAAGAGTGCAGAATCCAAAAAAGATTCATTAAAAGATTCATCACTTGCAAGTCCCAAATAATCGTTACTTGCGAGATTTAATAGCCATTTTGCATTGGGGTTTGTTTGGTCGCTTGAAACATTGGAAACATTTGCGGATTTAAAGATTTGGAATCCCTCGTGTTTTTGGGCAATCAAAGCGCGATAATTGCAATCTTGCCTTAAGTTTTCAAGCGTTTGGGAGATTTGCGATTCTATGGCGCAATGGGTTGATTTTAATAGAGACATTTGCACAAATGCCTTTTAAGCCTTTGTGCTTTGAAGCAGTTTCGCAAACTCGTTAAAAAGTGCAGCGGATTCTAAAGGTCCCGGTCCGGCTTCTGGGTGGTGCTGAAAAGAACAAATCAATGCGTTTTTGTAGCGCACCCCCTCAATTGTGCCATCAAACAAGTTGCGGTGCGTTACTTCTGCAATCTCTTGTATGGATTCTGGCACGGAGTAATTGTGATTTTGCGCGGTGATTTCTATTTCTTGCGTGATAAGATTTTTCACCGGGTGATTGCCTCCATGATGTCCGAATTTCAGCTTATAAGTCGGATAACCTTGTGCGAGTGCGAGTAACTGATGCCCCAAACAAATCGCAAAAAGCGGAATCTTCGCGGCGATTAATTCTTTGATTTGGGCGATTTCTGTATGCAAAACCTGCGGGTCGCCGGGTCCATTAGAAAGAAAGATTCCATCAAACTCGCCTTTTTTGTAACGCGCAATTAAGGATTGTGCATCAAAGTTATGCGGAATCACCTCCACATCAAAACCCGCATTGACGAGTTGGTTTAAAATACTGCGTTTGATTCCAAAGTCAATAGCGAGGATTTTTTGGTGCGTTTTTGGCGTTTCATAATCCATCGTTTTGAAGTTAAATTTGCCATAAGAATGTTGGTAGGGTGCTTGTGTACTGACTTCTTGGATATAGTTGATTTCTTCAATTTTGGGGCTGTTTTCTAGTTGTTTTTTAAGTTTTTCTTTGTCAGAGATTTTTGTAGAGGCAATCATCATCATCGCTCCCTCTTCACGCAACACTTTTGTAAGCAATCGCGTATCAATCTCGCTAATTCCCATTACATCGTGTTCTTTGAGAAAATCCCCTAAGCTTTTTTGTGCGCGAAAATTAGAAAAATCCGCGTTATAATGGCGACACAAAATCCCTTTAGCGAAGATTCCGCGACTTTCCATATCTTGCTTATTCGTGCCTACGATTCCAATCTCTGGCATTGTAAAGCACACAAATTGTCCCGCATAACTCGGGTCTGTCGTAATTTCTTGATAGCCCGTAAGTGAGGTGTTAAAAACCAATTCCCCCACGCTTGTTTTATCGTTTCCAAAGCTCTTTGCCTTGAAAAACAAGCCATTTGCCAAATAAACCCAAACATCTTTTAGCGGAGCTTCCATCATAAAAACCCTTTCTTCTTAAGCTCTTCTTGATAGAGTTTATCAAAAATCAAATCATATTCTTCGCTTCCAAAAACGATTTTGCGTTTGTAGTTGGAAATGCGCTCACTCACTATCTCTTCAATCTCATTGTAGATTCTTGAATAGCTGTTGATTGCTTTGAAAATCACATTGACAATGCGCGTCTCTGAAGTCGCAGAATCAATCAGGTCTTCTTCAAAAAGCTCATCAAGAATCTTGTGCGCTAGGTGATTGTAGCGGTCTTCAAAACTCAAGATAAAGTTTTCATTTTCTGCTAATCTTTGCTTGATTTTCCAAAAAAGTTGGTGTTCGTCTGCTTGCATAAATTCAATTTCATCTAAGTTTTCTTCTAGGATTTCTCTAGCTCTTTCTTCTATGTTTGCTTCTTCTTGAATGTTTGCTGCAATGAACTTTTGCGCGACTTTTGAAATGCTCTCTAATCCGTGCAAAACACTTACAAATCCGCAGTTTGATAAATCTAATGCTATTTTATTTCCGATATAAGGGGCATGTGCGAGTTTAAATTTCATGGCATACCTTTAAATTTTTGCGCTATTTTAGCGTGTTATCTCTTAAAATATGCCTTTTTGTGTGTTTTAAATCATTTTAGATTTTAGCATTTGTGATTTTAACTTTTGGGCGTTTTCTTGGAAGCTCGTTAAGTCGTGATATTGTGGGAAATGCGCAATTTTAATGGAAGCATACGATTCAATAAATGCGTCCATTTGCGGATTGGAATCTTTGCTAACAATCAAGCCAAGCAATGGAATCTCTCGCGTCTTTAATGCGTCAATGCTTAGCAAAATATGATTGATTCCTCCAAGATAATATCCGCCAACTAGCAAACAAGGAAGCTTAGAGAATCCCAAAAAATCAATCATACAATTTTGTTGGTCTAATGGTGTGAAAAGCCCCCCGGCACTTTCAACGAGCAAATTTTCTGAAAGGGGCAATGGAATCTGCAATCCGTCATAATGCACATTTTCTTTTTGCATACCAATATGAGGACTAGCGGGGGTTTGCAGAGTGATTCCATTGGGGAAAATTTTAGTTTTTGGCGATAGGGATTGGATTCTTTGGCTATCTGTTGGCACACCTGCTTGAACGAGTTTGAAATAATCCAATCCCAACGCATAGCACAAAGCCGCACTTACAGAGGTTTTACCTATATCTGTATGGCTTCCAGCGATAAAAATTTGCATAGGGATTCCTTAAAATATTTGGGGAATTATAATACAATTCTTATTTGATGATTGCCACAGGAATTCCGCCCTATTTTAAATGCAGAATCTCTTTGTGCTACTACAAGAAGTAAGGAGTGTGGCAGAATCCTAAAACCACAGATTATCCAACAATCGCACACCTTCTACACGAGCGACAACAAGAATCAAAGTAGAATCTTTTTGGATTTGCTCTAAAGGCTGCAATTCGTGATTGACAATTTCAAAATATTCTACTTCTAGCCCCTCTAAAATCTCTAAAGCGATTCTTTTAAGCTCTTGAGATTCTTTGATTCCGCGCATAATGGCTTTGGTTGTAGCATTTAAAGAAGCAGAAATCTTCAAGGCTTGTTGGATTCCATTTGCACTCAAATAAGCATTGCGTGAGCTTAGTGCCAAACCCTCTTCGTTGCGCACGATTGGGCAAGGAATAATTTGTATGGGCAAAAACAAATCTTGGACCATTTTTTGGACAATCAATAATTGTTGGGCGTCTTTTTGCCCAAAAAATGCTTTGTTAGGGCGCACGAGATTAAAAAGCTTCAAAACGATTTGCAACACGCCATTAAAATGCCCCGGTCGTGTTTTGCCCTCTAATACATTTGCCATTGCTTTGGGTGCATTAAAAGTGATTTGCAGTGTAGAATCTAGCGGATACATTTGTTCAATTTCAGGCATAAACACAACATTGACGCCGGCTTTGTTACAAATATGCAAATCCGCTTCTTTTTTGCGTGGATATTGGCTAAAATCCTCGTTTGCTCCAAATTGCGTTGGATTCACAAAAAGCGAAACAATCGTGCAATCACAATGCGCACGACTCGTTTCAATCAAGGACAAATGTCCTTTGTGCAAAGCCCCCATAGTCGGCACTAAACCAATGGTTTTCGTCGGATTTTGGGATTTGTATTGAGCGATAAATTCTCGTAATTCTTGCGTGGTTGTAAATACTTGCATACGATTCCTTTTTGGCAAAAAATAAGAATTATGCAATTAGAGAGTTAAAAAATAAATAAAAAACAAAGAATTATGCTAAAATCTTGATTTTGATATTAAGCTTATTTGAATAAGGTTTAGGTTTGGAATTACAGGGGTTAAAAGAGTTAGTTAAGATTTCTGATTGGGACTTTTTGGGTTTAAACGAAAAAGTCATTTCATCTTATACAAAGCCCGGCGACAAGGTGATTGTGCCTTATATGAGTGCCGATGTTTTTGCGTTTGAATCCGCGATTAATGAGCGGAGATGTTTGATTTATGATAACAATCCGCTAGTAAAGATTAACTTTGAATCGGATTTTTTCTATCCGAGCTTGGCGGGGCTTAAAAGTCGTTTGAACGAGATTAAGACAATCGGAAACTTCCCAGATTGTGGGGTTAAAAAATTTCTCCACCCCAAAACCTATAACGAAGCAATGGCGATTCGCTTGTTTTTGGAGGGAGAGCCAAAAGACGCGATTAATTTATGGATTAAATGTTTGAGTGCTGAAGCCCTAAAAATGCCAAAAGCGGGGAAAGGCGACCTTGAAGAATTAGAATACATTGATATTAAAGACTTTGTGTTTAAGCGATACAAAATAATCTTTAGCGAAGTTGATCCGATGAGGGTTTTGCTACTACACAAAGCCGCACCGGAATTTCTAAACGACGAAAAAGAGCTAGACGAAGCCTTAAAAGGCACAAAGGTAAAATTAGCGCATTACGCGCCTTACCGCTTCAATGTCAAGGAATATTACAACAAAAACATCTTAAAAATGTGGTTTCACAAAATCAGCAAAGAACGGCTAATGGTAGCGTTTGTAGAAGATGAAGCTGCATGGAATCAAAGATGTAAGAAAGACTTTTTGACCTTGCATAAGCGACTAGCCAGTGGCGGGTTGATTTTGGTAGAAAAAGCAAATGAATATTCTGTGGAAGAATTTTTGAAGCTTTCGTTTTTTTATGGTTATGAAAATGTCCGCGCGTTTTGCAACACAAAAGGTGTGCAGGCTTATTTGATGAAAAAGCTAGGATAATGCGGAATCGCCTTTGTTTGGATTGTGGCGGGTTTAGAATCCTAAAAGAATCGCCAAAAGTAATAGATTCGGTTTAGAAGCGTTTGATTTAAGTTGTTATTAAAATTTTTAAGATAAAATTACAAACTCATTTTAAATTTAAATGGCTCGATAGCTCAGTCGGTAGAGCAGGAGACTGAAAATCTCCGTGTCGGTGGTTCGATTCCGCCTCGAGCCACCACTGCATTATTCTTTTATCGCCAAATACAAATTTCCTTTTGCTAAAGTTTATAAATTTTATTTTTTTCTTATAATTTTTGAGTAAGATTCTAATCGCACTTTTGGTGTAATGCTCTTTCTGCAGAATTATCCCTCCCCCCTTAATCTGCAGAAGAGCTTTGAATCTCTAATCCATTTTTTTCCAATTCTAGATTCTATGATAGACGCGCAATGCCCATTATCCCAATCAAGCTACAATGACTTTAGATTCCACACAACACAAAATCCTATCGCCTTAAAAACAGCAACAACACACAATGCGTCTTCGCGCAAAAAAGCAAAGAAGTGTAAATATGCCAATTTACGATTCTACAATGGAATCCTAGGAATCCTATCTAGCTATTTCCCTGCGCTCATTGCTTGAATCATTTCTTGTTCTGTTTTTAGCACTTCCTGTATAAACACATCAATCAGCGCGTCTTGCTTGTATTTGCCCACAATCTCGCCGCGCTTAATCACCAATCCATCGCCACTACCAAAGGCAATCGCAACATCTGCGTGTTTAGCCTCACCCAGCGCATTAACCGCACAACCCATTACAGAGACTTGCATAGGCGTTTTGATTTTGGGCATACGATTCTTTAGTTCTTTGAGTATCGGCACTAAATCCGCTTGTAATCTCCCACAAGTCGGGCAGGAAATATAAGTGATTCCCTCTTTTTGTCTTCCAGAGTAGCGCAGGATTCCACGCGCGACTTCAATTTCTTTTTCTAATTCGCCCGTGATTGATACGCGCATTGTATCACCAATGCCCTCCATCAACAAACCTCCCAAAGCCATTGAACTTTTAATCATAGAGGATTCCAAGTCTCCCGCTTCTGTAACACCCAAATGAAAAGGATAAGCGACCAAAGGACGCAGTGTGCGATAAGCACTCATTGTGCGCTCCACATCACTCGCTTTCAAAGACACTTTAATCGCGTCAAAACCAAAATCCTCTAATAGCTTGATATTATAAAGCGCGGATTCCACCATTCCCTTTGGTGTTGCTCCATATTTGGTTTCAAATTGCTTCTCCAAACTCCCCGCATTCACGCCAATCCGAATCGGAATCTTACGCTCCTTACACGCATCAACAACCGCTTTGATTTTGTCCTTTGAGCCGATATTGCCCGGATTAATGCGAATGCAATCTACCGATTCCGCGGCAATTAACGCGAATTTATAACGAAAATGAATATCCGCGACCAAAGGAAGCGTAATCATATTTTTGAGGCTTTTTAATGCGTGTGCGTCTTCCTCATCACTCACCGCCACGCGCACAATATCACACCCTGCAAGTTGCAAACAATCAATTTGTTTTTTGGTTTCTTGCAGATTCGCAGTTTTGCTATAAGTCATACTTTGCACCGAAATAGGCGCGTCGCCACCCACCAAGACATTCCCCACAGCAATTTGTTTCGTCGGATAGCGCGGTTGTAAAGTTTGGGATTCCATCGTCTTGTTATTTGCCCTTTGCTCCATCTTCTTTGTTTTCTTCTCCGTGTTGGTGTAGCGGTTGGTTATCAATGCACAACAAAGAATCTGCAACAATGGTTGTCAAATAGCCTTTTGGATTGCCATCAAAAGGAATGCTATCTAACACATCACGCAACCCAATTTCATCGGATAGCTTTTTTATTTCTTCATCTTTACCATAGCGTTCAATATAATATTGGAAAGTTTCTCTCCAGCAAATATCCGGCTGCGCTCCGCTTTTGCCCGGGGCGTTTAGCATAAACTCCGAAAGATAAGCGATTTTTAGAATCGCGGCGATTTTATCCCGCCAATATTCAATGTAGAGATATTCTTTTAAGTTGTCCAAAGTTGCCTTGCCATTTCCCGCAGTCGCAAACCCAAAGGCGATTTTCTCATATCTTTTAAAATCGTCATAAAGCTTTTTGTATTCTGGCATAGAACGCAATTCAAAATAAGTTTCCGCCATCTTAAACGCGTCTGCTAGTTTGCGCTCCTTGCAAGCTTGGGCAAACTCTAGTTTAATCTGAATTGTTCTAGCTTTTTCATCAGCAAGAGATTTAAAAGGCGACATAGAAGCAAGTAGCTTACAAATTTCAAGAGCTTTAGTGTAATCGTTTTGGTTTTCATAAGCATTCACGCGTTGTGCAATTTGGTCTCCGATTAGCAAAGCACTTCTATAAATCAAAGTTTCTTTTAAAAACGGCAATCTATCGCACATTTTAAAATATTCCACAAAATTTTTTGCCTTGTATTCTTTGTCGGCTTGAACGAACTTATCGCTATTTCTAAGCAACATCATCGCAGCATCTTTTTTGGATTTCACCGTAACAAAAGGACGCAATAAATCTTGGGCTTTGACTAAATTCCCTTGTGGATCTTGGAAAAGCAATCGCTTAGAAACTTCAAAGGATTTTTCCCAAGTCTCTTCTAGCTTGGCATAAGCCACTGTTTCTTTTAAGTAAGCGTTTTGGTCTACCAATTTATAAGCTTCCATATAATTTTTGGCTTCAATAGCGTCCATAAACTTCGCCACCGCTTCTTTTTGTTGCCAATAATAATCAAACTCCTCTCTTTTGCGAGAATCTAGCATAAAGGGTTCTACAACCGCGGTAGCTTCTTGCAGTTGGTCTTTTGCAAGTAAATCAATCGCTTTTGCCAACATTTCTTTCCATAGGGTTTCTAGCTTCGTGCGGTATTCTTTTAAAGTTTGCAAGAAGATATTTTTTGCCTGAATCAAGCCCAATGCGCCTTTAAGGTCGTTGTTATTGAGCAACTCCATCATCTCCTCACGCGCTTCGTCAATATCTGCAATTTCTATCGTCCCATCAGAATAGCCAAGATAAAGCAGATTTTCTTCCAATCTCATCATTGTGATTCCGCTGTGTTCTAAACTAATAGAATCACTTAATGTATTGTCTTTTAAGTCAATAATGCGCAGTTGTTTGTCTTTTGCTCCAACGATTGCAAATTCTTCTTCCGGGAGCTTACGACATCGCGTAAACCACACGCCTTTAAAAAGGCTTTCTTTGATGAATTTTTGTTCTCGCACATCATAAATCAAGGTTTGCCCATCTTTGGTAACACAAAACAAAAGCGTATCTCCTGCGTAAAAAAACGCATCTTCAATCAAGGATTCCGTCTTAATATCCGCAATAGGCATATTTTTGACAACATCAAAAATCATTGCACTTTTACCAAAACAACCTGCAAATATCAGCCTCCCATCTTCGCTAAAAGCAATAGAAGAAATATAATCAGGCAATGGCGGCAAACTCAAAGCAAGTTGGTAATTATCCGCAGAATACACCAACACGCGCCCATCTTCACCGCCGGTAGCGATATAATCGTCTTCGTGCGAAAAAGCAGCTTTAGAGATTGCGAGTTTTTGCCAAGTGAGCTGCGCAATCGGGGCAATCTCTGGAGTAGTCGTAACCACTACGCCTTTGGTCGCTTTGACGAATCCCATAGCAATTTTAGAAGTCGTGTGAGAAGTAGCAACAGCTTTGCTAAAATGGTGCAGGGGTTCAACTTCTTTGGAAAGCTGCAACGCTTTATCAATCACTTTATTTTCTTTTGAAAAAGTGGAGATGTTATAGAAATTGTCCATACAAATAATAGAATCTTTATCTGTTGCGATTCCAAGCACACTACCGACCAATTTTAAACTGCTTTTTACAGGAAACATTTTTGCTCCTTGATTGACAAAAATAGCGTCAAATCTAAATCATAATTTATGATTATACTTTAAAGTCTTTAAATTGCGCCTTTAAATCCCTAATTATTCTCAAGACTTTAGCAAAGTGTGTAAATGTGAAAACATAATTTCCTCTTTGTGCAAAAAGTAAAAAGAATCTTGACTAAAATTAGCAAAAATTGCGCAATTCTTTGTTATACTCAAACGACAATTTTATACCAAAAGGAAACCCTATGAAAATCACCTATACGCTAACAGACGAATCCCCAGCCCTAGCGACTTATTCATTTTTGCCCATTGTTCAAGCCTTTTTGGGCAAAGTTGGAATCCAAGTAGAAACTTCCGATATTTCTCTTGCTGCACGCGTTTTAGCCCAATTTCCAGAAAGACTAAAAGAATCCCAAAAAGTCAAAGATGAACTTGCGATTTTGGGCGAACTTGTCAATCAAAGCGACGCAAACCTCATCAAAACACCCAACATTTCCGCTTCTATCCCACAACTCAAAGCGACGATTAAAGAGTTACAATCCAAAGGCTTTGATGTGCCAGACTTCCCCGATGAACCCAAAGATGAAGCACAAAAACTCATCAAAGAAAAATACCAAAAAGTCTTAGGTTCTGCAGTCAATCCTGTGCTAAGACAAGGAAATTCCGACCGCCGCTGCACAAAAGCAGTCAAAGAATATGCCAAAAAAAATCCCTATCGCGTCGTAGAGTTTCATAAAGATTCCAAAACACGCGTTTCTTATATGCAAGAGGGAGATTTTTTTGATAATGAAAAAGCCATCTTGATTAGCGAACCCACTAAAGCGAAGATTGAATTTGTAGGCAGCAAAGGCATAGAAGTGTTAAAAGAGAATCTCAAACTAGATAAAAATGAGATTTTAGACGCGACTTTTATGAGCGCAAAAGCCTTAGACGCGTTTTATGCAAAACAAATTGAAATCTGCAAAAACGAAAATATTTTACTTTCTCTTCACTTGAAAGCTACGATGATGAAAGTCAGCGATCCTGTGATTTTTGGACACGCGGTGCAAGTGTATTTCAAAGAGCTTTTTGATTCCTTTGGTGAAGAATTTACACGACTTGGTGTGAATCCTAACAACGGCGTAAGCGAACTTCTAAGCAAGGCAGAAAACAGCCCTAAAAAGCAAGAAATCTTAACAAAATACAATGAGATTCTAAGCAAAAGTGCGCCTTTATCCATGGTAAATTCCGACAAAGGAATCACGAATTTGCATATTCCAAGCGATGTGATTGTCGATGCTTCTATGCCTGCAATGCTTAAAAATGGCGCGAGACTTTGGGATAAAGAGGGTAAAGAATGCGATACAAACGCACTCATTCCGGACAAAACCTACGCGACAATTTACGAAGCGGTGGTGGAAGATTTACGCGCTAATGGCACTTTGAATCCTAGCCAATTAGGCAGCGTGTCTAATGTCGGATTAATGGCGAAAAAAGCGCAAGAATACGGCTCTCACGATAAAACTTTCATCGCTAAAGAAGACGGAATCTTTAGAATCGTAGATGAAAAAGGCGCGATTTTGCTAGAACACAAAGTAGAAAAAGGCGATATTTACCGCGCAAATGAGGCAAAATTTGAAGCGGTGCAAAATTGGATTGATTTAGGGATTGAACGCGCGGATTTGACCGGAAATAAGGCGATTTTTTGGCTAGATCCTAAAAGAGCAAGCAATAAGATTATGATAGATTTAGTGCAAGCACGCCTCAAAGAAAAAGGCAAAGACATTGCGATTCTACCACCAAAAGAAGCTTGTTTGGAATCACTTAAACTCATTCGCGCAGGAAAAGATGCAATCTCTATTAGCGGAAATGTTTTGCGGGATTATTTGACGGATTTATTCCCGATTTTGGAGCTTGGCACAAGTGCGAAAATGCTTTCTGTTGTGCCGATGCTTAATGGTGGTTCAATGTTTGAAACAGGCGCGGGTGGAAGTGCGCCAAAACAAGTAGAACAACTCGTAGAAGAAAACCACTTGCGTTGGGATAGTTTGGGTGAATTTTTGGCACTTCAGGCTAGTCTTGAATTTTATGCCCAAAAAACGGGCAACAAACAAGCACAGATTCTAGCAAACTGCCTTGATAGCGCGATTGGAGAATGGCTAAACAACAACAAAGCACCTTCACGCAAAGTTGGTGAAGATGACAACCGCACGAGCCATTTCTACCTTGCGCTTTACTTCGCCAAAGCCCTAGCAAACGATGGTAGCGATTCTGCATTACAGGGATTCTTTAAAGGAATCGCGCAAGAATTAAGCGAAAACGAAGCCAAGATTCATCAAGAATACTTAAGCGCACAAGGCTCTAAAGTGGATTTGGGAGGATATTATAAATTAGACGATGAAAAATGCAACCGCATTATGCGTCCAAGCGCGACTTTTAACGCGATTTTGGGCAAGATTAAATAACGCTAGACTTCTTTAAAATATCTTTGCACGATTCCCTCGTGGAATCGCAACGCAAGAAATAAGTTTAGTTATTCATATTTTCTTTGTTTTTATGTGTATTATTTACAATATCAAAAAATCTTCTTTGGGAATTTTGTTATATTCTTCTGCTAATTCCAAAAATTTATTCAGTATTTTGTCTATATCCAAAGATTCTTCTCCCTCAAAGTAATTTTTAGATTCTATAAAACTTTTTGCTTTGCATTTTTTTGTTTCATTCCCACAACCTAAATAAATATAATATTCCTTATCTTTATAGCGATAATCAAAATAAATATAAATACCTTGCCTGTTTGTTGGCTTATTGGTGTTTGCATAATGATTACCTAAAATATCAACTCTTGTAAATGCGATTCCACACACATCATTCTTTAACCTCCCGCTACCCACATCTAATTTAACTTCATATTTTCCTTTTAATAAGTCAAAAAAATTAGATTCTAAGTCTTTGATTTTGAATTCTTTTATATTTCCTATTTTTGCGCATCTATCTACTTGTTTTACAAATTCTTCTAAGTATATTTTAAACTTGTCTCGCTCTTGTAAAGTTAGTTTTATTCGATTCTTTTCCCCTCCCTCCATACACTCTTCAAATACAAACCTATGTTCCTCTGGCAAAGCCTCAAAAAGTGCAAAAGCAAGATTGCGAATCTCCCAAAGCGCACTTTTTGAACTCCGCAAACTCAAGAAATTCTGCAAACTTCGCGCATTAATACTCCAAGTAAGCTCGGTTTTGTAGGATTCTGGCATTGCAAATTTCACTAAATCATTACTGATATTTTCTTGCAATAACAACCTCAAATTCTCCAACGCCATCACACTCGCCTTATCCACCGCTTCATTATAGGTGAAAACTAAAAATTCCTCTGCGCGTTTAAGATTCTCTGCATTCAATGGCGAAAAAGATTCCGCGTTTTTTAACTCTTTTAGCGTATAGCGCGTGGATTTCACGCTCAAAGACGCAATTCTATGCCGCGCTAATTCCTGCAAAGTCGCCCTAGAGATTCCTTGAATATAAAAAGTATAATGCAAGTGTTCTAAAGTCGAAGCGTGTTTAAATTTATTTCCGACACGATAAATCAATTCTTTGTCCCTCTCGCCACCCTCATCACTTTTATCAAAACTCTGCCAACAAGTGCGAATCGCGTGGGCGCAAGTTTTAAGCTCTGTATAATTTAGAAGTGTAATTTGCATTTTAAGATTCCTTATTTTGAAGTTTAAGTCGTTGTGCGTGTGTGATTGCAATCGCAATCGCATCGGTGATGTCTAAAGGCTTGATTTCGCCTTTAAGTCCCAAAAGTCGCTTAACCATAAAGGCAACTTGCTCTTTTTGTGCCTTGCCATTTCCTGTCAAAGCTTTTTTAACCTGCAAAGGCGTATATTCGGCAAAATTCCCCAACTCTTGTAGAATCTTAAGGCTTAATGCCCCGCGAAATTGCGCAAGTTTAATCACGCTTTTGGGATTATAAGCATAAAACATATCTTCAATTGCCACAGAATCTATTTTGTGATTTTTTAGCACCAAATCAATCCCTTCGACAAATTCCAAAATCTGATGTTGCAAGATTCTTTCTTTGATTTTAATCAATCCTGCTTCTTGCAAGGAAATCACATTTTTTTCTAATCGCAAGATTGCATAACCGCAATTTCTACTGCCCGGATCAATGCCTAAAATATTCACGAATCGCCTTATTGAAATGATTTAAAATTTGCGCAATCATATAAAATTTTTAGTAATTTTGAGATAAAATTCGCCCAAATTTCACGAGTTATTCACATACTATTCACACCTGTGAATAACTTTAAAAGGCAAGATTTTGAATCAAATTTTATTACAACTTAAAAGTGAAATCACGCCCTTTGAATTTGATAATTATATCAGTCAAATTACCTACAATGAAAAATATTCACGCGATGATAGAATCGTGCTAAATGCCCCAAATATTTTAATCGCGAGTTGGGTTAAAACCAAATACGCGGATAAAATTGCACATTTATTTGAAATCCACAATGGCTTAAAGCCTGAAATTATCGTTGAAGTTGCCAATTATTCCAATAAAAAGAAAGAAAACAAAACCAATGTGCGCAAACAAAATGGCACGAACAATCTCAATCCTTCCTTTACCTTTGCTTCTTTCGTCGTGGGAAATTCCAACACCTTTGCCTTTAATGTCGCAAAAGCTGTCGCACAAAACCAAAGTATCAAATACAATCCACTCGTGATTTATGGCAACACAGGTTTAGGCAAAACACATTTATTAAACGCAATTGGCAACGCAAATATCGCCGTTGGCAAAAATGTAATTTATACAACAAGCGAACAATTTTTAAACGATTTTTTGTTACATATTCGCAACAACACAATGGAGCGATTCCGCGAAAAATACCGCGCTTGTGATTATTTGCTGATTGATGATATTCAATTTTTAAGCGGCAAAGAACAAATCCAAGAGGAATTTTTCCATACTTTTAATGAACTCAAAGAAAATAACAAACAAATCGTGCTAACTTCCGACCGCGCACCTAAAGATATGAAAGGCTTAGAAGAGCGTCTTAAAACGCGCTTTACTTCAGGGCTTCTTGCAGATATTCAACCTCCAGAACTAGAAACAAAAATCAACATTATCCGCGCAAAATGTGAATTAGATAGAATCCACTTAAATGACACAATCATTCACTTTATCGCCGCAAACATTAACGACAATATCCGCGAAATTGAAGGAGTTTTAGTCAAGCTCAACTTCTCAATGAATGTTACTAATATCCAAGAAATTAGCCTTGATTTCGTCAAAGATGTTTTAAAAGAATATATCAAAGAATCCAAAGAAAATGTAAGTATGGATAAAATCATTGAAACCGTGGCGAAATACTACAATCTCAAACCTTCGGATATAAAAAGCAAGAATCGCACCAAAAACATCGTTATTGCACGGAAAATTGTAATTTACTTAGCAAGAACGCTCACACCAAATTCTATGCCTTATCTCGCAAATTTCTTTGGAATGAAAGACCACAGCACTGTGAGTAAAGCAATGAAAAGTATCCAAGATGAGATCAACGAAAATGCAAACTTTAAAACTATCATTGAAGAAATAAAAAACAAAATAAAATAGCATTTAAATACAATAAAAACAAAGTTTTGCTAAAATAGTGAATTAATGTGAAAACAAAACCGAAAATTCATTCACAAAAAACACCAAATTTTAGAGGTTTGTAGCAGTTATTCAATAATTCAAATCCCCTACTAATACTTCTAAATTTAATTAATAATAAGGAGTTCTTTATGAACATTACCATTTCAAATAGCGTCTTGGATAATATCTTCACTTCCTTACAACCTTTTTTGGACAAAAAAGATTCCAGTCAAATTACTTCACACATTTATCTTGAAACAAAAGATAACCAACTCATCTGCAAAGCCACAGACTTTGAAATGGGACTTTGTGCAATTGGTGATTCATTAAATATCAACGAAAACGGAATCGCAACGGTGAATGGAAAACAAGCTTTGGACATCATCAAAAGACTAAAAGAAGGCGATGTAAATCTCTATACACAAAATGAGAATCTACATATCCAACAAAACAAAAGCTCTTTCAAACTTCCAATGTTTAATGCTCAAGAATTTCCAACTTTTCCAGAATATGAGAATCTACCAAAATTAGAAATCAATTCTTTGCAACTCATCACTTCAATGAAAAAAATTTTTCCAGTTATTGATACAAATAACCAAAAACGCGAACTCAATGGAGCTTTGCTAGATATTAAAGAATATTCTTATAATTTTGTCGCGACCGATACCAAACGCCTTGCAATGGTGAAATTTGACAATGCGACAGGAAACAGCTTAGCTTTGATTTTCCCAAAAAAGGCAATCACAGAGATTCAACGCCTTTTCTTTGATAATATTGAACTCTTCTACAATGAAAAAGATATTATCATCAAATCACAAAATTATATTTTCTTCTCACATCTTATCAATGGAAAATTCCCAGATTATGAGAAAATCTTGCCTAAAGAAATTGCAACAGAACTTACGATTCCAAAAGCTAAAATCATCGAAGGAATCAAAGTCATTAATTCCGTTACTAATGATGTAAAAATCACATTTAAACCCAATGAAATCTTGTTTGAATCTCTAAGTCAAGATAATTCTGAAGCGAAAACACAAATAGAAATGAATCTTGAAGTTGGCGAAGAAATTGAAATTGGAATCAACTCTCGCCATGTTTTGGACTTTTTAATGCAAATTGATACTGCGGATTTCGTTTGGGGACTTAATGGTAAAAACGCGCCTTTTATCCTAAAAAGTGAGAATTTTTCCACCGTTGTAATGCCAATTATTATTTAAATAATACGAAGTCATAAGAATCAAATTTAAGGGAAAAAATGGAAGATTTAGAATACACCGGGCAGAGTATCAAGGTTTTAAAAGGCTTAGAAGCGGTTAGAAAACGACCGGGAATGTATATTGGTGATACCAATATCAGTGGTTTGCACCATTTAATTTATGAAGTTGTAGATAACTGCATTGATGAAGCAATGGCAGGATACTGCACAGAAATTGAAGTGATTTTAACCAAAGAAGGTGGAGCTAAAATCTCTGATAATGGACGCGGAATCCCAGTAGATATTCACCCCACAGAAAACATTTCTGCCGCCACAGTGGCTTTAACCGTGCTTCACGCAGGAGGGAAGTTTGACCAAAAAACCTATTCGGGTGGTTTGCATGGAGTGGGTGTTTCGGTTGTCAATGCGCTTTCAAAATCGTTACAAATGACGATTTACAAACACAATCAAATCTACCGCCAAGACTTTGCGCAAGGGATTCCACAAAATGATTTAGAAGTGATTGGGGAAACTAAACGCAATGGAACAACGATAGAATTTATACCTGATGATAGTATTTTTGAGATTGTAACTTTTGATAAAGAAATCCTAAAAAAACGATTCAAAGAACTTGCATATCTTAACCATCAAATCACGATTCATTTCAAAGATGAACAAAGTGATTTTGACGAAACTTATCATTTTGAGGGTGGTTTGTCGCAATTTATTAATGATATTAACAAAAAACCTTTCATTTCGCCAACTATTAGTTTTGAGGGTAAAGATGAAAATGTAGAAGTAGAAATTGCTTTGGCTTATAATGAGGGCTTTGATGAGAGATTATTAAGCTTTGTAAATAACATTCACACAACCGATGGCGGAACACATGAAGCGGGATTCCGTATGGGTTTGACACGCGCAATCACAAATTATATTGAAGAAAATGCCAATGCGCGGGAAAAAGATTCCAAAATCACAGGCGATGACATTCGGGAGGGTTTGATTGCGATTGTTTCTGTTAAAGTGATTGACCCACAATTCGTAGGACAAACCAAAGGAAAGCTTGGAAGCTCTTTTGTGCGTCCTATCGTGCAAAAGCTTAGTTTTGAAAAAATTTCAAAATTCTTTGAAGAGAATCCTAACGAAGCCAAAGCGATTATGCAAAAAGCACTTTTGGCTGCTCGTGGAAGAGAAGCGGCAAAAAAGGCAAGAGAACTTACACGCAAAAAGGAATCCTTTAGCGTAGGAACATTACCCGGTAAATTAGCAGATTGCCAAAGCAAAGACCCAAGCATCAGTGAGCTTTTTCTCGTAGAGGGAGATTCTGCGGGTGGTTCAGCAAAACAAGGGCGCGATAGAGTTTATCAAGCGATTCTGCCTTTGCGTGGGAAAATCCTCAATGTAGAAAAAAGTCGCTTAGATAAGATTCTAAAAAGTGATGAAATTAAGAATCTTATCACCGCACTAGGTTGTGGAATCGGAGAAGAATTTGATATTCAAAAAGCGCGTTATAATAAAGTCATTATTATGACCGATGCAGATGTCGATGGAAGCCATATTCAAACCCTTTTGATGACTTTCTTTTTCCGCTATCTTAAAGGCATTATTGAGGCAGGGTATTTGTATATCGCACAGCCTCCGCTTTATCGTTTCAAAAAAGGTAAAAAGGAAATTTATCTTAAAGATGAACGCGCTTTAAGTGAATATTTGATTGAAAATGGAATTGAAAATTTTGAATTTCAAGGAATCGGGACAAAGGAAATTATAGAGTTTTTCAAAATTGTCGCGCATTATCGTTCTACTTTGCAGAGTTTGAAAAAGCGATTCGCTTTGATTGAAATCGTGCGCTATTTAATTGAAAATAACGACTTATTAAGTCTTGAAAATGACGCATTATGCCAAACTATCAAAGAAAAAATCATCACACTTGGTTTTAATATCCTCAATGAAACCACCAATGAAGATAAAATTCATTTGTATGTCCAAACAGATTCGGGATTGGTAGATATTAAGATTGACGAAGAGCTTTTCACACACCCGCTTTTTGAAGAAGCGCGTTTTGTGTTTGATAAAATCAAAGAATACGATTTAGGATTCTTACAAGGAAAGGACGCGGTGAGTTTGCTAGAAAGTATTGAAGAGAGTAGCAAAAAAGGCGCGTATATCCAAAGATATAAAGGTTTGGGTGAAATGAATCCAGAACAGCTTTGGGAAACAACAATGACACCAGAGAACCGCCGATTGATTCGTGTGGAGATTGCAGATGAAAATGAAGCGAGTGATGTTTTTTCCCTCTTTATGGGCGATGAAGTCGAACCGCGTCGGGATTATATCCAAAGCCACGCCAAAGATGTAAAACATTTAGATGTTTAATGTGAAATCTTTAATTTTTGCAAAAAACATAGGTAAAAACGAATAAAAAGGAAAATAATGTATCTTTTAAGTGGGGTTCTTGATTTTTTTACAAGCTTAAATGGAATCTTCTATACTCTTAGTTATTTAGTAGGTGGGATTCCATTTGGCTTGATTTATGGGAAGTTTTTTGGCGGGGTGAATATTCGCGAAGTTGGAAGCGGAAGCATTGGTGCGACGAATGTTTTACGCGCATTAAAAGCGCAGAATCCAAAACTTGCTAAAAGAATTGCGATTTTAACTATGCTAAGTGATGCGCTTAAAGGCGTAGTGATTCTAATGATTGCCAAAGCTTTTAATGTGAGCTTTGAAGCACAATGGTTTATGGCATTTTTGGCTGTTTTTGGGCATTGTTTCTCGCCATTTTTGAAGTTTGAAGGGGGCAAAGGCGTCGCAACTTGCGTGGGTGTCGTCGCGGTATTTTTACCTTTAGAAGCGATTTTAGGAATATTGATGTGGCTTGTTGTTGGGAAATTGCTCAAAATCTCTTCTCTTGCTTCGCTTTTGGGTGTTTTTTGCGGTGTAGCTTCTAGCTTTTTCTTGCACCCAGAAATTCCACATATTACTACACATACGCCTTTGGTGCTAATGATGGTAGTGATTTTTTATAAACATATCCCAAATATTATGCGTTTAATCCAAAGAAAGGAACAAAAAGTTATATGAGATTATTCTCATCATTGTATCATTCAAAACTTATCATCTAGGAGACTTTATGCTTACGAAACTCAAAAAGGTGATGATTGCTTATATTGCAAATAATTTTAAGCTTTCCAATAAATTAACACGAGTTCAAAATCATTTAGACACAAGAATTGAAAGTCTATTAAATGTAAGATTTCAAAACTTAGAAAAAGTAATAAATACGAAGTTTGCAGAATCTCAAAAGCAGTTTTTATCATTAGAATCTAAATTAAATACTCTTTTGCGTGAAACGACCGAAGAAGAAATACTTTTGTTATCAAAGTTTATCGCCACAAGAGAGCAAGTAGAATCGCAAAACAAGTCCATTGCAAAAAATCATTTTTTGTTATTTGATTATCATAAGCATATCGCTAGGCTTGGTAGCTTTAATCTTGGTGATTATGTCCAAACGATTGCCACGCATAGTGCATTGTCAAAGCTTTTACCAAATGCGACTTATGAATACCATGACAGAGATTGCCTCACAACCTTTGCCACAAGTAAAGTTGCTACTTCTGCGGGGGGGGGGGGATTTAACACCTGTTATTATGCAAGGTTGGTTTGGATACCACCATTATTTTCCAAGTCATGAGACTTTGCCAATTTTTGTTGGGACACATTTCGCAGAGAGCATTTATAAAGCGTTAGAATACTTCGTCGCTTACTATCCTTATTATTTTGTTTTTAAGGAAATTGGTTGCAGGGATTTAGAGACATTGCGATTCTGCCAAAGATTAGGAATCCAAGCTTATTTATCGCGTTGTTTGACGCTTACATTGCCCAAACGCGAGGAGAGTTTAAGCAAAAGCGCGGATAAAGTTTTTTTGGTCGGGATTCCGGATAATTTGTTGGAGTATATCCCGCAGGATTTGCGTCAAAATGCGGTGAGAATTAATCAACAATCGGTAAAGATAGAAGAATCCCTAAACCCTAGAGATTATGAAGCTAAAACGCGCACTTTGTTAGAAACTTACAAAAAAGAAGCGAAGCTCATTATTACTTGCGCCCTGCATTGTGCCGCTCCTTGCACTGCTTTTGGGATTCCTGTGGTGTTGATTGCAAGAAATCAAGAAAATATCAATCGTTTTAGCGCAGTTAATGGAATCCTAAAAGTTTGGAGTATAGAGGATTTGAAAGCAAAACGCGTAAATTTCAACCCCACCGCGCCAAATATAGAATCCCTAAAATCTAATATGCTAGAAAATCTAAACTTAAGTATCCAAAAGGAATTTGGAGAAAGTATTGATGAGACACGATTGCAAGTTGTGCGTCAAGCAATCGCAGAATTTAAAGCAGAGAATCTTGATACGCTAGATTCTGCCCACTTCTGCGGGGGGGGGGGGATTTAGAGTTTAAAGCTGCAAAAAACTCTTTAGAGATTCCACAAATTTTAGCAAATCCTGCCAATTTGTGGCGTGCAGATTTTCAATATGATTTGGAGTTTAAGCAAAGAGCGCAGATTCTGCTAGATTTGCTTTCTCCAACCGCGAAAAAGAGCTTAAAATCTGTTTTGGATTTGGGTTGCGGTGTGCAGTATTTTAGAGAAGTTTTAGAAGAAAACGGCTTGAAATTAAAGTATTGCGGAGTGGATTTGTATCCACATAAAAGCGATAATATCCTCTGTGATTTCAACGCAAATGAGTTTCCACAATTCCGCAAAAATGCTTTTGATTGTGTTGTTTGTGCGGGATTGTTTGAATACATTTTGGATTTGTCTTGCTTTGTTGGCAAGATTTGTACTTTAGAACCTAAATATATTTTGTGTAGCTATAACTTCGCTAACATCAGCCCACAAAATAAAATTTGGGTAGAGAAGCGATTAAATCAACAAGAACTTTTGGGATTGTTTTTTGGATATGGCTATGGATTGAATCTCTACAAAACGCACAAAAGGGCGAATCCAACGGGTTATTTTTGCTTTTGCAAATTAGATTTAATGGACAAATAAAGCGTTCTTGCGAGGATTCTATTGCACATTTTCTTAAAGGTTAATATTGTGCCTTGTCGCAATGCCTTGCGCAATGATGCATTGATTGTCTTGCCGTCATTGTAAAACTTCGCAGAAGTCGTGGCAATCTATAATCTAAATTCTCGTCCTTAAAGATTCCAACGCACAATGACAAGGAGCAATTTTATCCTTGTAAGGCAACGCTAAAGCGCATATTTATGGAGTCTGCTCACTTGTGCAAATCCACAATCTATAATTTAGTCAAGAAGATTCCATAGAATCCTAAAAATTCAAATATATTTTTACTTTTTATTTAAAATAAAACTTAAAAAATTAAAATAATCTCTAATTTTTATAACATTTGTTAATTTCTTGCTGCTTTTGTTGCTTTTTGTAATATAATTATATGTTAATTTTATTTGGTAAAGGAAAGTTTATGGATTTTTTAATGTCCTTAAATGAGGGAACACAATTTGGCATTCAGCTAGTTGTTGTTTTAATTTGTTTGTTTTATGGTGCGAAAAAAGGCGGAATTGCTCTTGGGCTTCTAGGAGGCATTGGGCTTTTGGTCTTGGCTTTTGGTTTTGGCGTTCAGCCTGGGAAACCCGCAGTTTCTGTTATGCTTACGATTTTAGCAGTGGTTGTAGCAAGTGCGACTTTACAAGCAAGTGGCGGATTAGATGTAATGCTACAAATTGCGGAGAGAATCCTAAGAAGAAATCCAAAATTCTTAACGATTTTAGCCCCTTTTGTAACTTGTTTTTTAACGATTCTTTGCGGGACAGGGCATGTGGTTTATACAATGATGCCAATCATCTACGATATTGCGATTAAAAACGGAATCCGTCCAGAGCGTCCAATGGCGGCTTCTTCTATTTCTTCACAAATGGGAATTATTGCTTCTCCTGTTTCTGTGGCGGTGGTTTCTTTGACTGCATTTTTGTTAAACGCAGAAACTCATTTAGCAGGTTTTGATGGCTATGTGGATTTATTGAAAATCACGATTCCTTCGACTTTGTGCGGGGTTTTAGTGATTGGAATCTTCTCTTGGTTTAGAGGCAAAGACTTGGACAAAGACGAGGAGTTTCAAGAAAAGCTTAAAGACGAAGAGTTTAAAAAGTATGTTTATGGGGATTCTAAAACTTTGCTTGGCGTCAAACTCCCCGGTGTGCAATGGGCTGCAATGTGGATTTTCTTGGGCGCGATTGCAATCGTTGCGATTCTAGGAGCATTTCCTGAATTGCGTCCGCATTTTAAAAACAAACCGATGAGTATGGTAGATACGATTCAAATGTTTATGCTTCTTGCGGGTTCTGCGTTGTTGATTTTCACCAAAGTGGATGCGGCAAAAATCGGCAAAAATGAAATTTTCCGCTCCGGTATGATTGCGCTTGTGGCAGTATTTGGAATCTCTTGGATGGCAGATACAATGTTTGCAGTGCATACACCGATGATGAAAAGCGCGTTAGGAAGCGTGGTGCAGGATTATCCTTGGACTTATGCGATTATGCTTTTATTGATTTCAAAATTCGTTAATTCCCAAGCCGCAGCAATTGCAGCGTTTGTGCCTTTAGCTCTTGGAATTGGCGTTCATCCAGCAATTATTGTAGCGTTTGCTCCTGCGTGTTATGGATATTATATTTTGCCAACTTATCCTAGTGATTTGGCAACGATTCAGTTTGACCGCTCCGGCACAACGCATATCGGCAAATTCGTTATCAACCATAGCTTTATTTTGCCCGGACTTATTGGGGTGTTTAGCTCTTGTGTGTTTGGTTATGTCTTTGCGATGTTTGCAGGATATTTATAAGATAAGTTTGATTTGGGATTGCGCTTTGGCGGAATCCCAAGTTTATAAATTTTTGAATTAGATTCTACATTTGAAAATTTAGGTTGATTTTTAAATATAGAATCTTTTGTTGTCTTTGCATGGGATTCCATTGCAGGTTTTCTAGAGTCTAGCAAGATTTTTAAAGCATTTTTTACAAATAGTGGAGTAAAATCTCTACGCTTTTATTTAAACTTTTGAGGAGGAATTATGAGAGAAGTGCAATTTGAGCAGATTAAATCTGCCGTCGCAAAACTTGCGATTGATGCCTGTTGTATTCAGACGCCAGATATTAAAAAAGCCTTTGCGGGTGCGAAACAAACCGAGCAATCCGCGTTGGGGCAAAATATCCTTGATACGCTGATTGAAAATGGAAAAATCGCAGAAACCAATATGATGCCAATCTGTCAAGATACCGGTATGACCGTGGTGTTTGTGGAGATTGGGCAAGATGTGCATATCGTAGGCGGATACCTTGAAGATGCGATTAATGAGGGAATCAAAAAGGGTTACACAGAGGGTTATTTGCGTAAATCCGTCGTAGAAGAACCTCTCTATGAGCGCAAAAATACGACAAATAATTCTCCTGCCGTGATTCATACGCGCATTGTTAAGGGCGACAAACTACACCTTAAAGTCTGCCCTAAAGGCTTTGGAAGCGAGAATAAAAGCATTTTAAAAATGCTTGTCCCAGCCGATGGAATTGAAGGTGTGAAAAAAGTATTCACCGAAGCGGTTAAACTCGCAGGACCTAATGCGTGTCCTCCAATGGTGATTGGTGTAGGAATCGGCGGGACAATGGAAAAAGCGGCACTTCTTGCTAAACAAGCAGCTGTGCGTGAGATAGATTCTAAGAATCCTGACCCGCGTTATGCGAAGCTTGAAGAAGAATTGCTTGAAATCGCAAACAAAACGGGCGTTGGACCTCAAGGGCTAGGCGGGACAACCACTGCATTTAAAGTCAATGTAGAATGGTATCCAACCCATATTGCAGGGCTTCCTGTGGCGGTGAATATCAACTGCCACGCGGCACGACACGCGGATATTGAAATTTAAGGAGGGAAAAATGTCAGAACCAAAAAAAATCACTGCACCTTTAAGCAAAGAAGTCGCAAAAAGCCTTAAAGCAGGGGAGAGCGTATTGATTAGCGGGACGATTCTCTGTGCGCGTGATGCGGCGCATAAAGCCCTAACTGAAGCCCTTGCACGAGGCGAAAAGCTACCGGTGGATTTGAATGGCGAGACGATTTATTATCTCGGACCAACCCCTGCAAAGCCGGGCAATGCGATTGGAAGTGCGGGACCAACCACAAGCGGGAGAATGGACAAATACACGCCGACAATCATTGAACAAGGAATCCACGGAATGATTGGCAAGGGCTATCGCTCTCAAGAAGTCATTGATTCTATGGTAAAGCACGGCGTGGTGTATATGGTGGCTGTGGGTGGCGCGGCAGCACTGATTTCAAAATGTATCACCAAATACGAGGTTTTGGCTTATCCCGAGCTTGGACCTGAAGCGGTGGCGCGATTGACGATTGAAAACTTCCCTGCGATTGTCGCGATTGACGCGCAAGGCAACAACTACTACGAAGTTGGACAAGCTCCGTATAGGAAGATTTAACTTTTTATTTTACTCACTCTTATAGATTCTCTTTTGGGAATCTATAAGATTCTACATAAATCACTTTCAAAGCCTAAATTATCAATGTCAGATTCTAAGTTGCTTGTGTTGGTGGTGGAATCTTTGTCGTATTGAGGGCAAATGCCCGAAACATCTCTATCATTTGCTTTGACTCTCAAAATCTCATCAGTTAAAGCGATGATTTTAAGATTTTTTAATCTTTCCTAGCTTGGCAATTGAAGTAATAATCGTAGGAAGAAGTGAAAGCCAAGCGTTAGGTTTATCTTGTATAACAAGATAAGCAAATATTCCTAAGCTCCCGACAATAAAAATGGTTGCTGTTACAGCCCCTAAGCCTTGCAAACGATAAAACCAACGACTATCGCTCACTCTATTTTTCTACTCTTGTTTTTCTAGTTCAATGATTTCTTTATCCATTTGCATTTTGTGTTCAGCAGTTTTTTCTAGCAAAGCAAAAGCGCGGTTTGCTAGAGGTTTAGGCAATTTTCCTATAGCATTAAGCTCATTTTCCATAAGAATATTATTTTGAATATTGAGTTGATTTTGTGGATTTGTATTATTAGAATGACTATTTTTTGCGGGTTTTTTATTTATTTCTAAGACTTATTCTTTGTTTTTGGTGATTTGCATTGATTTGCTTGTGGGCTTGTATTTGTTTTTGTTGAATCTCTTTTGTAATCTCTCCATACTTTTTAGGCATAGTTGGTGAGGGTGTAGCAGAAAATCCGCTCGTATATCCCTCTGCAAACCCATCAATAAGCCAATACCAGCAGTCAAAACGCCAAATAACAACCACTTTGATTCTTCCATTTCTCGCCCTTTGTCCTTGTCATTTTTGCTTTTTAACATAATGATAATAAATTTTTAGCTTGTTTCTATGATTTTTATTTCCTCACTGCGCAAATCATAAAGCCTATACACCAAAGAATCAATTTCAGATTCTAGTGTGCCTTACCAATTCTTTATGATTAGAATTAAGCCAAATATTGCGTTATTACCGCCCTTACTGCTTTTGTGGGCGCATTTCATCAATCCAAGAAAGCAAGGAGAGGTCAAAGTCTTTGTTGCTTTTAAGTCGGAAGAAATCCCCGTCTTTGATGACTTCAAAGAAATGCGCGGGAGTTTCTTGGTTGAGGATTGTTTTGAGCGTCTCTTCGCGATTGCCTGTGTAGGCTTTGAATTTGATCATTGTTTCTGCCGCAGGAGGATTGCCGCGAATCATCATCTTTGCGCTTAATGCGCCCTCGTCAATGCCTTTTAGGCGAATCTCATTTGTGTAGTAGAGATTGATAATCTCGCCATATTCTACCAAGTGTTCTTTATAGTGTGCAAGTGCCTTTTCGTATTGTTCTACGATACTTTGTAGGTTTTTAGGCAAAGGTTCGCCGGGCTTTTCTTCTTGGTCGCGTTGGATTTTATGCACTTTTCCTTGCGAGGCGAGTAAATAAGCATAAATTTCGTCCATTTGTTTTCGCAAGTGTCTTAAGCGGATTTTGATTTGGTCGGAGAGCATTACATAATCCAAGCGGTCGCGACGCATAAAGGAGAATTTGGCAGGATTGAGTTCAAAAGTATTGTGTTCGCCTAGAATATTATCTACAACAAGGCTATATCGTGGGTAAATTTCATTATAAGAGCGCACTTCTTTGATGTAAATATAATCCGCCATAATCGTCCCGCCAAGTGTGCTGTTGATATAAGCGACTTTGGCTTCCACGCTGCCCTTTTCTAGCACATCAATCACGACGGTATGTGCTTTGATTGCCCCGCGATGAGAGCCGATAAAGGCGGTGTCGGTTTGGATTTTGGATTTGCTATGCGTTTGTCCATCAATATTAAGTGCTTGAGATTGTGGGAGGGGTGCGGGATTGCTGGTTTTTTCTGCGGAATCTTGTTGTTGTGTCGCGCTTTGGCGTGTGTTTAGCTCATCGCTGATGATAAAACAAAGCGGCTTGATTTCTTTGAAAAACCCGTCTTTTCCTGCTTGGAATTTGATTCTATCCACATCTTCGCGCACACGAATACTCGCATCAACGCTAACCGCATTGGCTTTAATCGGGGCAATAGACAATATCTCGCCTTTAAGATTCCGTCCCGCGCGTCCTGCTACGGGTTTAATGTATTCAAAAAGCTCATCGCCTTTATGCACAGCTTGCATACAGATTTTTGGAGCAAATGCGCCGTCATTTTGGGCTTCTTTACCTAGAATCTCTGTTTGTAGGTTTTGGAAGATTTTAAGTTCGCCATCTTTCCCCTCTACACTTGCTACGCCTGTGCCGATAGTTAGAAGTGTTTTGGGTGAGATTTTGCCCCGAATTAGCTCATTGATAAACGCGTCAATTTGTGTTGTGAGTTTGCCATATTCACGGATTCCGATGAGGTAGTCTTGCAAAATCATCGTTTTGTAAAGCTCTTGATAGATTTCGTTCTTTAGCTCTTCGTGGTGCTTAATTTGGTTGTTGCACAACAAAACCGCGTGCAATGCGGTATTTTCGTTTGGCACAAGCTTGATTCCAAAGGTTCTAGTAGGCTTCTCGCTTTTTTTGAGAATCTCAATTTTGTAAAGCTGTTTAATGTCAATGTTTGCAGTAAAATTCGCGTTTTTGTTGAATAATCCCAAATCATTCACAGGCTTGTATTTGTTTTCGCCTTTTTTGCTATAAAAGGTGCGAAAATCTAGCAAATAAAAATCAATTTCTTCGCCAAAATTTTTACGCTCTTGAAGCAAGAGATTCCGCAAATTTTTGACATCGTTAAAAACCTTATGTCCTTTGGATATGAATGCCATTGTGTGTTTGTTTCCTAGAATTGTTTAAAATATTTTTTCGCCAAAGTTTCAAAATTATCTTCATCATCTAAACTAGAATCGCGAAAAACGATTGGTTGTTTGCAGACTTTGCACCGCACAAAAGTGCTTTCTTCTTGCATAATCTTATGCAAAGCATCACAAACTTTAAATTCTTTTAAATGGCATAAACAAATGTATTTATGCCATTTGCCATTTCTAATATCTTCTGTTTCGGCTAAAATCTTTGTCTTTTGCTCTAGGCTATAAGGAATCTCTTTAACATCGTGTAGGCGGTTGCGATAGGATTCTATTTGTTTGTCTTCGCCTAAAACATGCACAATCAGCCAATTATGCAAACATTCATAAAATTCTTTGGCACTATTTTCTACATCTTCTATATCCATCAAAAGCATAGAAAGGTTGGAGATTAATTCGCGGTGGCGTGTTTTGTGTTGGTTTAAAAAGGGATAACCAATGTGTTGCATATATTTTTCTTCGTCATTGAAATGCTCTTTGGCACTTTCAATAGCAAGATTCATTCGTGATTCTAATTCTTGCGCTTTGTTGGGCGAAGCACTTTTAACAAACGCCAAAGTCTCCACAAGTAGCTGCATAAAAGCTTTGTGTTGTTCGTCTAAATGTTGGTTTTTAATGCTAAATTCTTCACTCCAAGCTAACACTTATGTCCTTATAAAGATTTGGATTCTGGATTCCCTGCCTAAAAATATTTTGATATTATAATATTTTGCACTTTAAACTTACTTTTATAATGTAATATTTATTTTTGAATTTCCGCATTTCTCTATGCGATTCCTTGCTCACGCATAAAATCTTGATAGAATCGCGTAAATTCACCCTGCAATATCGCTTCTCTAGCATCTCTTACTAAATCTAAATAATAATGGAGATTATGGATACTCGCAAGGCGAAAGTAGCTGATTTCTCCCGCGCGGAATAAATGGTGCAAATAGGCGCGTGAATGGTTGGCACAAGTATAACAATGGCATTTAGAATCCAAAGGTTGCGTGTCTAGCTTGAAGCGTGGGGATTTGATAGAGAGTTTGCCAAAGTGCGTAAAAATCGTGCCATTTCTTGCGTTTCTTGTAGGCATTACACAATCAAACATATCTATTCCTCTTGCGATTCCCTCCACAATATCGCGTGGAGTGCCTACGCCCATAAGGTAACGCGGTTTGTTTTGGGGCAAAAGAGGTGTGGTAAAATCAAGCGTTTCATACATTTGCTCGTTGGGTTCTCCTACGGCTAATCCACCAATGGCATAGCCATCAAAATCTGCTAGATTCGTCAAATCCCTTGCACTTGCTTCGCGAAACTCTTTATCTGTGCCACCTTGCACAATCGCAAAGATATTGTTTGTAAGTGCGATTCCATTTTCAAGCGCGACTTGTTTTTTGTAATTGTGATAATTGATTGCGCTTTGCGCCCATTTAGTCGTGCGGTTTATGGATTCCATAATGCGCTCTTTACTTGCGGGTAAACCTACTAAATCATCTAAAATCATCATAATATCGCTGTTAAGATTGTATTGAATATCTAAAACTTTTTGCGGAGAGAAAAAATGGCTTGAGCCATCAATATGGCTTTTAAATAGGATTCCGTCTTCGCATATTTTGACATTGGAATTAAGGCTAAAGGCTTGGAATCCTCCGCTATCTGTGAGGAAGTTATGCGGGAAGCGACTAAATTCGTGCAATCCGCCGAGTTCTTTGATGATTTCATCATTGGGGCGCAAATAAAGGTGATAAGTGTTTGCTAGGATAATGGGTGCTTGAAGTGCCAAAAGGTCGCTAAAATCTAGTGCTTTTACACTTGCTTGTGTGCCAACAGGCATAAAAATCGGCGTTGGCACTTCTCCATGAGAGAGTTTAAGAATCCCTGCGCGTGCATTTCTGTCTGTCTTTTGTAGATTAAATTCCATTTTCAACCTTTTTTTGCTACATTTTCGCGAGTTTTTTACAAGGGGAAGTATGCGAAAAGTGCTTTTGATTTTAGATGGAATTGTAGCAAAAGAATTTCTAAGCAACTTAACAGCGAAGCATTTGGATAAAAATACTTATATTTTTGTCTCTTCAGATAGGAATCTCTTGCCACAGAATCTTCCTCAAGATGACGAGTGCTATCAGTTTGATCCTAGCTCACCAAGTAAGTTGCGTGAGATTCTAACCGCCCAAATCACGGATTGTTATATCATCACGGACAAAAAAGAAGAACGAGAGATTATTTATCATACTTTACGCGCGTATAGTAAGTCCTTGCAGATTAGTATGCTAGGCGAGATTCCTTTGCAAGAAAAGGACAAACAGCTTTTGATGATTAACGAATCCCTTGTTTTGAGTGCGAAGTTGTTTGAAAAGTTCCCTAATGTCCCGCGCACCGCGAAATATATCGGTTTGGGGCAGGGCGAGATTATGCAGATTAGCGTTCCCTTTGGAAGTCCTTATGCCTATCGTAGCGTAGGCGTTATCAAACAAAAAAAATGGAAAATTGTCGCAATTTATCGCAATGAAGAATTGATTATGCCCAAATATTCTACTACGATTCTGCCTAATGATTCGTTGTTGCTTGTGGGAGAACCCAATACGCTACGCGAGATTTATCATAGAATCAAAGAGGAGTTTGGGCAGTTTCCAACGCCTTTTGGGCGTGATGTAGTGATGTATTTTGATTTGCTACATTCTAAGAATCTTGAAAAATGTGTTAATCAAGCGTTGTGGCTGTTTAGTCATTTCAAAAACAAACGCCTCCATTTGTGTTTTTTTAATCCCACGACAACGCAAGTAATTGAAAAACTAAGGAATGATGCGCGTTTGAATGAAGAAAATATTTCGTGGCACATTGAGTTTTATGAAACTTCCCTCAAGTCTATTTTGCAATCCGATAAGGCAAACAAAAATATCGGCTTAGTTTTGGTGGAGAGTTATTTGTTTGAAGAATATAAGGGATATTTGCTAGATTTGGGGATTCCTTTGTTAAAATTTGGCGCACAGGAGTTAGAAGTGCTAACACATAGTGTTGTGATTTTGCCAAAAAACATAGAAGAAGCGGAAAAAATCTCTTCTGTTGTTTTTGACTTTTCCACACAAATTGGGCTTAAGATTCTGCTTTATGACTTTAATCCTAACGATGAGGGCGACCACGAAGTGGCTTTGGATTATTATAAACACATTGCCAAAGTGTTTGACAAAAAAATAGAAGTAGAACAATCCAACACACATAATCCGATTCTTTGGCTAAACTCCAAAAAGCATACTTTGCAAATTTTGCCTTTGCGCAGAGAAAGTATGAAGAAGTTTTTGTTTTTCTCGCTTTCTGATGTAGAGAATCTAAGCACACATTTGACGAATCTTCCGCAGCTTTTTATCCCGCTTTCGGTGTGATTTGCGATTCTTTTGTGCTGTGGCTTTACAAAGAAAAAGTTTGATAATTTAAATCTTTTGTTTTATAATCAGCATCATAGTTTTGGTGGCTAAACTTCTGTTTTAAGGAAAAATATGTCGGGCTTGATGATAGTTTCTACGCTTTTATCTGTTGGGATTGTCGCGTATTATATACTCAAAAATTACAATCCAATCTTCGTATTTTTGTTTTCGGGCTTGGTGTTGCTTGTGGGCGCATTTTATCTGACGGGAAGTCCGATTCCAAAAGCTCCGATGAGGTTGCTAGAAGAAACGAGTTTCTTGAATGTTTTGCTAGATAGCTTTGCTTTTATCACCGCGACTTTTAAAGCACAACTTTCAGGCGTTGGCTTGATTATTATGAGTGTTGCAGGATTTGCTGCTTATATGAAGCATATTAATGTGTCTGCAAAACTTGCATTTTTGGCAAATAAGCCTTTGGGTAGAATCCAAAACAAATATTTGATTCTAAGCGGGACATTTGTTGTGGGAATGGCTTTGAAAATCGTAATTTCAAGCTATGCGGGATTGCTTTTGTTGCTTCTTGCTTGTATCTATCCTGTTTTACTCGCGCTAAGGATTCGTCCTATTACGGCGGTGTGTGTGCTTTCTTTGATTGCGCTAGATTATGGACCAAAGGACGGAAGTTCTATTAATATGGCGGATATGGTGGGACAAAAAGACAATGTCGTAGGGCTTTTTTTGAATTACCAACTTTGGAGCGTTCTTGCGTATGTGGTTGTGATTGCGCTTTTGATTCCGCTTTATTTTGCTTGGGTGGATAAGAGGGATAAGGCAAAAGGCGCGTTAAGCGATGCGGTGGAGATTCCGCAAATTATCAATCCTAAATGCCCGACTTTTTATATACTTTTCCCTTGGTTTCCTGTTGTGTTTTTATTCGCAGCGTATTTTTTGCAAATCAAACTAGATGTGGTAACAGCGAATTTTGTTAGCATCGCTTTTGTTTTTGTCGTGGAATTTGTAAGGCACAGGGACGCTAAGAAGTTAGGCGAAGATATTGTCGTGATATTAAAGGCAATGGCAGAGATTTTTGTTAGTGTTGTGAGCATTATTATTGCCGCTGGAGTTTTCGCAGAAGGGATTAAAGCATTAGGCGGTGTGGGGATTCTAGCTAATGCAGTCTCTAGCTTGGCAAAGCAAGGAGAGTTTGCGACCTTTGCTGTGTTGGTGAGTATTGTTGTTTTTAGCTTTTTGGTTTATTTTGCCTCTGTGATTATGGGTAGCGGAATCGCAGCGTTTAATGCGTTTGGGAGATTAGCTCCAGAAGTCGCAACGAAGCTTGGAATCGCGCCTATTACTTTGGTGCTGCCTATTGAAATCGCTTCTTGTTTGGGAAGGGCTGCATCGCCTATCGCAGGTGGAATCCTCGCCCTAGCGGGATTCGCGAAAGTTTCTCCAATGGAGATTATCAAGCGCACCGCGCCACTTTTGCTTATCGCAATGATAGTAAATATCCTCGTGGCTTTTTATCTCGCCAAAGCAAACCCTCTTCCTCCACAAAAGGAGCAAATCCAAATAGAATCGCGCTTTTAGATTTTATTTTCTTAAAATATGCAGATATTCTAGCGTGGAATCTTGTTTGGAGCAAGGGGGGCAAAAGACCATGGGATTCTTGCTTTTGCGTCTTTAAAATTTTATTTTTTGTTTTTCAAACTCATAAGTAGAAATAATTTCATCATAAGTGAAAAATTTAACCCTTGATTTAATGCTTTCAAATGCCACTCTAGCAATTTCTTTATCAAATTTTGTTCTCCGATTCTCATCAGAAATGCAATAAAATTCAACATTGAAAAATTCAAGTTCTTTGAATTTAAGCAGAGCGTCCCTAAAATCAGTGCTATGCTCCACCTCGCAAATCCTTGTGGGATACAAAAACTCTTCCCCGCTAAACCACACAACATCGCAAAATGTGATATTTCTATCAATGATTGGTTGATAAGTAAAAGGTGGCACACTCTTAAGTGAGCTTAGCATTCCGAGATTTTTGCCATCAAAAGTCCAGCTTTTATCGTTTGTATAAGTGTCAAATCCGCGTAGATTCCCAAGTTCAAGGAGCATTCCTTGAATCTTTGCGTGAGTTTTTTCAATCTTTTGTTCTTTGGTTTTAGGAGTTTGTTCGTGGAGTAAAATTTTATCTTTTAGCTCACTTAGCCCATAAACACCAAGTCCGATTCTAAAAAACCTTTGACTTCTTTGCACTCTTTCTTGAATTGTATTGTGTGGGGTTTTACCGCTAATTTTGCTTTTATCCTTAAAGAGCCAAATTTCATTATAGATTTGCTTTAAGGAAGCAAATCCACCATTGTTTCTCATGACTTGTTCTATGGCTTCTTCGTAAGTTAAATCTTGCATTTTTATCCCCCTTTGGTCGCTTGTCGTTCGCAGTCGCGCCAATTTTTTAAATCAATGTCGTTGCATTTCATCGTGCGAAACTTTTAAGGATTGAAGCAAGGGATTCTACAATGTAATTCGCCTGTTCTTTGGTCAAAATATAAGGGGGCATCAGATAGATAGTGTTGCCAAGTGGGCGCAATAAAAGCCCATATTTCAAGCCTTTATTGAAAACTTCCAAGCCTTTGCGCTCCCCTTCAAATCCCACCAAATCAAAGGCAAAAATCATACCGCGATGCCGAAGATTCTGCACATATTCAAAGATTCTTAAATTTTGCAATTTTTCCCAAATGAAATTTGATAGAATCGCATTTTTAGCAATCACATTTTCGCGTTCAAAAATATCCAAAACCGCATTAGCACAAGCACAAGCAAGAGCGTTTCCTGTATAAGAATGCGAATGCAAAAACGCTTTATGTTGAGAATAAGGCGCGTAAAAAAGCCGATAAACCGCATCGCTTGTAACCACGACAGACAAAGGCAAATAGCCTCCCGTGATTCCTTTGCTAAGACATAAAAAATCCGGCACAACTCCGCATTGTTCGTAGGCAAACAAACTTCCTGTGCGCCCAAATCCCACCGCGATTTCATCAAAAATCACATAAATCCCTGCCTCTTGACACATTTTTACTGCTTCTTGCACGAATTGTGCACTATACATATTCATATTTCCTGCACACTGCACCAAAGGTTCTAAGACAAAAGCGACAATCTCTCCTTTGTGCGATTCTAGCAGAGCTTCAAGGGACTCTAAAGATTCCGCAAAATCCTCTTTGCTCGGTGCTTTGACCTTAAGCGTTTGGAGTAAAAGCGGTTGATAGACTTGCGTATAAATGCCCACATCTCCCACGCTTAATGCGCCAATCGTCTCCCCATGATAGGCATTTTCTAAACACAAAAACTTCGTTTTCTTCTCGCCTTGAATCACACTCGCGTGGAATGCCATTTTGAGCGCGACTTCAACCGCACTTGAACCATTATCAGCATAGAAACATTTGCCAAATTTAGAATCCAAAAGCCCTAAAAGTCTGCGTGATAAATCAATAATAGGTTTGTGCGTGAAACCCGCAAAGATGATATGCTCTAAGCTTTCTAGTTGTTCTTTGATCTTTGCGTTGATATAGGGATTGCAATGTCCAAAGAGATTCACCCACCAGCTTGAAATACAATCCAAATACGCTTTGTCGTCAAAGTCGTAGAGATATACGCCTTGTGCGCGTTTGATTGGAATTAGAGGAATGTTTGCTTCGTGGTCGTGCATTTGTGTGCAAGGATGCCAAATACTTGAGAGGTCTAATTCTTTGAGTTTTACGGATTCTGTGGCTTTTGTTGTCATTTTTTGCCTTTGTGGGTAAAGATTGGGTAGATTTTAACATAAATTTGAATAAGGACGAAGTGGTAAAATTTATAAGTTAGATGTGCCACAACTTCTTAGGAGGCATTGCAATGATAAAAGCCGACATTATAGATGATTACAAGCTTTTTGTAAGGTTGCGCAAGGATACATTGGCAAGTCTTTGTAAAGGAATGAAATTCCTAAAATCTAGTAATTGAGAGAATCTTAAAATAATGCTATACACCACAAATCACTTCAAGCGATTTGTGGCTTCAGCTAAAGGAGAATGAAACTTTCTAAAATTATTTGGTGTAAATTGCAATCAATTAAAATTTATATTTTAATCCTGCCTGTCCTGTGAGATAAGTTTCATTTTTGCTATCCACTTTTCCTGCAAGGATTTGTTTTGCACCTACGCCCACATTTAAACTTAGTTGGTCTGTGAGATTCATATTTCCACCTACAATCAGTCCGCCATAAGTCTTTTTCTTGTCATCAGTTCTTACTTGTGTAAAGAACGCATTATTAGCCGCCAAAGTTACATTATAGTCATCGGAGCTATTAAGCACATATTGTTCAATTTTTGGAATCGCAAAGAAATAAGAGGATTCGTTGAAGTATTTTCTAAACTCTGCTCCGACTTCTAGGCTTAGAGAGTTGTTCTTGCTTGAATCCATTTTCTTAGAAATTAATCCTTTGTCTGTATGGCTTGGGATATAGCTAAAGTAATAATTCGCTCCTACAAAAGGCTTGAGATAAAAGCTTCTATCTTCAAACTCCACTCTTCTACCAATGCTTGCACTAAGTCCTAAAAACTTACTTGTGTAATCTCCTTTATAATCTCCATCTGTTTGGGCATAGTTTGTATCCATAGGAGAGATTTGTCCATAACCCTTTAAGTTTAGCTCCCACAAAGGATTTAAATGGATATTAGAATAAATTCCTAATTGGTAGTTATCACTTTCTTGTTTGAAAGAGGAATCTTTGAGTGTAGAGTTTGCATAGCTAAAATATACTCCAAGTAAGACATTGTCGGTGATATAGTTGTCTGCCCCTACACTCACCCCATACAATCCTCCACTATGAGAATCAATGATATTTGCTCCACCAAAGACATTTGCCCATACACTGCGCGCATAAGTATTATCTAGGTAGTTTGGTGCAATATCACTTGCCACAGAAGCAAACTTGAGTTTAGAAAGATTTGTTGCATAAGTGCTATAAGGATTGTTTTGCATTGCAATTCTTGAGCCAATAGACATATCATTTGCCACAGAAATCGTTGTATTGGTTGCTTGAGTGAAATTACTTGCGCTCTTACCATTTTCTTGTGTGTCGTTTTTAATATCAATGGCAAGTTGGATTCCTTCTCTACTCATCAAATCTGCCCCAAAAGCACCAAGAGAATCCGCAATCCCACGCAAAGCAAGAGCAGCAGTCATATCCTCATTGTTTAAGCCTCCTGTAACTGCATTGATATAGGCTTTATCATCACTAGCGTCAATGGAATCTAATGCGGCTTTTGCGTTGTCCAAATATTCTTGTAATCTAGCAACAAGATCATCACTCCATACATAATCTCCTTTATAGTCTTCATTATCTATATATTCTTGCAATCTATCAATAGCAGCCTTATCAAATGCAACTTGATTCTCTGTCTTGTATGCCTCCTCTGTCGCTCCTCCATTGGCAACAAGCTTACCATCTTTGACTTCAAGTGTATAAGCTACCAATGCTACATTATTGATATCGTTTAAATCTAAAAGGTCTTCCGGCAAAACTACCTTAGCGTCCTTATAAATCTCATTAAGCAATGCAGAATCTGAAACATAATCCCTAAAGGAAATGGTTTTTACCCCGCTTATTTTGTTGGTGGTTATATCGCTATTGAAGCTTTTTGCCTCTATAAGTGTGAGATTGTTTGCTTCTAGTGCGGTAAAGCTATCTTTGACGAGATAAAAGCCGGTATTTGAAATTGTTGCATTTCCAGCAGCTTTTATGATTCCTCTTCCATAAAAGTTAAGTTCTGAATTAGAAATCTTTAAATTTCCCGCAACTCCCAAAATGCCACTATAACTTTGTCCTTCATAAGAACCGCCTACGAAATATACTTCAGAGTTTTTAATCTCTAAATTTGAATTGATTCCTGTTTCCCTTGCTGCTTCTAGATGTATGTTTTGCAATATGGTATTTCCAGTGACTTGATTATTGGCATTGAAATCAAATTCTCTGCCCACATCTAAATTATAAATGATTGCATCAGTATCACACGAGTTATAGTTATTCCCACAAGGATTTGACATACTAGAATCTTTAATTGTAAGGGTGTTGCTTTCTCCTATATTGATATAAATGTCTTGATTGGGATTGCCAAATCTTGGCATATTATCAGTGTTGAGATTAATAGTTGTATCCTCCTTAGCTCCTTGATATACCCAAGTATTTGTATCATCAAGCTCAAAATATTGCTCAAAATCCGCTTGATTAGCAATCGTAATCTCTGCTGCATTTAATTGTGTCCCAAGCAATGCCATAGAGCTACCAAGTAAGGCTTTGGTGGCAAAGTAGGAAAGTCTTGTCTTCCTCATATTCTAACTCCTATTTTAAGAAAATATTAAGTCAGAATAATACCCCCCCCCCCCCCTTAAAAGTCAATTAATTAGCAATAAAAAGTAAAAAAATTTAAATTTTTGGAGTTTTGCTGTTTATGGGCGTCATTTATCGCTTGTAGAGCGCAAATGTGAAACATTTTCACTCACTTGCACAATTTGTATCTCATAATGACACAATGGAATCTTTAATCGCTTTTTGCTAAAATCTCACAATTTCTTGCAAAAGGCTAAGTTTGAAAATCAAAAAAGTAAGAGATGATGTGTATATTTTGCGCGGGAAGATGAAAGAAGTTAGCGATTATCACGATATGAAGTTTCTTTTAGAAAAGCGCAAAAACGAATCCAATGTAGAGCTTCATTTTGAGATTCCACAAGCAAAGGAAGTGAATTTTTATATTCTTGGTTATTGGCTGAAACTTGCGCGAAAAAATGGCTTTAAGTTTCATTTTTATATTGCAAGTCCTTATCTATACGATACTTTTGTGCGTTTGGGATTGCATCAGTTTTTTGAGGTTGTTAATGACAGCATGGAACTCTATTTATAGCCATTTTGACCCCATTGCTTTTAGTGTATTTGGAATCCCTGTGCATTGGTATGGATTAATGTATGTTTTGGCTTTGCTCATCGCGCTTTTGGTGGCGAAAGTTTTTGTGCGCTTGGATAACTACCCGATTTCTAACGCGCTTTTGGATAGCTTTTTTGTTTGGGTTGAAATTGGTGTGATTTTGGGTGCTAGGCTCGGATATATTTTGTTTTATGATCCCTATACGAGCTATTATTTAAGCCACCCTTGGGAAATTTTCAATCCTTTTGATAGGCAAGGGAATTTTGTCGGTATTCGTGGAATGAGCTATCATGGGGCGGTGATTGGGTTTTTGATTGCCTCTTTGTGTTTTGCTAAAATCAAAAAAGTCAATTTTTGGCTTTTTATGGATTTGGTAGGACTTAGTGTTCCGCTAGGTTATGTGTTTGGGCGCATTGGGAATTTTCTCAATCAAGAATTAGTAGGGCGCGAGACGACAAGCGGAATCGGAATCTATGTAGAGGGAGTTTTGCGCCACCCTAGCCAACTTTATGAAGCATTTTTGGAGGGAATCTTAGTTTTTGTGATTCTGTATTTTTGGCGCAAAAGGATGCGTTTTGTCGGTGAAATTGGGATTCTTTATGGTATGTGGTATTCTTTAATGCGCTTTGTCGCGGAGTTTTTTAGAGAGCCAGATTCGCAGCTAGGATTTATTGCTTTTGATTGGCTTACTTTGGGGCAGTTTTTGTCGTTGCTTATTGGGGGATTCTGCTTTGTGTTGTGGCTTTACAAGCGCACACAATCTCAAGAGAATCCAACTTCTCAAACAAGCAATCCGCCAACATCAAGGAATCACAAAAATGGCTAATCTTTCCTTGCAAAATATCTCCAAGCAATACGATTATAAAGTGATTTTAAAAGAAGTTTCTTTCCATGTGCGCGAGGGAGAGAGAATCGCGATAGTTGGGCGCAATGGCGCGGGGAAATCTACTTTGTTAAAAATCCTAAGCGGAGAATTAGAGGCAGATGAGGGAGTGCGCATTGTGGAGGGAGATTTAGAGATTGCGCATTTAATTCAAAAACCTCATTTCAAAGAAGGGCAAACAACCAAAGAAGCTATCATAGAAGCATTAGAATCCCTAAACACCGCAAAAGAGCGTTATTTTGAAATCACGAAATTGCTCCAAAACAATCCCGAAGATAAAAATCTTCTGCGCGAATATGCACAAATCTCTAATTTCATTGATCACCATAATGCGTGGGATTTGGAGGCGAAATCCAAACAGGTTTTGGAGACTTTTGAACTAGAATCCTTGCAAGATAGATTCGTGAATCTCCTAAGCGGAGGGGAACAAAAGCGCGTCGCACTTGCTTGTCTTTTGCTCACGAAGCCGGATATTTTGTTGCTTGATGAGCCAACCAATCATTTAGATGTGCAAATGGTGGAGTTCTTGGAATCTATGCTTTTGCGCTCAAACTTCACATTGGTGTTTATTAGCCACGACCGCTATTTCATAGACAGAATCGCAACGCGTGTTGTAGAAGTAGAAGAGGGCAAGATTCGCCAATTTAGCGGCGGATATAGCGATTATTTGCGTCAAAAGGAAGCATTACTTGCAAGTCTTGCCCAAAGCCACGAAGTGCTACTCAAGCATTTAAAGGCGGAGGAAGAGTGGTTGGCGCGTGGGGTGCGTGCGCGAGTGAAGCGCAATGAGGGGCGCAAGGAAAGACTAATGGAAATGCGCAAACTAGCAAAGCAGAATCCCTCTATTATCCGCAAGATGAGTTTAGAACTAGAGAGAGAACGAAAGCATTTCAACCAAGAAGAGGGAATCAATCGCAAAAAAATGCTGTTTGAAACTAAGAATCTTTGTGTGGAGCGCAATGGGCAAGTCTTGATTGGCAATTTGGACACAAGGATTCTACAACGCGATAAAATCGCGATAGTCGGGCGCAATGGCGCGGGAAAATCTACTTTGCTTAAGGTGTTTTTGGGGCAGATTGCGCAAACAAGCGGAAGTATTGAACGCGGCGATGTGAAGATTGGCTATTTTGACCAACACCGCGAAATGCTTGATGATAGCAAGGATTTGTTGGAGACCTTTTGCCCTTTTGGTGGCGACCATATTGAAGTGCGCGGGAAAAGTATGCACATTTTTGGCTATTTGAAGAATTTTTTGTTTCCAAAAGAGTTTTTGGATAAGAAAATCGGAAATTTAAGCGGTGGAGAAAAGAATCGCGTAGCCCTTGCCTTGCTTTTTACAAAAGCGTATGATTGTTTGATTTTGGACGAGCCAACCAATGATTTGGATATTCCCACGATTAATATTTTGGAGGAATATCTGCAAAGCTTTGAGGGGACGATTCTCTTTGTCAGCCACGACCGCTATTTCGTGGATAAAATCGCACAAAAACTCTTTGTTTTTAAAGGAAATGGCGAGATTGTAGAATCCCATAAAAGCTTTAGTGAGTATTTAGAGATTGAAAATGAGTTGGCAGAATACCGCGCAATGAGTGCGGAGCTAGAATCCCAAAAGGCAGTTTGCGATTCTCAAGAGACGAAGGATTTGGACGAAAAAGAATCTCCCAAAGCCCCTAAAAAAGTGAAACTAAGCTACCACCAAAAGCGGTTATTGGAGATTTTGCCACAAGAAATTGAAGTATTAGAATCCGAAATTAAAGCTTTGGAGAAATTGCTTTTTAGCGGGAGTTTAAGCACACAAGAATTGCAAGAGAAATCCGCAGAATTTGAAGCCAAAAAGGCATTGTGCGAGGAAAAAATCACACAATATTTGGAGCTAGAGGAGCAAAATATAAAGTAGGTTTTCGTGGGTTTTGCGATTCTATAATATTCTCCGAAGTTTTTTGCTTCTTCTTGGTTTTGTGTGGATTCTTGATTTGCCTTGCAAATGTCGCGCTATCTGTTTGCTTCATAAGCTTTTTCATTCTATGCTAGGGATTTATCTAGTTTTCCACTTTGGATTTTGCATAGAAATTCATTCCGTTTCTTGTAATCTTTTCTTTTCCCTCTATGGTGTAGTTCTCCGCATTCAATGCGATTCCACAACTTTAACTTCTTAGAATAAGACACATAAATCTTTAAGCAAAAAGTATTCTATTAAGTTTTGGGATTCCATTGCGTTCTTGCGGGGAATAAATAAAATGAGAGACGAAGCGTGTGTCGCGTCAGTAACTCACCCGCACTTGCAAATCTGAAATGTAAAATAACCTGCGATTCCGCCCTCTCGTCATTGCGAGGATTGCAAGGACGCGGCAATCCAAAATGCGGAATCTCGCCTTAGAGATTCCGTTTTCAAGGATTCAAAAGCCTTGCGAGTTCTTTGGCGTGGTAGGTGATGATGATGTCCGCTCCTGCGCGTTTAAAGCCAATCATTGTTTCAAGCAAGACGCGTTCATAATCAATCAAATTGTTTTTTTGTGCAAACTTTAACATGGCGTATTCCCCGCTGACATTATACACAGCAAGAGGCAACAAGGTGCGTTCTCTAATATCACGCACAATATCAAGGTATGCAAGGGCGGGTTTCACCATCAAAATATCCGCTCCTTGCCGCTCATCTTCTAGGCTTTCTGCGATTGCTTCTCTGCGATTTGCGGGGTTTTGTTGGTAGCTTTTGCGGTCTCCAAAGCTTGGTGTGCTGTTTGCTACATCGCGAAAAGGTCCATAATATCCACTTGCGAATTTCGTAGAGTAACTCATAATAGGAATATGTGCGAATCCTGCGCAATCTAGCGCACTTCTTAGGGATTCTATCATTCCGTCCATCATTCCGCTAGGTGCAATCAAATTCGCACCTGCTTGTGCCAAGACTAAGGCTTGTTTGTTGAGAATCTCTAAAGTCAAATCATTATCCACGCTTTGAAGCTTTGGATTGAGGATTCCACAATGCCCATGGTCTGTGTATTCGCAAAAGCATAAATCCACGCAAAGCAACATTTGGGGGAATTTTGCTTTGATGGCGCGTAAGGCTTCAGCGATAATGCCCTCCTCACTTAGTGCTTCGCTACCCACACTATCTTTGATTGCTGGAATCCCAAAGAGCATAATGGCTTGTATGCCTAACTTTTCTAGCTCCTCGCATTCTTCCAAAGCATTGTCAATGCTTAGCTGATAAACATCGGGCATTGAAGCGATTGCGTTTTTGATATTTTTGCCATGCGTGATAAATAGAGGATAAATCAAATCCTGTGTGCGCAAAGTTGTTTCTTCAACGAGATTCCTAACGACGGGGTTTAGCCTGATTCTTCTTAAGCGTTTAAACATAGTTTTCCTTTATTGTTTGGTTTTGGCAAAGCCTAGAATCACAAAATGATTTTTGTCCTCTTTGTGATAATAATCCAACTTCAATCCTTGCGATTCCAAAGTGCTTTTGACGATATAGATTCCTAATCCCAAGCCACCATTTTTGTTGGATTTGTTATCTTTGAAAAAGGGCTTTGCATGGTCTTTTAGGCTGTGTGGCAAAGGTGCGCCGAAGTTGGAGATGAGGAGATTGCCCTCTGCAACTTTAATTTCAATTTTGCCTTTTGTCTTGTATTTTAGCGCGTTGTCTAATAGATTTTTGATAGCTAGAGTGAGCATATCAAAATCGCAGCGCAACAGATAGTTTTCCTCTGGCAGGATAAAGGAATCTTGGATTTGTTCTTTGTCTATTAACAGCATTGCAAACACGCGATTTAAAATGTCTTTTAGCACATAATCTTGCTTGTTGAGGCAATAGTTACGGGAGCTTAATTCCTCTATTTTGGCAAACTCATTAATCAAGCTATTGAGGCGGTCAAATACATTACAAAGCCTCTCTTTGTAAAGTGGGTGTTCAATCATTTCTGCCGTGATTCTGCCTTTGGTAATGGGCGTTTTGAGTTCGTGCATAATGGAGCGCAAAAAAAGATGTCGGGATTGGTTTAGTGCGTTGATTTTCTCGGCGGCATTTTCAAATTCGCGAGAAAGTTCGCCGATTTCATCGTTTTGGTTGATTTTGCAAGAAATATTCATCTGCCCATCGGCAAACTTACGAATCTCTTTGCGCAAAATTTTGAGCGGTAAAATGCTTTTAATTACCAATGCAAACAAGAAAACGACGACGACAAAAGCAAAAAAGGTAATAAGATAATAATTAAAAAGATTGTGAGGATAAGAGCCACCATAAAGTTTCCATTCCTGCGGAGTTTGCAAAAACAAATAAATGCCATTTTCTTGCTTAATGACTTTTGCAATCATTCCACTTGCGAGATTTTGTGTCAAATAGTTTTGAAATTGTTCTAAGGTTTTAGCATCTTGAATTTGGTGTAAATCCAATTCTTTGAGATATTTTTCAATCAGTTCAATATTGCCACCAAAGCGCACTAATTGGTTGATTGTCGCGAGAAATTGGCTATATTTGAGTTGGTCTTTGAGAATATCCTCATTGATTTCTTCGCGGATAAAATAATATGAAAATGCGCCTAAGCAAATGATTGCCACGATAAATAATATGGTGATTTTAACAAAAATAGAATTTTTAATCATCTTTTAACTGCAATTTATAGCCGATTCCGCGCACAGAAAAAATGAATTTTTTGCTTCCCTTTTCTATTTTGTTGCGCAAACGCCCGATGATGACATCAATGCTTTTGTTGCTAGAATCAGGATTGATAGAATCCGAGTGCGCCGCAATAGAATCACGCGTCAAGGCTTGATTGACATTTTCAAGCATAAAGCTTAGAATCTCGTATTCTGCTTTGGTGAGATTGAGTGCTTCGTTGTTGAGGTAAATCTCTCTGCTTCCTTTATCAAGCACAAAAGGAAGAATAGAAGCTTCTTCTTGGTTGGATTCCTTAGAGAGATTGTATCTACGAAGGACACTATGGATTCTTGCTATGAGTTCTTTTGGGTCATAAGGCTTAGGAATATAGTCATCTGCACCATATTCTAGCCCCAGCACTCTATCGTCAATATCGTGTCGCGCAGAAGAAATGATGATTGGGATTCGTTTTTCTTTCGCAACCCTCTTGCAAACTTCCAGCCCATCTAGGTTTGGGAGTGTTAAATCTAAAAGAAGGAGGTCAAAATGCCGAGTGTTTATCGCACTCATGCCCGTATAGGGTTCGTCATAATTCGTTACATTAATATTATGAGCTTTCAAGTATTCGCTAAGAATGGTTGCTAGCTCCAAATCATCTTCTATCATCAACACTTCTAGCATGGCGTTTTCCTTACAAAAAGGAGGATTGGGTATTTTAGGGGGTTAAATAAAAATTCAGGAAAACGCCCACTAGAATTGACAACACTTTCAAAGAACTTACTCACACTAAGTGTCCTTAAGCAAAGGAGAAGTGGATGAAAAATTTTCCCTTTTCCAAGAAAACCCAAACTTAACATTGCGTTAAGCTTGTCTCTCAACTCATCCCGTTGAGATGATGAAATTATAAAGCAAAATGGTAAATCAAAAGTAAATAAAGATTTTTTTTTCATTTTTGATTCTTTTTTTCATCAATAATTGCCAAAGTAAATTCTAAAAAGTTTAAAATCATATCCACTTTGGTTTCAATATTGCGATTATTTGGGGATTGCAGTCCTTCAAAAAGCACGAGGATTCGTTCTTGTAGGGCATTGAGGAATTTCTCCTCTTCTAAATAAGCTTTTGTTAGAAGCATTTTAAGCTCTTCGGCGTTTTTAAAATCTAGCTTTTCAATCTTTCGCTCATAGGGATTCTGCGTAGTTTCGGTATTTTCACGATGGGGGTTATCAGAGGGCAAAATATCCAACAAAGCATCACGTTCTGGCTTTTGGCTCTCTAACGCGCTTTTTGTATCGGGTTGGTTAGAATCGCTTGTATCAATTTCGGCTAATGTTTGTAAAATCGCTTCTTTTAGTTCCATAATTTCAATAACCACCTTTCAAACTCATTAAATTCTACTTCGCTATCCATTTGGACAAACAAATTTAGCATATCTTCACTTGCTTTGCCGTAATTTTTGCGATTGCTTACTAAGCGTTTGAGCGCGATTTTTGCTTCGGCATTGTCGGGATTTTCTTCCAAAATTGTTTTGTAAATCTCTGCCGCTTCGTAAGCGTGTCCTTGTATTTCATAAATGCTTGCAAGGGTTAAAGTTTTCATCTATGCAAATCTTTGAAAACTACTTGACAATTAGAATTGGAATCGGAGATTTTTGCGAAAAGTCGTTTTGGTTTGTTGAGAAGATTTTATTCCAAAAGCTTTCTTCGCTTTGCCCGATAATTAGCAAATCAAAATCTTTCGCATAAGACAATACTTCCGTTACAGCCTCGCCCTCTAGGAGTTTTTGTTTGATATTTACGCCTTTGTTGGTAAAGACTGCGGCAAATTCTTCTAGCAATTTATCGCTTTCTGCGCTTTCTTTTTTTTCAATTTCTTCATAAGCGGCTAATGCTGCTTCTCCATAAAGCATAATGGGAGTTTTAACATGAATGATTGTAATGGCACAATCTTCCCTATCTCCAAAAAAATTCACTACAAATTCTGCCGCTTTTTGGCAGGATTTCGTTCCGTCAATGGCAAATAAAATTTGTTTCATCACAAGCCTTTTAAAAATAATAAAAATTATATCAAATCTTAAGCAAAATCTTGCAAAATTCACAGAAAATAAAGTAAGAATGCGTTACGCTTCTAGGCTAAAATTTACCAAAAAGAGAATAGGAAATGCAAAATATTCTAAGACATATTCCCAAAGCGGACAAATTATTAAATTCCCTAAAGTCTGAAATTTCGAGCGGGTTGAATCTTGCGTTAGCAAAGCGACTGATTGCGGAGTTTTTGGAGGGCTATCGCCAAGATTTGCTTCAGGGTGGTGAAATTTTGGATTTGGCAACTTGTGCACAAACGATTGCTAAGGAGTATTACAAAATCACGCAAAAATCCCTTAAGCCACTCGTCAATGCCACCGGAATCGTAGTGCATACAAATCTTGGGCGCAGTGTGTTTTCTCCCGCGATTCTACAAGAGATTCTTCCTCTTTTGACGCGTTATAATAATTTGGAATACAATCAAGAAAAAGGAAATCGTAGCGAACGATATGTGCATTTAAAGGGTTTGTTTAAAGCTCTTTTGGGCGCAGAAGATGTGCTTGTTGTCAATAACAATGCCGCGGCGGTGTTTTTGATTTTTAATACCTTTGCTAAGGGTAAAGAAGTTGTGGTTTCGCGCGGAGAGTTGATTGAGATAGGCGGGAGCTTTAGGATTCCGCGTGTTATGGAGGATTCTGGAGCGATCTTGCGCGAAGTAGGGACGACCAACAAAACGCATTTAAAGGACTATCAAGAAGCACTTAATGAAAACACCGCAATGCTTTTTAAAGCGCATAAATCTAATTACGCGATGAGCGGATTTGTTAAAGAAGTAGAATTTGGAGAGATTGTAGAGTTGGCAAAGGCACGGAATCTTGTAGATTATTATGATTTGGGAAGCGGGTATTTTGGTTTAAGTGGGTTTGAAAACATTCTTCAAAAGTTTGAACCCGCATTAGAAGAGATTACAAGGCTGAATCCAAGCCTTGTAAGCTTTAGCGGAGATAAGCTTTTAGGTGGCGCACAAGCGGGAATCATCTTTGGCAAAAAGGCATTGATTGACAAGCTGAAAAAAAACCAGCTCCTAAGAATGTTGCGTGTGGATAAATTCACTATTGCCGCGCTAGAAGCGACACTTAATGCGTATTTGACGGGCAAAACAGACAAAATCCCAACTTGCCAAATGTTGCTAAAAACCAAAGAAGAGTTAAGGAATGAGGCGCAATCCCTAGCTGCGCAGATTCCGCCTTTGTTTGTGCCTGAAGTTGTGGCGACTAAAAGTTACAGCGGTGGCGGAGCAATGCCTAGTCATTATTTAGAATCTTTTGGTGTGGCACTTGAAGCGAAGAATTTGGCACATTTTGGACTGAATGAGCAACGATTAGAAGAGTATTTGCGAGGTTTTGACATCATTGCTAGATTAGAAAATGGCGCGTTGATTTTGGATATGCGCACATTGTTAGAGGGAGATATGCAGAGAATCGTAGAGGCTTTTGTTGCTTTGGAGCAGTCAAAAATAAAGTAAAATAAGGAAAAGAATGCAAGAAAATTTGATTATCGGTGCAATGGGACATATTGATCATGGTAAAACAAGTTTAATCGCCGCACTAAACGGGTTTTGGGGAGATAGTTTTGAGCAAGAAAAAGAAAGAGGCATTACGCTAGATTTGAGCTTTTCTAATCTAAGTCGCGAAGACAAAAACATTTCTTTCATTGATGTTCCCGGACACGAAAAATTGGTTAAAAATATGATTGCTGGGGCATTTGGCATAGATTATGCAATGCTTCTTGTTGCGGCAAATGAGGGCATTATGCCACAAACTTTAGAGCATTTAAGAATCGCTTATTTGCTTGGAATCACGGATTTCATCGTTGTGTTAAGTAAGACAGATTTGGTGGATTGTGCAAGGATTGAGCAAGTCAAAGAGCAAGTCAAAGAGCTTTTTGAAAAATTTCCTAATCTGCGTTTTGAGATTCTGCAATGTTCTATTTATGATAAGCAAAGCATTCAAAACTTGCAAGAGACGCTTTTCGCACTACCTAAAAAGGCGCATAAAGACTTAGGATTTTTCCGCTATTATATTGACCGTGCGTTTGTGATTAAGGGCGCGGGTTGTGTCGTGAGTGGCACATTGATGGACGGGGATTTGAGTGTGGGTGAAAAAATATGGTGCGCACAGCTTGGAAGAGTGCTTGGAATCAAGAATCTGCAAGTGCATGGAGAATCCCAAACTATCGCCCCCAATGGAGCGCGTGTGGCAATCAATCTAAGCGGCGTTTCACATCAAGAAATTAAGCGCGGAGATTTGCTTACCAAAAAGGGATATTTGCGCGGGTTTGATAGCATAGAAGTAGAGATTCGTGCGTTTGAAAAAATAGAACACAATGCCCAAGTGCAGTTATTTATTGGGGCAATGCGTTGCGATGCGCGCGTGTTATTTTTAGACGCAAATAAAAAATTTGCAACCCTAAAAACTACGATTCCAATTTTTGGAATGTTTGATGAAAAATTCATTTTACGCGATGACAAGCAGACTTTAGGCGGAGGCAGAATCCTAAGCTCGATTGTAGATCCGATGAAAAAATCACAAAAGCTAGAGTATTTAGAAATGCTAAGCAAGGGCGATTTCAAGGGTGCATTTACACTTTTGCTTCAAGCACACAAAAGAGGCTTTGGGCTGATTAGCTCGGTGCAGAGATTTGGGATTTCGCAAACGATGGGATTAAGAATCGCATCAGAGATTCCACAATGCTTTGTGTGCCAAAAAGAATTGATTGCCTATCCAAAAAAGGCTAGAGAAATCGTCAAAGAAGCGATTTTAAAAGTTTTATCCAAGAATCCCAACGCACTTTTGAGTGCGACGCTTTTAAGTCAAAAGCAAAGCTGGATTGCAGAGGAGTTTGCCAAAAGCGTATTAGAAGAAATGCTTGACGAGGGCGCGTTAAACAAGGCGGATTCCTTTTATATTTCCCCACAAAACAATTTAGGGCTTAATGGAGAGAATACGCAAAAGGTTGAGGATTATTTCTATCATACAATTTATCAGACTTTGCAAAGTCAGGGATTCCAACCTATTGCGCCTTATAATCTTTATGATAATTTGGATATTGATAGGCAAACAGGGGATTCTATGTTTAAACGCCTAACGCGCGAGAAAAAAATCGTGCGCCTTAACCATAAGTTGTTTATTTGTAGCGATGTTTTGGCGAATTTGCTAGAGCGTATGCGTAAAATCATAGAGCAAGAGGGCTATTTGGATTTGGGAAATTTCAAGCAACATTTTAATCTTAGTCGTAAGTATTTGATTGCCTATTTGGATTATTTGGATAGTTTTGGTGATATTGTAAATACCGATGGCAAACGAACTTTTAGATGATTAATTGAAGAAAGATTGGGAGCTAAAATGCTGGATAGATTACAGAATCCGCCTTTAAATGTCGCATTAAACCAAAGTTTGATTCAGGCAAAAAGCGTGAATTATCAAGCTATCACCCCCACGCAATCCCAAAAGATTGCCCAAGAAAATGCTGAACTTTGTGAAGTTTTGGGGGCGAAAATCGCGCGTCCTTTTAGTTTTAGTTTGGAATCTTTTTATTTTTTGCTTGGCAATCTTTGCAAATATTATCATGTCGCCCTTGCACTTTCTTCTCATAATATGCTTTATGCGGCGTATTTGCAATCACCAAACAAAGATGAGATTTTTCCGCTTTTGCCTGATTTTGCAAGTGGAAGCATTACGCAAGATTCCATTGATGAGGCGTTGGATTGGGGCGCGGATTGTTTTATTATGCCACTTTTAAATGAAGATATTTTGACGCTTAATTCTTTGGAATCCCTGCCTATGCGTGTATTAAAAGTGGTAGATGTGAGCTATGCGTTTGCTTTGAATTTGCCTTTACCAAAGGCGGATATTATGTTGCTTAATGGCGAAAATTTAGGGCTTTTGCGTCCTTTTGGCATTCTTGCTTCTAATGCGCAAGATTTTTATGGAATCTCTAGTGTGTATTTGGAGATTCAAAATCTCTATGCGGTTTTTAGACAAGCCATTATTGCGCAACAAGAGAAGAAAAAAACTGGCCAAAGCCGATTCCAAAACGACTTATCACGCGTGTTTTTGGATACTTTGCGGGTAAATTTGGAAAAATTAGGATTCAACGAATGTTGCTATGCGTTTTATCAATCTCCCGAAAACACCTTGCCATTGGGGCTTAAAGGCATAAAAGCGCGGAATCTCATTCAAAGCTTGTTGTTTGATGGAATCCACCTTATCAATGGGCAAGAATGCCTTTTTGGCTTCGCAAGTCCTTCGTTTGTTTTGCGCCAAATGGGTTATAGCGAGGAACAATCTAGAGAATTATTAAGTCTTAGTTTTTTGGATATTGCGCCTAGTTTGATTTCACAGATTGCGCAAAAAATCGCAATGAAGTATTCGCAATTAAGAAGTCTGGGATAAGAGTTTAGAGATTTAGGCTAAGGAGGCAAAGATGAGTGATAAAGCTAAGAGTATCAGGGATTCTATGGATTCGTTGCATAAAGCCGCACAGGGATTCTTTTTGCAAACAGAGGTTTTGCCGCTTTTAAGTGCGCTTGATAGGATTTTAGCAGAAGAAGTGTATGTAGAGAAATCTTTGCCAAGTTTTGATAACTCCGCAATGGACGGCTACGCGCTAAAAACGAGTGATGCGGGAAAAACGCTAAAGATTCAAAAGACTATTTTCGCGGGGGATTGTGCGGAAGCAGCTTTGGGAGATTTGGAATGTGTGAAAATTATGACAGGTGCGAAAATCCCTAATGGTGCTGATTGTGTCGTGCCTTTTGAAGAGATTGAGGGGGGATTCCAAAATACTAAGCAAATTCTCGCGCCACAGAATCTAAAAAAGGGTGCAAATATCCGCAAATGTGGTGAGGAAATCACAAAGGGTGCAAGATTGCTAGAAAAAGGAGATGATTTAAATGCGGATTGTTTAACCCTGCTTGCAACACAAGGTATAAGTTATTTGAAAACTTTTGTGCCTTTGAAGATTAGTATTTTTGCAAGTGGAGATGAGCTGCAAGAGATTTGGGAGCAATCCGATTCTGCGCGGATTTTTAATTCCAATGCGACAATGATTGCTGCGATTTTAAAGAGTTATGGATTTAAAAGCTCTTATGGAGGAATCCTTGCGGATAATCGCCAAGCCATTAAAGAAGCGTTAGGGATTCCAAGTGATGTGATTTTTACAAGTGGGGGAGCAAGTAAAGGCGAGGCGGATTTTATGCGAGAAGTTCTTAAGGAATGTGGCGCACAAATGGTAATAGACGGGGTGCAAATCAAACCCGGCAAACCTCTAATGGTCGCCAAACTGGATTCTAAATTTATCGTTGCATTGCCCGGAAATCCATTGGCAGGGGCGGTTTTGTTGCGTTTGCTCATTGTGCCATTTTTGCGTCAATTAAGCGGAGCAAACGCTTACTATCCGCAATTTATTATGCTAAAAGTCGCGCAAGATCTAAAGCGCAAAACGCGCACAGAGGCGAGTTTAGTCAAGATTCAAGAAGATTGTGTGCATTTTGTAAAAGATGGCAAATATGGTTCTGGGGAAGTTACTCCTATGGCTTTGGGTAATGCTTTGGTGATTTTTGGTGAAACTTGCGATTCTATTACAAAAGGGCAATGGTTGAAAGTTTTGCCCTATAAAATGGATTTTGGCGTTAAAGAGGCGGATTTTATCAATTGAGATTCTGCATTTGAAAATCAAGAGGCAATAAGGAAATATTTGCCCCATTGTCGTGATTCTTTGCGGGAATGGGAGCAAATTAAGGTGGCTTTCTCTTGCTTCGTATTTTTAAATGTAGAATCTAAAAATTTGTTTTTTAAAGATTCCATATTTTACTTTAAGTCTCGTAAGCGCACAATCCCAAAAGATTTGCCAAAGGTTTAGAATGTATTTAGAAAATGTGGATAAAATTTTGTCAAAATTTGCATAATAAGGAAAGAAATGAAAACTCTTGCTGTGATTGGACTCGGATATGTTGGTTTGCCCTTAGCTGTGGAGTTTGGGAAAACCTATAAAGTCTTTGGATTTGATATTTTTCAAAAGCGGATTGAAGAACTGAAAAATGGCTATGATAGAACGCTAGAGGTGGAAGAATCGGAGCTAAAAAATGCTAAAAATTTGCATTTTACGACGAATTTAGAGGATTTAAAAGAAGCGCAAATTTTCATCGTTACCGTGCCAACCCCGATTGACCGGTTTAACAAGCCGGATTTAACACCGCTCCAAAAAGCTTCTAGCAGTGTTGGAAAAGTGCTTAAAAAAGGCGATATTGTGATTTATGAAAGCACGGTTTATCCCGGCTGCACAGAAGAGGATTGTGTGCCGATTTTAGAAGAAGTGAGTGGGTTGAAATTCAATGTAGATTTCTTTTGTGGATATTCTCCTGAACGCATTAATCCGGGAGATAAAACGCATCGTTTGCCTAATATCAAAAAAGTAACGAGCGGTTCTACACCTCAAATCGCAGAGGAAGTGAATGCTCTTTATGAGAGTATTATCACTGCAGGGACGCATAAAGCTCCGAGTATCAAGGTGGCAGAGGCTGCAAAAGTGATTGAAAACTCCCAACGCGATATTAATATTGCTTTTGTCAATGAACTTGCCTTGATTTTTGAACGCTTAGGAATTGATACTTTAGAAGTGTTAGAAGCTGCGGGAAGCAAATGGAATTTCTTGCCCTTTCGCCCCGGTCTTGTTGGAGGGCATTGTATCGGCGTAGATCCTTATTATCTCACGCACAAAGCGGAATCTCTAGGTTATCATTCACAAGTGATTCTAGCGGGAAGACATATTAACGACAATATGGGCGTGATTGTCGCAGAAAGAGTCATTAAGCTTATGATTAAAAACGCGCACCAAATCGTTGGGGGCAAGGTTGCGATTCTTGGCATTACTTTCAAAGAAAATTGTCCGGATATTCGTAATTCTCGCGTGGTAGATGTGATAAGAGAGCTGCAAGATTTTGAATGCAAAGTAGAGATTTATGACCCATGGGCAAATAGCGATGAGGTCAAAAAAGAATATGGCTTGATTTTGCAAGAAATGGAGCAGTTTAGATTGCAAGATTATCAAGCGGTGATTATCGCAGTCGCGCACGATGAGTTTAAAACGCTAGATTTTAGTCATCGCGGTAAGGTTGTCGTTTATGACCTCAAAGGCATTTTGCCAAAAGAACAAGTAAGCGGGAGGCTTTAGAATGTATCAAATTGATACCAAAAGACAATACAATTATTCTTCTTCGTGCATTAGACCTTTTGAAGTGCAGGAATATTTCCCGCTTCGCATTGATTTAGATAAGGTAATCTTCAAGAATGCTTTAGTTGCCCCCCCCCCCAATAAATTAGACGCTAAAAAGAAGCCAAAGATTCCAAACTCCAAACTTCAAGAAAGTTTGGAGAGTTTGCTAGAGGCTTTGCAAAAGGATTTTGCCAAAAAACAAAAACAATTAGAAAAAGAATTAGAATCTCGCGGAATCTCAAAAGCCCTCTCCCTCGCTTTTTATCTCAATGTATTTATTCACCAAAGCAAACATTATACACCAAGAGGAGTAGAGGAAAAAGTTAGCCTTAAAGATTTGATAGACTACTTTACGCAGCTGAAATTTGGGCATTGTGGGCAGAAGCCCTATGCGCTAGAGATGTTGTTAGAAAAATTCGGAATCCAAAGTCGCGTGATAAGTTATAGTGATATTTTTGGTTGGGCGCATGGGTTTGTTGAAGTTTTTATTGATGAGAAATGGCAGATTTTAGACCCGACTTTTAATGTTTATTTTAATATCGGAGTGCAAGAGATTATCGCCAATCCCTATTGCAAACGAAAGGTTTTAAGCTTCTTTTCTAATGAGTTTTGGACAGATAAAACGCAAGAATATGAGGAGTTTATCCAAACGCAAATTGACGCCAATCATCACACGACTTTTAAATACAACAAAGAATGGTTTATGTTTATGGGATTCTATCCTTTTGTGCCGCCTATTTTGTATTTCAAGCACAACAAAAATGGACAAGCGACAGAAATTTACGATATTAGAAAAGACGCGCGTTATCAGTTTGTATAAGATTTGTGTGGAATCCCAAGCCTTTTAGGCTTTGGGATTGGCAGTTGGGCTTGGTGTGGAATATGCAGCATAGAGATGTTGTGTCATCGCAAGTAAGTCTTTGCTAACTTTGTTGGCAGTATCAATATCATTAAGAATAGACGAAACATTTGTTGCGCTGATTTTATTATCTAAGATGAGCTTTTCTATCTTGCTAATCGCATTGTCATCGGCTTGGTCTAGGAGTGCAGAACCTTTGCGAATACTTGCTAGAATGAGCTGGATATTCTCATCGGAGCTTTTTTCTAAATTTTCAATACTGCGTAGAAGTTCCGCCAAATCAATCCGCATTTCATTATAGAGTTCTTTTAATGCCTCGTTGTTGGTTTGTGTTGCGTCTTTGAAATTGCGGTAAAGCATTTTGAGCTGGTGGATAGATTCCACTGCCCTACGCGCCGCATTTTTGATATGTGCAATTTCATTCATCTGCTCTTTATCGTTGGTGTGCGTTTGTGCAATGGTTGCAAAATCAAAGATTTTATCAAACAAGTATTTAATGTTTTTCTTGTAAAAATTATCAAAATCCACTTCTCTTCTATAAAGCTTTTTATGCGCGATAATCTCACGAAATGGCGTATTAGAATGAATCTCTTTGCGTGTGAATCCTATCGCATAAGTGAGGACCATAAAGCAGTTATCATATAAATGTTCCATTTCGTTTTTTAACGCTTCAATTGCAGTATCTGGATATTCTACAATAGAATAATTAAGATAGATTGGTTCGTAATCTTTTTCTTTTTTATCCACAATGTATTTTTCAAGCAACCAAACCATTCTTTCAATAAAAGGCATCATAAGCGCGATTCCAACGATATTAAAAAGCGTATGGAATGCGGTGAGCTGTAAGATATAATCATCACTTGCGATTCCGACAAAATCACAAAAGAGGCGCACGACATACATCATTTGATGCAAGAAAACAACCGCAACAAGTGCTGTCGCGCTATTGAAAAGTAAATGCGCTGCGGCAAGTCGTTTGCCCGTGATGTTCGTGCCAATAGAACCGATGATTGCCATAACCGTGCTACCGATATTAGAACCAATTGCAAAGCCAAGCGCGTTTTCATAGCTCATTTGCCCAGCAGCTAAAATCGTGATTGCGACAAGCAAACTTGCATTGGAGCTTTGCATAATCACGGTAAGCACAACCCCAATTAACACAAACAAAGAAACACCCAAGATTCCGCTTAAATGTCCATATTGTGCAATATCTACAATGTCTTTTAGCTCATTAAATCCGCTTTTAACAAGTGAGATTCCAAGAAAGAAAAATCCGATTCCGCAGAGGATTGAGCCAAAGGCTTTGGAGGTTTTGGAGTTTTGGAGATTTAAAATCACGCCAAAAACCAACAAAGGCATTGTGATAGAGGAAATATCAAACTTCACTCCGGCAATTGCGATAACCCATGCAACGATTGTTGTGCCGAGATTCGCTCCAAAGATGATACCGATTCCTTGTCCTAAAGTGATGAATCCTGCGCTTAAAAACGAGATTGCAAGGACGGAGACAAGTCCGCTACTTTGCATAATCATCGTAGAGATTGCGCCAAAAATCAAGCTTTTTGTTGCGGTGTTTGCCCATTTTTTCAATACGCGTTCGATGAAGGTGCTGAAGTTGCTAAAGCCATTTTTGAGGCACATTACGCCATAGAGGAAGATTGCGATTCCAGAACAAGCTCCTAAAAACGAGCTAGACTCATAAAACAAATACCCTAAAATACCAAAAACAAGAAACAATATAATGTTGCGCATTTTGCTTTCCTTGAGATTGTTAAATTTAAGAAAAATAAAATGGTTATTTTACGACTATTTTTATTAAATTAATATAAGCTTAAAGTAAAATAATAAAAAACGAATCGTATTTAAGGATTCTACTGAATTGTTGGGTTTTCGTAGAATCCTTTTGTGCTATTGTGAAAGAGTAGATTCAATTTCAAGTAATTCCTCATAATGTTTTTTGCTTAAATTTAGCATTTCTTCAAACTTAAAACCAAGCATAATAATGCGGTAGAGGTTGGGTTTGCGCTTTTTCCAATTATAAAGCGTTTTGGTGTCAATTTGCAGAATCCCTGCAATGTCGCGCTGTGTGAGTTTGGAGCGGAAAAGTAGCTTTTTTGATTTGGATTTGTTTGCATTTGGATATTCCTTAAAAAATAGATTTTGTAAGGAATGTTGATGGAATTTATCATAATCTCTAACAAAGGAATAATTGCTTTGTTTTTATTTAATTGATTCTAAACTAGAATCCCTGCTTTTAATTTTAGTTTTAAGGATAAATGTATGGAAAATGGTGCAATTGCGAGTTTGGTAGGACAATGGAATGGAAAAATCCCTGCGGATTCTATATGTTCTTTGCAGAATTAGAAAATGAATAAAACTTTATTTGAGGAATGAAAGTGCAACAAGAGGAATTGATAAAGTATTTTACTGGCAAAGTTTCTAAAAGCGTATTAAATAGCCTTAAAGCCCTTGATGAAAGCATATTAAACCAGCAAGCGGAATCTCTTAGGGCGATTGCGTTTAAAAACAAATGGATTGGCTTTCTTTTGGGGGCTATTTTGGGTTGGTTTTGGATTTTTGGTGTAGATAGACTTTATAAGGGAGATAAATGGTTGGGGACATTTAAACTCCTTTTTACCATACAGATTTATCTTTTTCCTTTTATTGCTCCTTTGGTATTACCTTTTTCGTTAGAAGTTGGGAAAGGCTTTATTGCGAGTTTTTGGTCTGGAGGCATTAGTGGAGTAATTGAGCTTGTAATGAATCTGATAAACCTTGATTTGCAATCCGCACTTAACGCAACAATTTTTTATGCAAAGGCTTTTGCCTATCTTTCTTTGGCTTGGCTTTTTTCTATGATTGTTTGGTTTTGTTTGGATTCTATTTGATCCCATTTTAGTGTTTTTTGGAATCAAAAGAGACAATAGTCGCAAGTTGCTTGCTGCAATTTCTAGAATCCAATCCCAAAGCATAGGAAGTATAGCCTAATGAATCGGATAAAATATTCGCTGATTTTTATTGTTTGTCTCACTCTTGGTTGTGGTTGTTCTGATTCTAAAAAGCCCAATGAGAGAGAAAAGATAGAACTTGATGCTAAGCAAAGCAAGACGCAAAATATAGATGTAGATACAATTATGCTCTATGGCAAATTTGGATTAAAAGCAGCGATGAAAATCAATAAGGAACTTTCTGGTAAATGGAATCTCATAAAGGAAAAAACTGCAAAGGATTCCACTTTTCCTCTTTCTCTTGCGCATAAACTTGTTATTTGTGTGGCTTATGATGCAATGGGTCGCGATGTCGTCTTAGACTTTGATAATTTAGAAGTTGTTAGGAGAGATGGGGGAGAATTAGAACCGATTACAATGCGTGAATTGGCTGAATTTGAAGCTCTAAATAAGCCAATTATGGCTTTAATTAATGATGTTGTTTTAAACAAAAGCAAAAGATAAATGGATTAAAATCGGTTAAATTTGGTAACAGAAAATGTGTTTTTGCGAGTTTTGCTCTATGTTTGATTAAGGTTTAAGTGGGGGGAGGGGTATAATCTATAAACTTTATATTTGATAAAGGAGTGAAGATGTCTTATGAATTACCAAAAGAGGCGGAGATTTTGTGGTTGGATTCGTATTATAAATCCGATAGTTTTGAGCAAGGGAGGCTTTTCAAGCAGTTTTTCAAAAGCTTCTGCGAACAAGCATTTGCACTAAATCTTAACATTTATCAAGATTTGGGTGGATTTCCTATCGCATTTGATGAACAAAACGCTTATTCTAGCATTTCTTATGCTCTGCATACCCTGACGCCTTATGCACAAAGTGAAGTTCCTATTCTCCATAAAGCTAAACGAATCAAGGGAGAAGTTTCACTAACAGAGCATCAAAATGGGCGCGTAGATTTTTGGTGTATGGAAAAGGAACGGAAGTTTGAAACTTGGTTGGAATCTAAGAAATTGTGGCTTAATATCGGCACAAAAGAATGGCAATTTACCAAATCTTGCGAATATCTTATAGATAATGTGTTTGGACAAATCAAGCGACTAAAAAACGCGGGAGTGGATAAAAAGGCAAACAAATACGCAGAGGGTGCAGTGTTTAAAGTTGCTTTGCTTCAGATTCCAATCGTTTATAATTCTAAGCATAAGCCAAGCAATGAGGAGATAGAATCCGCACCTAAATATTTAGAAAGCTTACTTGCTGAATACTTGGAAAACAAAATGGGCTTGTTGCTTGGCGCACTAGATATGCGCCCTTTTGGTGGAGATGAAGTGGAAGGCGAATGCAATCCTTACAATATCCTTGCAGCTGTGGTTATTCAGTAAAATAGCTATTTAAGGCTTTGGGATTCTAATCGCTTGTATCAAAAAGCGGAATCCCAAACAAGATTTATCGCAAAAACCATAAAGTTAAAATCCTCTATAAATGCTTGGGTAGCCACCCCACAACTAGCGCAGTCCAAAACCAAAATAAACACCCTGTGAGATTCTATCATCTCGCAATCACAAAGTCTTTATTGAGTGGTTGTGTCAATCTATAATGTTAATTGTTAAGATTCTGCATTTTGAAAGCAAAGAGACAATAAGAAAGTGTTTGCTCCATTATCATAATGTTGTAGGAATGAGGGTAGATTAAAACAGCTTTCTTTTTTGCTTCTGAATTTTTCAATGCAGAATCTCAAAGTAAAATTTGATTTTAAGATTCCATTGCGGAATCTCTTTGATGTTTAGCGCGTAAGATTGTGGGGTTGCCGCATTTGTTTGTTTATAATAACGCAGGGTAAGATTTGCGCACAATGTGGAATGGAATCCTAGCAGTAATGATGAATTTTGATGAGATTCTTGATTTTAGATTAATAAAATTTATGTTTGCTAGAAAAAAGCAAACATAAATTTATGATTTTGAAGATTGTTAGTTTTTGGATTTATCTACGAGTTTTCCAGCGGCAATCCAAGGCATCATTTCGCGAAGTCTTGTGCCTACTTTTTCAATCGGGTGATCGGCTAGATTTTTGCGTTCTGCATTCATTCTTGCATAACCTGCCTTGCGCTCTAGGATAAAGTCTTTGGCAAATCTTCCTTCTTGAATATCCTTAAGAATCGCACGCATTGCTTTTTTGGATTCGTCATTGATAACGCGAGGACCGCTGATCATATCTCCATATTCTGCAGTGTTAGAGATAGAATAGCGCATATCTGCTAAGCCGCCTTGATAAATCAAATCTACGATAAGTTTGAGTTCGTGCAAACATTCAAAATAAGCCATTTCTTCAGGATAACCTGCTTCAACTAGCGTTTCAAATCCTGCTTTAACCAAGCTAGAAACTCCACCGCAAAGCACGGCTTGTTCGCCAAAGAGGTCGGTTTCTGTTTCGTCTTTGAAAGTAGTTTCAATAATACCGCTGCGTCCGCCGCCGATTGCACTTGCATAGCTTAATGCAATCGCCTTTGCGTCGCCTTTGCTTGTGTCTTGCTCTACTGCAATGAGGTCGGGGATTCCACCTCCTCGCACAAATTCACTGCGCACGGTGTGTCCCGGAGCTTTTGGGGCGACCATAATCACGCCTACACCTTTGGGTGCTTTGATTTGTCCAAAATGCACATTGAATCCGTGTCCGAATGCGATGATTTGGTCTTTGCTCAAGTTTGGTTCAATATCGCGCGCAAAAACATCGGCTTGTAATTCATCGGGGATTAGAATCATCACCAAATCTGCCCATTTTGTCGCCTCACTTACTTCTAAGACTTTGAAGTTTTTGGCTTCCGCCTTTGCCCAGCTTTTGCCACCTTTGTAAAGTCCAATCGCCACTTCTACGCCAGAATCGCGTAAATTTTCCGCATGTGCATGTCCTTGTGAACCAAAGCCAATAATCGCAACTTTTTTCTTTTTGATAAGCCCTAAATCGCAATCTTTGTCGTAATAAACTTTTAATGCCATTTTTCCCTCTTTTTAAGTGAAATTAAATGCGTGATTATATTGCATTTTTTCTTAGCGGATACTTTGCTGTATGGATTTTGGGTAAAATCTCTAGTGTTTATTGTGGGTTTGGTATTGTTGCAAAAGTTTCAAAATGGAGTTTGAAAAATCGTTAAAGAATTCAAAAAATAAAATGTTATAATGGATTGTGAAATTTGATTTAATGGGATTCTAAATGTTGCTCTCTTTTTCTTTATTTCTTATTCTGCTACTGGTTTTGCTATTTAAAGTTTTTTATTGGTTTCGTTAGCGCATTGATTGGATTGCGTTTGATTATTTTTTGTAAGCATAATACAAAAACGAACCCATACCGACGATAAAAACTATCGTCAAAAATACAATCATAATAATGTCTAATAAACTCATTCTTATCCTTTTTGGTTGATTTCGCGCTCTCTTAGTTGTCCGCATGCAGCACTGATGTCTAAACCTTTGGATTCTCTAATTGTGCAAAGTAAGCCTTTTTTGAGTAAAAATTCGCGAAATGCTTCTACTTTTTCTTGTTTTGGACGCTTGTATGGGCTATTTTCATAAGGATTAAAATAGATGAGATTGACTTTTGCTTTGATTTTGTTGAGCAGTGCAATGAGTTTTTTGGCACTATCTAAGCCGTCGTTGAGCTCGTCAATGACAAGATATTCAAACATTACACGCTTCCGACTATCTATTGGAAATGCTGCGACTTCATCAATTATGCTTTGGATATTGTAAGCCTTGTTGATGGGCATAAGTTTTGTGCGCAAATCATCGCTGACAGCGTGTAGAGAAATTGCAAGCTGCACTCCCAAATTCAACGCCCCGAGCTTTTTAATCTTTGGAGCGATTCCGCTTGTAGAGATTGTTTGTCGGCGCACAGAAATGCTTAAGCCATTAAGTTCGCTCAAAATATGGATACATTGTGTAACATTGGTTAAATTATCTAATGGCTCTCCCATTCCCATATACACGATATTAATTGCTTTATTGCTAGGAATCTCTTGGTCTTTTTTGATTGCAAGGGCTTGATAGACTATTTCTCCTGCGCTTAGATTCCTGACAAATCCTCCTTTTGCGGTGAGGCAAAAACTGCAACCGACTTTGCAACCGATTTGTGAAGACAAACAAATCGTCCATTTATCTTCTTTCATTTTCAAAAATACAGATTCGTAAGTGAGATTATCATCGGTTGCAAAGAGATATTTCACGCTCCCATCTTTGCTTTGTTCTTTTTTTGTGATTCTAACTTTTTGGGTGGTGAAGTTTTGATTCAAATAGGCTTTTAAGTCTTTGGGTAAATTATTCATCGCGTCAAATTTCTCTTCATAGCAAACATAAAGCCAATGATAGATTTGTTTCGCGCGAAATTTTTGGAATCCTGCAGATTCTAAAGCAATACCTAATTCCTCTAAAGTGAAATCAAAAATATTTTGTTTAGCGGTTTGTGTTGGTGGATTTGTTAGTTCATTCATTGTTTTTGCTTGTTTTGTGATTTTGTAGTTTGGAATGCACATAGGATTCTAGCTTTTCCATTGCTATTTTATGATGGGCAAAAAATTCTTGATGTGCGTTTTGGTGTGTATGATTGGTAACGCAAAAAATTCCAATAGCAGGTATTTCAAATGCCTTTGCAACTTGCAAAACACTAAAAAATTCCATATTTTCATAAGTGATACCGAGATTTAAAAGTCTTTTTGCAAGTGTGGAATCTGTAGTAATATAGTTGCTAGAATTTACGATTCTTAAGTCTTGGCTCAAAACCATAGCGGAATCTTTAGAATCTTTTGAAATTGTTTCACATGAAACATTGGTTAAAAAATTATTTAATGGCGTATAGGATTGCTTTTGCAAAAAAGATAATTCTATATTGGCAGCACTCTGCGTTTCAAAGATTTCTAGCAAAGGAATAGAATCCGCATAAGCACCACAAGTGCCAACAAATACAATTTCATCGGGTCTATCATAAAGAATGGAACGCGTTAGATTCATCGCAGATTCTATTAATCCCACGCCGATACTTTTGGCAAATGAAAAAGATTCTATTTTTCCTGCGCAATAAATCATTGCTTATCCATTTCTTTATAATATAAATGAGATTCGTTTTTCTTAATGGTTTTTTGTTCCGGGATTTGAAGCACTTGGTAGAATTTTGGCTTTTCTAAATAGCCAATTTCAATAATGTCCCCGACTTTTACATCACGGCTTGGCTTGACTGCGATTCCACCAATTTTTACAACGCCACTTGCCAACATATCTTGTGCAATAGAGCGTCTTTTTGTGATATTAACCGCATTGAGAAATTTATCTATACGCATGGATTTGTCCTTAAAATTTGCAAAATTGTAGCTAAAAGAACATTAAATTGTTGCTATAATAACACAAAATTTTTAAGGAGTAAAAATGAGTAAAAAGAATATCAAGAAAGTCGTTCTTGCTTATAGCGGAGGATTGGATACAAGCGTGATTCTAAAATGGCTCGGGGATAATTATCATTGCGAAGTGGTAACTTTTACCGCAGATATTGGACAAGGAGAGGAAGTAGAACCCGCTCGGGCAAAGGCGCAAAAATTAGGAATCAAGCCGGAAAATATTTTTATTGAAGATTTGCGTGAAGAGTTTATTAGGGATTTTGTATTTCCTATGTTTCGCGCTAACACAATTTATGAGGGAGAATATTTATTGGGGACAAGTATTGCGCGTCCTTTGATTGCTAAGCGTTTGGTGGAGATTGCTAAAAAAGTTGGCGCAGATGCAATTTCTCATGGAGCAACAGGTAAAGGAAATGACCAAGTGCGTTTTGAAATTGGAGCATACGCGCTGAATCCTGATATTAAAGTGATTGCTCCTTGGAGAGAGTGGGATTTGAATAGTCGTGAGAAATTACTAGAATATGCAGAATCCGCAGGGATTCCTATTGAGAAAAAAGCAAATAAATCTCCTTATTCTATGGACGCAAACTTACTTCATATCAGCTATGAAGGGCAGATTTTAGAGAATCCAAATGTCGCTCCAGAAGAAGATATGTGGCGTTGGAGTGTTTCACCAAAAGACGCTCCAGACAAAGCAGAAGTGATTACTATTGAGTTTAAAAATGGTGATGGAATCGCAATCAATAGTGAAAAATTAAGCCCGGCGGATTTTTGGAGTAAATTGAACGAATTAGGCTCTCGCAATGGAATCGGTCGTTTGGATTTAGTAGAAAATCGTTATGTGGGTATGAAGTCTCGTGGCTGCTATGAAACGCCTGGCGGAACGATTTATCTTAAAGCACACCGCGCGATTGAATCACTTTGTTTGGATAGAGAAGAAGCACATTTGAAAGATGAGATTATGCCAAAATACGCGAGTTTGATTTATAATGGCTATTGGTTTAGTCCCGAGCGAGAAGCCTTGCAAGCCTTGATTGACAAAACACAACAAAAGGTTGAAGGAATCGTGAAATTGGAGCTTTATAAGGGCAATGTGGTTGTGCTAGGAAGAGAATCCAAAAACTCATTGTTCAATGCAGCATACAGCACTTTTGAAGAGGATTCTGTGTATCATCAAGGCGACGCGGAAGGATTTATCAAACTCAACGCGTTGCGATTCATCATTTCGGGCAAAACACGCAAATAAATTAAGCTTTTTGTGTTTAGTGCGGTTTGGAGAAAACTCCATGCTGCATTTTTAATAGAATCTCTCTAAAATCTTACAAAAATAATAAAAATAATTTTTATAAAAAATATTAAAGATAAAAAATATTGATTCATTTTAATAAAGTTTGGCTTTATTTGCGAGGAGGCAAAGCCTAGATGCTTGATGAATCCCCAATAAATGCTCAATCAATGCTTTGGAGATTGTGTTATAATTAAGATTGGATTCTAAGCCTATATCCTAGCTTTAAAAGGGTGCAAATGAAAGTTCATCTAATGATTTTTGGGATTTGTTTCGCATTATGCTTGAATGCCTCTGAAAGGCAAAAAGACACGAAGACAGATTCCCCACAAGCACAGCAAACAACTCAAATAAATGCGGATTCTAAAAATAAGCTCATTGTCCCTTTGGAAGAAATCACCGATGAGAATCTCCTAAAACTCAACACGCAAATGCAGGAGATAATTCATCGGCTTGGCAAAGAAGATTTACCAAAATTAAAGCTCACACGAAAAGACAAGCGAGCTATCCAAGCTTATCTCGATGAGCTTAAGAGCAATCCTAATAAAGCTCAAGTTTATAGCAGACCTATAGAGAAAACAATGAAGCGCTTACATACTGGTAGTAATCGACGGTATGAGAATTTTATAGAGTGGGAACAATATTATGATTATGCAAAAGCATATAAAGATTATTTTGCCGATAAAAATCAGTCTCTTATTGATTTTATCAATCGCAAGATGGACGCTCTGGAGAGTTTGAGTGAGAGCGATTATGACTTAGTAGAGAAACTTAAGAGTCTTATTAAAACGCATTGTGGGTTTCGGGATTGTGAGACCGCTGAAAATCAGTGGCTGTATAAAGTGTCGCGCTATTATAGACAGCAACCCGAGAAATACGATTGGGAAGAAGAAAGGAAGTCTTGGTATGAGTTTCTTACTCAAAATTGTGCAAGTGATTTGAAATCTGCTGCCTATAGTGATATTCCTTTGGAAGAAAGAAATGTTCTTTTAGCCCAAGCAGAGCCAATCTGCCAAAAAGAAATGGCATTTGCCCAAAAGTATTTTGAGCCTCTTTATCTTAGCGAAGAAAAAGAAATCGATGAGCTAACAGGGCAAAGTTTGCCCATTTATGAATGCCTTGATAGTGAAGCGGAGAGTGTGTGTGATTATAAACTTAAAATGCCTCTGAAACTTACAGGGACACTAAAGGTTATTAGGGATTATAGTGTAGGAGCATGTGATACTATTGATGTAGAATGGATTGAGTTTGAACCAGATTCTAAAGAATTGCCTAGTTTTTTGCAGCATGGATTTAATCTTGATTTACAACCAAATATGAAACATTATAAGGCTTTAGAACCCTATATCCCGCAATGGTTTAAAGATAATCTTGCGGGAGAGATTGCATTGAGGGCAGAGATAGAAGCGGGGGATTATTTTCGTGCGGATTTCTCGGCTTGTAGTTTTGGGCATTCTATGCAAGTAAAAAATATGAAGATTATAAAGCCTACAAAAGAAAAGTTATATGGTAGGGAAAAATATGCAGATCCCATAGAATATGATATGCGAATACATCTCACAAGCAAGGATTCTTATGTGAATCTACGAGAAAGCCCTAATGGCAAGATTCTAAGACGCATAGAGCTAGGGGATGGTTATCTATTATGGAATCTTGGCGAATCGCACTCACAATGGCTTAAAGTGCTGTATTTTCCTCCCAATGTCGATGATGCTAAAAAAGCAGTTATTGGCTACATTCACAAAAGCCAAATAGAGCGAGAATCTTTAGAGTAAGAAGAATAGATTTAATCTTTAAGCAATCTTTCTATCTCCCTTTTTACAAATCCAAGATTCCCATTAGTGAGAATCGGAATCAGCGCGTTAATTTCGGCGATACTTTTATCCCACCATTTAAGCTTTAGTAGCATTGCGATAAGCTCCTCGTCAAATCGCTTTTTAATGAGCCTTGCAGGATTCCCCACCACGACAGCATAAGGCGCGACATCGCTCCCCACGACACTATTTGCGCCAATTATCGCACCATCGCCGATTTGCACACCCGGCAGTATCACCGCATTTTGCCCAATCCACACATCGTTACCGATTATCGTATCGCCTCTTAGCGGCAAATCTGCGGGCTTGGGTGCTTGTGCCTCCCAGCCTAAAATATAAAATGGAAAAGTCGAAACCGCATTCATTTGATGATTTGCACCATTCATAATAAACTCCACCCCCGCTGCGATTTGGCAAAATTTACCAATAATGAGTTTATCGCCCACAAAATCATAATGATGACTCACATGACTTTCAAAATCGCTATCGGCAATATAAGTAAAATCGCCCACGATGATATTTGGGTTTTTAATCATTGGTTTGGCATAGATAAGATTTTTGTTCCCAACTATCGGAAAAGGATTATTGGGATTAGGTAAAGTTTGGTTTTGCAACTTTGCTCCTTTCATTTAATGCAGTTTTTGCCATATTTAAATCACGCAAGCGCATAGCTTTGCTCTAAGAATCTACACATTTGCTCAAATTCGAGCGTGTCATTGCCACTAAGCAAAATACTAATCCAATGTTTTTCGTTCATATGATAAGCCTTAAAACACTTTTGGTTATCGATAAAAGCCAAAACATCTTGCGGGTCAAGCTTAAGATTCACAATCTCAACGCATTCTTCTTTAAAGTCTCCCAAACCAAGCTGCGCTTTGCTCACCACACAAAAAGCCGCATACCATTTTTTGGTTTTTTTCTTGCGCAAAACCGCATTTTTTGGAAACTTTTGCCACAAAAATTCTAACCCATCACCATATTTTTCTTTTGCAAACGCGCAAAGATTCTGTGCATTTTTGCTCATAAAAACTTGTTTCATCAACCCTCCAAAACTTAAAACCCAAAACCTAAATAAGGTTCATTCTTTGGGATTTTATGAAATCTCTTTTATTATTTTTTTAGCCTATTATTAATTATTTCTTGAATCTTGGTAAGCTTATCCACTGGCAATGTATCAATTATTTTTTCAATAAGAGATACACTTGGTATTTCGCCTTTAGAATATATTTTATCACTAGGATTGAGCATTGCAGAATCAAGTATAATTTCTGCAAGCTTTTTCTTTAATACTTCATCTTCCATACTCTCAATTTGTGTTTTGTAGCCTGTATATGTTTCATTTAGTCTTTCTTTATAAGCATATTCACTTGCCATTCTTTTATATTCCGCAATTTGTTTTGTGGAATAAAAAGTAAAAAATCCACTAAAAACCCAAAATGGAAGAGACTTTAAAAAACTTATGTAAGTGAAATTCTCTTGAAATGCAAGATAAAAATATAATGCAAAAACTCCAATAAAAGCTACGATAGAACCAACAAATATCTTATTCCACCAAGAAATGCTTTTTTTGATTTCTTCTTTTTCATTTTTATATGCCACTGCTAATCCAGCTGAAGTAGCACTAGGCAAAAGTTGATTGATTTCCTCTTCTTTGCTTTCATATAAATTAGTCAATTCTTTATCTTTTTCTTCTTTAAGTTGCTCCAACTCTTCCTTTTTCTCTAAAAATAATGTCTTTAATTGAGAAATATGACTATTCAGTATCTCATTTAAGGGTTGTTTAGCGACTTTTCCATTTTCAGTAATTCCTTCAAAGACTTCTGTATAAAAATTTTGTAATTGGGCTATCTTGTCTTTATTTTGTTCAATTTGTTGGCAAGCTTCTTGCAATTTAGTGATAATGCCTTGCGTAGTATTCCCTTGCGAATCGTTTGTATCATAAAATCTTTGGTAACTTTCCTGCATTGTCTTTGCTTGTTTATGTGCTTTTTGAATATCAATCAACGCTTGACTTTCATTTTCTCCTTTTTCATTTTGTTTAAAAATCTGCCAATAAACCTCATCTATATCTTTTTGAGATAATTCCATATCCTCTCTTATTTCTTTAATAGACATCAATTCTTTTTCTTTATTACCATTATAAGCTTGATTAATTTCATTTATTTTATTTACAACATCTTGAATTTTATTCTCTTCAATTAGACTAAAGAGTGTTTGTAAATTAATTACGCTTTGCTTATCTTTGAAAGTTTTAATGAATTTATCAAATAAATTTTTTTGTTCTTGCGTTAGCTCTTCCATAGTTATTTCTCCTTATTCTCTATGATTTTTATCTCATCATCTGTGAGATTGTAAAGCTGATACACCAAAGAATCAATTTGGGTTTCTAGTTCATTTGTGTTGGTTGTGGAATCTTTTGCTTTAAGCTTAAGAATCTCCTCAACGAAAGCAATGATTTTATTCACGATTTTTTGGTTTTGTTTTGTGATTGTGGGGAAAGGTAAAATTTCTAAATTATTTTTATTAATAGCTAAGTATCCTCCAGCTAAATGTTTATCTGCAAACATATTAATAAAAGCATAATTCATAAATTTGCTATTTAAAATTCCTAAAATCAACAAAGGGCTAAAACCTGCGTAATCGTAAATAGCATACACACCTACTCCAATAGCTAAAGGTTCTTTTGCATAAAAAGATTCTAACTTCTTGGTCATTCCAGCAATAATAATTTTCTCATTACACCAAAATTTCCATTTTTCTTTTGAAATTATTTTATTGGGAATAATGCGAGGATGTTTATAGATTTTTTTCATATACTTAACTTCATTGGTATTAATTTCATATCTATCAATACAACCACTAACAGCAAAAGGAATGCTATTTTTAGACTTATTTTCACCTAAAAATTCGATTATAGAATGTGCTTGAAATCCAGCTAATCCAGATTGAATTTTCAAACCAATTTCTTTAAGGGTTTTATATTTATTAAAATTAAGAGTTTTCAATTGTTGCAAGTTGCCTAATGCTAAATCTTCTTGTGCTTCAATGTAGTATTTTGAAAAGTCTAAATTTTTATGCCCCCATATTATTATAGGATAAACTGAAGCCCTTTCAAATACTTTTACCCTTGAAACGTCAACAGAATACCCCAAAAATTTGTTTTCTATAAGGTTTTTTAATGTTTCTTGTGCGTATTGTGCAATAAGGAATTTATTAGGAATTATCCAACAAAAAACACCATTTTGTGCTCTAATCTTTAATCCCAATAATACAAATAAAACATAAACATCATAGCACCCCTTGATACTTGGATATTTCTGTTTATAAATATTTTTGTTTTGAGCATTTGATTTCACCAAGTCTAAAGTGCTAATATACGGCGGATTCCCAATCACCAAATCAAAGCCCAAAAAGTCACCATTAGAATCTAGCACTTCAGGAAAGGCAAATCGCCATTCAAAGGCATTTTTGTATTCTATGCCACTTAGGGTTAAATCAAGCTTTTTGCGTAAAGCTTGGATTTTGCCATAAGATTCAAAAGCTTTTGCCTCCTCCTCTTCATTTAAATTTGGTGTGCCAAAAACATTGAATTGCAAGGAATTAAGCCCATCTAACAAGCTTGAGTCGTCAAGCAAATAATCATTGAATTGTTCAATGTGGGATTTTATTGCTTTTTCAAGCTCTTTCTTGGTTTTTGGGTCTTTGAGTGTGAGCGTAAAACTTCGTTTGATTGCTTCAATTTGGGATTCGATTTCATCTTTGGAAATCTTAATAATTGCTTGGTCGGCATTTTTATAATCAAACACAAGTTGTTTGTATTTTTTGATTTGTGCATTGATATTAGGTATAGTTTTAAGAGAATCGCTAAGGTTAAAGCGTGAAATCAAGCTATTCCCACATTTGATATTAATATCAATATTGGGCAAAGTCTCTAGCCTTTTATTCGGAATATCTTTGTAATAGCTATATTTGAGTAGCTCAATCCAAAGGCGAAGCTTGGTAATCTCGCAAGAGTTTGAGTTAATATCTACACCAAAAAGACAGGATTCAATGAGTTTGCGTTTAGCAGAGAATAATGCTTTTTGGATTTTGTGCGCTTCAATATTTTCGTGCTTTGGCAAAGTATAGGCAAAGAGGGTATTTGCAGAATCCCTAATCACAATTTCATCATTGATAACTTTTAAGTCAATATCTTTTAATCGCTCGTTGTTTTCATCACATAAGATTCTAAGCTCAAATTTAAGGGCAATCATTTCATTGAGTGCAGAGACAAGAAAATGCCCGCTACCCACAGCAGGGTCGCAGAGCTTGATACTATCAAAGATTATATTTGCTTCTTTGTAGCCCTCTTTAGAATCTGTGAGCTTATCTAATCTTGTTTTAAGTTCTTCAAGATTTTGACAATCCCAATTTTTGCATTCATTAAACTTTTGCAACACGACTTTTTCTAAGCTCTGTCTGCACATATAGCGCGTGATAAAGCTAGGGGTGTAGAAGCTCCCCTCTTTATAACCATTGAGCTTTTCAAAGACAAGTCCAAGAACCGCAGAGTTTATTAGCTTGTCATAATTTGTTTTGGTATAGTTTTGAATATCTTTTGCTGTGGTGGTGAAGTTATATGCGTGGAGAAAGGCAAAGAAATATTCTAAGAGTGGCAAGGTGGAATCTTTAGTTTGCACATCAAGCTTGAGGTGCGTGCAAAAGTTTTTGTCTTTATAAAGAATTGAATCTGCATAGAGTTTTAAGGGTTTCGAATCTAAGAGCTTGATTTCTTTGCCCTCAATCTCAAGTGGTGTTTTGTCAAAAAGGCTTGAGTTAAGATAGGGGATATTTGCAAGGGCTTGCGGAATCTCTCTATCTCTTTTGTCCTCTAACTTTGCTAAGACATCAAAAAAGAGCGTGTTGAGCATTTGAAAACTTGGGAGTGAATCGATGTCTAAAAATGGCTTTTCAATATGTTCAAAGCTAAGCAACATAGATTCTAAAAGGCGTAAAAACAAGATTCGATTATTCCAAGTCATCAGTAATGAAAAAATTGCTTCAAAGTCTTTATCTCTGTCAAGCTCAAATGCAGCGCATAGAGAATCTAAAAGCGTATTGGAAGTTAAGCTTGGTTGTATCATCACTTTGCTATGTTGTGTGGTTTCTTCTAATCCCAAAATATGCAGCAGCTCGTTATAGAAATTTTGATTAAGGGTGTTCGCATCAAGATAGTTTTTGCGTTTGAGCAATACTTGCGGACTTAAGATTTGATAGAGCAGGGGGAGAGAACTTGTAGATTCTAAAAGCGTCTTATCAAGCCTAAAATGGGTATAATGCAATGTAGTGTCCAATTTAGGCAAAATCTTTGCAATCTCATCATAAAACTTCGCGGTGCTTGGGTCGTTGCCCTCTTTGTTTTGGCAATTTTTAAAGGCTTTTAAAATCGCTTTGTCTTTGGCAAATACAAGATATTCATTCGCGTCAATCAGATAAAAATCTTTGGCATTACTTAAGATAATATGCGTAATGTTATTATTACCATTGATGATGTTTTCACGCAAATAATAGAGGATTGATTCATAAAAGGCTTTAGATTCTAGGCTTGTAGAATCTTTTACAAATTCTTGAGCATTGCTACTGCTTTTGACCTCAAAGATAACCTTAGGGCTAGAATCGTCATAAATTGCTAAATCAATCTTGCCTTTTGTGTTGCAATCATAATCAAAATTTTCTTTAAGAAAATCTCTCAAAAGATTTTTTTCAAACTCTTCTTGAGATTCTTTAGAAACTTTAGAATCTGCAATTTTTGCTAAATAATTCCTAAGGCTCAACGAGAATGCGTCAAGCATTTCTTGTTCGGGAGAGAGGGAGTGGTATGCAGACGCGAAGTCTTGCAAGCTGATATGGAAATAACGCATGTCTCCCTCTCATTTTGTTTTTGCAAAAGATTCTATCTCACGCACACTTTGAAGCCCCTTAAACATGGCAGTTGGCACGAATTCTCCACACTCCACAAGGCACTCGCTCAACAAAATCCATTTCACACGACTATTCATCAAAAATCTAATGCGCAACAAGCTTTAGCCCCACAACCGCAATGATAATCAGCGCGATAAAAAAGAGTTTTTTAAGGCTCTTGCTCTCGCCAAAAAATAGAATGCTCACCGCCACGCCGCCCGCTGCGCCAATGCCTGTCCAGATTGCATAGGCTGTTGCCATAGCGATTTCTTGCATTGCAAGCGAGAGAAAGCTAAAGCTAATCGCAAATTGCACAAAGATTCCAAGCAAGAAAATCTTTGCGCCGCTTAAAGAATACTTTTTCATCGTCATCACACCCAAAACTTCCATACAGCCCGCCAAAAAGAGATAAACCCAACTCATTTACTCTCCTTTTGTACAATTTCATCAAGCCCCAAATCTTTGGCAAAGCCTTCTGCCAAAGCCTGTTCTTGTGCGTTTTCTTCTTTGTTGGTAGAGAGTTTTAGCCCTATCACACCAATAAGCAGCAGCACAATCAGCCCAATTTTGAGCAGCGAAAACGGCTCGCCAAACACCACAATTTCAGCAAGCGCGATACCCACCGTGCCAATTCCTACAAAGACACTATACACCACGCCAATTTCAAGTTTGCTCTTTACCGCCAAAACCATACACACAAACGAGAAAAGAATCCCGATTCCTGTAAGGGTATAAAGCAAGAGATTATCGGCATATTTTAGCCCGCTTGCCCAAAAGCATTCTACGATTCCACCCGCGATGACAAGCACCCAAGCAAGATTGTTTGAGATATGAGAAACATTTGAACTTTGCATTATCAATCCTTAGAAATAGAATAATGATAGGAAACCTATCGAATAAAGTTTGCACAAAAGTAGAATCAAAGAAGAACAAGATAAGAATAGGTGCGGAGTATGAAATTGATAACAAAAGCATAGCAATAAAACGCGAGGATTAAACGAGTATTAAAGCCATAGCCGCAATGGCGCAACCAAAAGCGTGAGTGTATCATTCTTTCACCAGCGGCAGATTCTCAAGCAATCTTCTAAGCTTAATATGCGCTTTTGGCAAATGTTCAGCGATTGTCAGCCCCACAACCTCATATTGTGCCGCAATATCATTGATGACGCGCATAACCTGCTCAAGGCTCATTTGCCCTGTGTTGCCCACAGCGACATAAAGCTCGCGCGCATCAAGCACATCTAAATCAAGATGAATCATCACCCTTTTTGCCCCGCTTTTTGCAAGCCAGCCCAAAATCTTGCTCGAATCCTTTGCGACATCATTTGGCGCGAGGCTTGCTAGCCCAAACTCTTTTTGGCGCGGCGCATAATGCCTTGCCTCGTCTGAATGCAGCCCAACAAGCAAAACTTTGCTCGATTCTAACCGACTTGGCAAGCCAAAGGTTTCTTGCAACCCCCCTTGCCCAATAATCGCACTCACAGCCATTGCGTGGTAACCCTGATAAAAATCATCGTTTGGCAACCCAATGTCGGGGTGTGCGTCAATCCAAACAAGCGCGACATCATCATAGAGGCTTGCAAGATAGCAAAAGCTCGGCACGCTCACCGCGCATTCGCCACCAAGTGTCAGAATCTTTGCGGGTTTGCGGGCTTTGAGAATCTCAAACGCGGCTTTGGTTTGGCGCAACAGCGGGGCTTTGTCGATAATTCCCTCTTGTGCCACCCTTTGCCCCGCGCTATCAAGCATAAAATCTTTCTCAATATTCACGACAGCAGTGTTCGCGCTTGGGGCAATGCTATTCACAAGCAAATTCAGAATCTGCGCGCCCAAAACATAGCCCTGTGCAGCTTCTTTTGGGCTTAGGTCTTTAAACCAGCTCGCGACATCGCCCCCTTGCCATTGGGGGTAGAGCAGCCGAAGTGTGGGAGAATCTGTGCGTGGCAGAGTTTGTGAGGGTTGCATCGCGTTTCCTTTTTATCATTATAACACAATTCAACCCACGCAAGCTTTAAGAGGCTTTAAACGCGCGGGGCAAGCCAAATGGGGCTGTGGGCAAGCTAGCGTTTGTCAAACGCGCTGTTGCCCGCGTCTGCAAAGTCTGCTGCCGCACCTGCGTAAGCTTGTGTCGCGGCGATGTCGCTTTGCACCCACGCGATTTTGTTCTCTGCGCTCTTAAACGCTGCATCGCCCATAAATAAGCTAAAAGGTGGCTTAGGGTCGCGCGAAACTTGGTAGAGAATCTGCGCAAATTTTTGCGGGTCGCCCGCTTGTTTGCCGCTATATTGCGCACTTCTTTGCTCAAATGCCTTGCGTCTTGCGTCATACGCGCTTATCTCTAAATCGCTTTTTACCATACTCGCGCCCAAAAACTCGGTGCGAAAACCTGCGGGCATCACATTAATAGTGTGGATTCCATACTCGCCCACATCGAGCAAAAGCCCCTCGCTTAGCGCGCTTATCGCAAATTTGCTCATACAATAGGGTGTAGAATTATTGCTGACCCTAAATCCAGCGATTGAGCTAAGGTTAAAGATTCTCGCTTTTATGTTCTCCGCGTTACCGCCCTCTGCGAGGCTTTGGGGGCGCAAAATCTTTAGCGCATTTTGTGCGACAAGAAATGGCGCAAAGACATTGACCTCGAATTGTTCTCTTAGCTGCTTTTCGCTCGTTTCTTCGACAAAGCCCAAAAGCCCATACCCAGCGTTATTTACGACATTATCAAGCCGCCCAAACTTTTGTTGCACCGCGTTAAGGTTTTGTGCAATCTGTGCGTTCAAATCACCATCAAAGCGCAACTCTAGGGGCAAAAAGCTCTCGCTTTCAACTCCAAGCTTTGCGGTGATATTGCCCATTTTGCGCGATGTCGCCGCGACTTTATCGCCTTTGCTGATAAGATATTTTGCAAGCTCTAGCCCCAAACCGCCGCTCGCACCGGTGATATACCAAACTTGTGGATTTGTGTTCATCATTTCTCCTTTTGTTATAAGCTTAGAATCCGCGCTGTTTGCGTTCTTTGCTGTGTCTTTTGTGTCTGAATTTTTGGTAGAATTGCTATCGCAACCTTGTAATCCTAAGATAGTAGAAACGCTCGCTAACCCTCCTGCAACGCCAAAAATCGCGCTGTTTTTGAGAATCTTTCGCCTGTATTTGTCCATAGTTCTCCTTTGCGTAAAATCACATTGGGCATTATAAAGCATTCCACTAGGTGTTTGTCAAGAGATGAGGTTAGCAGACTAATAATACAAATGCTAAAGGTGCAGAATTGCATAGAGTTAGGGTATAATTGTTTATCTGAACGATACAAGGGGAATCTTATGGAATTGCTAACTGACTTGATTAATCTATCAAGCACTTTTCTTTATACTTATTGTTTGGTTTTTGCGCTGTTGCTCTGTGGGCTTTACTTTACGATTCGCACAGGGTTTATCCAGCTTTGCTTTCTGCCCTCTGCATTTTCTGTCTTAATGGAGAAAAGCCATAAAGAGCATATCTCTCCCTTTGGTGCGTTGATGATTTCTACCGCGTCTCGCGTAGGGATTGGCAATATCGTAGGTGTTGCAGTGGCGATTGGTAGTGGAGGGGCGGGTGCGCTCTTTTGGATGTGGGTAACGGCGATTTTGGGTGGAGCAAGTGCATTTATCGAAAGCACACTTGCGCAAGTGTATAAGCGAAAAGACGGAAGCGGCTACAAAGGCGGTCCTGCGTATTATATCCAAAGCGCTTTAGGCTCTCGGGCATTTGGGATTGTGTTTGCGATTTCGCTGATTTTGTGTTTCACCTATGGCTTTAATGGTTTGCAAGCTTATACGCTGACTTCTAGCTTTGAGATTTTTGTCGGGAGTGAGGCTTATCATAATGGGCAAGTTACGATTTATATCGGAATCCTACTCGCGCTTTTATGCGCTCCATTTTTCTTTGGGAGTAATAAGGCTTCGGCGAAAATCACTTCTGTTCTTGTGCCGATTATGGCTTTTGGCTATTTGATTGTCGCATTTATCATTGTCGCTTTGAATCTTGGGAGCATTCCTAGCATTTTTGCTGACATTTTTGCGAAGGCTTTTGATTTTGAAGCGATTTTTGGGGGATTTGCAGGAAGTGCGATAGTCATAGGGATTAAACGCGGATTGTATTCTAATGAAGCAGGTATGGGTAGCGCACCAAATGCTGCAGCTACTGCACATACAAGCCACCCTGCTAAACAAGGAATGGTGCAAACGCTTTCTGTGTTTATTGATACGCTGATTATCTGCTCGGCAAGTGCCTTTATCGTGCTATGTAGCGGTGAGGATTTAGGTGGATTAGCAGGAATGCCGCTTATGCAAAAGGTGATGCAAGGACACTTAGGAGATATTGGCTTGTATTTTGTGAGTGTAGCAATTGTGCTTTTTGCCTTTACTTCGCTGATTGGGAATTATTTTTATGCCGAAATTAATTTCAAATTTATCACGGATAGCAAAATCGCCTTGCAAATTTTTAGAGTAAGTGCTGTTGTGATGGTTTTCATTGGTGCGCAGCTTAGTTTAGGACTTGCATGGGATTTAGCCGATGTGATTATGGGGATTATGGCGTTGGTTAATATCATCGCAATTTTGCTCTTAGGGCATATCGCACTAAAAGTGCTAAAAGATTATGAAAAACAGCGCAAAGAGGGTAAGAATCCAGCCTTTAAAGCCGAAGATGTGGGGATAAAAAACACGCAGTGTTGGTAGAATTTTATTTTGATGCGTTTGCCATTATTTTAAGCTAATAAGTGAATAATAGAGAAAACAGCGAAAAAATGTTCTATCGTTTGCGGAGTCTGAAAAGTATTTTTGAATACAAAGAATTAGAGAATCAAGAGATTTATTTCGCTCCTCTTGATGAGTTAAGCGATCCCATGGAAGGTTTTAGAAATCTTGTTTTTAAGGGTGATAAAATTGTTTGGAAAAATCTTTTTGACATTACTTGAAGTGCTTAGAATAAGTTTGCAGAGTTTATGCTTTGTGGGGAGAAAAATTAAATTGCAAAATGGCAATACCACCGTATACCGAAGCAGAAGATTTTTCTGCCTCAATGTATAAGCATCTATTTGATAGAATTTATCAAGATTTTATCAAAGTAAGCGAAAAATTGATTGATAAATTTTTCGCACGAAGTATTGCAATTAGCAGAGATGAATTTTTGCTATACTTAAAAATAATTCATTATTTCGCTCTTGCAATCATACAAAAACATTACACTAGACAAGGCTTTGCAAGAAAAATCATATCTCAAAGCATAAGCAATACCCAAATCCTTGATAGCAGCATTCAAACGATAGATGTTATTGAAGAATCCGCGCTAAAACAAAATAAGAGCGATTTGGAAGCAATATTTAATTTCACTAGGACTCTAAAATATTCTTCGCATTGGACTATGATTAGGAACACGAATCAATCTTTTGCCAATCAAGATTTCATCTTTTTTGAATGCGTAGATTTTTATATGCAAAGCTTAGAAAAACTCCTGTATCCAGAAAGTTATGTAGCTTGTTTTATGGAGGAAGCAACCAACTCTTCTGCTTGGGGGCATTATAGAGATAGACATAGAGGAATTTGTTTGATATTTGGAAGTTTTGAGACTTGGGAGGCAGTATTTGAGACTATACGAAAAGAAATATGGTAAGGGCAGAAAGAGATTCCAACAATTTGATTTTAACGAGGTAATTTATAAAAATTCCTATGATGAAATAAACCTTATTAAACAAAAATGCAAAAAAGAAAACAGGCAAGGATTTAATTTTTATCACACTTATTATTGCCCAAAAAATAAAAATATCCAACATTGTCTTATTGGGTGGGGATTTGATGAATGAGATTGAAATATTCCAAAGGCTTAATCTCGCAAATCATTTGTATGGGAATCTCATAATTTTCTTGTATTTTTGCAATGGCTTTGTCTTTATTTATATAAACTCATCTTTGCTAATTTCGCCTAAATACAAGTCATTATTTATAAGTTTCTCTTATTGGAATCCGCACTCAAAAAACCATTTCTAAGCATTGCAACAAAATGGCTATTTTGTTCACTGCCCAGAATGCTAGGTTTTGCAAGATTTTCTTGCTCAAAATTTGTCGCCATTGTGCAATCAATCCACCCTAAGCTCGTATTTATCACTGCCACAGCATAAATACACATTTTTCATGCGATTCCTTTTCATTCCAAAGGAGACAGATACCCATAGCGGGGGAGAGGAATATCAAGTGCCTAAAAGCCTTTCTTTGACATATCCCCATTGTTAGGGAATCTATCAGATTCTAACTTATAAGATTTTTATGTTTTTATGTCAGCGCAGAAAGCCCCTTTGTCTCAAAAATCTTTTTCGCAACAAACACCGCGTTTAGCACTTTTGGAAATCCGGTGTAGGGAACGCACTGCATAAAACTTTCAATAATTTTTGCGGGTGCAATGCCTACATTTAACGCTGCGTTGATATGCACCCCAAGCTGTGCTTCGCACCCACCCGCTGTGAGCAGGCTCGCAAGCGTAATCAGTTCGCGCTCTTTTAAGTCAAGCTCACCGCGCGTATAAATATCACCAAAGGCAAATTCGACAATATATTTACCCAAATCGGGCGCGATAGGTGCGAGAGAATCGATAACTTTTTGCCCCGCTTCTCCATCAATCTTTTGCAATTGTTGCATTCCTTTTTCAAATCGTGTGAGCATTTTTTCTCCTTGTTTTTGGGTGGTTTTTTGGGGTGTTTGCGCGAGGGCTTCTGCGCCAAATGCTCCAAAGATTCCTAACCCACCTGCAAGAGTGAGAGAATCTTTAAGCATCGTGCGTCTTTGGTTATCGCAAGTTTTATTTTTCATCTTTTTCCTTTTCTTGGTTTAGCTTTTGCCTAACCTCTTTGTCTAAAATCTCTTTACATTCGCGAAAGCTTCGGGGTTTATATTTTGTCTTACCTTTGCTGGTAAGCTCGATATAAAGCTGTTCTTTATATTCAAGCATCGCAATTGCGACTTGCAAATTTACAATTTCGGCAAGATTTTTTGCCTTTTGTGCTTGAATAATTTTTAGCCGCTCTTCAAGAGTGCTTTCGCCTTTGTCGCAAAGATTTTTATAATGCTGAATATCTTTGATACTCATTCCAAGCGCACGATAGAGATTGACCCAACAAAGCCAATCGATGTCTTTTTCGCTAAAATATCTTACGCCATTTTTATCTTTATACAAATGCGGAAACAGCCCCTTATCGAGCCAAAAGCGAATCTTGCGCGAGCTAATGCCACTTTTGCGTTCTACTTCGATAATCGTATAAGTCATATTGCCTCTTTTTAGGTTAATTTACGCATTTTCAAGCGCAATTGTGTTGGTTGAATACAGCACTGCGTTCCCCGCAAGGCTCACCCGCGCACCATTGTCGCGACACTCTAAGACGCCCCCACGTTTGCTTGCTTGATACGCTAAAATCTGCGCCTTGCCAAGCTTTTTGCTCCAAAGCGGGACAAGATGACAATGCCCCGAGCCACACACCGGGTCTTCGCTCACCCCGTGTTTGGGCGCAAAGCTGCGGCTGACACAATCAAAATTTAATAAACCTTGCGCGGATTCTGACTTTATAGAATCCCCGCGCGCGGTGATATGGCACAGCACACCCTCGAGCTCTAGCACCTTTGACATATCGGGTGTGCAATCGCGCACTTGTTGCTCGTTTTCTAGCACACAAACCAAATCGCGCCCCAAATAGGCTTCGATAGGCGCAAAGCCAATCGCGGCATAAATCTGCTCTGTGCGCTCTTTTGTAAGCTCAAGCTTTTGAAGCGCAAAGCTTGGCAAATCAATCTCGTATTTATCGCCCATTTTGCGCACTTGCAAGATTCCGCTTTTGCTCTCAAACGCGACTTGTTGCGCGGCAGAATCGATAAAGTTCATAACGACAAATCCTGTCGCAAGGGTTGCGTGTCCGCAAAGATCGACTTCACCCGCAGGGGTGAACCAGCGCAATTGGTAGGTTGCACTTTTGGGTTGCGGCATGCAAAACGCGGTTTCAGAGAGGTTGTGTTCGCTCGCAATCTTTTGCAGCAAAGCATCATCAAGCCACCGCTCACAGACGCATACAGCAGCGGGGTTGCCGCCAAAGATTTTGTCGCTAAATGCGTCAATCACATAACATTGCATAAGGGTCTCCTTGAGTTCAAATTGTATTGATATTTTAGCATTATAAAGCATACCACTAGGTGTTTGTCAAGAGGGCGCGAGAGAATCTGCGCTAGGGAGAGGATAATTTATAAAATTATCATTGAGTTGTTGTATAATTGCACATCTTTTAAGAGGAGGAGTGTTTGAGGCTTGCAAATCGCCGCTATACAGGGGCAAAAACAAGGCTTTTGAAACAAATTGATGTGGTGATTAGGGAAAGTTTTGATTATTCAAAAGCGCATAACCTTAGCTTTTTTGATGTTTTTGCTGGTACAGGTGTGGTGAGTGAATATTTTATGGAAAAGCCTCAATTTGGGCGGTTTGTGATGAATGATTTTTTAGATTCTAATTTTGCCATTTATCAAGCTTTTTTTGCACAAGATTGTTTTAATATTGATAAGCTTAAAGAGATTCAAGCTTATTTCCAGCATTTAGATTCTAAAACTTTAGAACAAAACTATTATTCAGAGCATTTCGGAGGGAAGTTTTTTAGCCATAATGACGCACTTATCATTGGTGAAATACGAGAGCAGTTAGATAAGCTTTTACAGAGTAGGCAAATCAGCCAAAAAGAATTTTATGTGCTTTTGGCAAGCTTGCTTTATAGTAGCGATAGAATTGCAAACACGGTGGGGCATTATGATGCATACCGCAAAAATATCTCTTTGCAAGATAGATTTATATATGAACTGATTGAGCCAATCAAAAGCAATGCAAAGATAGAGATTTATAAAGAAGATTCCAATGCTTTAGCAAAGGAGTTTGTAGGACAAAAAGAGCATATAGACATTGCTTTTATTGACCCTCCTTATAATTCAAGGCAATATTCACGATTCTATCATCTGCTTGAAACTTTGGCTACAAATACTAAGCCAAAGCTTTATGGAGTTGCCCTTAAGCCGCAGCCACAAAACATTAGCAGATATTGCAAAGTTGAAGCCAAAGAGGCGTTTAAGGATTTGATAGAGAATCTCGCAAAGGTAAGCAAAGTATTGGTAGTTACTTATAATAATACTTGTAATGCAAATGTTAGAAGCAATGTGCGATTAAAAGACAAAGAAATCAAAGACATTTTAGAACCCGTAGGGAAAATCAGTCTTTATGAATTTGATTATAAAGCTTTTAGTAGTGGTAAAAGTAGCTTTAAAAACCACAAAGAAAGGGTTTTTCTATGTCAAATATAGAGCAAGTTGGCTATTTATACCAAGAAAAATTGATTGCAAGTCCCCTTAATTATATTGGTGGGAAATATAAGCTACTAAACCAAATAATGCCACTTTTCCCAAAAGATATTAGTATCGCTTTAGATTTATTTTGTGGAGGAGCAAATGTGGGTATTAATATAAAGGCTCAAGATATTATCCTTAATGATTCTTTAGTAGAATTAATAAAATTTTATCAATCTTTACAATCCTGCGATTTACAGCAAAGCTTTAATATTATTTGGGATATTATCCACACTTTTGGATTATCCAATAGTGCACAATTTGGCTATAAGTTTTATCAATGTGATAGTCAAAAGGGTTTATCGAGCTACAATAAAGAGAAATATTTAGCCTTGCGGAATCATTATAATAAAAAAAGGGGCAGTTTTGATTTATTTGTTTTAATTGTTTTTGCATTTAATAATCAAATAAGATTTAATTCTAATGGGGACTTTAATTTGCCTTGCGGAAAACGAGATTTTAATAAGAATATGCAAGAAAAGTTAAAATATTTTATAATAAATCTACAAAGTAAGAATGTAAAAATTTCAAGCTACGATTTCAGGAGATTTGATATAGGATTTTTGGATTCTAAAAGTTTTGTTTATATTGACCCACCCTATTTTCTAGCTACTGCTCCATATAATGAGAACAACGCTTGGACTTTACAAGATGAGTTAGATTTATTGGAATTTTTGAATATACTAAATGCTAAAAAAATTCGTTTTGCTTTATCAAATGTTATTTTTCATAAAGGAAAAGAACATAGGATTTTAAAAGATTGGCTAGATAAATACTCTAGTTTCCATCTCCATTTTTTAGATTTTCATTATAAAAACTGCAATTATCAAACCAAACAATCCCTATCTAAAGAAGTATTGATTACAAATTATTAGGAGGATAAAATAGATGACCTATGATTATTTTGGCAATACAAGCTTAAGGGTTCAAAATTTGCTCTATAATTTTGAAACGCAACTCATTTTGTTTGAGGAGCTTTTTAAAAATGCTGATGAAAAAGATACTTGGAGTAATAATTCTGAATTACAATTAAAATATTTAGAACTCTTAGAGCAGCATAATCTCTTGGAATCAAAACATAAAACTGCGGATTTAGGGACAAAAGATGCAAGGGTAAAATCTGCTCCGCTAGAGGATTATAATCTCATTAATCGCCGACAAAAGCAAATTACAACACAAGGTTATGAACTACTAGGACTTATAAAAAATCAAGCTTATAAAATCAACAATATTTTTTTACAAATTGATTTGATTTCTCTATTTTTCTTAAAGACTACGCTAAATAGCAATAATTCTTTGTTGAGTAAATATTTAGAGGTTTTTAAAGCTTTTAATGGTGATTTGAATATTGAAATTTTTAGATTTTTGCCACTTGTAAATAATTTTAAAAGTGCCACTCTTTTTATTGAGTGCATTAAAAACAATACATTAATCCCAACAATTTTGCATAATGATTTACGCTATTTAGAGTTAGAATCTTTTTTAAGTGATTTAAGTAACAATGCTTTGCAGATTGGTTACTTCAAAACAGCCAAAGGAGAAAAAACAGCACTAGCAATTATTAAAGTGTTAAAAGAAATATTTTTACCTTTTAGAGATTCTAAAAATCCACAATTTTTAGATAAATTTATTACTTCTAGTGATTATTTAGAATTTAAAAGACTCTATTTACCACATCTTACCAAACAAAATAAGAAAGAAGATAAAATAAAAGATTTAATTAGGTTTTGTGATGGAAGTTTGGAAGAATTTGGAAAAAGATTTTTTAAATTTATTTTCACTTCAAGGATTTTTGCAAATCTTAATGACTATTTAGACCTGAATCGTAGGTATTTAAATTTGACAGGTATTTTTGAATTTCATAACGATAGAGTTAGCCTCAATACAATGTTTTCAGTGATTTTAAAGCATTCAAAATCTAATGAGATTTTAGAAAAAATCAAGCAAAGTCCAATTTCTCGAGACCTTTTGAGCGAATATTTTGGCGATAAAGAACTTAAACAATATTTGCAAGATCTGGGCATTCAAAAACCCCAAGATTTAAAAAATTACAAACAAAATTTAGATAAAATTAAATTAATGGAACTTCTACAAACGCATTTTACAAGAGAAAAAACTATTGAAATTTTAAGGCTTTTTAGCGATAGAAAAAATGATGATAAAATTCGTGAAAAAACGACAGCACAGGCATTAATTCCTACAATTTTTGAATATATTATCGCAATCGCTTGGTATTACATTGACGACAACAGAGTTGAAAGAATTCTAGAGGCTGGTTTGAGCCTTGATTCTAATTTATTGCCAAAATCTCATGCAGTTGGTGGGAATGCAGATTTTATTTATTTTTATGATAATCATACCCTCATGATAGAGGTTACACTTACAGAAAAGACAAATCAACGCAGAGCAGAAATGGAAAGTGTTTCAAGGCATTTGGGCAATTTGTTGCTTGGTTTGAATCCTCAAATGCGAGAACAAAGTTATGGAATCTTTATCGCTCCTTATTTGGATAAAAATGTTTTGAATGATTTCAGAAGTCGTCTTAACTGCTATTTTGAAAATGAAGTATCACATATTAGAGGAATGAAAATTTTACCTCTTAGCACACAAGATTTAATCACAATTTTAGAATCCAATCTTACCTATCAGTCTTTGTTGCCACGATTCTATAAGGCTCTTGCGCACAATGAACTATGGGGAAGCAAATGGTATCAAACAGAAATTAAAACCAAGATTATCAATACGAAATCTTAAATAATGAAAAAGATTAGATTCTGATGCCTATCACAGAATATTTTAGGTTTTTACACTTGAATTATGCAAAAATTGTTGGCTTTATTCAAGAACTTGAGAAGCAAGGAGAAGATTGCTTGCTTTATGTTGAAGAGGCAATGCAGGATTCACAAAGCCTTGTTGAACAGATTGAGGATTTAGTCTTTGAAGATCAGCTAGATTTGGAATATTCAAATAAAGCTGAAAAATTGCTAGATAGAATCTATAATGTTTATTGGGAATACAAACAAAAAAAGCCATAATACTTTAGAATTTTCTGACTATGGTTGGCGATTTTAATTTTAATACTTTAGAGGTTTTGCCCAATTATAGTATTGATGATGAAGGGCTACCAAAATGCCATGCGAGCGGTAATCAACGTGACATTATCTGCAAGGATTCTAAAAGTCAATCTATCATAGAAGTGAGCCTTATTTGTGGAAGAGGACAAGTTAATAATGAGCTTTTGCCAATCACGAGACATTTAAAAAATCTTATAGAATCTAATCAAAATCAAGCTTCACAATCGCTCTATTTTGCACTTTTTATTGCTCCAAAGATTTTTGAAGATTCTAAGGTTTATGTAGAGTTTATCAAATTTAAAGAGGGCTTAGAGATTAGAAATTTTGATATTTTAGAGTTTATTGCTAAATCAAGTTGCGCTTCCCAAAAAGGTTTATTTGTAGATGAGGCTTTAAGGGATTGATAGAGGTTTTGTCAAGGAATCTGCGCTAGGGGGAGGATAATTTATAAAATTATCATTAAAGCTATGCTGCAAGTCTATCCTATCAAAATCTGCACAGCACTTAAAAACAGTAAAAATGCCATTGTAAAATTCACCGGCTTATAATACTTTTGCAAAAATTCGCAAAAAACCGCCCCGCCAATCACCCAAAGAAAGATGCCCACAAAGTTGATAATGATTGAAAGTAAGACAAAGAATCCACTCATCGAAAGATTTTGATGATAAGGCAGCACAAACGCACTTTGAATCGTAATTGCATATAATGCAGCTTTGATATTCACAAACTGCAAAACCATTCCGCCAAAGAAGCCAATATTGTTATTTGTAGATTTTACATTTTTTTGTGCGTTTGTTTGAGAATCTGCAAGCTTAGAATCCACCGGCACAGGCGCGCGGCTGCGCACAACTTTATACGCAATATACAGCACATATAAAGCGGATAGATATTTTAAATAATCATTAATAGATTCAAGCAACGCGCCCAAAATCGCACTGCCAAAACCAAATACAATCATCATAATTGCAAAACCGACATAGATTCCAAGAATGAGAATCTTCGCGTCTTTGCGTTCATAGCTAATCATTGCATTGAGGGCAAGGATATTATTGGGTCCGGGCGTAATCGCGGTAATCACCGCATAGAGCAAAAATGATAAAAATGCTGATTCGTCCATTATATCTCCTATCGATTCTTTGCACTCATTTTAATATTTTCTTGTAAAAATCCATGTCTAATCTAGCACACTTCGCCTAGCACATTCCCAAGTCTTTTAATCCCCTCATAAATCATCTCGCAAGATGCGTTGGTATAATTTAAGCGCATTGTATTGATGTCTTTGCTGTTAATATAAAAACAATCGCCCGGCACAAAAACGACTTTTTGTTCTAGTGCTTTGGGGAAGAGTTGCATCGCGCTTATATTTTTGGGCAATGTAACCCACAAAAACATACCTCCTTCTGGCTTTGTCCAACAGACATTTTTAGGAAAATATTGCTCCATTGCTTCAAGCATTGCATGTGCTTGAGCTTGATATAAAGCGCGAATTTTTGCAATATGTTTTTCATAGTCATTATGCTTGAGATAATCCCAAATCAGATATTGTGCAAAGGTATTGCTATGCAAGTCGCTTGCTTCTTTTGCAACACTTAGTTGTTTGAGAATCTCGGTATTTTTTGAGATAATAAATCCTAGCCGCATTGCGGGCGAACAAGTTTTGCTAAAAGTGCCAAGAACGAGGCTAAAAGGGTGCTTGTCAATGCCAATATAGGGCAGGCTCTCGCCTTCAAAACGCAACGCGCCATATGGGTCATCTTCGACTAAAACAAGCTTTTGTGCGCATAAAATCTCGCAAATCTCTTTGCGGTTTTGCGCACTATAAGTCAAGCCGGTGGGGTTTTGAAAATTTGGAATACTATAAATAAGTTTTGTGGGCGTTTTTAGGGCTTCTTTTAAGTCCTCTGGTTCTAGCCCATTTGGGGTGAGTTCGACCGGGCAAAAGGTGGGTTGGTATTGATAAAAAGCTTGAATTGCACCCAAATAACTTGGCTTTTCGATGATGATATGATCACCCTCGTTGATAAAAACTTTGCCGATTAAATCAAGTGCTTGTTGCGAACCTGTGGTGATAAGGACATTTTCGTGCGTGAGGTTTAAGCCATGTTTTTGGTTAAAAGAATGTGCGATAAATTCTCGTAATTCAATAATCCCCGCGGTGATAGAATATTGAAAGACTTTATCGCCATAATTATGCACAATTTTTTGCATAGAATCTAAAAGCTCTTCTTTGGGAAACGAGATGGGGTTTGGCAACCCACCCGCAAAAGAGATGGTTTTAGAATCAAGCGTTGTTTTTAAGATACTGCGGATAAAAGACGGCGGTGTCTTTTGAATGCGCTGTGATAAAAGGCTTTGCATGGTGTTCTCCTGTGGTTGGGTTTTAATATGTTGTTCTTTCAAGCGCTGATTCAAATAATGATATTTGTTTGGTAGGAATATTTTTTGTGATATTTTGTTTGATTATATAATTTTTTACCAAAGTTTCTTTAATGCTATGGCGATTGGTTTCATTCGCCCCCAAATGGTAAAAATGTTCAATAATGTTATGATGAAAATGCCCCCAAAAGTTTTCTATATATTCATTTTGTCTGTATTGATTGCTATGCCAAGTTGAAAGAATAAATTTTGCTTTTGTAGCACAAAGCATGTTATAAAGTTGTTTTTCCTGATATGAATCCCAGCTATTAAAATAGTCTGAATATCTATCAATATAAGGCGGGTCGCAATAGATAAAATCATTTTCTTTTGCTTGTTGCAAAGTTTGAGAAAAATCACAAACCCTAAATTCATAATCTTTATTTTGTATGAGTTTTGCTACCCAATCAATTTGGTTGGTGATTTTGGTAATATAGCTTTGCGAAAACCGCATATCTTTTTTGCAATATGGGACATTAAAAGCCCCTTTAGAATTAAATCGCATTAGCCCATTAAAGCAACTTCGATTAAGAAATAAAAAATCAAAGGGATTATGCTCTTGATTAAATCTTGTTCGTATTTTTAGGTAATGTTCTTGCCCATATTGTTGCAAAAGATTTCCCTCATATTGAAGGTATGATTTTGCAGAATTTTTTGTAATAACTCCATTTTGAATTGCACGATAAAATGCAATAATATGTGGATTATTATCACTAAAAATAGCTCTATTGGGCGCGATATTAAAACCAACAACACCACTTCCCATAAAGGGCTCGAAGTAGATTCCCTTGTTATCCCACTCTATGACACTTTTGATAGATAAAACAAGCTTTGTTTTAATGCCCTGAATCTTAAGTGGAGGAACAAGGACTTTTTGTATATTCACTTTTTGCCCCTATATTTTAAATATTCTTCAAGCTTGGTGATTTTTTTGATATTACCATGAGAATCTGTTATATTAATCTGTCCATAATTGATCCAATAATCATTAAAAATCTCTTCGCCCAACTCTGCAAATATCCCTTTTTCATTGATGATAGCATCAATATTTTTAATACTTCCAATATTGGCTGTATTTCCACTTCCGCTTACATCGCTTGCAATTTTATATTTTTCTGCAAAAAATAGGGTGAGATTTGTAATGACAGATTGAATTTTATCTAAATCATTCAATGTATATTGTCTTAATTCATTAACCAATACTCTATCATAAATAATACCTAAACAAAAATGCCCCAGATAGTCTTTATAGGGAAATTGTATGTTTTTATTAGATTCTCGATTTCTAAAATATTCACCATGAGAACCAAGTGTGAAACCATTGCAGAGTGTAGGATTATTTTCATTACGATAGGTAGTTTTTAAATCCACTGCAAATTTTATTTTAGAATCTTGCTTCAATACAAATGATAAATCTGGATAGTAATTTTGGTGATTAGGCAAAACAATGTCAAAGGCATTTGCATTTGCAAATTCTAAAATATAAGGAAAAATATGAATCTCTAAAATCTTAGAAATAACTTTTGTATCATTTGAAAGGCTAAAAATATTTTTTTCACTATCAATAAAGCCTTTTACTTTCCACTCTGTATTATTTTGACAAATATTGCCCTGAAGAATACCAAGAAAAGCTCTAAAATTTTCTATAAAGTTTTGCTTATCCATGCCTATTCCTGTTCAAACCTCAACTCTTTTCATATCTCCCGCCATCTTTTTAATGTTGGGAATAATTGAGCGCAATATTGTTTCATTTGTTCATTTGTCATTCCTGCTTGTGCGCCATATAAAGAACACATTTGTATATACTCCTGCATCGATACTTTGTCTATAAATTCGCCATTTTCATAACAATATTTGCAATAATCAAGATTAACGCTTCCGTCTTGATTTGTTCCTAATTGTTCCTCTGAAGTTATGGGCATACCGCAACTTTGACATATTTTATGATTCATAAAAATCCTTTGTCATATATTCTGCTAAAAACCCAAAAAAGTTAAGAGAGACCTCAAAATGCCCAAAGCGCAACTTTGGCGCATAGTTTTTCCATTTACAATGCGTCTTTGCAACGCTAAGCGGGCATTCGCGCATAATTTCGTCCCAAACAACATTGCGCCGAAATGGAAAAAACCCTTGAAACATCTCAACCTGATATACATTTTCATCGGCGATTGTCCCCAAAGCTGTAAATTGTTGATAGGGTTCTTTAGAATCCAAGCAAAGTTTTGGACTATAATAAATAATCCTATCGCCTTGTTTCATGCGTTTAAGCGGCGCGCTCTTGCCGTGGCAAAGCTGACAAAATCCACCCGCACAACCTATCTCGATATGATTTTTTGACGCCACGCCGACAAAATACCGCACCGCTCCCCCTTCTCGCATTTATTTAGCCTCCCATTATACCATATTTTGCCCCTGTTTGGGCAACCAACGCGCGCTATTTCCCCACGCGTTTTGCTGCCTCGCCGCTGTATCGTTCGCCCCTAATTGGAATCTTTGCAAGTGCGGTATTGATTTGTTGCAAATCTTGCGCATTAAGCGTGAGTGTGAGAGATTGCAGATTCTCAACCAATCTACTTCCATTTGTCGTGCCAAAAATGGGAGCGATAAAGGGCTTTTGCGCACACACCCAAGCAAGGGCAATCTGTGCGGGTGTCGCGTTCTTTTGCGCCGCAATCGCGCGGATTTGCTCAACCAAAGCCATATTTGCCTGCAAATTTTCTTTTTCAAACCGCGGCACGGTGCTGCGAAAATCATCTTTGGCAAAGGTTGAATCGGCATTAAACTTGCCTGCCAAAAAGCCCTTGCCAAGCGGCGAAAATGGCACAAAGCCGATACCAAGCGATTCTAAAAGCCCTAAAAGCTCCTTTTCTGGCTCGCGCCACCACATCGAATATTCGCTCTGCACCGCGGCAAGCGGAAACACAGAATGTGCTTTTTTAATGCTCTCAACCCCCGCTTCGCTCATTCCCCACGCTTTAATCTTGCCCTCTTTGACAAACTCTTGCATCAAAGCGGCAACCTCTGTCGGCGGGACTTTGGGGTCGACTCGGTGTTGGTAATATAAATCGACACAATCTGTCTGCAACCGCGTTAGGCTGCCCTCGAGCGAGCGGCGAATCTGTTGCAAGTTGCTATCGACAATCTGCTTGCCGTTCTCGATGCGGATTCCAAATTTGGTTGCAAGAACGACCTTGTCGCGAAAGGGCTTAAGCGCCTTGCCAACAAGCGTTTCGTTGGTGTAGGGACCATAGACTTCGGCGGTGTCAAAGAATGTAACGCCCAAATCGTGCGCTTTGTGAATGAGCGCAATCATCTCGTTTTCGTCTTTTGGCTGTCCATAGCCATAGCTCATACCCATACAACCAAGCCCAAGCTGGCTGACTTTGAGGTTTCCTAGTTGCACATTTTTCATCGTTGCTCCTTTTGTGTTTGTGGTGTTAGAATCTGCGAACGCATTGCCCGCAAACCCCTATAAAATCGCTGTGCTAAGCACTCCAAATGCAAGTGAATCTTGCAAAAACTCACGGCGATTTTTCATTTTTTGCTCCTTGTTTTTAAATGCAATGGGCATTATAAAGTATTCCACTAGGTGTTTGTCAAGGGCAAAAAGTGTGCGCAGAGCCAAATCATGCTATAATGCAAAAAACTTAGAGGAAACCGATGAAACACAAAGAGCATTATAATGATACATATATTCTTGATTTGTCGCAAAAAATCCTTGCGGTAATGCCCGAATTTGAGGCAAAAACTTTTGTAGATTCTCTGCTTGGCAAGCTAGATGATAAAGAGCTTTTTGCACGATTTGATTGTATTGTTGATGCAATGCAAAAGAGTATGAGTGATGATTATTCTAAAAATATTGAGGCATTTTTTAAGATTCTTGGAGAAGAGTTAAGCAAGAGTGAAGGAATGTTTCAGTTTGGTTGGTGGCTGTGGCCTATTGGCAGATATGTGGAGCGGTGTGGGAATGAAAATTGGCGTTTGTCGCTTGCATTTTGTAAAGAGCTAACGAAACGATTTACCGGTGAATATGCGATTCGCCCTTTGCTTAAAGAACATCCAAAAGAGGTGATGGACGAGCTTATTCAATGGAGTTTGGATTCTAATGTGCATGTGCGGCGGCTTGCAAGCGAGGGTGTGAGAATCCGCCTCCCTTGGTCACAAAAATTATTTGTTGCATTAGATGAGTTTGAAAAATACACAACTTTGCTTACAAATCTTAAAGATGATTCTGAAAAGTTTGTGCAAAAAAGCGTGGGGAATAACCTGAATGATTTATATAAAGATGCACCAGATAAGGCAGATTATATTATTGCACAATGGGAAAAATCAGGCAATAGCAAAGCGCAAATGTGGATTATCAAACACGCAAGAAGAAACCAAAAATAAGCAAAAAACTTAGAATCTAAGACAAAACAATGACAAATCTCTATCTTAAATCTCCACTCTATCTGCTTTTGCGCTGCTCTTTGCCCAATATGGTCGGGGCGGTTTTACTCTCTGTTTATTTCATCGTTGATGGAATCTTTGTCGGCAAGTTCTTAGGCACAGAAGCTCTTGCGGCTATGGGGCTTGTAATGCCTTTTATCGCGATGTCTTTTGCGCTTAGCGATATGGTCGCGGTGGGTGCTGGGGTGCAAATCTCGATGCGACTTGGCAAAGAAAAAATCAAAGAAGCGAGGATTATTTTTAGCACCTCTTTGGTTGTGATTTTTGTCATTGCTTTGGTGATGAGTGTGATATTTTATTTTCTTACACCCTTGCTTTTGGGGTTTGTGAATGCACACGATTCTCTTAAAGAATCTGCGCTAAATTTTAGCAGAGTATTTTTATACTTTATGCCTTTTATCTCTCTCTATTTTGCGCTAGATATATTCTTGCGAATCTGTGGAAAAAACATTTACACAATGTTTATCAATGTGGTTTTGGCTCTGACAAATATTGGTTTGGATTATCTTTTTATTGTAGAGTTTGGCTTAGGGCTTTACTCTGCTGCACTCGCGACTTGTATTGGATTTAGCCTTGCAACACTTTTTGGGTTCTTGCCCTTTTTGTTTATGGACTTGCAGCTGAAATTTTCTAAAGTATTATTGAATTTTAAAATTTTATGGAATATTTTTTATAACGGCAGCAGTGAATTTTTTGGCAATATTTCGGGTTCAACCTATGCTCTTTTTGCAAATGCACTTTTGCTAAAAACCGCTGGTGCTGTGGGTGTAGCGGCTTTTAGTATTGTGTCGTATATCGATACTTTTGTGATTTTGCTTTTGATGAGTTTGAATGAAGGAATCCAACCTGCACTTGGTTTTAATTATGCAAAAAAAGATACCGCAAGGCTAAAATCTTTGATTGTGCATACCTTTGCGGCAGCTTTTATCTTTTGTTTGTTTGTTTTTGCGCTCTGTATGGCTTTTAGCGATGAACTCGTGCAGTTTTTTGCACAAAAAAGTGATGAAGATTTGCTCAATCTCGCCTCTTTTGCGCTTTTGCTCTATGCGCTGAATTATCTGATTACTTGGTTTAATCTCTCTACAAGCTCGCTTCTAACCGCTATCAACAAGCCCACTTTTTCGCTCATCTTGAGTTTGTCTCAAAATCTTTTGATTCCTTTGGTGCTTATTTTTAGTCTGTCTTATTTTTGGGGCTTAAAGGGTATTTTTCTCACCGCTTTTGTGGCGGAATGTTTGTGCGTGGTTTTGAGCATTATTTTTATCAAAAAGTCTTTTGCAAGCACGCAATCTTGAGAGGAACAATGGCAAACGATTTTTGTGTTTTTGGCAAGTTTTTATATTATGAATTGCAAAAAACTTTAAAAGCATATAACCAAAGCCAAAGCAAAGAAGTTTTTAGATTCATAGAGCAATACAAAAAGGAATACTTTTTTGTGGGTTTTTTGCAGTATGAATTTTATCATTATTTACACGATTCAAAGTATCAAAGCAAAGAAGCTTATTGCGTTTTTTATGCGTTTAAACAGCGAAAGATTTTTAAGCCTTTGGAAGTTGATGAGGAGGATTTTATCCCAAGCTTTACACATTTGCTCGATAAATCCCTTTATGCTAAAAACTTCAAAAGCGTTAAAGACGCGATTGCAAAAGGGCAAAGCTATCAGGTGAATCTGACCCAAAAAATTAGCTTTCAAACAAAGCTTGATTCTTTTAGTTTGTTTCATCTTTTGCTGCAAAGGCAAAATACCAAATTCAGGGCTTATTTGAAAAGTGATGTTTTAGAGATTCTATCTTTTTCGCCCGAATTATTTTTTAAAACACATAAAAATAAAATCATCACAAAGCCTATGAAAGGCACGATTAAAAGGGCAAAAGACCCCCGGCAAGATGAAAAGAATAAAAATTTTCTACGAAAAGATAGCAAAAATTTAAGCGAAAATGTGATGATTGTCGATTTGTTGCGCAACGATATTTCAAAGCTGATTAAAAAACACAGCCAAAAAGTTAAACTTTTTAAACTCAAAACTTACCCGAGCCTCCATCAAATGTTTTCGTGTGTGCAAGGAAAGCTCAAAAAGAAAGTTTCTTTTTATGATATTTTTGCTGCTCTTTTTCCGTGTGGTTCTATCACAGGAGCTCCAAAGATTGAAACAATCAAGCTGATAGAAAAGTTAGAAGGCAAAAATAGGGGAATCTATTGTGGGGCTATTGGCGTGATTCATAAAAACAAAAGCACATTTAGTGTTGCCATACGCACACTTGAAAAAAGAAATGCGCTGTATCATTATGGCGTTGGTAGCGGTTTGGTTTGGCAAAGTAGCCAAAAGCAAGAGTTTAAAGAACTCAAGCTTAAAGCTAAGATTCTAAAACCAAAAGATTTTTATCTTTTTGAAACAATGTTTTATAAGAATGGTTTTGTTTTATTTTTTAAAGAACACCTACAAAGGCTTGCTGATTCTGCTTTGAAGCTTGGTTTTAAGACAGATAGATTAAAACCCTATTTAGATAGAGAATCTTCCGCTTTAGAGACTTTGCAAAATCTATCTTTTTTTGAGCTTAATCATCAGCTTTTTTCTTGTCAAAATGCTTTGTTGTATCCTTTTAAAAGTGATAAAAAGGGTAATAGAATCCTAAAAATGATTCTCCACAAAAATGGCACATTAAGCTTTCATTTTTACCCCCCAAAAGACAGCTTGAGTGATATTTTGCTTCTAAGCAATACCCCACTTCAAATCAATGATAAGTTATTTTATAAAAGCTCTTTACGAAAAATCTATCAAGAACAAAGCTTTAAATGGGAGCAAAATTTATGCTATGACATAGCATTTTTGAACAACAATAACGAACTTTGCGAGGGAACAAGGTCAAATATTGTGTTGAGACAGGGAGATGAATTTTTCACACCCGCCTTGCAGAGCGGTTTGCTGAATGGAATCTATCGGCAATTTTTGCTTGATTTGGGGCTTATCAAAGAAAAAGTGCTTTTTAAAGAAGACTTACAAAATGCGCGTGAGATTTATTGTATCAATTCTGTGCGTGGAGCAAAAAAGGTTGTTTTGAATGAAGAAGATTCTATTGATTGATAATTACGATTCGTTTAGTTATGAGCTGGTCTATTATCTCAAAGAGCTTGGTTATCAATGCACAATTATTCAAAATGATTCGTTTAGCAATGCTAAAGAGCTTGAAAGATTTGCGTTTTCTCATCTTATCATCTCTCCGGGTCCTCATTCTCCTAAACAATCAGGACTTAGCCTCAAGGCAATCAAGCATTTTAAAAATCAGAAAAAGATTCTAGGTATTTGTCTGGGGCATCAGTGTATTGCTTTTGCATTTGGTGCAAAAATTGCCAAGCTCAAGCACCCAACGCATGGAAAAACAAGTGTTTTAAAATTTAAAAAAGACAAACTTTTTAAAAAGATTCGCAAAACTCGCGTTTGTTTGTATCATTCTTTATATGTCAAAACAATGCCCAAAGAACTAAAGGTTTTATCTAAAAACAAGCAAGGCATTGTAATGGCATTACGACACAAAAAGCTTCCTATCTATGGTGTGCAATTTCACCCTGAAGCCATTTTGAGCCAAAAGGGCAAAAAGATTTTAAAAAATTTTATGGAACTTTAGTTTGTTTAAGCAAAGTTTCGAGCTATTAGCCTTGTTTCTTATACTCAATGTGTTGTTGGGCTGCCTCAATCGCATTTTTTTGCAACAATCCAAAAATACCTGCATTCAAGGGGCTTCTCAAGCTAGCTCAAGGTAATATTTGGGTGCAATGCGTTTTTGCTGCCCTTTTGCGTCATAAAAAATACAAAAGAGAAACAATGCAAACTATCGAAGATTTTTTAAAATTATAGAGGCAATCAACGATGAAAGCCGCATAAAGATTCTTGCATTTTTGCTACTGCATTCTCAAGAAGCAATGCTTTGCGTGTGTGATTTGCAAAAACTTTTAGCTGCAAAGAAAAGGCGTATGGGCATATTATGGAATCAAAAAGTTTTACAAGGATTCCATAAAGATGCCCTAGAACACATCAGGCTTTTAGAGCTTGGTTTTTGTACCACAAAAGCCCAGAAATGCGGGTGATATTAATCATTCCTTTGCTTTTTGTGGCGACAAAATCTGTCGTTTTCCCTAAAACTTATCCTTATGCACCTCAATCAGCCATTTTACCATTTTGGGGTCTTGGTGGTTAAAGAACAAACTTTGCTTATCATCAAGCCCCGCAATGCTTTGCATATCTGCGTCTGTTAGCGCAAAGTCAAACACTGAGATGTTTTCAATCATTCTTTCTTTGCGCGTGGTTTTGGGGATAGCGATAATGCCTCTTTGAATCTGCCACCGCAAAATCACCTGCGCAACGCTCTTGCCATATTTTTTGCCAATCTGTTCAAGCGTGGGGTTGCTAAACATATTATTACGCCCCTCGCCAAAAGGCGCCCATGATTGCATCGCTACACCATATTCTTGCAACACCTTTTGCGCCTCAAACTGCGCGTGCAAGGGGTTGCATTCAATCTGATTGAGCGCGGGTTTAATCTCATTATTGAGATAAAAATCAACAAGTCTATCGGGGTAGAAGTTGCTCACGCCAAGTGCTTTGATTCTGCCTTCTTGATAGAATCTGCTCATCGCGCGCCACGCGCCATAGGTGTCGCCAAAGGGTTGGTGCAACAGCAGCAAATCCAAGTAATCCACTTGCAATTTTTTGAGGCTCTCTTCAATTGACTTTAGGGCTTTACTTTCTTCAAAATTATTAATCCATACTTTGGTGGTGATAAAAAGCTCCTCGCGTTTTGTGCCACCATTTGTCGCATTCTTAATCGCCGCGCCGACTTCGGCTTCGTTGAAATACGCCTGTGCGGTGTCGATGCTTCTGTATCCTACGCTAATCGCGTCTTCTACGCACTTTTGCGTGTCTTTTGGCTCAATCTGATACACGCCATAGCCTAAGATTGGCATTTTCACGCCATTGTTGAATGTTACAAATTCCATTGTTGCTCCTTTTGTGTTGGTTGGTTTTTGAGAATCCGCGCTGTTTGCGCTGTTTGCTGCGGTCTTTTGGGTGGTGGATTTGGATTCTTTGCTATCGCAACCTTGTAATCCAAAGATAGTAGAAACGCTAGCCAACCCTCCTGCAACGCCCAAAATCGCGCTATTTTTGAGAATCTTTCGCCTGTGTTTGTCCATAGGTTTCCTTAGATTTTGGTTGATTTTCGTGGGCGGATTCTTATAAATTCTCCTTGTAAAACGCCTCTAGTTTTTTGAGTGCTTCTTGCACGATTCTGGGTTCATAATAGGTTTGAATATGCGTAGAATCCTTGAGCTTGAAAATCTCCTTATTTTTCGCGCCATTTGCCTTTTTGAACGCCTCTTCACTCATATAAGCAGTATCAGCTTTATCGCCTACTATCAAAAGCAAAGGCGCGTTGATTAACTCTATTTGGTTAGTCGCGTCAAAAGGGATTAATTCTGACAAAGAGCTTGTGGTGAAGCGGGAAGTTGAATTAGGGTGTGCGTGTGTATCGCTATAATAAATGCGTCCCTCGCGATACAAACCTGCAGGAATCTTGTTTAACTCCTCCTCACTTAGTTTTTTGGGCGCACTACCTGTGTAGCTTATTTCTCCTGTTAGGGATTCCTTTTGTCTTGCTTGACTTGCTTGTGTTAGGCGTGTTTGGATATTTTCTTTGTCTGCGTCTAAAAACCCATTTCTGCGCACACGACCGGTGTTAAACATACTTAGAGTTGCCACAGCCTTAAGCCTTTTGTCGGCTTTTGCAGCATTAAGCGTGTAGCCTCCACCCCCGCAAATCCCTAAGATGCCTAATCTTTCTTTATCCACACCTTGAAATTTAGAGAGAAAATCAAGTGCGGCATAAATATCCTCTGTGCGATGATAAGGCGTGTCTATATTGCGCGGAATCCCTCCGCTTGCCCCTTGATAAGCTGCGTCAAAAGCAAGTGTGATATATCCTAGTTCGGCAAGATTCTGTGCATAAAGCCCCGCGACTTGTTCTTTCACGCCTCCATTGGGGTGCGCTACGACAATAGCGGGGAATTTTTGCTCAAGATTAAAGCTTGGCGGCGTATAGGCATTTGCTTTGATTTTCAAGCCTCTGCTTTCATAATTAACGCTTTGAATCTGCACTTTGCCTTTTTCGTTTTTGCTAAGTGCATTTTTATATACCAATCCAAAGGGATTCTTCGCCGCATTTCTTGCTGCTTCTTGGCTTGTATTGGCAATGGGGATTTTTGTATTTTGTGCGTTTTTGGGGCTTTGAGAAGCATTGAGCATTGGGCTTAAAGCCAAGATTCCACCACCTAAAGCCAAAGACTTTACTAAAAATTTCCTGCGATTTTTCATTGAATACTCCTTAGAAATGATTTTTATCAAGAAATTATAAAGCATTCCACCAAGTGTTTGTCAAGAGGCGGAATTAGATTCCACAAAATTTAATCTAAGATTCCAAGTGTTTGATAGAGTGCTTTGGTTTGTAAAAACTCATGGGCGCATTCCTCTAAACGCTCATGTGTTACCTTTGGAATCTCTGCATGTAAAAATTCCATTAGAGATTCTTTGTCTAAGATTCCTTTTGTGTAGGCTTTAAGGCAAATCCAAAGGATTTCGTCTAAATAAATTCCTCCGCCAATTAAAGGCGTCGCGAGGAATCGCCTCGTGCCTTTCTGTTTGGGTTGGTCAAAAAGCACGGCATTATGCGCTTTTGTCTGCGCTTTGATTTTGGGTGTAATGGGTTTTGTGGGGTGTAAGAATCCTTGCGTTATCATCGCACAAAGAATCGGCAATAAAACTTCTATCCCAACGCCAAAGGATTCCACCAAAGCTTGAAGTGTCTTTGGGGCATAGGAATCTTGTGCGAAAAACTCTAAAATTCTTTGGCAAAATTCTTGAAATGGCTGTGGCGTGTCTTTGGAGCTTTGGAATCCAAAGGGGGGTTTAAGCAGCACAAAAGAAGTGTGTAAAAGGTTTTCATCGCGCAATTCTTTCGGCATTCTCTCATAATTTTTTACAAAAATATCCATTCTAAAGGATTCGTTTAAGAAAAAATCTTTGAATTGTTCTTGTAAGGTAGAATCTACAAGCGTGGAGAGGATTTTGTTTTGTTGCGTGTTAAACGCTAAAGGGTCAAAATGCCACATGAGCTTTGCGCTACATGCAAATTCACAGCCTATTTTGTGCATAATCTCTGCCATTTGGCTAAAAAACAAGCAATGCCAATCTTGATTAAAAAACTCGTGGCATAAGTAATTTATTTCCCTTGTTTGGAGTTCTTTGCTGATTTCTTGTGCGCGGGGATTATCGCTCACATATAAAGAATCTGAAGCAAAGAGATTCTGCACTTGCGCGATACTTGCTTCAATTCTTTCGCTTTGATTGCCATTTGCTTGGGATTCTAGAAGCTTTAGCAAATGCCGTATGGAGTATTTTCCCTCCCAGCCCGGAAAGCAATTGTAGCTAACAACTACCGCCCCCCCCCCGCTAAAAAGCCTTCAATAATTTCCGCAATGACTTTTTGATTTTCCTTGCTAATCCAGCTCCAAACCCCATGCAAGACGATATAATCAAACTTGCGATTTAAAAGGGTGCAACGCTCTTTAAATTGCTTAAAACTTTCTTTAAAAGCCTTTGCATTGGAATTTGAAGCGGTGATGAATTTTAAAGCGTGTTGGCAATGCGCGGGAATCAAGTCGTTTCCGACAAACTCTCCCTCGCTTCCACTTGCGTGGAGTGTGAAGCTATTGCCCATACCAAACCCCAATTCAAGGTAGCTAAAGTCAGAATCCGCACTCCTTTTGCGTCTTTGGATTCCTGCAATATCTAAAGAAAAATCTATCCATAAAGGATTTAGCGCGGCATTAAAATCATCAACATATTCTAATTCTGTCGCGTATCCATCGCTTTGTATATTGTTGTTTTGCATTTTTTTGCCCTTTAATTTATTGCATCAATCTTTTTCTGACACCCAAAAATCCATTGTTTGTAGTTTGGAAGTTGTGTGCTAAGGGAAAAAATCTGCGCTTGAGATTGTAAAGAATCCTTAGCAAAAAACTTAGGTTGTGCGAAAAGAAAACGCATAGCAAATACAAAAGAATCCCTCTCTTCAAGCGGGACGATAACGCCACCTTTGCAGATTTCACAATGTTTTTGTGCGTCTATAAATTCACCCTTTGGGGCTAAAATCTCGCGCGGTGCGCAATCTGTCGTAATGATTGGAATCCCAAGTGCTAGGGATTCTACTAGCACATTGGGGAATCCCTCATGGTTAGAGGCAAACACGAAGCAATCCGCGACACTTAGAGGTGCGTAAGGGTTTGGAGTGCGCCCTAACAAATGCACACAGGATTCTAGCCTAAGCGTTTGAATCTGCGCTTGAAGTGTATTTTGGAGTGCACCCTCGCCGATGATAAACAAATCCGCGACTTCTTTAAATTCTCGCATACAATCAATCAAGAGGCGGTGGTTTTTGCCAATATCTAATCTCCCAATGCTGATAAAAATGAATCTTCCTTGCGCTTTTTTGGCTAGAATCTTTTGTTTAAATTCTGATTCTTCCGCGCTTTGTGTGGTAATCTTTTGTAAATCAAAGAAATTCAAAAGCAAGGTGGTTTTTTCGCGCTTGATTCCAAAGTTGCGCACCAAATCTTGGAGATTTTTCGGAGAGTTTGCGCTAATCTTGTCTGCTTTGTTGTAAAGCAGGGAAATAAGAAAACGATTGATTTTAGAAGCAAGGGTTGGATAGCCATATTGCAGACTTGGCAAACTGCGTTCAGAAATTAAAATCTTTGGGGCTTTGCGCGAGATTCTGCATAGCAAACCTGCTAAGATATTAATGTAATTTGGGCGCGTCATTAAAGAGAGAGAAACTTCACAATCTTGAATGATTTTGTGGTATTTTAGCGCAAGTAGAGGAATCTTTAAAAGCTTTTTAAATCCGCTTTCTTGCGTTTTATTATGCCCTAAGATGATTTTTTTCACATCTTTGGCTAGGGGGTAGTTGCTAATATCTTCTAACAAAACAAGCGTGATTTCGCACTCTTTTGCTAGATTTTCTAGCAAAAGCGAGGTGATTCGCTCCGCTCCTCCCGCGCCCAAAGAATAAAGCAAGACAACGAGTTTCATTGAGTTTTGTGGCTAGGATTGCGTTTCTTGCAATTCTATTTTGAGGATTTCTAAGCTTTCTCCTTTGCTAAGCGAAGAGAGAATTTTAAGCGTCTTACTAACCATAGATTCCACGCTAAATTTTTGGATAATCTGCTCTCTCGCTTGTGTTTTTAGGGATTCTAATCCATTGGAATTGTGGAACAAATAAAGAGATTTTAGGCACTTTAGCGCAGATTTAGAATCGCGCGGTGGGAAAGAAAAGGCATAGGAATCTTGACCAAAATCCGCAATTTTCTTACTTTCACCCACATCACTTACAATAGGCACACAACCGCACGCCATTCCCTCTGCGATGGAGTTTGAAAAACTCTCTGTATAAGAAGTGGAAAGAATGCAATCAAATAGTGGATAATAGGCTTCTACATCGTTTTTTACGCCCAAAAATAGCACTTTGCGGTGTTTTTCTCCTAAAATCTTCAAACAATCTTTTAGGATTTTTTCTTCGCATTTTCCAAGAGAAAAGAAAACTGCCTCCGCATTTTGCGATTCTACAAACTCTAAAAATTCTTTTGCAATCTGCGCAAACAGCGGATAATCTTTGACTTTATCCATTCGCGCAGAGATTCCACAAACAAAGGTATTTTCTCCGATTCCAAGCTCATTTTTAATGCGTTGTGTGTCGCGCGGGTGGAATCGCTGCGTATCAATGCCATTATAAACCACAAATGCTTTTTTCATATAATAGCCTTTGGATTGGTAGAATGCAAGTGCATCTTGGGAATTGCAAATAATCGCAGCTGCAAAGTGACTGAAGAGTTTTTGGGTATAAAAATAAAGCTTGGAGGCAAATCCAAGATTGTTAAGTTCAATCGCGCTTGAGCGGAATCCAAAAATGACCTTTGCACCCAAAAATGCGCCACAAAATAGGCTAAAAACATTCATTTCTGGCATAAAAGCATAAATACATTGCGGACGAAAATCCTTGATGACTTTGCGATAGCGGAATAAGAATCCAATATCTTTGCGTCCTTTTTTGTGGAGGCAAATATGTGGAATCCCTACGATTTCATATTCTAAGCGTCCGCCACTATAAAGTGTGCAAAGTCGCAATTCTACTTGAGGATTTTTGGCGAGTTCTTTGGCAAGAAGCACCCATTGTCGCTCCGCTCCTCCAAAGTTTAAAGACCGAATAGCTAGTAAGATTCTAATTGGTTTCATTTTATTTCTCAACTCTTTGACGAATTTTTAATTTAGGCAGACAAGAAACAGGCAAAAAAAGACAAGCAAAAACCTGCAATGCAAGTAAGTTTGGGTGGATTGCTAGGCTTTGCAGAATCTTTTTAAATGCCTTTTTGCGATTCCCTCCTTGCCGATAAAGCAATGCCGCAGTTGCGCAAAGTCTTGCTAAATGGTCAGGACAGCATTTCACGCGCTCTTTATAGAAAAGCAAAATGTCTTGCTCGTAGTTTTTGACCATTTCTAAGGGCTTGTATTTCATACTTTGCGTGAGGGATTCCGCGTGGATTCTATAAAACTTCAAAGGCTTATGGATATAATAACAGGGACGCTGTTTGTGGAGTTTTAGCCACAAAAGCCCCATATTGCCGCGTTGTAGGTTTTCGTTGAATCGTCTTTGTCCTAAAAGTTTGCGTTCAAACAGAGTTACAAACTCTCCGTCTAAACGACCCGAAAGCACTTCTTGGAAGCTAATCTCGCGCGATTCGTCTAAGCCTTTGCCGGAGAATGAGCCATCGTCGCTTCTTGTGCAGTTTGCAATGATGATTCCGTATTGTTTATCAAACTGCAAATAAACCTTTATCATCTGCGAAATTGCCTCTTTAAACAGCAAATCATCATCATCTAATAGCAACAAAAGATCCCCTGTCGCGTAGTCTAATCCATTGTTACGATTCCCCGCGCTTCCGTGCGCTCTTGCATTGCGCACGACTTTGATAAAGGGATTGTCTCTTGCGTATTCACTTGCGATATTAAAGGTATTATCTTGTGAGCCATCATCACTCACGATGATTTCTAGGTTTGGATAATCTTGCTCCAAAATGCTTTCTATGGATTCGGTGAAAAAATATTCACGATTGCAGGTTGTTAGTATTACGCTAACTTTTGGGAATTGTGGATTTTCTGGAATCTCATCTAAGAGTTTTTGACTAAATTCTTGTGGCAAATCTTTGATGTTAAATTCTCTAAACTTCTCCATTACCCATTTCCCCTTTGTTTGTAATATCGGTCAAAATCCCAAAAACTAAATGCCTACAATTCTGCACTGCAAACTCTCTGTAAATTTCCATTGCGCAAACGATAGATGCAATCGCAATGCGTGATTGTGCTTAAACGATGCGCGACAATCAGCAAGGTTTTGTCTTTCGCAATTTTATAAATTTCTTCCATAATTTTTGCTTCTACTTCAGAATCTAATGCGCTTGTGGCTTCATCTAATACTAGAATTTCAGGATTTCCATAGAGTGCGCGCGCAATGGCTATGCGCTGCTTTTGTCCTCCGCTAAGTGCGATTCCGCCATCGCCAACTTGCGTCTGTAAGCCCTCTTTGGTTTGCAAAAATTCATAAATTTTCGCACTTTTTAAACAAGCTACGATTTTTTCTTCATCAAACTCCCTCCCAAAAGCGACATTATCTGCCACGCTTCCGGCAAAAAGATAAACGCTTTGTGGGATATAACCCACTTTGGCACGCCAACTTTTAAGATTTGAATTGTTAATTTTAGCATTATCTACCCAAATCGTGCCACTTTTTGGGTGAAGCAAGCCGATAATACAATCTACTAATGTGCTTTTTCCACTACCAGATTCGCCGATGAATGCGACTTTTTCTCCTTTGCAGATTGTGAGATTGATTTGTTGGAAGACATTTTTTTGTTGGTAGCTAAAGAGGAGGTTTTCTAGTCTAATTTGCTCGTTGAAATCTAGCTTTTCTTCCCCTAAATCCTGCACTTGTAGGTTTAAATCTTGATAAATAATCTCCAAAGAGCGGAAGTTAAATAAAATCCGATTATAAGAATCCAAAATGCGATTGATTGAGGGCAAAAGGCGATAAAGTGCCAACACATACATAGAAAGTAAGGGAAGATAGCTTGTTACATTTTCGGGATTTTGGATAAATAAAATCAAGACAACTAGAATCATCAAACAAAACCCGACTGCTTCCAGAATCAAACGCGGGATATGGAAAAAGGTTTGGTTTTTGATGTTTGCCAAAGAATATCCCGATAAATAATCTGAAAAGTTGTTCCAAATAGAGGTGGAATCGCTTTGGAGTTTGATGATTTTATAATTCCCAAAGCTAGAACTAAGTGTTTCAAAAAACGCCTTTTGGTGCGATTCTTTCTCTTTGCCTTGCTTTTTGATTTTTATTGCGATTCCTCGCGCTAAAAGGAATCCCAAAATCGCTAAAACAAGCGTCAATCCAAGTGTGATTTTGAAATCCACAAACAACAATGTGCCATAAATCAAAAGAACGACAAAAATTTCAGAAGTCATAAATAAAAATGCCGCGAGTAGAATCGTGAAATTATGCGCTTCTGTCGTAATAGTTTTGGTTAAATGGCTCGTGTTTTTGGCGATAAAATCCTCGTAGTTTATCCCTAAATAGTTTCTAAACAAACGCTCTACAATCAGATGATAACGCCCGAAAGTAAAACGCGCTAAAAGGTATTGATAAAAGAGATTAATGAGGCTTCTAAAAAGATAAAAAAATAAAAGCGTGATTCCAAAACAAATCACAAATTCATAGGGAGAATTTAAATGTAGCATTTGATAGGCAAAAGCAAAATAAGGTTTGCTTTCAATCAGGCTAAAATCACTTGCTATGGCGATAAATGGAGCAATTGCAGAGATTCCGACTAATTCTACCATTGACACGACGAATGAAAGCAAAAGCAATCCATAAATGTAGTGTTGGTCGTGAGATGAAAGAATGGATTTGAGTTTGTTAAACATAAAAGCCTTAGGAATTAAATGCGTTATTTTACTATTTTTGTCTTAAATGTAGAATCTAAAGAAATGGAATTTGATAATGTAAGCAACCAAAGAATCTACCACTGCGCCCTTGCAGGATTCCACATTGTATTTTGCGCTACTGATTCTGTCATTGCATCATTGAGGGGCGCGAAGCAATCCATAATCTTAAATCTCGTCATTAAGGATTCCATTATAAAATCCTCTTAAGCGCATTATTATAGATTTGCATAGTGCGGGTGAAATTTGTTTCACAAATTGCACACCATACTTCGTTCGCAATGACAGAAGTAGTAGAATCGCAGGTTGTTTTAGATTATAGATTGCCACAGCCCTTTATAAGGGCTTGGCAATGAGAAAGATAAAGATAAAGCCTTAAAGACTTCTTGTAGTTTGGGTTTCTTTAAAACTTC
>NZ_JRPA02000040.1 GCF_000765675.1 Helicobacter sp. MIT 05-5294 | reverse complement strand
TTAAAATTATTTTGTATATGGTTAGTAAAGGTAAGTTTTTTATAAGCTTCTTTTTTTAACATATTTTCTACAATGTTGCCCTTATTATCTTTTTCTTCTAAGGATTATTTGTGGGTAAGTTGTTTGGATTATAATATTCATATTGTTTCGTTTTCTCTCCTATGATATTGCCATTATTGTCTATTTCTACGCCATATATTTCATTCACCATCACTCCAGGCTTGTGGATAGCAGTCTTTAGAAATGCAAACAAGTCCTATCCATTCAGATTCTGTTGTAATCCTAGTGATGCCACCAATACTGACGAAATTCCATATTTTACCAGCAAATTTTACCTTGCCTTTGTAGGTGCAACCAGCACCACTAAAATAATGCAAACTCCACACAACAATATGTTTTTTCAAATATTGTTCCATTTGTTTTGAATCTTTTGGTAGAGATTGCGTATTTTTGCAATGTTCCAATGCTTCTTGATTGCTCAAACCGCTATTTTTCCAATTTATTTCGGTATCCACTTCTAGCACTTCTATGGGCTGAATCTCCCACAAATGCGCATAAGGTGGAATCGGATTGGCAAAGATAATATTGCAACACAAAAGCCAAATTAATTTAATTTTTCTCATACAAATCTTTTGCTTCTCCTTTAGTTTTTTGCGGTGAAATATCATCGTGCTCATAAATATCATTATTTGTGAGATTATATTCTTTTTTGAGGATTTCTATCAGGTTTTTATAGAATCTTTTTGTGCTCGTGTAGGAATGTCCCAACTAGCGGTATAAGAAGTAATTTGTGGGTATTTCTTATCAATAGGCATTTTTTGTAAGTTATTTGCTTTCCCTACCACTTCTATACCAATAGATTCGCTGTTAATAGGATAGCGATTGGGATATATGAAATTTTTTTCCTCCTCTTTTCTTACATTATTATGAATTTGTTTTGGTATTTTGCCTTGATAATAATTTAAAATTTTCTTTCTATAATCTTCACCACAGATATTATTATTGTAGCATTTTGAGCCTATTTTACCCACATGTTGAGTCCATTTACATAAACTTGCACATTGATAGATTGCGCCATCTTTGTCAATAAGAAAGTGAGTGCCCACTCCCCTTAAAAATCCATTAATAGCTTGAAGCGAGGTGTCAGTATCCGTTCTATGCAACACGATAGCCTTAGTTTGTTGTTTGGTTAAACTGCCCTTTTCAAGTGCTGTTACTAATTGTCTTGTTTGGTCAGCATGTTTTACTTTTTGCCATATTTCCCTTGCCCTTTTTACCTCATTTCCACCTTTTGGACTCCAATGCAAATATCCCTCATCGTCTATAAAATAATTCTTGTTTTGGGATTCTATCTTTGGTGGTTGTGGAATCTTAAAATTATTTTGGATTCTTACTTCTATATTGTTTTTAAGAAAGTTCTCTAGTCTTTTATCTGTTTGTGTGGATTGATTGGTTTGTTCGTTTAAGCGTAAAACTACCTGTTTTACCATTGTTTCCATTTCTGTTTCAAGCATATAGGGTGCAACTTCTTTCTCTCCTATTAGCAAACAACCCTCACTAATTTTAGGGGATTCTCCTTTGTGGATTAGAATCCCTCTATTAACTCCTACAAACTCATTATGAAGTTTTAATACTTCTTTTCTTGTGTTGCCATTATGCAAACTCACTTCATCTCTCCTAAGTTTAATGAGAATGGGTTTGAATGTGTAGAATCCCATTCATCTATTAATCTCTCCAATCCATCTTATAATATTGCCTTTCTTATCAATCTCTACTTCTAAATCTTTGTATTTATTATAGAATCTTGGGGCTAGGATTTCGTTATAGTATTTGTCTCCTTTTTCTGTGCGAATGCAGTCAATATTATACATATTCCAATTTTTTGAATTCTTCCAAAAATCACCTTGTGCGGGATTAATATCTCCATTTCTATACAATTCTCCATAAATATAATTATCTCTTAAAAAAATCCAATTCCCATATTGGTTATTGGGCTTATATTGCGATAAATTAGGCGTATTGTCCTCTATGCCATATTCGCACATAGAACGATAAAAATCAATATATCCACCCAAAAAAAGCTGTCCAATTACTGCAATATAATCATCGGCATAGTTTGCTTGTGTGGATACATTCAATCCCTTATTGATAAAAAGAATATTCGTTGCTAAAATCGTTTCGCCTATCTCTCCGTTAAAATCAAGACTAGAGAGCACCATAACCTCAAAGTATTCTAGCATATCTGTTTTTTTGATATGGGGAATGTTTGCAAATAAAGCAATCTCATAATTTGAGCCTATTTTATCGCATACATTATCGGGTATTTGCAAAAACAAATCCTCAACATCTTTTTCAATGATTTTATATTTCATTGCCTCTTGTCCTTCAAATTGTGGATTGTAATATTATTGTCATTCTTAAAGACTAAATCCACAGCAGAACCTCCACTTTTGGAATTGTCTCTGATATTAATTTTTAAAGCCTTATCCTTTGACAAATAAGTATTGACTTTGACTTTTTCTATTTTACCATTTATATTTATCGTGCTTGTTGATTTGCCTATATATGTGGAATCCTTAATGACATCTTTGCCAATTATTCTTATCTGCTTGTTGTCTCTTGCCCAATAGACATTATCACTATTTTTTATATTTTTATATCCCTCTTTCTTCAATTCTTTAGAGGTCTTGAGTTTATATTTATTTCTTAGGAGACTTATAACTTCCCCTTTACTCAACGACTTAGGCTTTATAGGAGTAGATTTCTTTTTAACCTTTGGTTTGGGCTTATATTTTCCTCTACTTATGATTCCTAATCCCATTTCCAATGTAGTTTTTCCTATAGTGCGCCAAAGATTGCTTTCTTGTTCTATATCCCCTTGCGATTCTTCTTGATTTTCTTCATTAAACTCTATCTCTATAAACTCCCCACTCCCATCTTGTGTTTCTATTCTTATCACATTAGGAGGAATCTCATTTTGGGATTCTATCTTTGGTGGTTGTGGAATCTTAAAGTTATTTTGGATTCTTACTTCTATATACTGCATTATTTTATCTATATTGATCTTGTAATTCTTCCCAAATAAAGAAGTTTTAAAATTATTTTGTATATGGTTAGTAAAGGTAAGTTTTTTATAAGCTTCTTTTTTTAACATATTTTCTACAATGTTGCCCTTATTATCTTTTTCTTCTTCCGATTTGATTAATAAACACCCATCACTATTTTTAGGGGTATTGCCATCATGTATTAAAATATGCCTATCTGCATTAACAAAGTCATTATATAGATTGAGGGTATTGTTTTGAAAATGATGTGTGTCTTCTACTTTGCTTTTCTTATCCTTATCATCTTTATAAGTTTTATACAATTTTACCCCATACCTCCCACTAGGGATTCTAAGCTTAAGTTCTCCTCCTATACTATCAGGTCCATTTCTTTCTAAGATATAGGCATAAGGATTGCTTTTTGATAGGTTGTTTGGATTATAATATTCATATTGTTTTGTTTTCTCTCCTATGAGATTGCCATTGCTATCTACTCTTTTAT
>NZ_JRPA02000066.1 GCF_000765675.1 Helicobacter sp. MIT 05-5294 | reverse complement strand
AATCTCACGACGAATTTGGCATCATGGCAAAAGAAATCAATCAAAACATTCAAAACATTCAAAAAGGTTTAGAGAAAGATGAAATTGCGATTGCCCAATCTGCTCAAACAGCTAAAGCAGTAGAAGAGGGAGATTTAACTGCAAGAATCATAGAGAATCCTCATAACCCACAACTGATAGAATTAAAGAATGTCTTAAATGCAATGCTAGATGTTTTACAAAACAAAGTGGGAAGCAATATGAATGAAATCAATCGTGTGTTTGAATCCTATAAATCCTTAGACTTCTCTACAGAAGTTCCTAATGCAAAAGGAAGTGTAGAAACTACAACCAATATTCTAGGAGAAGAGATTAGAAAAATGCTCACTTCTTCAGAACACTATGCTAAAGACTTAGTAAAACAAGTGGTAGATTTACAAGATTCTATGAATAAACTCCTAGATGGTAGTTCTGCACAAGCAAGTTCTCTCCAACAATCTGCAGCTGCGATTGAAGAGATTAGTTCTTCTATGCAAAATGTCAGTGATAAGACTGCAGAAGTTACAAGACAAGCAGAAGATATTAAAAACATTGTAGGCGTGATTAAAGACATTGCAGACCAAACCAATCTTTTAGCACTTAATGCTGCTATTGAAGCTGCAAGAGCAGGAGAACATGGAAGAGGATTTGCTGTTGTTGCCGATGAAGTGAGAAAACTAGCAGAGAGAACAGGAAAATCCTTAAATGAGATAGAAGCTAATGTGAATGTCTTAGTGCAAGGCATTAATGATATGAGTGAATCTATCAAAGAACAAACGCAAGGTGTAAGTCAAATCAATGAAGCCATTGCACAATTAGAATCAGTGACACAAGATAATGTTTCTGTGGCTAATAATACCAATGATATTACCCACACTGTAAATCAAATTGCTGATGATATTCTAAGTGATGTCAATAAGAAGAAGTTTTAAAGAAACCCAAACTACAAGAAGTCTTTAAGGCTTTATCTTTATCTTTCTCATTGCCAAGCCCTTATAAAGGGCTGTGGCAATCTATAATC
>NZ_JRPA02000005.1 GCF_000765675.1 Helicobacter sp. MIT 05-5294 | reverse complement strand
TTAAAAGGCATTTTTAAGATTCCACTAAAACTTTTAGAGTCTTTAGTTAGAATCTGCCCTATTTTATAAGCAAGGTGGTTTTGGATTCGGGATTTGGCAGTGCCAAAAAGTGCGGATTCAAGGTTTGCGATTCTATCATACAAAGAGGCTTTGGGCGGGTATTCTTCCTTGTTATTTGTTGGATTTATGGATTGGAAGTTGAGTTTATAAAACTGCTTTAGGAAATGTGGCAAAGACACATCAAATGCGCAATCCTTTTGATAAGCGAAACGATTTTTATCCGCATTACAATACAAAACATCATAGACAAACTCTAGCTTCTCTAACGCGCTTTTTAAGGATTCCAATTTCGCTTCTATTGCCAATGGCGAGAGGAAGCGTTCGCGTGAATAAGAGTATTTAAAATCGTTTTTTGGCATTTTTTGATATTTTTGCGTTTGTTCTTGCTTCCAAGAATGCGCACATTCTCCACTCCAAAAAATATTATTTTTGATTTCTTTACAAGGATTTCCAGCATTGATTGTGTTGGAAGCAAATTTTTTGGCAGTTACAAGGGATTTTGCCCCTATCACCGCGCCAGAGCCGACAAACGCGCCCTTAAGGAATCCCACTTCTTGCCCTATCCAAATATGGTCGCCTAGATAAATACTTTTACTAGGATTAATGCGCAAATGCGAAGTGCTATCATAAAGCAAATGAGGGTCTGCAAGGCGAAACCAAAGAGTATGGGAAATCAAACACGCGTTGCCAATAATGAGGTTTTTACGCTCGGATAAACAGAACCATCTTCCGCTACCGCAGGGATTGAAGTAATTGGCATTTCCGATATAACAAACGCTTTCGTGCTGCACATCAATATTTTCTTTAGTTGTTGTAGAATCCCCAATAAAAACCAAAGCATTATTGCCATAAAAATGAATATTAGTGTTTTTCAAAAGGCTTTTAGGAGCGAGAAATAGGATATTTCCACTTCCCGAAAATGCGACTTTAGAATCTCGCAACACCTGCTCTAAAGGATTGAAATGGTAAATAACATTTCCATTTTCCATTAAGGTTTTAAACATTCTTGTTTCCTTGAAATTCCGAAATAGAATCCACTCCACACAATTAATGCAAGAAATGCCGCTTACCCGTGAAATAAAGTGCCATACCATAGGTATTTGCGCATTCAATCACTTCTTCATCACGAATGCTGCCACCCGGTTCAATCACAGCACTCACGCCGACTTTTTGCGCCTCTTCAATGCTGTCTTTAAAAGGAAAGAATGCCTCACTTGCCAACACGCAACCGCGCAAATCCAATCCCATTTCCTCCGCCTTTCTAATAGCAGACTTTGCCGCATCAATACGACTTGTCATTCCCATACCTACGGCTACCATTGCGGAATCCTTGACATAAACCACGCAATTTGATTTAACTAAACTTGCGATTTTATAGGCGATTTTCAAGTCTTGCATTTGCGCCTTTGTTGCGACTTTTTGGCTCACGCACTGCGCGTTTTCCACTTCATCTTCTGCGACTTTATCAGAATCCTGCAAGACAAATCCGCCTTCAATATGCTTAAAGTCTTGATTATCTTTGGGAAACTTCAAAAATTTGCCACCACAAACAAAAAGTTTGATTTTTTTCTTGGTTTCTAAAAACTCCAAAGCCTCTTTGGAAATATCCGCTGCGACTAATACCTCAATGAAGATTTTGCCTATTTCTTGCGCAAGTTCCAAATCTACGATTCCATTGACTGCCACAACTCCGCCAAAAGCAGAGATAGAATCACATTTGAGTGCTTCTATATAGGAATTTTTCAAAGTCTCTTTGATAGCAAAACCGCAAGGATTGGCGTGTTTTACGATACACACACTCGGAACTTCGCCAAAACTTGATGCAATTTTGACTGCGCTATTAATATCGGTAAGATTGTTGAAGCTAATCTCGCCTTTAAGAGTTTTGAAGTTTGTAGAATAAAAATCGCCAAACTCATAATACGCGCCTTTTTGATGAGGATTCTCCCCATAGCGCGTATGCGCGACAAGCTTCCCTGCGATGAAATGGGATTCTCCAAATCCCCCATTAAATCGCGCATTCATATAATTAGCAATCATACAATCATAACTCGCGGTGTGTTCAAATGCCTTAATCATCATGCGTTGGCGAAATTCCAATGTGTTTTGATTGTTTTTAAGGCGCACTAAAACCTCTTCATAATCACTAGGATTTGTCAAAACCAACACAGATTCAAAGTTTTTTGCAGCTGCCCGAACCATTGAAGGACCGCCAATATCAATGTTTTCAATAATTTCTTCAAAATCATTTGTGCGCTCTATCGTGGCTTTAAAAGGATATAAATTCACGCAAACCAAACTAATATCACGGATTCCAAATTCTTGTGCCTTTGTCCTATCCTCTGCATTTCCGCGCCGATGAAGAATCCCTCCATGGATTCTTGGGTGCAAAGTCTTTACGCGCCCATCAAACATTTCCGGACTTTGCGTGTATTGTGCCACATCTAATGCGGGAATCGCATTTTCTCCTAAAACTTTCAAAGTCCCGCCCGTGGATAGAATCTCATATCCTAACCCCACTAATTCTCGCGCAAACTCTACGATTCCTTGTTTATCACTTACGCTTAAAAGTGCCGTCATTTCTAACTCCTTTTGATAATTGATTTATGCTTTTAGAATCTTTAGCAAAACAAAAAAGCTTACCGAAAAAAGCACAAAAATCGGCAACAAAATACTAAATTCTGGTTGCAAAAACCCACTCATAGACAATCTTGAAAAGCTAAAAAATATCCCCCACAACATCAAAACGCCCAAAATCATACCCAATGTCATCAAGCTTAGATTCGCGTAACGATTGGAATTTGGAGTAAAATAGCTTAAACAAATCATTGCAAATGGAGCAAAAAGCGGAAAAAATATCAGACTATAAAGCAAACCACGAATTTTTTGGGTATTGACATTTTGCTCACCTAAAAGAGTGATTGCCTCATACGCATCAATAATAGAAATACTGCCGTTTTGCTCATAGATATTTTCCAAAATTTTAGGCTTAAATCCATGTAAAGTCGTATAAGAGTCTATGTGTTGGATCCTTAAAGGATTCTGCCCAATTTGCAAATCCTTATCCAAATCCACAATTGTAACATTTTGCAAAGTCCATTCTTCTCCATTAAAAATTGCTTTGGGGGACTCCACAATGCGCAGAATCTCGCTATTGTCTTGATTAAATTCATAAATATGCAATCCCTCTGCGCTTTGTAATAGAGGGAAAATCTTTTCAAGATAAATATAGGTGTTATCATATTTGACAAACAAATCGTTTTTGACACTTCCCAAAAACCCCCTATCAACAATCAAATCTACTTGTTCCTTAGCATAAGCAAAAGGCGTGGCATTGAGCGCAATAAAGCAAAACGACATCAAAGAACTAAGAAAAAAAATAGGCAAAAAGATTTTTAGCTTTGAATACCCTAATGCCAAAAATGCAGTCCATTGTGAGCTTTTAAGCAAAACAATCACAAGCACAATTTGTGCTAAAATCAAGGACAGCGGCAAGATGAATTGACTTGCATACATAAAATCATATACCATCAAAAGCACGATTAAATTAGCAGAATTAGGCAATTCGTCCAAATATTTCACTAAATCAATTACAACAAAAAAACATTCCAAAGAAACAAATAAAAAGAAAAAATATTTAAGGTATAAAAAGCCAATATAGCAAAAAAAAAGCTTCATGGATTCTCTTTGCAATGTTTTTGAGATAAAGCATAAGTTTGCATTGTAGAATCTTTAGGGTTTGGCTTGAGGTTTTTGGCTTGAGATTCTTTGTTTTTTGTATTTGAAGTGTTTGGATTTAATGTAAAAATACTAGAAATTTTGTTTGATAATTCTTTGGGTGATTCTAATGTGGCAATCTCCAACGACGCTTTTGCACAATGCGCAATAAGTTTTGGATTCTCCATTTCTTCTTCTTTGGAAAAATCATTCAAAACCCAATGAATCACTTGCTCTTTATTGCTTGGTTTACCAATCCCATAGCGGATTCTATAATATTCATTGCCACATAAAGAATCAATGGATTTTAAACCATTATGACCGCCACTTCCTCCGCCAAATTTAAATTTTACCGCACCAAAGGGCAAATCTAGCTCATCATGCACGACTGCAAAATCTGTAATTTTATAGAAATTCTTGACACTTTGCACAGATTGTCCCGAAAGATTCATAAAAGTTTGAGGTTTTAGAAAAAGAAGTTGGTTTGCTTTATAAACTTCACCTTGAAAGTTTTTATCGCTTTGCTTGATTGCATTAAAAGAGTAGATCAGAGAATCCAAAACTCTAAAACCGATATTATGTCGGTTATTTTGGTATTTCTGACCCGGATTCCCTAAACCTACGATTAAAAACATTTTAGCGAGATTTAATCACACCAACAATCGCAACATCATCTCGTTCTACAATTTTAACGCCATCAAACGCAGGTAAATCGCGCACAAGCACAACATCACCAACATCTAAATCTGTTACATTGATTTCATAGTCTTTAGGCAAATTTTCAGGTTTAGATTTGACTTTAATGCGTTTTTTGGACATCATCAAAACCCCTTTATTTTTAAGACCTTTTGGAGTGCCAACTGTGCGGACTTTTACAGAATATTTAGCCTCTACTCCTTGTTGTGCCAACATTAAATCCACATGGATAATTTCGCTTGTAACAGGATCTTTTTGGTATTCTTGGATTACCACAGGATATTTTTGTGTGCCAACTTCTACTTCAAAGATTAAATCCGTCTTGTTCTTGACTTCGCGAATAAAAGCATTGCGTTTAAAAGCACAATGGATATTTTCTTTGCCTTTTCCATAGATATTGGCAATTAGATAACCATTTTTTCTTAAAGTCTTAGCGTCGGACTTAGAAATACTCTCTCTAATTATTCCACTTAACATTTTGTATCCTTAAAAATTAAAATAAACTCGCCATTATAGCAGGGTTTAATAAAACTTAATTTAAATAGATTCTAAACTTGCTAAAATCTTACTAAAAGCGACTTTAAAATCTTCCAAACCCTGCTCTAAAAGCTCCTTGCTGACTTTATTTAAATCCACACCCGCTTCTTTCACACCAACAAAAAACTCTTCTAATTCCTCTAAACTTGGTAAGTAAGCTTCTTCTATATCCTCCAACTCTACAAACGCATTTAACGCGCTAAGAGGCGCAGTATTGACCGCATAAGGGTGATAAAGCTCTTTGATATAATATGCGGGTTCTAAATCGTTGCCTTTCACGCCTGTGCTTGCAAAAAGCGCACGCACTCCTGACAAAGAATAGCTGTTAAGAATATGATATAAATATTGCGCATTTTTAATCCCTAAAGTTGCATTTGGGATTCCGTGTTCTTGCAAGATAGAATCGCATTTGCGGTCAAAACGAGAAACAAAAATGCTCACAACCGCGCGTGGATAGTCTTTAAGCTCTTTTTTACTTGTTTGTTTGAATTGCTCATAGCCTCTTTTAAACGCTTCCATACAACCTACAACCTGTTCTTTACTGAAAACCAAAGTTGCATTAACAGAGATTCCTTGTGAAATTAGCTCTTCCATTGCGCCAAAACCCGCTTTTGTCGCAGGAATCTTTATCATTACATTCGGATAGCCAATATCATGAAACAAGCGCACACCCTCTTCAATGGTTGCCTTTGTGTCTTCGCATAGATTCGGATCTACTTCTATGCTAATATAGCCGTCATTAGGATTCGTATCATAAAGCGGTTTAAGCAACTCTGCAGCGCGTTGAATGTCTGTTTTAGCAAGTGCTTCATAAATTTCTTTTGCGCTTTTGCCTTTGAGCGAATTTTTTTGCTCTTGATAGCTTTCGTTTAAAAAAGCTTGTTGGAAAATCGCCGGATTGCTCGTAGCACCCTCTACCAAATCTCCCTCTATCATTTTGATAAAATCATTCTCCAAAAAATCCCTTTCAACAAAATCACACCAAAGTGAAAGTAAAGCACTTTCTTGCATATTTCCTCCTTAATCCAAATATTCTTTAATTAGCATAAGATTTTTTTCATCAATGATGATATTTGCGGCTTCTTTTAATACCGCATTCGCACAAAATGCGACCTTTTTTTCTGCATAATCAAACATAGAAACATCATTTGCTCCATCGCCAATAACAATAGTTGTTTGATAAGTTGCATTTAGTAGAATTTGCAATTTCTCTAGCATACGCCCTTTAGAGTATGCAAACATCATCTCGCCTCCCACTTCTCCTGTCAATACATTGTCCTTGCGATGCAAAGTATTGCTAAAATACATATCATAACCAAGCACTTTTTGCCCTGCACTCACTCCCTCATCAAAACCGCCGCTAAAAACAACGACTTTGTAATCCCGTTTTTTTAACTCTGCGATGAGTTCTTTTGCGCCAAAATTGTAATGAAGATGATTGCAAACTGCATAGACTTTTTCTAAAGGCATTCCTTTAAGTGTCGCTACACGCCTTTTGAGGCTATCATGAAAATCTAACTTTCCCGCCATTGCTTCTTTAGTGATTTGGCTTACTTCTGCTTCGCTATGATTTGCAAGTGCAAGTAAATCAATCGTTTCGCCGTCCATTAGCGTAGAATCAAAATCAAATACTGCAAGTTTCAAAAAAATCCTTAGAATCCAAAAATAATAAACATTATACAATGCACAAATTAAAAGTATTTCAAAAATGAAGTTTAGTTTATTTTTTTATCTTTTTTAAAGCAAGTAGAGCTTAGAAGCCCTACTTGTATTTAAGAGATTCCGAGTTTCTTTTCGAGTTGGACGATTCTATCCCAAGTCTCAATCATGGAATCCGGATTTAGAGAGATAGAGGTGATGCCATTTTCAACCAAAAATTCTGCAATTTCTGGATAATCACTTGGAGCTTGTCCGCAGATTCCGCAATATTTGTTGTGTTTCTTGCAAGATTCAATCGCCATTTTAAACATCTTCAGCAATGCAGGATTGCGCTCATCAAAAATATGACTTACTAGCTCACCATCTCTATCGACGCCAAGTGTCAGTTGTGTTAAGTCATTTGAGCCAATGGAAAATCCATCAAAGAGTTGCAAAAACTCATCAGCCAATACAATATTCACAGGCAATTCGCACATTACATAGATTTCCAATCCATTCTCGCCCTGCACTAAGCCATTTTTGCGCATTATATCAAGCACTCTGCGCCCCTCTTCAGGAGTTCTTAGGAATGGAATCATAATTTTCATATTAGAGAATCCCATTTCGTTTCTCGCCATAGCAAGTGCTTGGCATTCCCATTCAAAAGCTTGACGATATTGCTCGGAATAATAGCGACTTGCTCCTCTGTATCCAATCATTGGATTCTCTTCTGTTGGCTCGTAGTTTTTGCCACCTACCATACGACAATATTCATTAGATTTAAAATCACTCGTGCGCACAATAACGGGCTTCGGATAGAAAGCAGAAGCAATCATTCCCACGCCCTCTGCGATTTTTTTGATAAAGAAATCTTTAGGATTCGCATAGCCTGACATGATCTCTTGCACACCCTCAATGCCGTCAAATTCTTTGTTTCCATTATGCAAATCAATCAATGCCAAAGGGTGCGCTTTAATGTAGTTGTTAATAATAAACTCCATTCGAGCAAGTCCAACGCCATTATTTGGAATCATAGAAAAAGAAAAGGCTTTTTCTGGATTCCCAATGTTCATATAAATTTTGGTTTTGGGTTGTTCAAGAGTGCTTAAGTCAATTTTCTCCACTTCATACTCATAAACCCCATTATATACAAATCCATCTTCACCCTCTGCGCAAGAAACGGTAACTTCCATACCTGTTTCCAGCTTTTCTGTCGCGCCCACTGCTCCCACAATCGCAGGGACGCCAATTTCACGCGCAACGATTGCCGCGTGGCAAGTGCGCCCACCACGATTCGTAATCACCGCCGACGCTTTTTTCATCGCAGGTTCCCAATCAGGGTCTGTATTGTCTGTTACTAGAATTTCTCCTTTTTTCAACTCTCCCATATTGGAGATGTTATCAATCACGCGGATTTTTCCAATCCCGATTTTGCCTCCTACTGCTTTACCGGTGAGTAGAATCTCTTTTTCGCCTTTATCTTTAAAGAAATATTTTTCAAAGTTATTGCTTTGTTTTTTCATTTTTTGGCTTTGCACGGTTTCAGGACGCGCTTGGACGATGAAAATCTCTCCGCTATTGCCATCTTTTGCCCATTCCATATCCATTGGGCGATATTCTCCAGCTTCTTTAGAATAATGCTTCTCAATCAACATTGCATAACGCGCTAAAGTAAGCACTTCATCATCTTCCAATGAGAAACTTTTCAACTCTTCTTCGGTGGTTTCAATGTTTTTGGTAGGGTGTTTTGCGCCGGGTGCTGCATAAACCATTTTAATATTTTTGAATCCCAACTGACGCTTCAAGATAGGGCGTTTGCCTAATTCCAAAGAGGGTTTGAAAACATAAAATTCATCGGGATTGACCGTACCACCTACGACATTTTCGCCAAGCCCCCAACTTGAAGTAATGAAAACTGCGTCTTTAAAGCCGGTCTCTGTATCAATACTAAACATAACACCCGAACTTCCCTTGTCTGAACGCACCATTTTTTGCACACCCACAGATAACGCGACTTTGAAATGGTCAAAATTCCTTGACGCACGATAACTCACCGCTCTTTCTGTAAAAAGCGAAGCAAGACAAGATTTAACATAATGGATTAGCTCGGCTTCTCCACGCACACTCAAATAAGTATCTTGCTGTCCTGCAAAACTCGCATCAGGCAAATCTTCAGCAGTTGCGGAACTTCGGACTGCTACATCTGCTTCTTCCATTTTATATTCCGCACTTAAGATTCTATAAGCTTCTAAAATTTCTTCGCGCAAATCTTCTGGCAATGGAGTGCCAAAAATCATATCACGGATTTTTTTGGAGCGAACATTTAATACATCAATTTCGGTTACATCAATCCCCTCAAGTAATTCTCTGATTTTATCACGAATCCCTGCACTATCTAATAGATACCAATACGCTTCACTCGTAATTGCAAAACCATTTGGAACTTTGATTCCCATTGGCACAAGCTCTTGAAACATTTCTCCAATGCTTGCATTTTTTCCCCCAACAATAGGGACATCTTTATTGTTTAGCTCTTTGAAAAACTTGATGTATTTCATCTTAAATTTCTCCTTAAAAATTGCCTAGCGTGAAAATTGTTTTACAAAAATAAAACGCGCATATTCTACTGAATTTAACTTATCTCAATCTTAGGTTTATCTATACTTTATGCGTCATTTGATAAACTTTCAGTATATTTTGTAAATTTTACACACTAAAACAATGTAAAGCAAAAAGGAAAAAAATGGAAAATCTACCTCAAGTCTTAAAACAGCATAAGCTAACGCAAGAAGATTACGACAAGATTTTGAATATTTTAGGAAGAGAACCTAATCTAGTAGAACTTGGTATTTTTTCTGCAATGTGGAGTGAACATTGTAGTTATAAATCTAGCAAAATCTATCTTAGCGGTTTTCCAACCCGCGCTCCATGGGTGATTCAAGGACCCGGCGAAAATGCAGGAGTGATTGATATTGGCGGAGGCTATGGAGCGGTTTTTAAAATGGAATCCCACAATCACCCGAGCTTCATTGAACCCTACGCAGGAGCTGCGACAGGTGTGGGCGGAATTATGCGTGATATTTTCACAATGGGTGCTAGAGTGGTTGCAAGTCTTAATTCTATCCGTTTTGGCGATATTACCAAAAGAGATTCCATTGGTGCAAAACATCGTTATTTATTGCGTGGAGTTGTTGCAGGAATCGGAGGATATGGAAACTGCATGGGAGTGCCAACGATTGGCGGTGAAATGAGCTTTGAACCAAGTTATGATGGGAATATTTTAGTCAATGCCTTTTCGCTTGGAATTGTTAAAAACGATGAAATTTTCTATGGCAAAGCAGAGGGAATCGGAAATCCGGTGATTTATGTAGGCTCAAAAACAGGGCGTGATGGCTTAGGAGGCGCGGTAATGAGTAGTGATTCTTTCAGTGAAGATTCTAAATCTTTGCGCCCCACCGTGCAAGTAGGCGATCCTTTTACCGAAAAATTACTTTTGGAAGCTTGTTTGGAACTATTCAAGCAGGATTTGATTGTAGGAATCCAAGATATGGGCGCAGCAGGGCTTACTAGCTCTAGCTTTGAAATGGCAGGACGCAGCGGAAGTGGAATGATTATGCACCTAGATAAAGTGCCAATGCGCGAAAGTGGAATGACGCCTTATGAATTAATGCTTAGCGAATCGCAAGAAAGAATGTTGATTTGCGCTAAAAAAGGTTGTGAAGCAAGAATCATAGAAATCTTCTCTAAATGGGAGTTAGATTGCGCCATTATCGGAGAAGTTACTAATAGTGGCAAAATGGAGCTTTTTTGGTATAACGAAAAATGCGCCGAGATTCCTATCGCCCCTCTTAGTGAAAAAGCCCCAATACTAGAGCGCGAAGTGTGTGAAACTCCGCATTATTTGGATTCTATTGAAGCTTTAGATAAACAAAAATTAGAATCCCAAAACCCCCAACAAGTGTTTGAAACCTTGCTCAAAAGCCCAGAAATCTGCGATAAAGCTTGGGTTTATACGCAATACGATTCCACCGTGCAAACCAACACCATCATTCCTAGTGGCGCGGGAGGCGCGAGTGTGATTCGCGTCAAAGAAAATGGAAGAGGCTTAGGAATGAGTGTCGCGTGTCAAAGTAGATTATGCTATCTTGACCCAAAAGAGGGAGCAAAACAAGCTGTGGCAAAGGTTGGGCGCGATATTGCTTTACGCGGCGGACGCGCTTTAGCTATCACGGATTGTTTGAATTTTGGAAGCCCAGAGAATCCAGAAGTAATGTGGCAATTCAAGGAGTCTTGTGAGGGGATTAAAGAAGCTTGTAAAGCCTTAAATACTCCTGTTGTTAGCGGTAATGTCAGTCTTTATAACCAAACTAATGGCAAGGATATTTATCCCACACCAAGCATTGCGGGTGTTGGCGTGATTGACGCAGTGGATAATGTCTTAAAATCTTGTTTTGAAACTGCAGAATTGGAAGTTTATCGTCTCGCCCCTAAAGGAATCGCACCAAAATTTGGCGCAAGTCTTGTGGCGAAATATTGCGGTAATTCTCTCAAAAGTGAGATTGCGCAAATCAACTTTAAAGATGAATTGTTTTTATGGAGTTTCCTCAATGTAGCCAACGAACACGGACTTCTTAAAGCAGCAGTGGATATTTATCAAGGTGGCTTAGCACTTGCTCTTGCAAAGGCGTGTATCAGGGGAAATATCGGTGCTCAAAGCGTAACTAATCTCACTTTTGATATGCTTTTTGGCGAAGCTCCTACGCAAATTTTACTTGCTGTGGAATCCCAAAATATCCAAAAACTTAACTCTTTACTTCAAGATTCCAACCTAGTCCTAACCAAAATCGCAACGCTTGGCGGTGAAACACTCAATATCGGCGGAATCTCTCTACCGCTTCAAGAAGCTAAAAAAATCTTTTATCAACAATTCCAAAATGTTGTGGAATCCCTTTAAGCTTCCCTTTGGGATTCTAACAAAGAATCCCAAAAACAAAACAATCAATTTAAAAATTTTATGGATTATATTTTTCCCTTTATTTCTTATTGCGCAGGATTCCAAGATTCCTTTGATTCAGCCTAATTTTATGGATTTTGACCAATTTTACAATCAAGTTCATACGCAAACCCTCGCGCGTAACTTCGTGCGCTTTCGTCATCGTATTGTCGTTTCTCGTGAGGGTTATCATCGCCTAAGCCCCAAAGAAAAGGAAGTTTTAAACCAGCTCCACGCATTAGTGTTGGTTTTTAGCAAAATTTCTTGGTTTATTTATTTTAATGAACAAAGCGGAGTTGGAATCTCTACAAGTGCCAATAGCCATTTGCAGTTTGATATTCGCTATTATGAGACTTTACGCGATATTGGCATAGATGGCGACATCAAGGCAATGTGTGTGTTGCCCTATTTTGACAAATGTATTTTGTTGGGATTTAGAATGTTTTAGGATTCCGCTTAACTCCCCAAAAATCATTTTTGTTTTAATACCTTAAAGGAATCGCAATTTTAAGCAAATGCCAATGCTGTATTTCTGCACCCTCAAGACTTCAAGGAAGTATAGTAATGCGTGTGCCAATAGGAACGAGATTATAAATTTCTTGCATAGATTCATTATCAACAGCAATGCAACCATTCGTCCAATCACCATATAAACGAAAAGCCTCTTTAGCGAAGCCAAACCCATTAGGAAGCCCATGAATCTTAATATCTCCACCTGCACTTTTGCCAAGATTGTGCGCATATTCCTTATCAGCTTCATTAGGATAGCTAATGCCAAGATTCAAAAAAATAGCGCGAATTTGGATTCTTAGAATCAATCCAATATTCCCCTTCAGGTGTTTTTCTGTCTCCCTCAAATTGTTTATGTCCGATAGGATTCTCCTAGAGCAATAGGATAGGTTTTTATCACTTCATCTTTGGCATATAAGCTTAAGATTCGCTTGGATTTTTCTACTACAATATGAGTAATCTGTGCATTCTGTTGATTTTGTTTGGATTTTGGAATCTGTGTTGGTTTATCATAAAAAATCATCACTCCAACGCTTGTCAATAAAACTACTGCAATGATTGCGAAATATTTTTTCATAACTTTTACTTTTTGGGATTTTATTTTTGCAATCGCAATACTTATTTTATGCTTTTGATTGCAATAAGGATTCATTGCAACTAGATGAATTTCAAAGGCAAGACTTCATAAATTATTATAAGAATCCCATGGAGCATTTTATAAAATGTGCTTTAGGGCAACCAAAGATAAATAAGGATTTACCGCTATTTATCTAGTCTTTGCTAAATTACAACCTAGAATCCCACGCTATTCTTCAATATAATTCTTAAGTTTGCGCCCTACTTTTGGGTGTTTTAGCTTTTTAATTGCGCTAGATTCTATTTGACGCACACGCTCACGCGTTACATTTAGCTCCTTGCCAATCTCCTCTAAGGTTCTATCGGATTCATCATCTAACAATCCAAATCGCATACGAATCACAGCTTTTTCGCGCTCATTTAATTGATCTAGCACATCATCAATTTGGCTTTTCAAATCTTCTTTCAAGATATGATCCATAGGTCCAACTGAACTTTTATCCTCCACGAAATCCCCAAACTTCCCATCTTCGCCATTACCAATAGGTGCTTCTAAGCTGATAGGTTCTTTGGTTATTTTGATAACATTTTTCACTTTATCTACCGGCAATCCAACGCTTTCGGCGATTTTTTCCAAATCCGGCTCTTTACCCTCTTCTTGCAGGAACTTGCGCATAATTTTGTTAATACGATTAATGGTTTCAATCATATGGATTGGAATCCGAATCGTGCGGGCTTGGTCTGCGATTGCACGAGAAATGGCTTGACGAATCCACCAAGTCGCGTAAGTAGAAAATTTATAACCCTTTTTGTATTCAAATTTATCCACAGCTTTCATAAGCCCGATATTGCCCTCTTGAATGAGGTCCAAAAAGGGCAATCCGCGATTAGTGTAACGCTTAGCAATGCTCACAACAAGGCGCAAATTAGATTTTGCCATCTTGGTTTTTGCCTTATCTGCAATATCCTTACCGCGTTTGATTTGCTCCAAAATCTGTTTCAACTTTTCTGGCTCTAAATCAAAGCTTCCCTCACTTGCTGCTTTGGTTTGAAAAAGTTTTTTGATTTCCATATAGGTAGAAACCATCGTTGCTTCAGGCACAGCCGCCGTAATATCTGCCTTATTCATTTCTATAATATTATCTAAGATTTTTTTATGATTGTTCAATAAAATATCATTAAACAAAGGCAAACGATATTCCAAACGCTTTAATTCCTTTTCAAATCCCTCATCACTTTTAATCGTGTTTTCCATTGCTTTCACAAGCTCATTAATCAACTTACTTGTAGGTCCTAAATCTAGTAATTTTTCCTTTAAAAGCTGTTTTTTGTGTGCAAGAGTGAGCAGATAAAGCATATCCTCACAAGTTTCATTATCCTTTTCTTGTTCCCAAGTTTTAAGCCAGTCTTTTTTGGCTTTTTCTAACGCTTTGAAGCTGATGAGAACTTTCTCTATGCGTTTTTGGTCTTTTTTGCTAATGGGTTTTTTGGAATCTTCTCCGTCATTTTCCTCATTCTCGCTTTCATTTTCTTCCTCTTCACTTTCCTCTTCTCTGTCGTTTTCCTCATCGTCATCAAAGCTTTTAAATAGCTCTTTTACACGCCTCTCACGATTAATCAAGGCTTCTTTATAATCCAAAATAAAGTCAATCAAATAAGGCACGGAACAAATGGCGTCTAAGATAATATTTTCGCCCAATTCTATATTTTTGCTAAGCTCTACTTCGTCTTCGCGCGTCAAAAGCGGAATCTGCCCCATTTCGCGCAAATACATTCTAACAGGGCTATCGCTACGACTCCATTCTAGCAATTCACGCTCTTTCATAAAATCAAATTCATCTTCTAGTTCTTCATCTAAGAGTCGCTTTTTGTCTTCTTTGATTTTCCGTGCGTCGTCTTGATTGAGAATCTTTGCCACTTCAGAAGCAGACATTAACTTTTTCTCGTATTTTTTTGCCAACTCGCTTACTCTCTTTGCTTGTGCCGCAGTAGGAAGCTTATGTAAAACTTGTGCAATTTTCTCATAAGAAACATATTTTGTTTCGTTTTGGAACAACTCATCTAATTGTTGATTAATATTTTTTGCAGACATAGCCAACTCCAAAAAGTCAATAAATTTAAACTATTTTTAAGTTAATGTAAAAGCTCGGATTATATCTAAAATTGCTGAATCTTAGCTTATAACTTGGATTCCAATACACAACAAAAATCTATGTAAAATCTCTTTGTGCCTCTATTTGTTTGGCTTGATTTTACATTCATTCAAAACTTAAGAACGGAATCTCCAGCATTCTTTGATTTCTTTTAAATATTTTTTATCCACTTCAGCAATCAACAATTCCTCTCTATCTCCCAAACAATCAATCACTTCACCATTAGGGCAAACAAACAAAGAATCTCCATAAAAGTTCCACAAGCTTTTTGTCGCTGTATCTTCGTATTGCCCAATTCTATTAGCGCGTAAAATATAGCAACTATTCAAAAAGGCGCGCATTTTAATAATGCTACGCCAACGCAAAGAAGAATCAAAAGTTGAAGCACTCGGCAATAAAACACAATCCACATTTTCATTTTTGAATTTCAACCAAAACTCATCAAAATGCAATTCATAACCAAAAAGCACCGAAAATTTAATCCCTCCAACGCTAAAAATCGGCGGCGTTTTAAGCATTTTAGGCGAAGTATTGGCAAAAAACTTCGCTTCGTTCCAATGCTCATAGGGCATAAGTTTCTGTGCTCTATAATGCAATGCCTTGCCTTTGTTGATAATCAGAATCGTTTTGTAGATTTTGCGAGAAACAACTTCCAAAATAGGTGTTACAATGATGATTCCATATTTCGCAGAAAGCTGCAAAAGACTTTCGTTTTCTTTGTTGATTTGTTCTAGCCATTGGGATTTTTTATCACTTTTAGATTCCAAATTTTTAAAAAACGGATTGAGTAAATATTCCCCAAAAAGAATGATTTTAGCCTTTGCTTCCACGGCGGCTTTGAGATAGGATTCTATCTCGCTTTGACTTTTGGTATTTGAGAGTTGTAAAGCGGCGATTTTCATTGTTCTTCCTTTTTATACTGCGTTTTGAGTTCCTCGCATTGAAGTTGTGCATTTTCTAAGATTTTTTGCGCTTTTTGCAAGTTTTCCATACCTTCTTGATAAAATTTCAAACCCTCATTAAGAGAAAGATTTTCGTCTTCTAATTTCTCCAAACATTGCGAAATAATACCCAAATAATCTTCAAAATTCTTTTCCTCATTGACTTGTTTTATTGCATCTGTTTTTTTCATTGCTGTCCTCTTGTTGGAATCTCATTTTCTTGTTCTAGCAGTTTTTTCGCATCTACACATAGATTTTTCCAAGCAGATTGCGCTTCTACCGCCTCGCATTGATTGTAGGATTCTATTGCTGCGGCTTTGTTGCCTAATTTATCATTTAAATATCCTTGCAAATAATAAATTTGGATTCGTTCATTGCCAGAGCTAATATGCGCTTCTGCACTTTTTAATAAATCCAAAGATTCTTGAAACCTGCCCTCGCGATTGAGTGCTTCCACCATACCCAATTCCGCCCATGGCGAATATTCAAAGCGTTGGTGTTGCTTTTGGAGTGCGATGAGTTTGTTGGCATAAACTTGGATTGCAGTATCATCTTTGCTTACAAGTGCCCTTTGCAACATTTCCTTATAAACTTCAATCATCTTATCATCATCTTTAAGCTTTTCTTCTAAAATTGGCAGAATCTTGAAAGCCTCTTCGTATCTTCCTTGTTTGCTTAAAGACATAAACAATACCCACGCACTATCATTATGTGCAGGATTGCTAAGGAGATTCAAAGCATCTCTTGCAGCAAGGGTTGCTTTAGGATAATCTTGCATTTGGTATTGCACCCACGCAAGACGATAGAGCCAATCCTCTTTATCTGTTGCAGTTTTTGCGTCTTGAGATTCTATTTGGGCGATTGTTTTTGCGACATTGTATTGTCTGTTTTCTAACAAACAATCAAACATTTGCAATCTCTCTTTGCTTGTTAGCGGAATCTTCTCGCCATATAAACTTCCATAATACGCTACTTCTTTGCAGTTTTGGTTTTTTAAAGAATCCCTTGTAAGCGCACTTAGAGAATCTAGCAAAACTTCAGGACTTTCGCCTAATTCTTCTTCTAACTCTTCTCTCATCGCAAAGATTTCTTGGTATTTGCCCAATTCATACAAAGTTTGCGCCTTTTTCTCCAAAGCCATTTTGGCTTCTTCTTTGCCTTGATAGCTTTGTCTTACATAATCATAATGTTCTAATTTTTTCGTCGCATTTTCTTCATCATAATTTAGCAATAAATTATCATCAAGATTCCGCACTTCGCGTCGCTCTGAATCGCTTTCAGTATCTTTAAGCAAAAGCTGATAATATTGGTGTGCTTTTTTAAGGTTGCCCGACTTATCAAACCATATCGCCATACTTTTTAAAAGTGGTAAATAAAGCGGGTCGTCTTTGTCCTCTATTGTTTCAAATATCACTTCCGCAACCTGTGCTGGAACTTCATAGATTCCTGCTTCTGCCCATCTTTGTAGCATATTATAATGCTTTGGAATCTCTTTTAAGAAAAAGTTTGGATTCGCGTCTAAAACATTTTTGAGATACCTTTGCGCTTCCGCCCGATTTTCTGCCTTGCGATAATAATCTCCAAGCAAAACAGAAGCCAAAGATGCGACTTCCAAATCTGTTGTTTCATTCAAAGTAGATTCATACATACTTAAAACAACCTTGCGATCTCCCCTCATATAGAGGTTTTCGCCATAATCCAACCTTGCTAGAAGCTCGTATTTGTCTCCTTTGTATTCAGTAAAAAGCCTATCATAGTAATACTTAGCTTCTTCAAAAAAATTCATTTTAGCATAGGTTTTTGCCAAAACAAAAAGCGTTTGTGGCACATGAACATCTGTCGGATAAGCGTCCAACCACGCTTTAGCAAGCATCATAATATCTTCGTAGTTTTCTTCTTTTTCTAAACTATCCAAAGCGACGATTTTAAAATACAGCACATCGCGTTTAAAAATCGTATCAGGATAAAGCCCCAACATCTCTTCTATTGCGTTTAAAGCTTCTGTGTAGGATTCGTTTGAAATCGCAGATTGTATGCGCAAGAAATAATCCTTATCCGCCCCTACTTCATTATTCATCGGGCGCAACTGCACATCTAATGCCCCAATTCTTGGCAACTCTTCTTCAAAAGATATTGGGAAATTCAAACCATTGCTTGGCTTGTCGTTTAAAAACGGAATTCTATTTTCATAGCCCAAGATTTGCCACCGCTTAGAAGATTCGTTATGCTCTTGCGGGATAGGCTTTCTTGAAACAAGGCTAAATTCAGCATTGTAGAGTTTGATTTTTTTGCCATTTTTGGGTTTAATTTTTAAAAAGAATCCCTGCGTGTTGTCATCAAAACTTTCAGGAGTTACAGAAAAAAATAAAGTCTCGCTTCTCGCAAACCGCGATAATAAGGGAAAGTCAAATCTGCAAACAATTTCGCTTACTTCCGATTCTCTATTAAAGGATTCTGTGCAGATAAAAGGTTGATTATCTAGCAGATTTAGCACTGCAAAATTTCTATTATCTTCCCTGCCGCTATTAATATAAAATTCCAATCCAAACAGGGAATTTGTGATAAACAATAGTAAAAATGCCCAATATTTCTTGTTTCTCATAGATTTCCAAATTTTAAATATGAAATTATACTTTACTTTCTTTGAAAAATACTTTTAGCATTTCTTTAACCTGCAATAAATTCAAAATATGTAATCTCTGCACGCGCCAAGATTCGCATAGGCGGTCCCCAAAACCCCGTGCCACGATTCACATAGATTTGTGTGGTTGGATTGTGTTGATACAAACCTGCAAGATAAGGTTGATCCAGCGTAACAAGGAATCGGAATGGAAAAATCTGCCCTCCATGCGTATGTCCGCTTAAAATCAAATCCACTTGATGAGATTCTTGCACTTCATTAGCAAATTTTGGCTGATGGGACAGGAGAATCAAAGGCTTAGATTCCACTCTTTCCTTTAGGGCTTGTTCTAAATTTGGCTTTAAAACTCCGATTCTTCGCCCAAACAAATCATACACTCCCGCAAGATTCAGCACCACTTCCCCCTCTTGTATCAGCTGCACACATTCATTCTCTAGCACTCTAATCCCGATAGATTTTAGCTTCTCTAAAAGCGGCTGAATGTTATGAAAATACTCGTGATTTCCTGTTACAAAATACACGCCTAAAGGCGCGTTTAGCTTGGCAAGTTCTTCTATCGCCTTTAGCACTCTTGCTACTTCTGTATCTATAATATCGCCTGTAAGCACGATAAAATCAGGCTTTAGCTGATTAGTCTGCTCTACGATTTGGCGCACGACATTTTCTTCAATCAAGCCCCCAATATGCAAATCGCTAATTTGCACTGCATTTATTGGTATTTTAAGATTCCTTAATGTAATCCTAATGTGCTCTATTTTAGGTGCTAATCTACCTTCAATCAACCCTGCGCCCAAATACGCAAAGGCAAAAATTCCGCTTGTGAGATTCAAGAGGTTTTGAAAAAACCCTCTTCTCTCTTGGGAGAATTTCGGAAACAACCAAGCAATCAGGCGCAAAACCAAAGAAAAAAATTGATAAAGCAACATTACAACAAAAAGAACAAATCCCACACCAATAGACAAAGAAACCAAGAAATAGAGGCTTTGCGGGAAATCCACAAAATACCGCGCGGCAAAATAACTCACCACACCCAAAAAGTTAAAAACCAAAAAATACTTCAGCACCAAGCGCGGAATCTTAGGCTTGACAATCTGTCGTATCAAACCAAAATAAATACCCAAATGCAAAATCAAAAAAACTGCCAACGCCAAAAACGGAAAATAACTTTTCAATCAACCCTCCTTTGCGATTCCTTTCAATCTTTGTTTTGCCTTTTAATTTACTTCACGATTCTTGATTTGTTTTTAAACTTTATTTGTTTTCGGATTTGTTTTTCTCCAAGCCTCCCAAAAGCAAGAGGATTTGCAAACCACAAATAAGAAGCATGACATAAAGTAGAATCTGCAAATTGCTTTGCGATTCTTTAAGGAGATTTTGCGCATAGAATTGTTGGCTAAGTGTGGCGAGTTCTAAACTTGCAAGTAATCCATTATCCCCTTCTAATTGTGTTAAAAGCTCTTGATTGACGCGAAAAAGATCTTGTGTAGATTGCAAAAAGAATATTTTATTGGCATCATTTAAAAACTCTTCCATTTTGACATTTAAATTTCCATCGCCAAAGTAAATTTCGTCCAAAGTCGAATGGGTTTTATCGCCAACAATTGTGGAAATTACGAAATTTCGCAAAATAAGATGAATAGAATTGAGTTGATTAATACATTCGCGAAGCTCTGTGAGACTTGAGGGGTTATTGCGATTTAAAATGCGGTTTGTAACGACAATTTGAGACAAAAAAACGATTCTTTGGGCTAATTGTCGCTGTTTGCCGCTTAAATTAATATAATACAACAAAGTATCTTGTTTGATGGATTCTTGTTTGCTATCTTGCACATAAAAGGTCATTCCGATTCCTATAATAATGCACAACAAGATTGCTAAAAGAGTGGATTTTTTGTGTTTTAGAAAATGCAATTTTTTACCTTTAAATTATTTGCGTATTGTATCAATCTTGCATAAAATTAGCAATAAATTGTGTTAAAATTAGCCTTTTAAATCAGCCTATTTTTAAAGGAGTGTTTATGGAATTGTTGAAGAGATGGAATCCCAAAAGCCTTTGTGCTAAAACTTGCTACTTGTCTCTTAGTGCATTTTTATTGAGTGCATGTGCGCAAAAATTTGATGATTTGCCGAATTCTCGCGTTTTGAAAACTTGCCAAAACCCTATTGTAACCTATCAATTAGTAGATTTAAAAAGAGGCGATTATAATGATCTTGAAATTTCCAATGCACAAATCCAAGAAATGATAGAAAATTCTCTCGCCCAAAGTGGTTGTTTCGCGCAATCTTCGCAGACTGAAACCATAGAATCCAATAATGCTTATTACCAATTAAAAGTGATTTTTGGCAACATCAACACGCAAAAGCGCGAGGGTGGATTTTGGAGTGAATATACGAGTGATGAGGCGATTTTTGAAGTGCAATTTAACTTTAGCCAAGCCGAAACTTTAAGAATCTTTCGTGGGAAATCAAGCATTCAAAACCAAAACAGCCGATATTTCGTTTTTGGAGACAAAGCCAAACTGAACCCAAACCAAATCCAAATCACACTCCAAAACGCCATCAATTCCGCAATCAACGAAGCAACACGCAATTTTATCCAACTCCAAAACACAGATTCTACATTTTATCCTAGCTTTTAGGCTAAAGCCTCTTGCGTAGGCAAGAGGACGGGCAAATAATCCCCTAATGTTGTAGCATTTCATTGCCAATTAGAGATTCCATAATCCACAATCCAAAATAACCTGCAATTCCACTGCATCATTGCGAGATTCTGCGATAGCGGAATTGCGGCAATCCATAGTCTAAACAACCATTATTACTACTGCGTCATTGCAAAGTCTTTGCAAAAGGCTGCGGCAATCTATAATTTGGGTTACCAAAGATGTTACTATGGAATCTTTTTTAGCGAGATTTTAGGGTGCGGATTGTCGCGTCAGCTTCACTTCCTTGCAATGGCGAGAAAAGGCGAGATTTCAGATTCCATTCACAGAATCCCAACGCGCCAAAGCCAAGTAAAGACTTCAACAAAATCCAACCTCTAATTACAATTAAAAACCCCCTATTTTAGGATTCTCTACCTATCCAATCGCCTTTTTGGCAATTTCTTTGGCAGCTTGCAAAGCTTGTGGAATCTTAGCCTTATCCTTGCCTCCAGCAGTTGCAAAGTCATCGCGTCCTCCGCCATTGCCCCCTAAAATTTGTGCAATCTCTTTGACCCATAGACCTGCTTTTAAGTCAATTCCTTTCACGCCGGCGGTAATCACGATTTTATCCTTTTGGGATTCTGTTGTGAGCAACAAAACCGCGACTTTTTCATTCTCATTTTTAGCATTATCTACGAGTTTTTTCGCCTCACTTGCTTCTATATCTTTAAGCTCTGACACAATCAGTTTCACTCCTTGAATACTTTCTGATTCTGCTTCTTTAAGGTTACTTGTAGATTTGTTGGCTTTACTCTTTAGCTCCCGCACTTGTTCTTTTAACTTTTCAATGCCTTGTAAGAGGTTTTGCGCTTTAAGGCTTTCTTTTGCAGATTCCACGCTAAGTAATGCAGTTTTGCCCCACTCATAAGCTGCTTTGCCACAAACCGCTTCAATCCTGCGCACTCCGCTACTTACGCCCGATTCCTTGATGATATAAAAACTGCCAATATAGGCGGTATTTGGCACATGGATTCCACCGCATAATTCCACAGAATCCCCAAAACTCACCACGCGCACTTCCTTGCCATATTTCTCACCAAACAAAGCAATCGCGCCCTTTGCCTTTGCTTTTTGCAATTCCATTTGTTCGCAAACTTGCGCATTTGCGCTTAGAATCTGCGCATTGACATTTTGTTCAATCCGCTCTAACTCTTCAGGACTTAGCGCACTTGGGTGGCTAAAGTCAAAGCGCAAACGATTGGATTCTACGAGACTTCCCGCTTGGGCGATATGCTCACCCAAAACCTCACGCAATGCCTTATGCAACAAATGCGTTGCACTATGGTGCTTAGCAATTTCCAAACGCGCAGAATCCACGACTGCAAACACGCCTTCTTGGATTCTTAAATTTCCAATCGCTTGAACTTGACTGATATTTAAGCCAAAATATTTTTTGGTATCTATCACCTCTGCGATGATTTCTTGATTATGTTTTAGGATTCCTTTATCTCCCACAGGACCGCCGGATTCCGGATAAAAGGGTGTAATATCCAACATCACAAATCCCATTTCTCCCGCCTTTATCGCCTCTGTGCGTTGCAAATTGCTATCCAAAAGGGCAAGGATTCTGCTTTGGGATTCCATTTTTTCATAGCCGACAAACTCATTTTGTCCAAACTCGCTAAGCAGAATCTTAAAGTCCCCCTCTTTTGCGCTATCTCCGCTTCCTTTCCAATTCGCCTTTGCTTGTTCTTTTTGTGCTTTCATACAAATTTCAAAGCTATCCATATCCACGCCAAAGCCATTTTCGCGCAACATATCTTGCGTCAAATCAAGCGGAAACCCATAAGTATCGTATAATCTAAAGGCAACTTCCCCGCTAAAGAGTTGATTTGCTTTTTCTTGTTTTAGCTTTTCTAGCTCTTTATTAAAGAGATTCATTCCATTTTCAATTGTTTCAAAGAATCGCACTTCTTCAGCTTTGCATTGCGTCATAATTGTTTGTTGCTTTTCCAATAGATATTGATAATGCGCCCCCATATTTTCGCACACACGACCTACAACTTCATAAACAAAAGGCGCACGAAGCCCAAGCAAATATCCATGACGAATCGCGCGGCGTAGGATTCTGCGTAGCACATAACCCCTGCCCTCTTTGTCAAAATTCACGCCTTGTGCAAGTAAAAACGCCACACTTCTAGCATGGTCTGCAATCACGCGAAAACTTGCTCCGCTCTCATAAACATAAGTCTGCTTCGTAATTTCTTCTACTTTGGCAATTAGCGGCATAAACAAAGACGAATCAAAATTACTTCGTTTTCCCTCCAAAAGTGCCACCACGCGCTCTAAGCCCATTCCTGTATCAATGCTAGGCTTAGGAAGTGGCTTAAGATTCCCCTCTTTGTCGCGTTCAAACTGCATAAAGACAAGATTCCAAATCTCTAAAAACCTATCCCCATCTCCTCCAAAATAATCTTCTGGTCCATTGAAGTTTTCTTCTCCTTGATCTACAAAAATCTCGCTACAAGGTCCGCAAGGTCCAACATCGCCCATTTGCCAAAAGTTATCTTTATCGCCCATTTTTTTAATACGCGAAGCATCTATATGCGCACTCCATAGCTCATAAGCTTCCGTGTCGTTTTCATGCACGGTTACATAAAGCACCTTTTTATCAAAGCCTAAAACTTCTGTAACAAACTCCCACGCATACGCAATCGCTTCTTTTTTGAAATACGCTCCAAAGCTAAAGTTTCCTAGCATTTCAAAAAGCGTATGGTGTCGTGCGGTGTAGCCGACATTTTCTAAGTCGTTATGTTTGCCACCTGCGCGGATACAAGTCTGCGCACTTGTCGCGATATTTGGAGTAGGAATCGGGATTCTACCGGTGAAAATATCTTTAAACTGCACCATACCCGCATTGGTAAATAGAAGCGTAGGGTCATCAGGCACTAGGGGCATAGAATCATAAATCTTATGCCCTTTGTTTGCAAAATATTCTAAGAATAAAGCTCTAACATCTTTTGTATTCATTCCATTTAACCTTAAAAATTTTTGCCAAATTCTACTTTTTTTCAATTAAAATCTTGCTTTGGCAAACTCAAATTCTTGGGTTTGAAAAATTAGGAGAATTAGCAGAATAAAATTAAGAATCCCAAAAAGGGATTCCACTTGATTAGTTGCGTTTAAGCTGGATTGCTTCTTGCATTAGCGCGTCGGCAGTTGTGATAGATTTCGCGCTCATTTGATAGCCTCTTTGATAAACGATAAGGTCTGTCAAAGCAGTGCCGGTATCGGCGTTGCTAGTCTCTAGCATATGGTCTAGCACCCTACCAAACTTCAAGTTTGCAAGTCCATTTTCTTCCCAAGCAAGAAGCGGAGGACCGCTTACAACAGCGGTTTGCCCGTTAATCGTTCTCGCATTCATTTCAAATAAATTTCCGCCCACTTTGCTTAAGCCTTGATCATTGACAAATGCAGCGATTCCAAAGCGTCCGATTGGTTCTAGTTTGCCATTGGTGAAATTCACCATAATAATGCCATTCTCATCAATCACAACATCTTTCATAATCCCCGCATTAATGCCATCTTGTGAAACAGCTTTCACATCAGAATCCGCATAAGCAAAGTTGCTTGTGGTTTTGCCATCAGCAGATTGTGTCAAATCTACGCTTATATTACTACCATTAAAAGGCACTTGAAAAACCTGTGCATTCGCAGTCCCATCATCATTAAAAGTAATCTCGCTGATTGTTGGATTCTCGCTAATCATTACTTTCCCAACGCCATCATAAATGCTACTGCGCACTTCCCAACGCTCCAAAACTTCCGGTGTTACTTCGCGGTTTGCTTGTTCTAGCAAGATATATTGTGTTTTTAAAATAAACTTTTCACCTGAATCGCTGTAAATTTCGGTGTTTGTTTCATAAGTAGGCACTTGAAGTTGTGTGCTACTTAGACTTGAAACACTTACCATACTCCAACCCAAAGTATCTTCTGTGGGATTCGTATTTCCTGCGCCATTGGTTTTGCGATAAAGGATTCCATTATAGCTGACAATGGAATCTTGAGCATAAGTTGTGCCATCAGTATATTCTGCAACTTCGCCTCTCACTGCAGTAGCGACTTCTTCCCAATTTGCTGCGTCTTCCTCTGGAGCTGCGATACTGATTGCACCTGTTGCTGGGTCTGTAACTTCTGTAACATCATCGGTAAGTTTTCTATAAACTTTACCATTACTAACTACTAAAGAATCTTTGTCGTAATTTGTCGCTTGTGCATTTTGATAAGGAGGCACTCCGCTACTATCTACAAGCGTCCAACCATCGGGATTATCCAAAGGATTCCCATTTGCAATGCCCTCGCCATTTTTTTGGAAAATCATTCCTTGATATTTCACATAATCTTGATTTTGGTATTCGGTATTATCCACAAAATCTTTTATCATACTTCCAAAAGCAGATTCTAAATTAATGCTATTTGCTGTTAATCCTAATTTATCTGCGAGTTTGCCATTTACGCTCACTTTGACATCTTGTGCGCCGCCATTACTAAGATACATAGAACAATCGCTAGGATTCCCCTCACTATCTAGTTTCAAGCCCAAAGTTAAGCCGGTTTGCTCTTTGATGAGTTCCATAAGCTCACCCATAGTAGTAAATCCATTTTCCGCTGCCCCATAAGTAAAAGTGTATTTAGTCGTAACTCCTGCTTGTTCAATGCTAATACTAATATCTTTATAGTTTTTAGGGTCTAACGCTTCGCCATTTGCATTCATCATTGCATTGAGATTTTGAGAGAGGAATTTATCCATACTAAAATTTCCATTCTCATCTTGTAATTTCCCGATTCCTTTAGGGTTTTGTGTGCGATTAAGATTGATAGATAATCCCACTTCTGTAGTAAGCGTAGGCTTGTATTGCAAGTTTTTTGGAATCTGCAAAGGTTGTAAATTAGAACCAGAAAGTCCTGCATAATCGGCTTCTAAATTATTTGTGCCTGTGAGTGTGCCATCAGCTGCGATTTTGCCTAGATTGATTCCATACATATAATATCCGCTAGAATTGACAAGATACCCTTCGCCATCTAAGCTAAAAGAACCATCGCGTGTGAAATAGTTTTGTTGTGTGCCATTATAAGTAGGCGCATTAATGTCAAACGCGCCATTTTTGTTTAGCCCAACGACAAACCAACCCTTGCCACTATAAGCAACATTATAATCTCCATCAGCACTCACATAAGTTCCGTCATTTGCGTTAATCGCATTTGAGCCAATCGTAGAACCATAGTTATAGTCATTGGAGATTGGAGAGTTTGCATTGACATAGTTCATACTTGTGGCAAATAAACTCTTAAACTCTGGCAAATTCGCGCGATAACCGATTGTGTTAATGTTTGCGATATTGTTAGAAGTCGAATCAATCCCAAATTGATGTGTTCTAACCCCGCTGATTCCATTATAAAATGCGCCTACCATAATCAATCCTTTCTTTTATGTAGCTTATTATTAACTCTTAGATTCAAATGAATAAACATAAGTGATTGGCACAACCATTTCGCCAAGTTTCACATAAGGAATGCCTTGATCAAAAATCACGCTTTGCACTTCGCCACGCCCGTGTGTAGTTTCTAAATATTTGTTGGTTGTAGAATCCAAATTGTATTCCGCAGAAATCGTATAATCTCCGGCTTTAACATAACCGCCACTATTATCTTTAGTATCCCATTCAAAAGTAATCCAACCTTTTTGTCCATCATACGAACTAAGGTCAATTTCTTTGACGATTGTTTTTTCTGTGGATTCTTTTCCGTCCTCACCTGTGGAAACTTTGCTAGTAATAATAGAAATTTTAGGATTCCCTTTGCTTGCATCAATAGCTTCATCAAAATACAAAGAAAATTCCATTTTTTCATTCTTTTCAATCGTGATTGTATCCAAGCCGGTTTCCGCCATTTTCCCAATTACGCTTACAGAATTATAACCGCTTAAGATATTGGTATCTTGGATATTATCCACCAATGCACCAAAAGAATCTAGGATTTTTTGTTGGGATTCCACCATTTTTTCTTGCGCTTCAATCGTTTTTTCATTAGTTGCTTGCATGGATTCCATCGCACTTGTCATTTTTTCCATCGCAGTTTTCATTTTTTCTTGCGCTTCTACTTGTGTGAGCTGCGCAGTTTGTGTTAGAATCTCTTGCGTTTCCATTGGTGCAGTTGGGTCTTGGTTTTTAAGCTGCTCTAAGAACAACCGCATAAATGCTTCGTTAGAGAGAGAGTTGCCCCCCGTTTCTGTTTCCGTTGTTGGAATCGGATTATCATCTAAAGCACCTCTTGTTGTCGCATTGTTTGTTGTGCTACTTGTAGAAGTTGCTTGATTGTAGCTTCCATCTAAAGTTGAAGTAGATGTTACAGACATATTAGCTCCTTTAAGCAATATATGAGAAGTTAATCTCTACCAACGCTACTTTAGCGTAAGGGTTGTTAGCTTCTTTTGGAATATATAAGCTATTTTCGTTCCACTTTTGAGCATTTTTTGGATTTTCATCAGAATTTTGCTCTGAATTTTGTTGCGAATGCCCCCTAGGATTCTGCTCTTGGAATCCTCCATTTCCGCCTTGAGAGTTTCCAAAATCCCCACTTCCTAAGCTATTCCCCGCATTATCTTTAAATTCCAAATTCACATCATTGAAGCCTAAGTTATTCAAGCTGTTTTTAAATTCCTGCGCATTTTGCATAAAGAGTTGCAAGGCGTTTTGGTTTGAACCAATCTGCACAGAGAGTTTGTCGCCCCTCTTAGTAATCGTCAATTCCACGCTTCCTAGATTCTCTGGATTGAGTTCCAAAGATAGTTTTGTAACAGGCGGACGATAATTCTGCAATGCGTCCCTTAACTTATCACTAAAGTGCAAGAAAGTGTTTTGCACACTTACGCGATTCTCTACTTGTGCTTGTGTTTGCGCACTAAAAACTTCTTGGTTTGCCTTTGCTTTTTTCTCCACATTTTCTTTCGTCGCTTCTGCAATCACTTCTCTGTGAGATTCTTTAGTGGTTTGCAAACTTGAATCTTTTGTCTTTAGCAAATTATCCAAGAAAATATCTTGCATTTTTGTTTCTTGCCTTATATTTTCTTCTTTTAAGGCAGTGTTGAAACTATTTGTATTTTGCGTCCTTATTTTGGAATCTTTTGTGCTTTTTTGGCTTTCATTGTCTTTAAGCAATGAATCCTTGACTTCCTTTTTTTCTTTTTGGATAAAGGGATTCTGCTCTAAATCTTGAGCAAACTTCGTTTCTTTAGTAGTTTTTGCGTTTTTGGAATCTTTAACTAATTCCTCTTTTATAATCTTTTCTTCTACAATATTCTCTTGTTTTTGTGCTTCTTTTTGCGTGAAACTCTGCTTGGAATCTTGGGAAGTTTTTAGGGATTCTTGCGCCTTGCTTTGCGTTTGCGCTGGTTTTTCTGCTAAAGATTCTTTTGTGCTTTCTGTTTTTTCTATACTTTGAGAATCTTTGAGTTGCGTGTTTTTCACACTGCTTTCTTTAGCTTTGGATTCTGCATTTTTGACTTCTTTAGAATCTATTTTGGATTCCACTTTGGCTTCTTTAGAATCTACTTTAGAATCTTTTGCCTCTTTTTGGGTTTGCAAGTTTTTAACCTGCGTGGTTTTGACTTTAGAATCCTCTACAATCTCTGCGGATTTTGTTTTCAAATCCACTTTGGAATCTTTTAGAGTTTTAGATTCTTTTGTGCTTTCTGTTTTTTCTATACTTTGAGAATCTTTGAGTTGCGTGTTTTTCACACTGCTTTCTTTAGCTTTGGATTCTGCATTTTTGACTTCTTTAGAATCTATTTTGGATTCCACTTTGGCTTCTTTAGAATCTACTTTAGAATCTTTTGCCTCTTTTTGGGTTTGCAAGTTTTTAACCTGCGTGGTTTTGACTTTAGAATCCTCTACAATCTCTGCGGATTTTGTTTTCAAATCCACTTTGGAATCTTTTAGAGTTTTAGATTCTTTCGCCTCTACTTTGGAATCTTCTTTTTGATTTTTAATAGAATAATTTTTGGAATCTTTTTGAGATTCTTTCTTTAACAATTCTTTATCTTGCAATAAATTGCCCAAAATATTAGAAGATTCTTTGCTGGTTTTTTCTGCTTTCAAGTCCGCATTTAATGCTCTTTGTTTTGTATTGGGATTAATGATTTTATCAGACAAGTTTTCAGATTTTATTGTATTTTTAACTGCTTTTTCCTCGCCATTTTGTAAGCTTATTTTTTGGACATTAAGCTTCAAATCCTCCGCGACTGCTTTTAAATCTTTCAAAGTCTTTGTTTCTTGCTTTTGAGACTTTGAAAACTCTAGCAATTCCTTCGCACTATTAAATGCAGTATTGCTTGGCAAAGCGCGGGTATTTTGGTTTTGGATATTAGCTTTTGGATTCTTGTTTTGGGATTCTTGTTTTTGAGTATTAGAAAAATTTTTAGAAAGATTGTATTTTTCATCTAAACTTTTAAGGATATTACTGCCTTTATTGGCATTTCCAGAAAGCTTATCAAGGCTACTTTTTTGATTGTTTTCAGGCGTATTTTGTGGAGTTTTTTTAGCACTAGATTCCGTTTTTTTAGAATTTTTATCCAAACTTAGAAAATTAAAAATTTCAGCGAATCCTCCACTTTCATTTTCACTTGCAATTTGGCTGTTTTGAGTTTTGACAACATTTTTTTGACTGACTTTTTCAATATCCACTAAAGGTAGCATTTTACGCCTTTATTTAAAATTTTAGAATCTCTGTTTCCAAAAAGATAAGCAAAAGCTATTCCAAATATATTTTACGCATTCGTTAAGATTCTTTTAGTTTCTTTTTGGATAGAATCCGCTTCTTAATTTTTATTTTTCAAGGAACACAATGCAAGAAATCAGAAATATTGCTGTGATTGCGCATGTTGATCATGGGAAAACCACTCTTGTAGATGGTTTGCTTAGGCAATCAGGAACTTTTGCAAATCACGAACAAATAGACGAACGCGTAATGGATAGCAACGAGATTGAAAAAGAACGCGGAATCACGATTCTATCCAAAAACACCGCAATTAATTATAAGGGAACAAAAATCAATATCATTGACACTCCCGGACACGCAGATTTCGGGGGCGAGGTTGAGCGTGTATTAAAAATGGTAGATGGCGTTTTGTTGCTTGTAGATGCGCAAGAGGGCGTAATGCCACAAACCAAATTTGTAGTTAAAAAAGCCCTAGCCTTTGGAATCCGCCCGATTGTTGTTGTCAATAAAATTGACAAACCCGCCGCACAGCCCGACCGTGTGATTGATGAGGTTTTTGATTTGTTTTCTGCTATGGGGGCAAACGAAGAACAACTAGATTTTCCTGTCATTTACGCAGCGGCGCGTGATGGCTATGCGATGAAAGAATTAGAAGATGAGAAGAAAAACCTAGAACCGCTTTTTGATGCGATTTTGGAATTCGTGCCTCTTCCTAGCGGAGAAAGTAGTAACCCACTACAAGTCCAAATTTTCACCCTAGATTATGATAACTATGTAGGGAAAATTGGAATCGCAAGGATTTTTAATGGAAAAATCAAAAAAGGCGAGAATGTTATGCTTGCTAAAGGTAATGGAGAAAAAGTTACCGGCAAGATTACTAAATTAATCGGTTTTTATGGTTTGGCTAGAACTGAAATTGACGAAGCACAAGCTGGGGATATTGTCGCGTTAGCCGGATTCCATTCTATTAATGTGGGAGATTCTATTGTAGATCCTAATAATCCGATTCCGCTTGATCCTATGCACTTAGAAGAACCAACAATGAGCGTAAATTTCGCCGTGAATGATTCACCTTTTGCAGGGACAGAGGGCAAACATGTAACCGCAAACAAACTCAAAGAACGCCTAGAAAAAGAAATGCAAACCAATATCGCAATGAAAATTGAAGAGTTAGGCGAGGGGAAATTCAAAGTCAGCGGACGCGGAGAATTGCAAATCACAATTCTAGCAGAAAATTTGCGTCGTGAAGATTATGAATTTAGCATTTCGCGTCCTGAAGTGATTGTCAAAGAAATTGATGGGCAGAAATGCGAACCTTTTGAGTCTCTAGTGATTGACACACCACAAGATTATTCCGGAAGTGTGATTGAAAAACTAGGACGCAGAAAAGCGGAATTAAAAGCGATGAATCCAATGGGCGAAGGTTATACGCGCTTGGAGTTTGAAATTCCCGCACGAGGATTGATTGGCTATCGTAGCGAATTTTTGACTGATACCAAAGGCGAAGGCGTAATGAATAATAGCTTTTTGGAGTTTCGCCCCTTTAGTGGCAATGTAGAAACAAGAAGCAATGGTGCGTTGATTTCAATGGAAAATGGCGAAGCGACTCCGTTTTCTTTGGGCAATATTCAAGAAAGGGGCGTGTTGTTTATCCCTCCGCAAACTAAAGTTTATGTGGGTATGATTATTGGCGAACATAGCCGCGAAAACGACTTAGATGTCAATCCTGTAAAGGCAAAACATCTAACCAATATGCGCGCAAGTGGAAGTGATGAGGCAATCAAACTCGTGCCGCCAAGAGATTTAAATTTGGAACGCGCCTTAGAATGGATTGAAGAAGATGAGATTTTGGAAGTTACTCCAAAAAACATCAGAATCCGCAAAAAAGTATTAGACCCAACACAAAGAAAAAGAAAGAAAGGCTAATGCGGTAAGATTTGCCCAAAAGGGCAACCGAAAAGATTTCATCTAAATGATGAGCTTGTAGAATATCAATAATAAGGATAGAAACTATGCTAACTGTTATTAAAAGAAATGGAAGAATTGAACCGCTTGATGTAACAAAGATTCAAAAATACACGCGAGATTCTGTCGCGGGATTAGAGGGAGTTTCACAAAGCGAACTAGAAGTTGATGCGAAACTGCAATTCCACGACAAAATCACCACACAAGAAATCCAACAAACTTTAATCAAAACTGCTGTAGATAAAATTGATATTGATTGTCCAAATTGGACTTTTGTTGCTGCAAGGCTTTTCCTTTATGATCTCTATCATCGCATTAATGGCTTTAATGGCTATAAATCATTGCGCGAATACTTGGAATTGGGCGAAAATGAGAATCGTATCATCAAAGGTATGAAAGAAAAATTTGACTTGGAAAGATTGGATAAAAAAATTGACAAGAGTCGTGATTTGCAATTTACTTATCTAGGAATAAAAACCCTTTATGACCGCTATTTGCTCAAAAACAAAAAGGGAGACCCTATTGAACTGCCACAACATATGTTTATGGGTATTGCGATGTTTTTGGCGCAAAACGAACAAGACCCTAATGCTTGGGCTGAAAAGTTTTATGATTTGCTCTCCAAATTTGAAGTTATGGCAGCCACTCCCACACTTTCTAACGCGAGAACTCCGCGTCATCAACTAAGCTCTTGTTATATCGGAAGCACTCCAGACAATATTGAAGGTATTTTTGATTCCTATAAAGAAATGGCACTTTTAAGTAAATATGGTGGTGGAATTGGTTGGGACTTTTCTAAGATTCGTGGGCTTGGAAGCTTTATTGATGGGCATAAAAACGCAGCGGGGGGTGTGATTCCGTTTTTGAAAATCACCAACGATATTGCCATTGCAGTGGATCAATTAGGCACACGCAAAGGCGCAATTTCGGTTTATTTAGAACCTTGGCATAGTGATATTTTTGATTTCGTAGATATTAAGAAAAATAGTGGAGAAGAGAGAAGAAGAACACACGACTTATTTCCTGCACTTTGGATTCCGGATTTGTTTATGAAAAGGGTTAGCGAAGATGGTTTGTGGAATCTTTTTGATTCGCTAAACTGCTCTGATTTAACAAACCTCTATGGAGAAGCATTTGAAGCGCGTTATATCCAATACGAGCAAGACCCAAATATCCCCAAAGAAACTATTAAAGCAAAAGAATTGTGGAAAAGGATTCTTACGAGTTATTTTGAAGTAGGCTCTCCTTTTCTTTGTTTCAAAGACAATGCAAACCGCGCTAATCCAAACCCACACACAGGCGTGATTCGTAGCTCCAACCTCTGCACAGAGATTTTTCAAAACACCGAACCTAATGAATGTTTTATTCGCGTAGAATATGAAGATGGCACGATTGAAGATTTCCCAGAATCCCAAGAAGTCATTACGGATTGTGGAGTGAAAAAACCCTCCAACAAAATCACTTCCACCGATAGTATTCGGGGCAAAAAAGTCTTCATCGCGCAAAGAGAATCTAGAGATGGAAAAACCGCAGTGTGCAATCTCGCTTCTATCAATCTTTCTAAAATCTACACCAAAGAAGACATTGAACGCGTTGTGCCTATTGCCGTAAGAATGCTAGATAATGTGATTGATTTAAATTTCTGCCCCAATCGCAAAGTCAAAGTAACCAATCTTAACAATCGCGCAATTGGTTTAGGCATCATGGGTGAGGCGCAAATGTTGGCAGAAAACCACATTGAATGGGGAAGCGAACAACATTTGACGAAGATTGATGAAATTATGGAAATGATAAGCTACAATGCGATTGCTTCAAGTTGCAAACTTGCTCAAGAAAAAGGCGTTTATGGTGAGTTTGTCGGCTCGGAATGGTCTAAAGGAATCTTTCCAATTGACAAAGCCAATAGCGAAGCCAAAAAACTCATTGATAGGGGAGGATTATTTGGGTTTGTTTATGATTGGGATTCCTTGCGTGAGGAAGTCAAGACAAAAGGAATCCGCAATGGTTATTTAATGGCGATTGCACCTACAAGCTCTATTTCTATTCTTGTTGGCACAACCCAAACGATTGAACCTATCTACAAACGCAAATGGTTTGAAGAAAACTTAAGCGGATTGATTCCTGTGGTTGCTCCAAACTTAAGCTTAGAGAATTGGAATTACTACACTTCTGCCTATGAGATTGACCAACGCCTCTTAATTAAAGCCGCTGCGATTCGTCAAAAATGGATTGATCAAGGGCAAAGCACAAATATCTTTATCAACCTCAATCTTGCAAGTGGAAAATATCTCAATGAGATTTATAGCTTAGCTTGGAAATTAGGACTAAAATCTACCTATTATTTGCGTTCCCAAAGCGTGGAGGCAGAAGCTAGCACGGAAGCATTAGACCGCAGCATTGAATGTGAGGGTTGCCAATAGGTGAAAAAATCTTATTTGATTGATACTTCTATTATTTTAGATGATGTAGAAAATCTCTTTTTTCTGCATCAAGAGGGTGAAAATACAATTTTTATTTGCGATGTAACCCTAAGCGAATTGGATAAGAAAAAAGATTTAAACAATGAAACGGGGTTTTTTGCGCGAGAATTTTTTAGAAATATCTTAAGCGATTCCGCCTCTATCTCTGAATTCCAAAGCATACAAGAGGACAAAATCCACACCATTTACTTTGCAATTCATCAGCACAAAATTCCGCTTCAAATCCTACATAGACCTAATTACAAAACAAAATTTCAAGACTATGGGCTTAATGACGCGCAGATTTTAGAGATTGCTAAGGATTATCATTTTGTGTTGCTTACCAACGATATTTCTCTAAAAGTCTATGCGCTCTCTTTAAATGTTTCTTCACAATCCTTAAGGAGAGACCGCATTGAAAACCCTCAAGCGATTCAGTTTTTAAACCATTTTGAAATCCACAAAGACAAAACAAAAGAAATCCTTGAATGCGATTCCGCATTTACTGCGCTTAAAAATTGGAGTTTGATTGAAATATCCGAGCAAGACAACACAGAAAACAGCCTCTATTTCACAGGAAAAAAGCGTTATGGAATCAAACTTGATCACGCGTTTGAAGAATTAGATTTTGATATGCGTTTAGAAGAAGACAAGCTCTATATTAACCCCATTAATTTAGAACAAAAATTTCTCTACGCCCTGCTCACGCACCCCAAAAACAAAATCACGATTTGTAGCGGTGCAACAGGAAGCGGCAAAACACTCATCGCACTTCAAGCGGGTTTGCATTTACTTAAAAAGGGCGCAGTAAATGGAATCGTCTATCTGCGCAACACCATAACCGCAAACGATAAAGAAGCAGAACTTGGATTCCGCAAAGGCGATGAGAACCAAAAATTAAATTATTTTATGTATCCACTCTTCAGTGCGATTAATTTTATGATTACCAAAATGCAAAAGGAATCCCTCGCCAAGCGTATTGAATACCGCGGAGAAGCAAACAGCATACAAAGTCAAGAGGCAACAGAATATTTTTTAAATAAACATAATATTGAAGTTTTGGACATTGCACACGCGAGAGGAGTGAGCATTGCTAAGAAATTCGTTATTTTTGATGAAGCCCAAAACGCTTCTAATGCCACAATCAAACTCATCGGCACGAGAATGGCAGAGGATTCTAGAATTGTGTTTTTAGGCGACCCTTTGCAAATTGACCACCCTTATCTTAGCAAATACCGCAATGGACTTATTAGCCTACTACAAAAAGCAAAACAAGATGACTTCCTTGCGGGTATTGTGTTGCACCAAACCATTCGTAGCGAAATCGCAGGTTGGTTTGAAGAGAATTTTTAGATTCTATGATTTTTGCATTTGGCAAGTTTCATATCTCTTTAAAATTAATACAGCAAGGATTCTATCTTCTCTAAAAACGCTTGTAGATTTTCAAAACTTGCTTCGAGTTTTAAATGCACACCATTTTCCAAAAACTCTTTTTGCGAGATTCCAACTTCAAACTTCTTAGCCAAATATTCCACTTGCGAAAAAACCGCAAAAGGAATCTGTATCGTCCTAGAATCTTTAGGGATATAAGCTTGTAATGCGCCCTGCTCTTGCGCCTTAGCAATCACTTCTTTCGCGCTTTGTGTATAAGCACGGACAAGCCCTCCCGTGCCGAGCTTCACGCCACCAAAATAACGCACAACAAGTAATCCGCATTCTATCAAATCAAAACCGCGCAAAACTTTGAGTGTGGGCATACCCGAAGTGCCTTTAGGCTCTCCATCATCGCTAAAGCTCTCTTCAATCTGTCCTTGCGCGTTAAAACCTCTTGAAGAAGTTACGAAATGCACTGCTTTAAAGTGTTTCAAACGCATTTGTGCGACAAAATCTCCAAAGCCCTCTAATGCAACAAGATGAGAAATAAACTCTGAACCTTTCGCTTCAAAGCGGGATTCCACAGCTTCAAGCGGATAATACAGCTTAGCCATTCTCCCCTGATGATTCCTCTTTGTGGAAGCGTTTGAGATTTCCTGCCGCAAAACTTAGAATCTTATCCACCATAGAATCTAGGCTCACAACTTCGCAAATCGCCCCTTTGGCAATGGCTTGTTTGGGCATTCCAAACACAACACAACTCGCTTCGTCTTGCGCAATCGTGTAAGCTCCATTGTCGTAAAGCTCTTTGATTCCGATACTTCCGTCATCTCCCATTCCCGTCATAATGATAGCCAAAGCATTTTTCCCTGCGATATTATTCACACTCCGAAACATCACATCTACGCTTGGACAATGGCGCGAAATCCGAATCCCCTCTTGCGGACTAGCATAATAATCGTTATGCCCTCTTCCCAATATCATATGAAAACCACCCGCCGCCAAATATGCGCAAGAATCATTAAGAACGATCTTTTCGCGCACCTCATAAACATCAAGCTTAGAGATTCTATTTAATCTCTGCGCAAAAGAAGTAGAAAAATTGCCCGGTATGTGCTGTGTGATAACAATCGGCGGTAAATCTCGCGGTAAAGCTTCCAAAACCTTTGCAATCGCATCAACTCCGCCCGTGCTTGCACCAATGGCAATGAGCTTTTTGCTCTCTCCTCCCTTCCAAGGATTGGATTTCAACAATAAATCTGGGTGATGTTTTTCGTTGGTATTCATTGGATTAATCCATTATTTTAATAAAAGTGTTTTTTCCTAAACGATCTACTTTGGAGGCAAGATTCAAAATGCTTTCTGAATGCCCCAAATACAATGTTCCACCAATCTTCAAATGAGAAAACATTTTGCTTAAAATCTGCTCTTGGTCTGATACCTTAAAATAAATCAACACATTACGACAAAAGATAATATCAAATTCTTTTACGCCAAAAGGATACCTTGCGTCATAAAGATTGTGTTGTTTGAAAGTCAAAATGTTTTTGAGATTCTGTTTAGCGTCCATAAAAACTTCATTTTCGCTTTTATGCCGCATTTCAAAATAATCTTTCAAATCTAGCCAATTTGGCAGAGGATTTAGCTTCGTATTCACAAGATATTTGCCCTTTTTAGCAAACTCCAATACAGAAGTATCAATATCTGTCGCCAATACACTTACTGGGGTGCTGGAGCGATAAATATCTTTTGCATAAAGCAAAGTGGTCGCGATAGAATAAGGCTCTTCTCCTGTGGAACTTGCCGAACAATAAACTTTGAGCGGTTCACTATCTCGCAATCTATGCGGTAAGATTCTATTTAGCATATCTTCAAAATGGAATCCCTCACGAAAAAAATCTGTTTTATTAGTCGTAAAAGCATTGATGAACTCTTGCTTAAATTGTCCCACCCTCACCTGATTAAAAAAAGCTTCAAAATCTTGGATTCCAAGCTTACGCTTTAATATATCCAAACGATTTTTAATCGTGGAATCCTTACTTGGTGGCAAATAAATTCCTGCGATTTTATAAATTACTTCTCGCGCCTTATTGATGTCGTTACTACTGATATTGTTGGACATTCTTCCTCTTTAATTTAAATTGTGTTGTTTTTTGTAATCTTCTTGCCATTGTTGTGAGGTTAGCGTATCGGTTACTTGACCAATCTTTTGATATTGCAAATAATAATCCTCCACAAAAGCCCTAACCTCCTCATTTTTAGGCTTATAATTACCCTCTAAATCTTTCATCGTATAAGAATCCAAAAAAATCTTCGCGTCTTGCTTTTCTAAATAAGTCATCACGAGCTGCCTATAAACATTTAAATATTGTTTTTTCAAAGTTTGCATTGTCTCTTCATTGATCTTCACTTCCAAAGCTTCCGTGTCAAAATTACCTTTATAACGCAGAATCCCTGCACTAAATAATACCTCTAAATGTATCAAACTTTCACAATAATAAGGCAAAACTTCATCTTCTTTCATATAGGCAATCAATCCAACGGCACGGGCGATAGTGTTGCAAATCAATTCCTGCAACAAAGGCTGATTGGCGGACAAGAAATAATAAGTTAGCCCACCCATTGTCGCCTTAAATTCTTCTATATTTTTAAATTGACCACTTAGATTCATTTGCAACTCACTATCAGAACTCACCCACAAAATATGCCCAAACTCATGCCCAATCGTTGAAATTTCATAAACTTTATACCATTCTTCTTTTCTAAAAAACAACAACTCACGATTAAAATCTAAGAATTTTTTAGGGAAAGTTTTAGAAGTTAAAAGCATAAAAGGCTTAGCTAATGCCAATTCGCGCACTCTATCGGGAAAATAAAAAATCTTTTTGCCATATTTTTTGCTAACTTTTTCGTCATTTGGCACAACTTGCGCACTAAAAAGCCCATTTAACTCTGCTCCATAAAAAAGCGCGGGCAATCCGCCATAACTTTGCGTTTTAAGCAAAGATTGCTCCACACACGCGCTAATTTCATCTTTGTATTTTGTATTGGGAGTTTTGGAGCAACAATATTGATAAAACTTCAACATAGATTCTTTAGAAATCTTGCCTTCTTGCGATTCTTCAGGATTTAGCAAATCCACGCCCTCATAGATCCGCGCAATACGCAAATCCCACTCTGGAGCAACTGCTTTTCTAAAATGATCTTCATAATATTCTAAAGGGTGTCCGATTTGCAGAGGAGTTGAAATCTCCATCCAAGCTTTATCTACAAGCCTCCAAGAATCTAACAAACGATGCGTATCTGTCTGCATTAAAGCCGACCTTAAGGCTTTAAAATATTTCAAATAGGCGTTTTTTTGCTCCATTTTTGGGAGAACTTCAGGAGTTTTTGTTAGAGACTCAATCCCCAAATCAAGCGCATTTTTCAAAGCCGCAAATTCTTCTTTAAAAAACTCCGCATACGCTACGGCTTGATAAATAGAATCTTTAAGCACAGGCACAGAGTAGCTTCTATCTGCGATTTCGCCCTCTTGCGTTAATTCCTCTTCTTGTTGGTGTTTGGGAAGATCTTTTAAAGTCTCATTGGTTAAAATATTTGTTAAAGAATATGCTTGAAATGAGGAAACTTCTAAGCTAGGTTTTAAAACTTCCAAAATCTTTTGCAAATCTTTGTTGTAAGTTTGATTTAGCTCACGATTGATTCCAAGTATCAAATCTTTTTGCCAAGCCATAAAGAAATCATTAAAGCACAAACCAATTTGATGCACTGCTTGAATCAACGCCCTCAAAAATGGGCTTAACAGCTGTTCTTTGGAGATAAACATTATCAGTGCTTTGTGCTTTTCCATATGAAAATCACGCGCAATCTTAAGAAGCTGCATTCTTAAGCTGATCACTTGTTCCTCGTCCATTTCAAGGCTTTGCAAAACATTCATCAACGGAGCTTCTTGTAGTGCAACCACGCGGTCTAAACATGCAAGTAAAGATTCGCGATTATGCGGAATCCTAGCGAAAACGCTTTCTAAAAAATGCGGAATTTTATCGGATTTAATGGACTCATAAAGCGCATTGGTCTGTTTGTTTTGGTTTTCTATTCTTCTATAAATCTTCACAATATCTTGCAAAATATCCGCTTCTGTCATCTGTGCTTACTCCATATTATTTTAATGCGATTCGTTGGTTTTTCTATGTTCTTTAATCACTTGATACGCCCGATTGATGGACTGCAATTTGCGCGTGGAGTTTTCCATAATAGATTGGTCTAGCCCTTTATGATACAAAATATCAGGGTGAAACTCACGCACGAGATTCTTATAAGTCTTCTTGATATGTTCCATATCATCTTCTTCTTTGACGCCTAAAATCGCATAGGCTTCCTGCAAAGTAGAATCCGCTTGTTTTTGCGCATAAAATGCTTCAAACGCATCATAAAGGGCGTTAAAATCATCATTAGCAATTTCCAAATACGCGGCGACATCAAGGATTATTTCACGCTCTTGAACGCCAAGCTCATTATCCGCATAAGCAAGAGAAAGCAAGTATTCTACTAATTTTAAACGACTTTTATATTGTCCTTTGGTTAGATTAGCATAACTTTGTGTTAAAGTTTCCACACTCTGATGCGTTGTATCAAAAATCTTGTGTAGAATCTCTAATATCTCTTCTTTTTGATTCATCGCACTTTGCAAACACAATGCCTCTGCAATATCCTCAATCGTATTTTCCATAAGCTCCAATTCTAGCTCACACACTTTGCCATCACTTTGTGCGAGTTTAGATAGAAGCGCAACAATCAAACCATACTCGCTATTTCGGATTTTTTCCTCTCTGCTTAGCGTTGGGATTGGTTCTTGATCTTTATAAGGATTCTGATATTCCTCTACTTCACCGCTGTTTTCTCTATATTCAATGCGCGGACGCTTTTGGGGATTATTTAAGTAATCTTTGAAATTAATCACTGCGATTACGACAATCACAATGGTAACAAATAATAAAATTTCCATTACAAACCTTTATTTTACAAAGAAGCCCTTTAGTTTGCCAAAGATTCCTTCTTCTTTTAAAAATCCTAACTCTTGTAGCTTTTGCTTGATTTGTGCGATTCCATTGCTATCTGCTTCCACTTCTACGCTTTGACTTGCTATATCTACTTTTAAAGAGGGGTATTTTTCTAAAAGTGCTTCATTGATTTTTTTAACACAACCTTGACATTTGATATTTTGACATTGTATTTTTTCCATATTATTTTCCTAAAAACATTTGATATGTTGTATTGTGGTGGGCCCTATAGGACTTGAACCTATGACCAATCGGTTATGAGCCGAGTGCTCTAACCAGCTGAGCTAAGGGCCCTTTTTGAAAAGGAGCTATGATTATACACAAATTTGTATCTAAAGGCAAGTAAATTTTCTAATACTGCAAAAAGAATCATAAAATTAATAAAACTACTTCCGCCATAACTAAAAAGAGGCAGCGGAATCCCAACTACAGGAGCTAATCCAATCGTCATTGCAATATTCACGCCCGAATAAATAAATATCAACAATCCCACACAATACGAAACGACTTTCAAAAAATAATCTTTGTCATTTTCATAGCTCATAGAAAAAATATGAAAAATCAAAGCACCATACAAAATAAACAATCCAATCGCACCCACAAAACCAAATCTTTCTACAAAATACGGGAAAATAAAATCACTCGTCGCAATGGGCAAAAACTTATATAAAGATTGCGTTGCTTCTTCTTTTTCTTTACCATAAAATCCGCCCGAACCCACTGCAATCATTGCTTGTTTGACTTGATAATCAGGTTCTTTAGAGATAAAATCCACAATGCGTTTTTTCTGATAATCGTGCAAATTCGCATACAATACAGGCGAAAGCAACAAAACGCCAAGCGCCAAAACAAGCCAAATTTTGTAATTCACCCCAATTAAAAACAACGCGCCAAATCCCATGAGCAACAATACAAGCGCAGTGCCTAAATCAGGCTGTTTTAAAACAAGCACAAAAGGTAAAAGAATCAATGCAGATAATTTCAGAAAATCTAGCAATTTATAGCCATTTTTAGGAGGTGGCTTTTTGCCCACATAATAAGCTATCATAAAAATCAATGCGGGTTTCATTGTTTCAGATGGCTGAAATGTGAAATGAACCAATGGAATCTCAAGCCATCTTTGTGCACCCAAACGCGTATCACCAAAAAACTCCACCAAAACCAAAAAAACAAGATTTAAACAATAAAAACCAATAATCAGCCACGGAATCCTGCGCACAGGAATCAGAAAAACAATTGAAAAAATCAAAATGCCCACGCCTACATAAATCAAAACTTTATTGCCCAAAAACTCATTGTTTTCATTGATTAAAAACCACGAAAGCAAGACGATTGGAGCAATAAGCAGTGGCAAAGTATAGTCAAAATATGCTAGAATTTTAGAATTAAACTTAAACAAAACGAATCCAAGATGACAATTTTAAGGATAATTTTAACATAATTTTCACACAAAGATTCCATTAAAATGAAAAAGATTTCACAGATATTTTACGCCAATGATTTCTCTCTTACTTCCTTTTCATCACAGGCTTTAAATTCTGCGCCAAAACTTCCCCAAGCTACGCAGGATTCTATTGCCTCTCAAATCTACATTCCAAACGCCGATGAAATCGGAATTCGCGCCGATGTTTTTATAGCTCAAAAGCTCCAAATCTCACGCTCAAAAGCAGAAAAGCTATTTGCAAAAGGTCAAGTTTTGCTTAATGGCGCAATTCCCACTAAACAAGGGATTCCTCTCAAAGCACAAGATGAAATTGCTCTTCTCAATCCACCGCAAACCCTTAATACTTCTTTAAATTCAGATTCCGCGCCTCTTGGTTTTTCTAATCCCAAGCAATCTTACCACACAAAACCCGAAGGCTTCAAGATTCCAATCCTTTATCAAGATGAAGATTTGTTAATCCTAAACAAACCTGCAGGATTAGTTGTGCATCGCACCAATGAGCAAGATGAGCAATTCACGCTTGTGCAATGGCTACAAAACCAAAACTTCCCACTCTCAAATCTTGGCGATTCTTATCGTGCTGGAATCGTGCATAGGCTAGATAGAGGCACAAGCGGGGCAATCGTGATTGCTAAAAATAACTTTGCGCACGAGAATCTCAAACAACAACTTCAAACGCGCCAAATGGGACGCTATTATCTGTGCGTGATTGACCAAGCACTTAAGGAATCACTTATCATTAATTCCCCGCTAGTGCGCCATTCTAAAAATCGCCTAAAATACATTACAACAAATTCCCAAAACCCCAACGCAAAACCCGCCAAAACCGCGTTTTTTAAAATCGCTACTACGCGCAATATCCAATCAAATTGCGAACTCATCGGAGCGAAGCTTTTTAGCGGGCGCACACACCAAATCCGTGTGCATTTAAGCAGTATCAACCGCCATATTTTAGGCGATTCCTTTTATGGCTATCAGGATTGTAAATGCAAAAATCTTTTAACGCAAAATCTGCAAGATAGAATCCTGCTCCATTCGCATTTATTGTATTTACAGCACCCAAAAAGCGGTGAGATTCTGCATATTTACGCCCCAATATTTCAAGAAATGCAAGATTTTTTAAATTTAAACTTTGATTTAAAGTCTTTTTGTGATTCTTTGGGGAATCTCATCTTTCCCCTTGATAAACTCTACCAATCCGCTTTTGTCCCCAATGACTAATCTGCCTTTTGTCAATCCATACATTAAAATTTCTTGATAAAATCATACAAAATTCTTTTGATTTATCTTGCACTCATTTATGTAATTATGTTAAAATTAAGCTTTATATTGTATTTATGATTCTACATTCTCTTTTAAGGATTTTCGGAAATGACTTTAAGCAATCCCTTTGAATTTTTCTCTACTAGATTCCTTTCTGCTAAAATGATTTTTGGCGGATTCTTCGCCTTTTGGATTCTGATTTTTGGCGGTTGTGCTACGACATCAAGCCCTAGTATTAATCATTCTTTGACACCACCAAAAGACATTCGTGTTTTAAGTGATGTCAATACAATCGGCTTGGAATGGGATTTGGTTCAAGACCCAAATGTCGCAGGTTATCATCTCTACCGCAAAAAAGCAAATGCGCAAAGCTTTAGCAAAATCGCCACGCTTGATTCACGCTTTACGACGCACTATGCAGATAATAAATTAGAATCCGATACAGAATATATCTATCAACTTGTTTCTTTTGATAAGCAAAAAAATGTTTCAGATTTTTCTTCAGCTATTTCAGCTAAAACACATTCTATCAGCGCAGTAAGCTATGTAGAAGCCATTAGCAATTACCCGCGAAAAGTTAAAGTGATTTGGAATCCACATCAAGACACGCGCGTAAGTGGCTATATCATAGAACGCAGGGATAAAAATGGAAATTGGAAAGAGCTTGACAAAATCCAAAATCGCCTTTTAGTGGAATATTTAGATACCAAACTAGAAGATAATACAACCTATGAATATCAAATCATCGCTTATAACGCCAATGGTTCGCGCTCACTTCCCTCTAAAAGCGTCAAAGCAACCACCAAACCAAAACCCACACAAATCACTAATTTTAAAGCGACAAACAATATCCCACGACAAGTAAATCTTAGTTGGGATCTCCACAGCAATCCTGAAGTCGCTTCCTATAAGATTCTGCGCTCTACGCTAATTTCAAGCTTCTATACTACACTTGTAACCCTACCGAGCAACACAAATTCTTATCAAGATTTAATAGGAAAAGATGGCGAACAATACAATTACAAAATCATCGCTACCGATAAAGACGGCATTGATAGCCTAGAAGTCGGACCAATTAGTGGCGCAACTTTAGCGATTCCAACCTCTCCAAATATCACTTATGCGCAAATTGAAGATGGTTCTGTCGTGCTAAAATGGTATCCTACAGATTCACGCACTAAAGAATATGTGGTGTATAAAAAGGATTCTTTGTTTTTTGGGGAAACTTTGCGCTATAACAAAGTTCTAACGACAGAGTTTATAGATAGAGAAGTCAAAGCAGGACAAAAATATTATTATAGCGTCAGCGCATTAGATGAAAATGGCTTAGAATCCAAACCTTCGCAAGAAGTTACGCTATCCTTACCCAAATAAAATGCCACACTTCAAAACTACACAACTAAAACTCCCTAATCTTCCGCTAAGGGTTGCACACCCATTGGGCGAGTTTTGTTTTGTCCAAAATTTTCATTCCACGCAGAATCCTAACTTTTCTTTATTGCAAGTAAGTTTTATTCCAAAGGATTCTACAAAAAACACCAAAAAATTTTTCCTAGAAATCAAAACGCGCCCCAAATCCAAAGATAAACTGCAAGAGACTATCGTTCGCTTTGACAAAAACTCGCGCATTTCTCCTGTGGAAATTCTCAAAAACGCTTTAAAGATTCTAATGGATTTTCAAGATTCCATTCTCACGCACAACCTCAATAGCAAAGGAATCGCGCTAGAACACAAACTTCCTTTCATTAAAAGCATTGAAGATTTTTTGGATTTTGAAAATCTATTAAACTTACAAAAACCAAAGCTAAAGTTAGAATTTCCCCAGAATCCCATGAGTAGTGATTCCAAAGATTTTCCACAAATTTGGCTAGAAATTGGCTTTGGGAGCGGACGACATTTACTGCATAATGCCAAAAATCACCCAGAGATTCTACACATTGGCTTAGAGATTCATTTCCCCTCACTAGAGCAAGTCGCGCGACAAATTGGGCTTCATAACCTCCAAAACATCTTGATTCTTAGCTATGATGCGCGGATTTTCTTAGAGCTTTTACCCTCCAATGTTTTGGATAAAATCTTCGTGCATTTCCCTGTCCCTTGGGATAAACAACCCAATCGCAGAATCCTAAGCGAAGCCTTTTTACAGCAAAGCGCACGCACTCTTAAACCACAAGGACATCTACAATTACGCACAGATAGCTTAGAATATTTCAACTACGCCAAAACTCTAGCGCAAAACTTCACAACAGAGTTTACCACACATTCTCAAATCAACGCTGATGAGGCAATCACAAGCAAATACGAAGCAAGGTGGAAAAGAGAAAACAAAACCCTTTACAATCTTGAATTTTTTGCCTTGCGTCATTCTAATGAGCGCAAACTAGATTTTGCATTTGACTTTTTGGATTCTCATTCCCAACCTCTTTATCTTTACCCTAAAAATTTCCAAAAAACAAAAATCGTGCAAGATAATTATTTCTTGCATTTGGAGGATTTATTACTTGAAGATTCTGCGTATTTTTCGCCCTATCAAACTGCGCAAAATAAATCAAACAAGCCTCGCATTCAAGAATCCTTTAGGGATTCTAACACCCCGCATTCTTCTTGTTTGTTAAAATGCTCCTTCGGTGATTTTAATTATCCACAAACCCGCTATGTGCTGCAAACAGATTCTATGGAGTATTTTAGAGAAACTCCACTGCCAACTTATCTGAATCATCAAGCGCATCTTCGCTTATTAGAATTAATCCAAAATAACTTTAAAATCAGCAAGGAATCGTAAATGGACGCAATCGTTCAAGCACAAAACATCAATCTGGGTTACAAAAACGAAATCATTATTAAAAATTCAAGCTTTAGCATTTATCCTAAAGATTTCGTCTTCATTAGCGGTCCAAGCGGAAGCGGCAAAAGCACTCTAATGCGTTCTATTTATGGGGATTTACCCTTAAAGAGCGGTTCTTTGGAAGTTTGCGGGGTAGAAATGTTTAAGGCAAACAAAAAAAACATTGAGATTCTACGCCGACATTTGGGGATTATTTTTCAAGACTACAAACTCATCAAAGATTTTAATGTAGAAAAAAATGTAATGCTTCCGATGATTATCGGCGGATTTACTAAGGAATCCTGCCAAGCACAAACCGATAGACTTCTTGCGCATATCAAACTTTCTCACAAAGGAAGCAAATATCCGCTAGAACTTAGCGGTGGAGAGCAACAACGCGTGGCAATGGCGCGCGCACTCTCGCATAATCCGCTTTTGATTCTCGCCGATGAGCCGACAGGAAACCTAGATGATTATTCCTCTGAAGTGATTTGGAATCTCCTTAGGGGTGTGAATGTGCAACTTGGAATCACGGTGGTGGTTGTAACCCACAGAATCCCAGAAACTCTAGGGGTGAATTATCGTCATTTTCATATTGAAGAAGGGGTTATTTATGAACTCTCTTAAAAACCACTTAAGCTTAATTATACCGCTCATTGCTTTGCTTTTCGCACTAGAGAGTATTTTGTTAGTTACTCGCACTCTAAGTGATTATGAAAGCAAATTAGGCAAAAACTATGCCATCATTCTTGCAAGCACCAAAGAGCTAGACTTAGAGCATTTGCGCAACAAAATTAGCGAAGCGCAAGACTTAAGCCCGATTGATTCCAAAATCATCTTGGAGAGATTAAGCAAAAATGTTAGCCAAGCCAATATTGTATTGCTCAAAAAATCACTTCCGAGATTCTATTCTTTATCACTTAGCACTTATCCAAGCAGTGCGCGTTTGGAAATAATCCACAAAAGCCTAAAAGAAATAGAGGGAATCCTACGCATTGAAACTTTCACCAAAAGCCATAGTCAAATCTACCAGCTTCTTTTAATTATCAATGGTAGCATAATGATTTTTTCAAGCTTTATCGCGCTAATTAGTTTGCTTTTGATGTTTAAACAAATTGAAATTTGGAAATTCCAACATTTAGAGAGAATGGAGATTATGACTTTGCTTGGTGCACCGCTTTGGATGCGTTCTCAAATCCTTTTCCGTCTTGCTTGTATAGATACGATTCTAGCGACTTTGATTGTCGCGGGTGGTTTATTTTATGTTTTTCAAGACCCCACTTTGTTGATATTTTTTCAAGAACTCGGGTTGAATCCTGAAATTTTCTCACCGATTTTGGATTCTATTGTGTTGCTTTTAACCGGACTTGCACTCTCGCTGATTGCAGTATGGATTGTCAGCCTACAACAAAGAGATTAAGGATTCTTATGCGTATTGGGTTTTTTCTTTTCTTGTTTATCGCTCTGCTCTTTGGTGCCAATCAAGATATTAACCAAAAAATCAGCCAAAACAAAAATGCTTTAGAAAACAAAAAACTACAAGAGAAGCAAATTAACGCGAAGTTGCAAGAATTAGGTAATGCCATCAATCGCCAAAAAGAAGAAAACAAGCTACTCCAAAGCACCATTAAAGAAAACGAACAAAGTATCGCCAAAAATAAAAAGGAATACGATTCTAAGACTGCTTTAATGAAAAAACTTAGTAACAATCAAGATTCTTTATTCCAAACACGCAAACAAATTGAACTTGAAATGATGGATTTGATTATCAAAGATGTTTCCTTTGCGATTCTGCTTAATGATTTCCAACCCGAATCCATACAAGACCTAATCACAGAAGAGGCATTCAAATCCTTAAGTAGCGCGACCAAACAACACTTAAGCGCTCTAAGTAATAAACAAAGCGAAGTGATTGCCAATCTTCATCAACTTAAAACCGAAATTGACCAGCTCAAAGGGTTTTTGGAAGTTGAAAACCAAAAGAGAACCCACCTCAAAGCCCTCCAAAGTGAGCAAGAAAAGCTCCTTGCAAACTATCAAAAAGAAATGAAAAAATACAATGGCGAACTACAAAAAATCGTCAAAGAACGCGACGAAGTGCAAGGGATTCTTGTCAATCTCAACATTCTCAAAAGCCAAGAAGAAGAAAAGCGCAAAAAGCGCGAAGAATTAGCCAAAACCAAGCTAACAGAATCGCAAAAAACAGAATCCGCCCAACAAACAAATAAAACTTCAAGTAAGGATTCCGCAACCAAAGAATCGCAAACCCCAAAAACCAATGATGATTTTGATGTGCGCCAAGTGGCAAGCTCCTACCACAATATCGGCACGACAAAATATAAAGGAGCAAAGACCATCGCGCCTTTGGATAATTTCACGATTGAAAAGCGTTTTGGACCTTATTTTGACCCGGTTTATAAGATGAAAGTTTTTAACGAATCCGTAACTTTAGCTCCCAAAGGAGACGATAAGGTAAAAAGCGTTTTAGATGGCAAAGTCGTTTTTGCTAAAGACACGCCTATTCTTAAACGCGTAGTGATTATTGAACACAAAGATAATATGCACACAATCTATGCGCAACTAGATAAAATCGCGCCCACAATCAAACCCGGAAGCGCGGTAAAAAAGGGCTATACAATCGGGCGCGTGGAAAATGCTTTGAAATTTGAAGTAACGCTCAAAGACAAGCATATTGACCCGCTAGAATTAATAAACACTAAGAATCTTTAGGAATCTCAAGGATTCCACACTCAAGCCTTGATAGCCAATACAAGCAATTGATTTTTTACTTTTTTGACACATAATAAAATAAAACCGCCAAATATTTTTGCGATTCCTTGATAAATTTACACAATTTCTCGTAAATTTCTTGCAAATTTTAATTATTTACTCTTTATTTTTTTGGATAATATCCGATATACTTTCGTAAAGCATTTAATTGCGTAAAGCATTAATTGGCTTATTTTGCACAAACTATTTTGTTAGGTTGTTTGAAATACGCAATTTATTCTAAATCTAATACATAGATAATAAGGAGGTTACTATGACAATTGTAGAAAATGGAATGAATATTGCTAGCACACAGGGAAGCACTTACTCAATGCAAGGAAGCGTGAGTAGCCAAAACAGCCCAATAGTGCAAGAATCAATGACGAAACAGGAGCAAACACAAACAGAGATTGACAAATCCGGCGAAGAGCAAAAGGTTCAAGAGCAAAAACAAAAGCTCAATGAATTAGCTCAACAGCTTAATAAAGAGTTGAATCCTTTGAATACCAATGTTACTTTTGGATTCAATGAAGACATTGAAGGGCTTTTTATCACCGTTAGCGAGAAAGACACTAATCGTGTGATTCGTAAGATTCCAAGTGATGAAGCAATGCAGCTTATGGCGAAAATGAAAGAAATCGTTGGAATTATCTTTGACAAACAAGCTTAACAAAGCTTTAGGAAGGAGTTTATTATGGCATTAGGAACTTTCGCATCATTAGGTATTGGAAGTAGTGGTGTCCTCTCATGGGACATCATTGAACAAATGCAAGAACAAGAAGTCAAGAATCGTGTAGATCCTATCACGAAAAAAATTGAAACCAATATGGAAAAGCAAACCGAGCTTACTTCACTTCTAACAATGATGGGTTCGCTTAATACTAATTTTAAGAATCTATCAGATTTTAGCACTTACCAAAAGCGTTCTACTTCTGTGGAAGGCAATGGGGTAAAAGCAACTGCGGGTGAGGGTTTGGCAGTCCAAGATATTAAAATCAATGTCAAACAACTTGCACAAAATGATGTGAATCAAGTAGGTATGAAATTCGCTTCAAGAGATAGCGTTTTCAGCTCCGAAAACACTTCGCTTAATTTCTACCACAATGGCACAAATTACAGCATTGATATTAAAGCTGGTATGAGTGTCGCGGAAGTTGGGCAGGCGATTACAGATGCAACCGATGGTAATGTAATGGGAATCATTATGAAAACCGGTGGGGACAATCCTTACCAACTTATGATTCAAGGCAAAGATTCCGGTGCAGCAAACAAAATCTACTTTGGAAGCACACTTGAAAGTGCGGCAATGCCGGGCGGACATATCCAAAGCGGGACATTCAAGATTGAGGTTGGCGGTCAATCTGTGGAAATTGACTTGGCAACTGATTTGACAGGTAGCAAAATTGGAAATAACGCCGAAGATAATGCCAAAGCAATCGTAGAAGCGATTCATAACAAAATAAATAACGATGCTAGTTTATCTGATTTGAAAGACAAGCTAGATAGCGGAGAAATCACGATTGGCTTAAACTCCACAGGCAAAGGTTTAATGATTAACGATTCTAAAGGCGGAGATATTAATGTTACAATCACTGACGCCAAAGTAAAAGTAGCAGATGGTGTGAGCGAAGTTGAAACCGACTTAGGATTCGTCAAAACTCACGCGGGTTCTAATGATGGCGGACTTATCAAAGGCACTGCAGTGCAAGCTGGTCAATTAAGCGGGACACTAACAATTAATGGTGAATCCATTGACTTAAGCACGATTAATGAAAGAACAGGCGCAGACAATGCCAAAGCAATTGCTGACGCAATCAATGCAAATGCAAACTTAAAAGACAAAGTTTCTGCTGAAGTCAAAGACGGCAAACTCGTCATTAATAGCCTTGATGGCAACAGCATTAGAATCGGCGCAGAGGGAGAAGCAGCAGAGCAAAAAAGCACATTGGATAAGATTGGGCTAACTGCGGGAAGCTATACATCAAGTCAAGAGTTTTTGGATAAAATGAATATTACCAATATTCAAAATGCGCAAAATGCGCAATTTACTTATAATGGGATTGAAATAGAAAGGGATAAAAACAGCTTTGATGATGTGGTTTCAGGACTATCTTTGGAGCTTACTGCGGTAACAGAGACAAACAAAGATGTAATTGTCCGTGTCTCTCGTGATGATAAAGGAATCGCAGAAGAAATGGAAAAATTTGTAGAAAACTACAATACCATGTATAACAAGATTCAAGAGCTTATGCGATATGATGAGGATACAGGAGTTGCAGGAGTATTTAATGGCAATAATGATATTAGACAAATTCTCCGACAATTCAACTCCATCATTACTTCCAACGATGTAAATGGAGTCAATCTTGTAAAATATGGAATCTATTTCAACGATGATGGCACACTCAAGATGGACAAAGAGAAGTTTGAATCCACTTTCAAAGAAGACCCAGACGCGGCGGTATCTTTCTTTAGAAGCTCTACAAGCGTAGTAAGAGGCGAAGAAACTGAAATTGACGGAGTTTTCACTAAGCTTAGAAACACAATGGATAGCTTGATTACGGGCAGTAATTCTACTTTGAAGCTTTTGGAGACTTCACTTACTGATGAGCAAAAAACTCTTAACGAGGACAAAACTAGCACACAAGAATCTATTACTTCTCGTTATGAAAGTATGGCGGAAAGATGGTCTGCTTACGATCAAATGATTGCGAAGATTAACCAACAATCCCAAGCGGTTACTAATATGATTCAGTCTATGTATTCATCTAATTAAAAGAGGTAGAATATGAAAGGTAGTTTAGCATATAGTTCTTATCAACAAAATTCTGTTGCGGTAGAATCCCCAGCAAAGCTTGTTGAAATGCTTTATGAGGGTATTTTGCGCTTTGCTTCAATGGCGAAGCGTTGTATTGATTCTCAAGATATTGAGAAGAAAATCTATTATATTAATCGCACCACAGATATTTTTGTGGAGCTTCTTAATTCGCTTGATTATGAGAAAGGTGGGCAAGTAGCCCACTATCTCACAGGGCTTTACACTCACCAAATAAAGCTTCTCACTCAAGCGAATATGGAAAACAGCAAAGATAAAATTGACATCGTGATAAAAGTAGTCAAAGGATTACTTGAAGCATGGAAAGAGGTAAATCATGAATTGGCTTAATGAATTAAAAGTAGCATATCTTAACAAAAACGACAGCAAATTAAACGAGCTTTTGGATAATACGCCTATCCTAAAAACACGCGATGAAATGTTTGAAGCATTAGCGATTATGGAGCAAATCACCGAATATGCCAAAGCACAGAAAGAAAGATTGGGCGTAGAAATGCGCAAACTCAAGCAAACAAAGAATTTTCTTCCCAAACAAGACAATTCACAAAGGCTTAATATTTCTTTTTAATTGTATTTGTATTAAAATTTTCCTTTTATAATATAAAAGGAAATACAAATGCAATGGAAGCCTATTGATATTGAAGATAAAGAATCGCTAACTCATTTCTTTGCTTCTCACAAGATTCTTGTTTCAGACTTAACCTTTACTAATCTTTATCTTTGGCATTATGCGCGTCATATTAGTTGGGCGATTTTAAACGATTGCCTCGTGATTAAAACCCAATATCCCAACGAAAACCCATTTATTTTTTATCCAATCCACAAACAAAACGACCTAAATTGCAAAAAACAAACTCTCCTACAACTACAAGAAATTTGCAAAGCAAAGGGTTTGACATTTTCCATCCATAGTCTAAGCCGAGTAGATAAAGAAGAATTAGAATCCCTCTTGCCCGATACTTTTGACTTTATTTACCGCGAAGACCGCAGTGATTATATTTATTCCACTTCCGAGCTTATTGAATTAAAGGGAAAAAAATACCATAAGAAAAAAACCCACCTAAACCGCTTTGTAGAAAGATATGCTTTCACCTATGAAGCATTAGGAAGCGAGAATCTTAACGAATTGATTGCGACTTATCAAAGCTGGTTTGGTAAAATAAGCGACACTGCAAGTGATGGCTTGAGGAATGAATATGTAGGCATTATAGAATCCCTCAAGCAGTTTTCAAGACTTGATTTCAAAGGTGGAATCCTGCGCGTTGAAGGCAAAATCATCGCTTTTAGCTTTGGAGAGCCTTTAAACAACGATACCGCGGTGATTCACATAGAAAAAGCCGATATTGAATACCAAGGAGCTTATCAGGCAATCAATCGCGAATTTTTAGCCCACGAATGGAGTGCATATCCGTTTGTAAATCGTGAAGAAGATTTAGGGATAGAGGGTTTGCGCAAAGCCAAACAATCCTACCAACCACTTTTCTTACAAGAAAAATTTGACGCGGTGTTAAAAGCCTAAACTCTAACGATTCCATCACTGCTTTATTGCGAGAAGCCGTTAGGGTTTCACTCATTTCATCATTGTGAGATTCTGCGATAGTGGAATCGTGACAATCCAAGCAAAAGAATCCTGCTAAATACAATCCAAAAACGCAAACAAAATCAAAATAGCCAAAATTCTGCTATAATTGTATCTTTAAAGTTTTAATTACATTCTCAAGGCTTCTAAATGTTTCATATTGTCTTTAATGCAGATGAAAACTATATCAAATATAACGCAGTTTTAATCACTAGCATTATCCTACAAGCCCACAAAGCTAATAATGGTAGTGATTTACCCCCCCCCCCCGCACAATCCACGACACAAAACTTAGAAGATGAGGGCTATTGCTTCCATATTTTAAGCGATTCGCTTCAGCCCTCCACACTTACAAAGTTAGCCAATCTTGAATCCTCACTCCAAATCATCTATCCTTGCAAGATTCTCGTGCATTTCCTTGATGATAAAGACTTCAAAGATTTACCAAAGCGTGCAAATCGCACCAACTATTCAAACTTTTTTCGCATTAAACTCGCTTCTGTTTTGCCTGAAATTGATAAATGTCTGTATTTAGATGTGGATATGCTAGTAATTGGCGATTTGCGGGAGTTGTTTGCACTAGATTTAGGCGAAAATATCGCGGGGGTTGTGCTAGATTGTAGCAATCCCTACCGCCAAAAATCCTTAAAAGCACGGGATTCTACACGCGCAGATTTTACTTTTCCTTTTAGAGAAGAATATTTTAATTCTGGTTTTATGCTCATCAACCTACCTAAATGGCGCGAATTAGATATACAAGGCAAGGCTTTAGAATTTGTGCGCAACTTCACCACAAATATGGACCAAGACATTTTAAATGCAGTCATTGGCAACCAAACCCTAAAATTGCCCCCTAAATGGAATCTTTTTGTCAATCACTTCACCGCGCAAAGACTTGGGAGGCAAGATAATTTTTGTGCTGATGAGAGTAAAAACTGCCTTTTTGGCTATACTAGCAAAGAACTGCAAGAATCCTTAAAAGATATTAGAATCGTGCATTTTACTTTCTTGTGTGCAAAACCTTGGGAGAATGAATGCAAACTGCTAGATACGGCTTATTTGCCCCTTGATTATCCTTATTATAAACAATGGTGGGAAGTCGCAAAGCAAACGCCAATTTTCAAAGAAGAGTTGGAATCGCATTTGCAAACCCTCCAAAATAACGCTTTGCAAGATTATGCTAAAGCTCTCTCACACAAACTCATCGCCCATAGGAATCAGATTCAAAATCTCTCTCGCAAATCTGAAGAGTTGTTCAAATCTCATAACAAAATCCTACAAAGGCATTTTCTAGGTGCTAAACAACGCGTAGAAAATCATCTAAGCTATAAAATAGGCAAAGAGATTCAAAACAGCCAAAAAAGCATTCTTCGCATTACCCTGCCCTTAAAGCTTGGTTTGATGATTTATCATCATAAAAAAGCTTTGAAAGATTATCAAACTTTATGCGCCATAAATCCGAGCTTGAAACTCCCTCTATTGCAAGAATATCAAGATTTTGATGAGGCTGTGCATCGTAAAAATTGCGCTACTTATCAATTAGGCGAAGAGTTTTTAAAGTCTTGCAAAAAATGGTATCGTAGCGATTTTATAAAATTCTTGTTTCACTTGATGACAAAGTCGTAATGCTAGAAGCTATGATTCTTTTATCAAGCCTTTATGGAAATTAGTTTAAGCCTTTTGTTGGCTGAAATTTATCAAAAGCGCAAAGACAACCAAAAGATTCGCAACGATTAAACCGCCAAAAAAAGCCAAAGGCTGAAAAACTTGTCGCTGGATAAGAATCAAGATTCCAAGCATAAGGAATCCATAGGCAAGAAGTCGCGGTGGGTAAAAAAACATTTTCGTGCCATTTTTAATATTTTTTGGGTTAAGATTCCGCAAAAAGCTTTGTTTGGCTGGTTTTGGCATTTCTTCTTGCGAAAGGTTACTTGTGTTTTCTTGAGATTTCATTTGCGCATTATTGGTGCTATTGACCATTGGATTCTCTTTGTTTTGCGATTCCTTTGATAATCCTTGTGATAGCCCTTGCACAGCGGAATTCTGAGCGGATTCTTTTGTTTTGTTTTCCCAAAATTCTTCTTCCTCTTCTTCTGCAATCTCTTGATTGCTTTTGTAGCTTTGTGTTAAGGCTTCTAACTCTTCTTGTGTTGCGTTTTGGATTAGGTTTTGAATCTTGCGTTTTTGTGTATAAAAAACCACCAACACAATCACGCTAAAGCTAAGAATCGCAAATGCAAAATTTATGGCACATATTCCATCAAAGCCAATCCACACGCCACCACTTAATGCCAAAACAACGCAACAAAAAACCAAAATTAACTTTGGTAATTTCATCGTCTCTAATCGTCCTCGTCGTCAAAGTCTTTCGCGGACTTTTGCGCATTATATGCGTATTTCGGGTCTTTTGCGAGTTCATCAAGTTCGCACTTTTGTCGCTTGTAAGCTTTAAAAACATTTAAAATTGCTGCACACACCCCCCAAACAACGCCAAGCCAAAACAACCAACGCACACCAAAAAGTGATTCCAACCCATAACCAATTCCCACTCCCATCAATACCGCAACGACCATTGAAATCCCCAATGTCGCGTTGGAATACGCCAATACCGCGTCTTTGTATTTTGGCTCTTGTTGGGCGGATTCTTTTTGTGTGGAATCTTGATTTAGGTTAAGATTAGTATTTTGCGATTCCGAATCTCCAGCGATTCTATCAGAATCCACGCGACTTTCTCGTGCATTTTCTGTTTGGGATTCTGTGCTTTTTGCCGCAAATTCTTTTTTATTTTCCATAAGCATAAATCTCCGATAATACTTCTTTCGCCCTCTCTAGCACATTTTCAATCAGCTCTTCATTCATCGCTGTGCAGATAAATCCAGTTTCAAACTGCGAGGCTGCGAGATAAACGCCCTTGCTTAACATTCCTTGATGAAATTTCGCAAACATTTCTGTATCGCTTTTGAGTGCATCTTGAAAATTTTTGACTTGTTTTTCGTTAAAAAAGAATCCAAACATACTTCCGCGCACACAAGTTTGCAAGGGGATTCCAAACTCTGCGCAAATCTCTTTTAAGCCTTGCGTTAGTTGAATCGCTAAAGATTCCAATCTCTCATATACTTTAGAATCCTCGCGCAGTTTTCGCAGAGAAACAAGTCCCGCACTCATCGCAACAGGATTTCCGCTTAAAGTCCCCGCTTGATAAACCGCGCCTTTAGGAGAAAGCAAATCCATAATCTCCGCGCGTCCGCCAAATGCGCCCACAGGCATACCTCCGCCAATCACTTTACCAAAAGTTACCAAATCCCCGCGCACAGAATAGAATTTCTGCGAACCACACAAACTTGCTCTAAATCCGCTCATTACTTCATCTAAAATCAGCAAGATTCCGTGCTTATCACAAAGTTTTCTTAAACCCTCCAAAAACGCCGCATCACTTGGCACAAGCCCCATATTTCCAGCAATTGGTTCAATAATCACACAAGCAACACCCTTGCCCTGTTTTTGGCTAAACTCAATGCAAGATTCCACACTTGCTAAGTCATTGTATTGCGCAACTAAAGTGTGTTGGGTAAAATCCTGTGGCACTCCGGGCGAACTCGGATTCCCAAAAGTCGCTAAACCACTTCCAGCAGAAACAAGCAAAGAATCGCTATGTCCATGATAGCAACCCTCAAACTTAATAATGTCTTCTTTACCGCTAAAAGCACGAGCAAGACGAATCGCGCTCATCGTCGCTTCTGTCCCACTTGAAACAAAGCGGATTTTCTCGACTTCTTCAACAATTCCAATGACTTCTTTAGCAAGTGCAGTTTCTAAAGTCGTAGGTGCGCCAAAGCTCAAGCCTTTTCTGACAGATTCTATCACCGCTTCTTCAATTTCTTTGTCGCAATGCCCAAAAATCAAAGGTCCCCAACTCTGCACAAAATCAATGTAGCGATTCCCATCTTCATCTATCAAATATGCTCCGCGCCCACTAGAAATAAAAGGCGGAGTGCCGCCTACGCTTTTAAAGGCGCGAACAGGTGAATTGACACCACCGGGTATAACTTGCTTCGCTTCATTAAAATCATTAATGCTATTTAGATGATTTAAAGATTCCATTTTTTTCCTTTTAATAAATTACACTAAAGTTGCGCTCCATTGGATTTTAAAAACTCCAAGATTGCCTCTAGGATTCCATCTCCATGCCCTTTATCTTTAAAGATAATAAACTCTACTTCTTGCCCTTTATCTTTTAATTGCTTGGCTAAATCTCGCACTTCCATAGGGCTATAAGCCATTTTTGCAGGATTCTCCAACTCTCCTATACTTAGAATGATTGGCTTGTTTGTATGAATATTTTTGATGTCTTTTAAAATTTCGCCCTCACCCCACCACAAGGAGGGAGAAGCGCAAAAATAAGAATCAAAAGAATCAGCAGAATTTAAATAACTCCAAAGGCAAAACAAGCCCCCAAAAGAATGCCCAAAAAGGCTAATTTCTGCTGTTGGATATTGTTTTTTAAGAGGCGTTAGAATCCTTTGCTGCAAAAACACAGAAAACTCCTCTGCCCCGCCACCTTTTTGAAATCTTTGGGGATTCTTTAGGGATTCGTTGGTGAGTTTTGGCGTATAATCTAAAGTGCGGTTTTCTAAATCATACGCGACATTGCCAACATAGCCGACGCCCACAAGCATTAAAGAGCTTATCGGGAATTGCGCTAAAAGATTCAAAGCTAGAGGAAAATGCGCGTTGCCGTCCAACAAAACAAGAATCTTTTGTATGTTAGGCTTTTGGGATTCTTGATTGGATTTAGCAATCGCAGTAAAAACACGATATTTAGCATCAAAATCTTGCGTGGTGAGGACGAAATTTCGTTGCGCCACATCACTTAGGGGCGGAATCTTCAAGAAGTCTTCACTAGGCTTTGTTTGTAGGATTCCACATAAGCAACAAAAAGCAATAAAAAATCTTAACCACATTCAAAATTACCTAATTTTATGCGCGACAAATTTAGACATATTATCCAAAATCTCGCCGCCTTTGCGGAATCCCAACGCACACGCTTCATAAGCATAAAAAACATTGGGCTGATAGAGGCTTCCATTATGGCTATTTTGTGCGGTAAATGCTTGATAGATTGCAGGATAGTTTCCATAATCCCCGCTTCGCTCACTTAAGATTCTACCTTGCGCGTCCAAAATACTTACACTCTCTCCCTCACGCCCAAAAGCGTGTTTTTTGACTTGTTTTTGAGAAAGCGGTTCGTAGGAAGTTTCAAGCAACAAGGGGTGGTTTGGAAACAAATCCCACAGAATCTTTAGCATTCGTTTGCTTTGAAACATCAAAGTATAAGCAGGATTTAGGAAGATTGTGTTTTTGTTGGCAATCATTGCAGTCATCAAACGCGCCAATTCTGGCTCATCTACGGCGATACTCTCCCAAGGAATCAGCTTAAACCAAAATTCATAATTCATACCATTAAAGCTTAATCCCTCGTTTTCATCTAATACCGCCTCGTGCGCGTAGCAGAAATTTGTCTCAAACCCCGCTTCTTTGGCAATCACTTCTAGTAGCTTTGTCGTGCGCTCTTCTTCTTCACTTCCGGCAATGCTAGAAAAGAGAATCTTCCACCCCTCATAGATTGCATCAAAATGCGAAATATCATCGCCCAAAGTAATGATACGCTTGAAATTATCGCCTAATGCTTCGTAGAGATTGTTAAACTGCAAGGACTCCTTGAATCCATTTTTTTTCAGCAATGCCCATTGAATAATCGCACTCTCATAAAGCATTGTGGGCGTATCTGCGTTAAATTCTAAAAGCTTGATAGGATTCCCATCTAATCCACCTGCCAAATCAAAGCGTCCATATAAATGCCAATGCACTTCTTCTTCCCAGCTTCTTTGTATGGCTTCTACGAGATTAAAAGGGATTCCAAGCTCAAAGAACAAGTTGTTTTCTATCACATATTGCCCCGCTTCCACATACATATCATAAAGCTCGTTTGCGGCATTATAGAATCCTTGCGCTTCTTCCTCGCTAATCTCTATAATTTCATGGCTTACATAAGGCGTATTATCAATATCTGTATGCCAACTCAAGCCCAATGCGTCCAAATCTTCGTTTTTAAGCGGTTGTGCGTCTAAAATCTGCATTTTAACCACCATAGCTTGAAGTAGAAGTTGAACGCGTAGTGCTAGAGCGATTCTGCGTAGAGCTTGTGTTGTTTGGTGTGTAGAATCCGCTGCGTCCTGTTGTGCTAGTTTTTGCGCCACTTGCATTTTGTTTAAAGGAATTTTGGGAGCGTTCGTAAGCTTGTGGAGATTTGTAGCTTGTGCGTTGTTGGGCTTGATAATTTTGATTGTTGAAGAGTTTGCTTCCAATCCAGCTTCCTAAAATCGCCCCCGCAGCACTTGCTAAAATCGTCTCGCCAAGTGATAATCCCGCGCCTGTTGGGTTGGTGAGTTGCGAAGTTCCCGCTTCAATTTTGGCATTTTCTTCTGCGATGATTTGGTCAATCTCTGCTTGGGTTAAGATTCGCTCATTTCCATCTTCGCGCAAAATAACGCGTGTTTGCACACTTGGCACTTCATCAAGGATTTTGTAGCTTCCATCGGGTTGCTTTTCAATCGTAACGGTCGCACCTTTTTTTGTTGCTTCAGAGATTCCGCTATTTGCAGAATCCTGCCCACTATTACCACAACCTACAATCAACAATACCGCAGCAAGTCCTAATCCGCTTTTACTAAATGTGCCAACGATTTTTGGGTCAGAAATTTTTTTCAAATATTTTTTCATTCAAAACTCCTAAAAAATTTGGCAAATTATAGCAAAATTCAAAGAATCCTAAAGTAAATGCGCAACAAATTTCACCCACACTATGCAAATCTATACTAAAGAATCTCGCTTTTGAAGGATTCTATTGTAAAGTCTCTGAACATATTAAAGCGTGGATTGCCACGAGTTTTTGCGAAACTCTCGCAATGACGAGATGGTAGAATTGCGGATTACCCGCCGTCATTGCGAGATTCTATGCTAGTAGAATCATGGTAATCTATAATACCGCATACCAAAAAGTGTTACAATGGAATCCTTTGTGCAAATTCCATATTATGATAATGATTTTCATTTATATTTAAGATTTTGTATTGTAAGATTCAATCTCATTTTAATCTCACTTGAAATTAAATTTCAAAATTCAAAGAAGGAGTTGTGAATGAAAAAAACAAGTTTAAGTCTAGCTGCACTTCTCGCACTCACTGCAAATGCAAATGCACAGAGTTTAGAAGAGGCGATTAGGGGAGTAGAAGTCAATGGATTTTTGCGTTATGAATACGAAGATAATCGTTTCAAAAATCAAGGATTTGACAAAAATGGCGAAAAAAGCGGCGATGTAGAGCATACTTGGCATGCAGAAGCAGAGTTTAGCACACCCGTGCAAGATTATGTTTCCTTAAATCTCGGAATCTACTATGAAGTTGGGCAAAATACCAACCATGGAAAAGGCATAGAAGATGATAATGGAGATATTATTCCTTTCTTGGGTTATGGGCTTGGCTCGGGCAAAGACGGGAGTTTTGGGGTTAGCACTTTTAATGCGCTGATTACGCCAGATTCTACAAGCACAAATGTTACACTCGGCAAAATGCGCTTAGATACTCCCTTTAATGATAATGGCGAAGATAGAGGCACAGGGATTTTAGCAGTCAATAGTGATATTCCTTACCTAACACTTGTTGCGGGAGCATTTGATTCTTGGGCATTAGATGATATTAAAGATGAGCCGGTTGAAGAAACAAGCATCACAAAGCCTCTTTATCTCCTTGCAGGTTTGGCAAGTTTTGAGACAGATTATGGAAATGTAGAGGGGCAACTTTGGTGGTTTCACATTGATGATATTGTAGATTCTGCATTCTTTGGGGAGCTTGGATTCTTCCATGAGATTTTCCATATCAATGGACAATACGCTTATTCACAAGGCAACAGTTCAGGAATAGCAAACCTCGCAGTTGCGCTCACCGGCGACCCTACTCTCTATGGTAGATACCAAACCAAAAGCGACTTTTTAAGTCTTGAAGTAGGAGCGGATTTGGAAAGCTTAGAGATTCCTTTAAGCCTTAATCTAGGATATATTGGCAACACGCAAGACAATTTCGCAGTTTCTCTTGATGATGAGGGAGCATTGCAGCTTGCAGGGGCTGTGTGGTTTGATAATGTTGATGCCACAGGCGTGAGTTTCTCTACTATCTTAGGTGCAACTAATGGAAATATCGAAAAAGATTTAGATGTATTCTATGCAAGTCTTGCTTACAATGTGCTAGATAATTTTAGCATTGGGATTGATTATATCAATGGTAAAAACAAAGTCAAAGATATTACCGCAAGGACAACAACAGATATTGACTTTTATGAAATCACCCCAAATATTACTTGGGAATACAGCAAAAACCTAGAAATTGGCGCATATTACGCGTTTTTAAGAACCGAGAGAAGTGGTCATTATACCACACCAGAAACAGATTCTGAAGATAGAAACCAATTCAAAGTAGAAATTGTTTATTCTTTCTAAAAGAAATCCGCGCAGGTTTAAGTTTTGTAATGGTTTAAGGCTTAAAAGCCACCATTACAAAATTAATTTTGCGCTTTTAATCTTTTAATTTTGCATTTTTCAAGGAAATCTCTATGGAATCCATTATTTTAGGCTGTATATTTTTTGTCGCCTTGTTTTACTTTGGCTACAAACTCTATCCCAAAAAACACTGCGATTGTGGCTGCGGTGGTTCTAAAAAGAGCTGTTGTAAGAATCCCAAACAATAATCATTGCAAGAAATCAACAAACCAAAACAAAATATTTTTGCCAAAAATTTATTGTAGAATACTATTTTGGATTTTAAAACTTCAAAACCTTAGATTTTAGGAAAAATATGAAAAAACACTCCTTTGGAATCCTGCTTTGTGCGACTTGCGATTCTGCCTTTGTCATCGGCTCATTAATGGCAAATATCAAACAAAAATGTGGCGAAAAAGTGGATATTTTTTATCTAATCCACGATGGATTTAAGACGAGCGACAAAGAAGCTTTGCGTAAAATCGCTGGGGAAAGCATTGTGAGATTTGAAACTTTTACCAAAGAGGATTTTTTAGCCAAGCTTAATGCGTTTGCCAAAAAACCCATTAAATTAAACAATCATCGCTTTTTGGGGCGTTGGACGCATATGGTTTATGCGTGTTTTGAAGGTTTTAGATTCTTAGATGAGTGCAAATGTATCGTGTATTTGGATTTTGATATTTTGCTACTTCAAGAAATCGTGCATTTAAAGAAACTAAGGCAACAAGGATTCGTATTAGGCGCAAGAAGAGGCAAAACAAGCCTTGCAAATTCTTGCCTCGCCTATCAAGGAAGATTCCAAAACACTAGCGTATTTCAAACGCCTATTATCGTCTATAACGATACTTTGGAAAATCCCAAAGAATGCTACGACTTCATCTATCAAGTGAGTGCGCAAAATCCGCTTAATATTAATGATCAAGGCACATTTTCGCTACTTGTTTTTGAAAAAAATCTAAAAATCAAAGACTTGGGAAATCGCTATGTTGGCAGTGTGCTATGGCGCAAAAATCACAATCCGATTCTAATCCACGCCTATGGTCCCAAGAATCGCTTTTGGAATAATCGGCTTTGCAATCAAATCTGGAATGAATGGAATGCGTATTATCAAGCGTGGTTGGAATCTGGTGGAAGCCCTAATACAAAGGGATTTGTCGCTAATACAACTTATGGATATGAGAGAATTCGCTATCATCTTGCTTATAAACTTGGCTATTGCATTATCGCAAATTATCAAAGTTTGCTTGGTTGTTTGAAACTTCCTTTTTTATTAGCTTTGATTGCATTGCGACACAAAAAAGAAGCGCGATTCTACCAAAAAATCATCAAGCTCCACCCCCACCTGAAACTACCACCTTTGGAATCTTATGAGGATTATCAAAGTGCTTTATTAGAGAAGCAAACCTTTTCTTATTGCTTAGGGGAAGCCTTGATTGAGGCTTGTAAGACATTTTACAAAGGCGGAATTTTAAAGTTTTTTGCTACGGCTAAAAATCTGCGAAAAGAAGCCTACGACAGAATGCTCTCGCGGCATTAAATGTTGCATCGTGGGATTCTTAGTTGTGCTTTGGAAGCAATGGTTGCCCTCGCAATGGACAAACTTAAGATTTCTAAGCCTCGCGTTTATTGTCTTTGCTTTTAGTGTTATTGTTAGATTCTATTATCCTTGGATTTTAAGCTCCTATCCGCAATATTTCTATCAAAACACGCCTTTATTAAACACGCACGATAGTTATTTTTATGCGCAGGGCGCGAAATATTTATTAGCAATGCTTCAAGAATCTTGGCAAAGCTCTAAAACCGCGACAATAGCAGAAAATCTCGCTTTGATGAATCCTCCAAAATCCGCTGATGAGATTCTTTCGCTTTTGAGTGCGTTTTTGGCTTTTTGTCTGCCTTTAAGCTTGGAGCAAATCTTCTTTTATTTGCCCGGATTCTTTGGCAGTTTGATTGTGTTTCCCATCATGGCAATCACTAGAAATTTTGGTGCGATTCCTTGCGCTTTTAGCGGTATCTTGAGTGCGATAAGCGTGAGTTATTATAACCGCACATTGTTTGGTTACTATGATACTGATATGCTTGTGTTGGTTTTGGGAATTGGGATAGGCGCGATGATTTTGCGCATTTGGGACTTTCTTTGCCGCCCTATTTTAGATTCCAAATACGCGCGTAATTATGCGATATTGTTTGCTTTGTGCGCATTTTCTCTTGGCTTTTATGCGAATTTGCGGTATATTTTGTTTGGCTATATTTTGATTTTATCTCTCTTTTTCTTCAATGCTTTGCGCTTTTTTAACAAAGAATCCCAAACGATTTTATTTCTCTCGCAGATTCTTTTAGGGTTGAATCTTATTTTGATTTTAGGGATTCTTTATCCTAAACTTCATTGGATTTGGGCTATTTTTGGATTCTTTTTGGGGTTTGTCGTGAGATATTTGCCTAAATTTTTTTATTCTAAGCCTTTGTTTTGCTTTTATTATGTGGCAAATTTTGGGGGTTTATTGTGGCTTTTGTTGCCACTTTTATTGAAAAACAATTATTTAAATCCTTTTTTTCTTAAGTTTTTTCAGGATTCTTTAGAATCTTCAGAGGATACGCAAAGTTTTCATTATCTTAGCGTTTTGGATTCTATTGCCGAAGTCTCTAAGCTTGGCTTTATGGAATTTGCTTATCGTGTAAGTGGCGGGATAGAATGGTTTGCTTTAGTAGTTTTAGGCTTTATTTGGCTGGTTTTTAAAGACAAAAGATTCTTGATTTTCTTGCCTTTTGGGATTCTGGGTGGTTTTTCTTTGGTGCTTGGGTTGCGTTTTAGCTTTTATGCTGTGCCAATTTCTGCAATCAGTCTTGGATTCTTGCTTTTTAAAGCTTTTGGGATTCTTGAAAGCTTACACCATAGAATCCTTAAATTTGCCTTGATTGTTGGATTTGTTTGCTTGAGCGTTCTGCCTCATTTGCAACATATCAAATCCTATGTTGTCGCGCCGATTTTAGAAAAAAGCGAGGCGGAGATATTGGAATCTCTGCCAAAGCATTTTTCAACTCCCAACGATTTCGCACTTGCTTGGTGGGATTATGGTTATATGATTGGCTATTTTAGCAATCTAAAGACCTTTATTGATGGCGGGAAACATTCAGGGAGACAAAACTATCCCATTAGCTTAGCCCTTAGTAGCACCGATGAGATTCTAAGCTACAATATCGCCAAAACGCTTTCAAACGGCGAATCCTTAGAATCGCTTTTTGCTACACAAGGAATCCGACCCACGCTAGAGATTCTGCAATCTAAGCCCAAACACACGCCCACACAAAATGCACTTTTTATTATTTTGCCTTTGAAAATGCTAGAGATTTTTCCAAATATTATGCGTTTTTCATCTATCAACTTAGATAATGGAGAGATTCCAAAAAATGGCTTTTTTGCTCTCTCTATCCAAAGCGTAGGCGAAAAAATCCGATTCCACAATGGAATCTCGCTAGATTTGACAAGCGGGGAAGTTGTTGCACAAGATTTTCACACACAGATTCAAAAAAGCATTGATTTAAAAAACAAAACCACGCGAATTTTTTATGAAAAAAGTGGGCTTGTGGCGGTGTTGTTGCCTAATGGTAAAACTCTGCTTTGTGCGCAAAGTTATCTGGAGAGCTTCTATTTCAAAGGGTTGTTGGAGCAATTGGATTCTAAACTCTTCCAAAAAGTGCTAAAAAATGACAAAATTATAATTTACAAACTTTTATAAAAGGAATGTTATGGAGCTTACGCATTTAGACGAACGACAGAATCCCAAAATGGTAGATGTTTCACAAAAAGATTCCACCCAAAGAGTTGCTAGAGCTAGAGGTAAAATCTCAATGAGTGCGGAGGCTTTTTGTGCAATCAAAGAACAAAGGGTTAAAAAAGGCGCGGTGTTACAAACTGCGATTATCGCTGCAATTATGGGAGCAAAACGCACTTCCGAGCTGATTCCTATGTGCCACCCACTTTTTTTAACCAATGTCCAATGCGAGATTCACGAGATAGAGGACGAAAACGCATTCGTGCTAGAAGTGTGTGCGAAAGTTTGCGGACAAACAGGTGTAGAAATGGAAGCCTTAATGGGCGTAAATATCGGGCTTCTAACGATTTATGATATGGTCAAAGCAATTGATAAGACAATGGTTTTGGGCGAAATTTATTTGATAGAAAAAAGCGGAGGGAAAAGCGGACATTTCGTGCGCTAAAAATCACGCTTAGTGATTATAGAATTTGGTTATTGCGTCATTGTGAGAAGTTTCACTTGTGAAATTACGAGCTATCTAGTCGTCCTTGCGAGAAGTTGCTAAATGCAACTTTGTGGCAATAGCCTAAAAGCAAAACAATAGAATCCTTAAAGCTATGTTCAATCACGCAAATAATCCTAGTCAAAGGCTAATGCAAACAAACAGGCAATAAGGAAGGTTTCCTTTTCTTGTATGTGAGTTTTGTATTAGCCTTTGGCTTTGCCTCACCAGTCGCCATTGCGAGAAAACCGCAGGTTTTTGTGGCAATCCATAATACCGAACTTAAGAGAATACAATGGAATCCCTAAAGCGAGATTCTAGGCAGTAGATTGCTTCATTGCACTTCGTGCGTCTCGCAATAACGAATGGTTGTTTGGGAGTGGATTTACAAGCGTAGGTAAATTACTAACACAATGTGTGCCACATCATTCATTTCGCTCATTCCTCGCAATGAGATTAGGAGCAACTCATTCGTCCTTGCAAGAATAAATTTGCGCAGTTTTGTAACATTTAAACAATGAAATCTTACAGAAAGTTTGAAATCATAAGAACTTTAAGCCTTATTAAACTATGATTCTAAATCATAATTTATTTTGGAGGCAGATATGAAAAAGAACATTGTGTTTTTTGAAGCAGTTGGCGGTAGTGATAAGGGTGCAGATGGACATAGAAAAGACACTATGCCAATGGTAAATGCGCTTAAGGCAAAGGGTTGGAATGCGGAAGTTGTGCAACTCACTGATGAAGTATTGCGTGATTCCGCCAAGCGCGAAGAAGTCTATAAAAAAGTGCGCGACACTGCCGATGGCTATGTTTCACGCGTAAATCCCGGAAATTTGAAAGAAGAAAAACTCTATTTTGATGTTTTGCGCAGACTTTGCGAAGATGGGCTTGTAGGTATGCCTCACCCTGATGCAATGGTAGGTTATGGCGCAAAAGACGCATTGACTAAACTCGCAGACACAGACCTTGTGCCTGATGATACTTATGCGTATTATGATATTGCAACTTTTAAAAGCACTTTCCCAAAATCCCTTGCAAAAGGTGAGCGTGTATTAAAACAAAATCGCGGCTCAACAGGTGAAGGGATTTGGCGCGTGAGATTGGCAGATGCAAATCAATACAATTCATGCGATTCCTTGCCATTAGATACTAAAATCATCTGCACTGAAGCAAAAGACAATCACAGCGAAGAAAGAAAATTAGGCGAGTTTATGGATTTCTGCGAACAATACATTATCGGAGATAATGGAATGCTCGTAGATATGACTTTCTTGCCTCGCATTAAAGAAGGAGAGATTAGAATCCTAATGCTTTACAAAACTCCTGTTTATGTGGTGCATAAAAAACCTGCAGAAGGTGGCGATGCGTTTAGTGCGACTCTCTTTAGCGGCGCGAAATATCGCTACGATGAGCCAAAAGATTGGCAAACTTTGGTGGATTGGTTCTTAGCGCAACTTCCACAAATCAAAAGCAAATTGGGCAACTACGACTTGCCGCTTATTTGGACTGCGGACTTCATCTTAGATACTGATGAGAAAGGTACTGACCGCTATATTTTAGGTGAAATCAACTGCTCATGCGTTGGATTCACAAGCCCAGAAGAATTTATGGCAAAAATCGCTGTAATGGTGGGCGATAATATCGTAGATATTGTAAGCGAGAAAAAAGCTTAATCGCCTTAAATTAGGGAGACTTGGATTCTCCCTAATGCCTTGCAAAGCTTCAAATAAAGCGTTTTGGCTACTTTTATTTCCCCACTCTCTCATTCCATAAGCTTAATTTTATTTAATTTTATTACAATGCTTCCAAAAATCGCGTAAGGATTCCGATGTTTGCAGGAATAGAATCCCAACTTTATAGCCTCGTGTTAATTAGCGTTACGATTTTGGCATTGTTAAATCCTTTTGGCAATCTTCCACAATTTATTTCTATGACTGATGGTTTAGATACTCCACTACGCCAAAGCCTCTTTCGCAATATTCTCTATGTTGCTTTTGTAATTGTGATTTTGTTTTTGCTCACAGGTCCTTTTATTATGAAATATTTATTCAAAATAGACTTAAACCATTTAAGAATCGCGGGTGGATTAATTCTCGCACTTGTAAGCGTTAAAGGCTTGTTATTTACCACACATAGACACCAAACACATAAAGAAAACAACCTAAGCAAAAGCGAATTGCTAAACCAAAGCGTAATCCCTATGGCTTTCCCTATGCTTGTAGGTCCCGGAACTCTCTCCACGGTGATTATCCTCTCCGAAGAACATGGCAATATCCTAACGATTCTCGCCGTGATTCTTGCCTTTATCACAATGCTTGTCATTTTTCACTTTGCCGCAAGTATTGAACGCGTATTAGGAAAACTCGCATTGCATGTGTTTTCGCGCATTGCGGTGGTATTTATTATGGCTGTGGGCGTGAAGATGATTATCATCGGCTTAAAAGCTATATTCTAAGGCACATTATGGAATCTTATGAATTATTCTCCGCGCTTTTTGACGCACTCAATGCCCAAAATGCGCAAGAAAAATGCGTCAAAACTCAAGCAATTTGGAACAACTTTCCCAATCTAAAATTAGAACACACAAGTGAGATTCTACCTTTAGGAATGCCTACATTTGCGCATTTTTGCCCTATCGTCCCAAAGCATAAAGTCCCGCAAGGCAAATACCTCAAAAGCGATTTAAATGTCGCACATTTATTGCATTCTATCGCGCATATTGAATTTTCTGCGATTGATTTGGCTTTAGATTGCGCCTATCGTTTTAGAGGATTGCCTTTGCGCTATTATCGCGATTGGGTGGAAGTCGCAAACGAAGAAGTTAAGCACTTTTTGGCTTTGATTAAACTTTTGGAATCTTTGGGATTTTGTTATGGGGATTTTGGGGTGCATACTTTGCTTTTTGATACAATGAAAAACTGCGATATTTTGCTAGATAGAATCGCTTTAATCCCGCGAGGAATGGAGGCTGTCGGGCTAGATGTCAATCCGTTTTTGTGTGCTAAAGTGCAAAAAAGCAATCATTCTATCAAGCAGGAGCTTTTGGGTGTTTTAGAGATGATTTTACAAGAAGAAATTTCCCATGTTTCTAAGGGCAATGTATGGTTTCATTTTATTTGTGAGCAAAACCAAATAGCACCGCAAAATCGTGCTTTAGAATACTTTAAAATCCTTAAAAAACATCACTTTTCTTTCCCCAAAGCCAACGCGCAATTTAACGCAAAAGCAAGACTTCAAGCTGGATTTAGTCAAGAAGAAATTAAAATGCTAGAAGATGAAATTTTCGCCTCACAGAATCCGAAATAATGGCATTTTAAATATTCAAATGCAAATCTATTTTGATGAAGCAAAAATACAGAATCCTACTTTTAGATTGCTATTTAAAGGCTATTCAATATAATGTGCGCCGATTGAAAAATCCCGATTTAACGCGGATTCTATGATGTTTTTGGCGGTTAAAAGTCGCAAACGCAAAAGCCTACCCACTCCACTTTGAAGCATTACTTCCACTCCACCTAAAGCCTCATTTAATCCTGATTTTTTGCGGATAATCCCTACCTTATGCCACATTAGATGACGCAAAATCGCCTTAAGATTCTCATCTTGTTCTTTTTGTAGAACTTGCGAATGTAATGGAAATTCGCGCAGTTTGGAATCCAAAACTTCTCCCTGCCCTATCCCATAGCTTCCTAAAATCTCTTTCGCGCTACGCCTTGAAAATACCAAGCCTTCAAGTAAAGAATTAGAAGCCAAGCGGTTTGCCCCATGCACACCCGTGCAAGCGCATTCTCCCATCGCATAGAGATTCTGCATACCGACAACCCTGCCCACGCCATCTGTTTCGATTCCGCCCATACAATAATGAAATGCGGGAGAAATTGGGATTCTATCTTTTGGCAATTCATATCCAAGCATACTTAAATTTCTCGCGATATTAGGGAATCTCTCATAAAAAAACTCTTTAGAAAAAGAATTTAAATCCAAATAAACTTCTTTTTGCTCCTGTGGCGCATTGGGATTCCTTTCTTCTAGTTTGAGTTTATAATCAAAAATGCTTCGCGCAACCTTATCACGCGCAGCTAACTCACCTGCAGAATCGTAATCAAACAAAAAGCGATTCCCCCAAAAATCCACCACCTTAGCCCCCTCGCCTCTTAAAGCCTCACTTAAAAGCATTTTACGCGCGTGTGGATTCTTGACAAACACCGTGGGGTGGAATTGCAACATTTCCATATCTTTTAGCTTCAAGCCGTTTTCCAAAATCATTCCGTGCAATTCACTAGAAATCGTATAGGCATTCGTATGGTATTCAAAAAGCGCACCCACCCCGCCACTTGCAAGAATAATATGCTTCGCATAGAGGTTGTAGTTTCCTCTTTTGGTTAAAACGCTCACGCCATAGCAATGATTGCCCTCAATGAGCAACTCTGTAACCGTGGCGTTTTTCCACAGAGTATGCGAAACTTGCGCAATCAAATGCGAATGCAATGCTCTCCCTGTGCAATCTCCTCCTGCGTGAATAATGCGCGAAGTGCTGTGTGCGGCTTCTTTGGTAAATAACAAATTCCCTTGCTCGTCTCTATCAAAAGGAGTTTGGCGACAAATCAAATCTTCCAAGACTTCTAAACTCTCTTTGCTTAAAGTTTTTACCGCATTTTCATCGCACATTCCCGCCCCAGCTTCAAGAGTATCTTGAACATGCAGAGGAATATCATTCACATCTTTTGCGACTGCGATTCCACCTTGCGCGTAGAAAGTATTGCATTCCCATGGTTGGTCTTTGCAAAGAATCAAAACTTTTAAGTTTTTGGGCAGATTCAAAGAAGCATATAATCCCGCAACTCCAGCCCCTACAATAATCACATCAAAATGAAACATTTTCAAATCCTTTGGAAGTTTTCTCCTTAAACGCTAGTTTTTGCGTAGAATCCTCTTGCAGATTTTTCTCTGCACTTTTGGGATTAAAAGGATCGTCTTTGAATCCACAACCCACACTCAAAAACCCCAAACAAAAAATCTGTGCTATAATTAAAAAATGAAAAAGAGTTCGGAAATCTTGTCGCATATTTTTAATGCTCCTTGTTATCAAAAATACGATGAAATCAACCAAGTGCGCCACTTCATTCGTCTGCTTCCACTAAGTATTAAAAACGGAATCGCCTTTGGTTATATCCAAAATGATATTTTGTTTTTTGCCTTAAAGCACCCTGCTTTTAAACTTGAATTTTATCATAAAATCGCTCTAGTAAAACAACTCTTAAAAACTTACCAAAAAGAAACTTCAAGCCTCCAAAACTTAAAAGATATTAAGTATTTTGTAACCTACAATGCCTACCAAAAAGAAAGGGAATCCCTGCAAGAGAGAGAATCCTTACAATCCTATGGTGAGCTTGCTCGTGGGGATTTCATCAATGAAACAAAAGATGAGAAAATTCATCAGATTTTTGAAAATATCCGCGAGATTATTTTAAAAAACCAAGAAAATTAGAAGAATATTAGGAATCCTATGGAATCTCATTCTAAAAATACCCAATCCCAAAAGCTAAAGCCACTTTCTGACGCACTCCTAGAAGTGTTAAAAAAGATTCCGCCTAAAAGCGGTGTTTATCATTATTTTGATAGTGAGGGGAGATTGCTCTATGTCGGCAAAGCAAAGAATCTCAAAAACCGCGTGAGGAGCTATTTTCGCTTCACTTCCACACTTGCTCCCGCTCCTAATTTAAGCCTAAGAATCGCTCAAATGGTGCGACAAATTGCAATGATGCGCTATATCATCGTAGAAAACGAAAATGACGCGTTAATTTTAGAAAATTCCCTCATTAAGCAACTCAAACCAAAATACAACATTCTTTTGCGTGATGACAAGACTTATCCTTATTTGTGCGTAGATACGCAAGAGGACTTTCCGCGCATTGTCTTGACAAGAAAAGTTTTTAAAAAAACGCAAGGTCTGCGCTATTTTGGTCCTTTCTCTAGTGGTGCGCGTGAGTTGCTAGATAGTCTTTATGAGGTGTTTCCTCTTGTGCAAAAAGAATCCTGCAAACAAGGCAAAAAAGCTTGTTTGTTTTTCCAAATTCAACGCTGTCTTGCCCCTTGTGAAGGACGCGTAAGTGTGGAATCTTATCGGGAAATCTTGCAAAATGCCCTAGATTGCATTGAAAATCCCAAAAAGATTCTGACAAAGCTAGAACAAAAAATGTCGTTTTTAGCGGAGAATTTGCGTTTTGAAGAAGCGGGGATTATGCGCGATAGAATCTCAAAGATTAAGCAGCTTAGCACAATGTCTTCTGTGGATTTTGCGCGTTTGGAAGATTTAGATGTTTTTGCGTTAGTTTGCGAGGGGAGCTCCGCTGCGTTGGTGAAGTTTTTTATGCGCAATGGCAAAATTGCTTCAAGTGCTACGCAAATCATCAAAAGCGGAATCGGCTTTGATGCGTGTGAAATCTACAAACAAGCCGTGTTAAATTATTACAACAACGATTTGCCACTAAAGCCCAAACAAATCCTGATTCCGTTAGATTTGGGCGAAGTGGCAGAAGAATTGGAAAATTTCTTGCAACAAAGATTCCACAAAAAGATTCCGATACATAATCCCAAAAGCGGAGAAAAGAAGCGTTTGTGCGAACTTGCAATACAAAATGGCAAGGAAGTTTTGCGTTTGCAAAAAAACGATGAAGAAGAAGTGCTAGAATCCCTAAAGTCGCTTTTTAACCTACAAAATATTCCTTCGCGTTTTGAAGTTTTTGATACTTCGCATCATAAAGGAGCGCAGAATGTCGGCGCAATGATTGTTTATGAAAGTGGCGTTAATGGGTTTTTAAAAGAATCCTATCGGCATTATTTGTTGCAAGGAAGTGATGAATATTCGCAAATGCGTGAGATGTTAGAGCGCAGAATCGCGGATTTTGAAAAGGAATCCCCGCCGGATTTGTGGGTTTTAGATGGCGGAGCGGGACAAATCAATCTCGCACACAATTTGCTAAGTAGCGCGGGAGTGAATTTGGAAGTGATTGGAATCTCTAAGGAAAAAATAGACCACAAAGCACACCGCGCCAAAGGAGAAGCAAAGGATATTTTGCGCGATGAATCCTTGCAAGAATTTCGCCTCCCAACAAGCGATAAAAGATTGCAGTTTATCCAAAAATTGCGTGATGAGGCGCATCGTTTTGCGATTACTTTCCACCAAAAGCAAAAGCAAAAAACTATGCAAAAATCCAAGATTCTAGAAATCAAAGGAATCGGAAAAGCCACGCAAAATAGGCTTTTATCTTATTTTGGAAGCTTTGAAGCAATCCATAGCGCAAACTTAAAAGAACTTGCCAAAGTGCTATCCCCAACACTTGCTAAAAATGCTTTTGAGATTCTGCATTCTGACGACTAGCGCAGTTTGGTGATTCTACAAAAGCAACCGCTAATTTTAAGAGATTTTGCATTCCGCTTCTGCGTCATTACAAGACTTTGTAAAAGTCGTGGCAATCTGTAACTTTGAGATTAAATAAAATTTACAATGGAATCTTTTTTGGCGAGATTCTATATTATGGATTTATAAGTGTGGGTGAGTTGCTAACGCAACACACCGTGTCAGCTTCACTGCGTTTGCAATGACGGAAATAGCAGAATCGTAGGCTGTTTAGATTATGGATTGCTCTGTCGCTCCGCTCCTCGCAATAACAAAGGGAATAGAATCACGGAATTCCCATACCTCTTTCGCGCAATCCTTAATATTCAATCCCCGCATCTCGTAGCGCATCACGAATGGAACGCATTTGAATATTCTTATCAAAACACCATTTAGGCGCAAGTAAAGTATCATTACGCACACCCGCACTCACGCGATGAATCACAACACTTTGCGGGATTATCTTTAGAGATTCCACAATCAATTCTATATAATCGCCCAAAGAAATCGGCTGATACTCGCCTTGATGATATAGATTTGCTAACATTGTTTTTTCAATAATATAAAGTGGGTGAATCTTAATCCCATCACTCTCCCATTTTAAAACAGAATCTAGCGTGTGCAACATCATTGCTTTCGTTTCTTTTGGTAACCCGTAGATAATATGAGAACAGACTTTTAATCCTCTTTTTTTACTTTCTTGTATTAGGGATTCCATATTTTCTGTTCCATGCCCACGATTGATAAATTTCAGCGTTTCATCATAAACTGATTGGATTCCGTATTCTATCCAAATTTCTTGTCCGCTCTTTTGCGCTAAATCCCCCAAAAAATCCAACAACTCTAACTCCACACTATCCGTGCGTGTGCCGATAGATAATCCCACGACATTGGGCAATTCTAATGCCCTCGTATAGAGTTTTTTAAGCGTCTCAAAAGGTGCATAAGTATTGGTAAAAGATTGGAAATATATCATATATTTTTCTACACCAAATTTATTGTAATGAAAATCACTCTGCCAATGGTATTGATTTTGTAATTGCTGTAATTGTGTCTCTAACAGAGGATTTTCTGTCATTTTAGGATTCAACTTCAATGCGAATTTCGGTTCTTTATCCAAAGTCGGAGAAAAACTTTCGTTTTTGCAAAAAATACAACCACCACGTGCCACGCTTCCATCAATATTTGGACAAGTAAAACCCGCAAGAGCAATCGGGATTTTGCGCACTCTTTTCCCAAATCTACGCTTACAATAGCGTCCAAAAGTTAGCATTTGCTTCACAGGATTATCCGATATATTGACCATCAAAACAGGCTTGGCAATACTGATATTTTTCCGCACCAATACTTCGCTTCAAGCCCTCAAGAGACAAAAAGGACAAGGAATCCGCACCGATAAACTTCCTCACCTCTTCATTGCTCATTTTTGCGCTAATCAAATCCTCTCTACTTGGCGTATCCACACCATAATAACAAGGAGAAATTGTCGGTGGGGAAGAGATTTTCATATGGATTTCTTTTGCGCCACAATCTCGCAGAATCTTAACAATCTGACGACTTGTCGTGCCACGCACCACCGAATCGTCAATCACGATAATTCTTTTGTTTTCAATTAATTCTGAAATTGGATTTAGCTTTAACTTGACTTTTAATTCACGAATCTGTTGCGTTGGCTCAATAAAAGTTCTCCCAACATAATGATTCCGAATAATCCCGAGTTCAAAAGGAATCTTGCTTTCTTGCGAATATCCAAGCGCGGCAGCGACACCACTATCAGGCACAGGAATCACAAGGTCTGCCTCTATGGGATTCTCTTTTGCTAATTCTTGCCCCATATTTTTGCGAATATTATAAACAAGGCGTCCAAACACACGACTATCAGGACGCGCAAAATACACATATTCAAAGACGCAAGGGTGCGGGTTGGACTGCATAATTTGGTGCGATTCTACACCTTTTTTTGAAAATACCAACATTTCTCCGGGTTCTACATCACGCAAAATTTTTGCCCCCACTAAATCAAAAGCACAGGTTTCACTTGCGACAATATAGCCTTTGCTTCCATCAGGATTGTGAATCTCTCCCAAACTCAAAGGACGGAATCCATATCTATCACGAATCACAAACATTTTTTTGCGACTTAAAATCACAAAACAAAATGCACCCTCAAGCTGTAAAACCGCTTCTTTAATCCTATCAATCAGATTTTCTTGCTTTGCCCTTGCAATTAGATGAATAAGATTCTCTGTGTCCATATAGCTTTGGAAAATTGCTCCCTCTTTAATTAACTCCTTACGAATCTGATTGGCATTGGTAAGATTCCCGTTATGAACAATCGCAATCTCCCCCAGTCCATAACGCGCAAACAAAGGTTGCGCATCTGCGATAGAATCGTTCCCTGCAGTAGAGTAACGATTATGCCCCACTGCACTAAAGCCTTTTAATTTATTCAAAGTTTCATCGCAAAAAACTTCTGTTACTAGCCCATTATTCTTAATCGTAGTGATTTTTTCTCCATTACTTGTCGCGATTCCGGTAGCTTCTTGTCCGCGATGCTGCATTGCAAAAAGCGAATAATACGCGATACTCGCGGCATTTTGGGTATTATAGACACCCACAACAGCACATTCCTCATTCCAATCCCGATTTATTCCATTGCTACACTCTAAGTTACAAGTTTCGGAGAGTTGATTCAACTGCTTTTGGTCAATAATAGGCTTTTTCACTTTTATAATCCTAAAGAATCTTCAATGCTATACAATCCATTAGGTTGTTTATGTAGCCAAAGTGCAGCTTTGATTGCACCTTGTGCGAAAGTAGCGCGAGAAGTTGCGGTATGGACTAGCTCTAAATATTCACCCTCTCCATAGAATCCAACATTATGGATTCCCGCTACATCTCCACCGCGCAATGCCATAACCGCAATTTCTTCTTGAGTGCGTTCCCCGATATTTCCATTTCTCCCACTCGTGCGCACTTCATCTAACTCCAATCCCCTAGATTCTGCGCAAGTTTGTGCCAAACGCAAAGCTGTGCCACTAGGGGAATCTTTTTTGTGGCGGTGGTGAGTTTCTACGATTTCAATATCAAAATCAGGCAAAGCCTTTGCTACAAGCTTCACCGCTTTATTCAATACCGCAACCCCTAAGGACATATTACTAGCATACAAAATAGGCATTTTTTTGGACGCTTCTTTGATGAGATTTTCGTGATGAGATTCTAGCCCAGTTGTGCCAATCACGATAGGTGTGGGATCTTGTAGGGCAACTTCTAGCAATGCACGCGTTCCCTCTGCGGTTGTAAAATCAACCACTACATCAGAGCTTTCTAGCAAAACCTTCAAATCGCTTGTAATCATCACGCCGGGGTCAATAGAAAAATCCAAATCTTTGCGCACATAAACACATTCTAATTTGACTTGATGATTTTTCTTGGCCAAATCTACAACTAATTTTCCTACGCGCCCACCCGCGCCAAAAACTCCAATACCCAACATAGCCTACTCCTTATTATTTATGATGTTCAATAAAATCAATCGCGCTAAGTGCCGCTGTTGCGCCATCTGCTGCTGCACACACAACTTGTTTTGGTGCGTCCATTCTCAAATCACCTGCGACGAATAATCCCGGAATATTAGTTTCCATTTTAAGATTCACGATTGCTTGTCCATATTCATTCATCGCACAAAGAGTGCTACCATCTTCTTGTATGAGAACTGAATTATTTACATTAAAACCAATCAACACGAAGATTCCATCTACTTTGATTTCTTTTAAGGATTCGTTCTCTAAATTTTTTAATTTCAATCCCGTTACACCCGAAGCATCTCCGCAAATCTCTTCAATCCCATAAGGAGTTAAAAACTCAATTTTTTCTTCTTTTTTGGCGCGTTCAAGCGTAACAGGTGAAGCACGAAACGCATTTCTGCGGTGAATTAGCGTAACTTTAGAACAAATTTTGGCAAGATAAATGGATTCTTCTACTGCGGTATCGCCACCCCCAAGCACTGCAACTTCTTTGTTTTTATAAAAAAATCCATCGCAAGTTGCACACGAACTCACGCCTTTGCCCCAATAAACATCTTCGCCTTTGACATTAGAGCGTTTAGGGCTTCCACCTGTCGCGATAATCACCGCTTTAGATTCCACTTCTTGTTGGTTGCTTAATACAATTACAAAGTGATTGTCTTTTCTTTTGACACGCACTACTTCTGCCATTTCGTGTTTTAAACCAAACCTAAAGCACTGCTCCTGCCATGGCATCATAAAGTCAAATCCACTCTTAACCTCTGCAACGCCGGGATAATTTTCCATTTCGCTACTAGAAGTGATTTGTCCGCCGGGCATTCCCTTTTCAAACATCACCACTTCTTTCAAACCACCTCTTGTCGCATACAATCCTGCGCTAAGCCCAGCAGGTCCGCCACCAATAATTGCTAATTCTAACATTTCTCACTCCTTATGATTTTTTTCTTTAAAATTGAGTAATTTATAGATTCCATTTTCTTTTAAATGCTTGTATATTTTGGAATCTTTGCTGTCTTGTTTTAACACAAAACATTGCGGTAATGCCCTCACATCAAATTCATGAATCAATTTCAACATTAAAGCACTTGAAATCTTTAACTCTACGAGATTTTCACCATTTTTGGAATTTTGTCCTTGTTGATACAAATCAATCGCCAAAAGAGTTAGATTTTGTTGCATATTTTGGAATAAAAATTCTTCGGATTTTGTCGCAAATGAGCTATAAAAGCATAATTTGTATTGTGAAGTTTGTGGCACAAAAAGATTCATCGCGCCACTTTCTTGTTGATAGAAAGAATCTTCATTGAAGTTGATTTTTGAAACAGATGTGAAAGAATATTGATAATACAAAAATGCACCAATCACAAAAATAACAACGAATGCAATAGGGAGTCCCGGACAGCATTTTTTCATACAAACACTCCCCACTGCATCAGAAGACTAAAAAACACTTATAGCAAACCGTCAAGTTTGGCTTTGAAATCTTGTTCAGTAGCGGCTCCAATCATCTCATCTACTTTTTCACCATTTTTGTAAAAGAAAATCGTAGGAATAGAGCGGATTCCAAACTTTGTTGCGAGTTCTTGTTGCTCATCTGTATTGACTTTGCAAATTTTTGCTTTCCCAGCATATTGTGTTGCAAGACTATCAATCACAGGAGCAATCATTCTACAAGGACCACACCATGGAGCCCAAAAATCTACCATTACAACACCTTCTTTGATGATTTCATCAAAGTTTTCTTCTGTCATTTCAATATAATTAGCCATAGCTTTCTCCTTAAAATTCTAAATTTTATCGGCGCATTATACAACGACTAACTTAAAAAATCAAAAACTTTTACAATTCTTTTTAGTTAAATATTTTTTTACTTCTATTTTGAATCTTTTTGCTACTTCTTGATTGCGTTTCTGCGCCTATTGCATAAGCTCCACCAAAAGATTCACACTTTCTTCATAGCTGATTGCCTCATTATAACTTTGTTTGAGATAATTTTCCATTCCTTCTTTTTTGGAAATCGCTTCATCTAAGTCCTTATCACTACCGGCTTGATAAGCTCCGATTCTGATTAACACTTCGTTTTCTTTTAATAAAGAATAAAGACGACGGAATTTTCTTGCCGCTTCTATATGTTCCTTATTTGCCACATCTCCCATAAGTCTTGAAGCGGAATTTAGCACATTAATAGGAGGATAGATTCCAAAATCCGTCAAAGAACGATCTAGCACAATATGCCCATCTAAAATACTTCTACTCTGATCCGCAATGGGATCACTCATATCATCGCCTTCAACCAATACCGTGAAATACGCAGTAATAGAACCATGCCCCTCTTCCTTACCCGCTCTTTCCATTAGTTGTGGCAAAAGCGTTAAAACAGAGGGCGGATAACCCTTGCTTGTAGGTGGTTCACCGAGTGCTAGTCCGATTTCTCTTTGCGCCATTGCAAAACGCGTTACAGAATCCATCATAAACAAAACATCTTCGCCTTTTGCCTTAAAATATTCCGCGACACTCATAGCAGCAAACGCTCCGTATTTTCTCATTAAGGGGGAATCATCACTTGTAGCAACAATCAGCACCGTATTCGTTAAATCCCCTCCTAGATTTTTCTCCACAAATTCCGGCACTTCTCTGCCTCTTTCCCCGATTAATGCAATCACTTTAATCTTCGCACTTGCACCCCGCACAATCATTCCCATTAGAGTAGATTTCCCTACCCCACTTCCCGCAAAGATTCCTAATTTTTGACCCTTGCCACAAGTAAGTAACCCATCAATACTTTTCACGCCTACGCTAAAGACTTCATCAATCATACCCCGCTTCATTGCTGCAATAGGAGGACGAATGATAGGCATTGAACCTTCGGCTTTTAAGATACCTTTATTGTCTATGGGTTCTCCCAAAGGATTAATCACTCTTCCGAGTAATTCAGGACCAATAGGAATCTGCAAACCCCGCGTATTCAAATAAACTTTGTCCCCTACTTTCATTCCTTCAATAAACGAAAAGGGCGTGATTTTGAAATTATCTTTCTCCAATGCTGTTACCATACCCATCGCACTATTATTTTCACCAACGATTCTAACAATATCGCCAATGCGCGGAACTAATCCATCAGCAGAGAGGAATCCTTGCTCTACTTTAATAATCAAACCAAATGCAGGAGATAGATTCAAACCATTAAGACGCTCTTTTAAACCTTGCAAGGACATTCAAATCTCTTTTATTGTAATTTTAACGAAGTAAAATTTTAATATATTTTCACTAAAATTATGGCTTCAAAAATTTTAATTCATTTGTTTTGTTTTAAATTTTATTTTCCAAAAGGATAGAAATGCCTAAAATAAGCGTTTTTGGTGGTGGAGCTTGGGGGAAAGCCTTGCATTTTGCTTTTAGTCAAACCAATCCTTGCTATATCGTCTCACGCAAAGATTTAGCAATGCAATCCCAAATCACTCCCCAAGAAGCACAAGATAGTGATTTTTTTATCGTTGCAATTGCGAGTTCTGCTCTACATTCTTGGCTAGAAACTTCCCCATTACCCAAACAAGCTAAGATTCTAGTAGCTTCCAAAGGAATCGCACAAGGGCAATTTGTCAGCGAAATCTTTGAAAAATTTTATCCCCATAGTAAGCTTTGTTTTCTTGCTGGACCGAGTTTCGCCAAAGAAGTGCAAAACTCCTTTCCTTGCGCGTTAAATGTCCATACTTCAGAGATTAGTAATGCCAAAGAATGGTTGAGCTTGTTTCCAAATTTCATTAAACCTTATGCTTGTAGCGATGTGATAGGCGGAGAAATCGGAGGAGCATACAAGAATGTCATCGCAATTGCAAGTGGAATCTGCGAGGGAATGAATCTCGGCAACAACGCACGCGCTTCGCTTGTAGCTCGCGGTTTGGTAGAAATGACGCGTTTTGGAAAATATTTTGGCGCACAGGATTCTACATTTTTGGGATTATCGGGTGCGGGAGATTTGTTTCTCACGGCAAACTCCATTCTTTCGCGCAATTTTCGCGTAGGCATAGGATTAGCATTTGGGAAAACCTTGCCTAAGATTTTAGAAGAAATTGGAGAAATTGCCGAGGGTGTAAAAACTTCGCAAGAAATTTATGCTATCAGCCAAAAGTATGGAATCTACACTCCCATTGCAAAAGAAGTTGCGCTAATTATGGAGGGCAAGAATCCCAAAGAAAGTTTAAATGATTTAATGACAAGCTAAAATCAATCTGTTCTTACCAATGATTCTATCTTACTAAAATCGTGGCAATCTATAACTTTGGTTGCCAAAGATGTTACTATGGAATCTTTTTTGGCGAGATTTTAGATTATAGATTGCTTCGTCCTTGCAATCCTCACAATAACAAAGTAGTGGAATTGTAGATGACCCAGGTCATTGCGAGGTGAAGCAATCCATAATCTTAGAACAATCTGCGACTTTATTCCCTCATCATTACGAAACTTCGTAGAAGTCGTGGCAATCTACAATAATAAACTTAATGGGATTCCATTGTAAAATTTCAATGCGCCAATGCCAAGCAGGAGCTTAAACAAAAAACGAAGATTTCGGTTTAATAAGATTGTAAGATCCAGCTTTGTAGAATCTTACAATCATAAAGGAGAGCTACTTAGAAAGTGCGTTTCAAAAGTTCTTCAGGGCGCAAAATAGTAATCAATCTATCATCTCTTTTGCCCACACCATAGATGAGGTTCTCATCTTGCGTCGTAAAGGTTTCTGGAGTTGGATCAATATTGGATTCTTTGATTCTCACAGCTTCTGTTAATCTATCTATAATAAACCCTGCCCTTTCTTCTTGGTTGCGAATCACGATATAGCGCGTATCTTCTGTTGGTTTTTCATAAGGCAAACCAAATTTTAAACGCAAATTAATCAATGGCACAACCCAACCACGCATATTGAAGACTCCTAAAACATAGTTTGGAACTCCCGGAACTCTCGTGTATTCTAGTGGTTTAATGATTTCTTGAATGCTCAAAATTGGCACTGCAAATTCCTCTGACCCTACCACGAAAGCAACAAGTTGAATAATATTTTCTGTTTCAACCGCTGGTTTTTTTTGTTCTTGTTGTTTTTGTAAAACATCTTGCAATTGATTACTCATTATTCAGTTACCTCCACATTTAAATTAATATTTCGTTTTACAACATTCATTAAGTATTCAGGTGAATAAGGCTTTGTAATATACTCTGTCATACCTGATTCTACGCCACGCATTCTGTCAGTTTTGCTAGTTCTACTTGTAACCGCCATAAGAGGTAGGTTTTTGAATTTCGCATATTTACGAATCTCTGCTGCCAAAGTATAGCCGTCCATTTTTGGCATTTCAATATCAATTAGGACAGCGTCAAAGTGTTTATCGCCATTTTTAATAATATCTAATGCTTCTACACCATTAGTTGCTTCTGTTAGGGTAATGCCAAGCGGTTTGAGGGATTTTTTCATAATTGCCCTATCTGTCATAGAATCATCAACAATCAAGACTTGATAATCACTTGGCGAACTCTTTTCTTTTTTAGTTTCGTTTTCTTGAATCAATTTATTAATGCTCACCTTGACATTTTTAGCCATTTGCATCATCGCAGCAATATCCACAATCAAAGTTACTCTACCATCTCCACGAATGGTCGCACCCGCAATTCCATCTGTGCCTTTGAGGTAAGAACCAAGTGATTTAATAACGACTTCTTCTTGTCCAATCAGGAAATCCACAATGATGCCGATTTTGTTTTCAGCCAAACCAATAACGACTACATAAGATTGTTCAGAATCGTCAAAAACAGAATCTACGCCAAAAATATCTGCCAATCGAACAAGTGGCAACACTTCATTTCTTAAGCGTAATACGCTTTTGTTTTCCACTGTATAAATCTCATCTTGCGAGATTCTAACGGTTTCAATAACGGAGGCAAGCGGAATCGCATAAAATTCTTCTTGCACACCAACAAGCAAGGATTGAATAATAGCCAAAGTCAATGGAATCTTAAGCTTTAAAGTCGTTCCTTCACCATGTGTGCTTTCCACATCAATGATACCATTAAGCTTTTCAATGTTTGTTTTCACAACATCCATTCCTACCCCGCGTCCGCTAACATTAGTAACGACTTTTGCAGTAGAGAATCCCGCCTTGAAAATCAACCCATACGCTTCTTTATCTGTCATAGAATCCGCTTCGCGTTCGCTAATGATACCTTTTTCAACTGCTTTAGAACGCAACACATCAGGATCCATTCCTTTACCATCGTCTTTGATTTCTACAACGATATGATTTCCTTCGTTGTAAGCTTTGAGTTCAACCGTTCCTTTTTCTGGCTTACCTGCGGCAACTCTATCTTCTTTGGATTCCACACCATGGTCGCAAGCGTTTCTAATCAAATGCACCAATGGATCGCCAATCTCTTCTACAATAGACTTATCAAGCTCGGTTTCTTCACCGCTGATAACCAAATCAATTTCCTTACCAAGATCTCTTGAAAGGTCGCGCACCATACGCGGGAATTTATTAAATACCCTACCAATAGGCAACATTCTTGTTTTCATAACCGCCAACTGAATATCTGTGGTAACCATAGAAACACTAGCAACGACTTGATTTAATTCCTCTAAGAATTTCTCACCCTCATATCTTTCCTCTACATCGTTGTAGATTTTAATCAAGCGGTTTTTACCAAGAACAAGCTCACCAATCAAGTTCATCAAGCTGTCAAGGCGTTTGACATCTACGCGAATAGTTTGCTCCATTGCAGTTGCTGGTGCTTTGCTTTCCTCGCCTCCGCGTGGTTTTGGAGCAGGTTTCGCTTCCGCTGCTGCTGGTTTGGGTGCAGCAGGAGCAGCGGGTTTAGGTGCTGCCGCTGGTGCAGGTTTTTGTGCGGGTGCAGCAGGAGCAGGAGTTTCTCCAACTTCTCCGGGTGCTTGCACATCATCTAGCTCACCTTTTGCTCGTTTTTCTTCTCGTTTTTTCTTATCTTCCTCTTGTCTCTTATTAAGTAATCTTTCAATTTCTTTTTCCACTTCTTCAGGAGACATATTTGCATAATCAGGTTCTGGCTCATCTGCCACAGGATCAGCCGCAGCAGGTGCTGGAGCGGCTGCAGATTCTGGTGCTGAATCAGCTACTGGAGCTTCACTTGGTGCTTTTGCTTGTGGTGTTTCACCTTTTGAAATTGCGTCCAATCTCTCTACGACATTTGCAATATCACCATCAAGTCCTGTATTTGCATCTGTGCCACTATCACGAATCGCATTTAACAATTTTTTCATAAAGTCAATAGATTCCAAAACAACATCCATAATATCCGGAGTAATCGCCAATTCACCATGTCTTGCTTTATTCAAAACATCTTCCATATGGTGTGTTAGATGTGTTAGCACTGAAAAATTCAAAAACGAACCCGAACCCTTAACGGTATGAGCTACCCTAAAGATTCTATTTAATAAATCCAAATCGTCGGGATTATTTTCTAATTCCACCAAATCTTGGTCAAGCTGTTCAACCATTTCAAAAGCTTCAATAAGAAAATCCTCTAGTATTTCTTGCATTTCGTCCATAATTATACCTTCCTTACAAAATAAAATTTACGCTAATTATTGCTGTATTTATTGACAATTCTTGAAATTTCATCATGGAATTTATTTCCATCAAACTTCACAAGATAAGATTCTGCACCCGCTTCTTTACCACGACTTTCGCTGAATTTATCGCTAATAGAGGAGCTAAAGACGATTGGAATCTTAGCAAATCTTGGATCTTCTTTGACTTTAGCGGCAAAGTGGAACCCGTCCATTTGTGGCATTTCAATATCTGAAATGATAATTTTGAGCTGATGAATTAGATTATCGCCATAGTTTTCATAAAGCTTGTCAAGCTTTTGAAGTCCTGCCTCTCCATTATTGGCTTCTGCGACATCAAATCCCATTTTTTCTAAAAACTCTTTAAGGATTTTTCTTGCAATAGAGCTATCATCAAGCACAAGTGCTAATCCATTAAACTTATTATAAGAGCGTTCTGCACTCATTTCTGGGTGATAGAATCCCAAATCTTGCACGATGCTTTCTAAATCCAAAACTAACAATACTTGGTCGCCCTCAATTCTTGTAACACCCGTAATCTTACTCTTATCCATATTGGCTTCAATAGAAGAGCTAAAATGCGCAGGTTCAATATCTTTCCAATTAATGCGACGAATCCGCTTGGCTTCATGCACAATAAAGCCTATCATAATGTTATTAAACTCTGCAATAATCACGCGTGGCTTAATCTTCTTGTTTTTAGGAACTTCAACATTCATCCATTTTGCAAGATTAATGACGGGAATTACCACTCCCCTCAAATCAAAAATCCCCTCTATATAATCAGGCACACCGGGCAATTCTGTCAGCTCCGGCAAACGAATAATCTCATTTACTTTTGCAACATTAATGCCATAAATCCCCTCATATAACTTACCTTTTTCAAGCTTGTGAATTCTAAAATCTACCAACTCCATTTCGTTGGTTCCGACCTTTAGAGTATCATCTCGTTCAAAGTTTGACACCTCAAAACTCCTTTTCAATTAAGGATAAACAATAATTTGCATATTCTACAACAAAATACTTTTTTTTACAAGCAAAAAATGGCAACCCGATATAATTCATTTGATTAAATTTCACACTTTTTCCCCAATGGAAATGCCCTTCTATGATATAAGATTCTGCTGGAATATTTAAGTTTTTTTGATATTTATTAATGCGTGAAATCACTAATTCTTCGCTATTTAGAGGTAATTGATTAGAATCTTGATTTTGTTTTTTGAATCTTATTTTTTTCTGTGAGTAAGATAAGATTTTCTGATACAAAAAAAAGGAAAGAAAATTTAAGAATTTAATGAGAAATGGCTGACGCATAATTTTTACATACAACGCATAATGCCAATTTAAAAATATATCCCCATGCGCCAAATAAGCCTGTTTTTCGCTGAACTTAAAACAAATTGGCTGAACCTCCAAAGGAAAGCAACGAATATTTTTAAAATATGGAATCTTTGATAGTAAAAAATCGTGATTCCCTTCAAAATAATAAATTTCGTGAATCTTGGACAATTGCTCCAATAATTGCAGCGTTGTTTGGTTGTCTTCTAATGCCTTTTGAACGCCTCCTACCAAAAAATCAAAAATATCTCCCATAAGGAAAATTTGCCGTCTAGGAGATTGTAAGAGATTCTGAAATACAGAATCCAATGTGTTTTGGTAAAGGCTATGATGATGGGAATCCGCGATAAAAATCGCCCCTTGTTGAATCCTTAATTCCTCTTGTGCCATAGAAAGCTATCTTTAATTCAAACCATATCTATGGAGCGTATGCAATGCGTGGCAATCCTAAAGATTCCTCTAGCCCAAACATCAGATTTGCATTTGCAAGTGCTTGGGAACTCGCACCGCGCAATAAGTTGTCAATGCTTGAAGTAATAAACAAATCCAAACCATCTGTTTTGGCAAAAATATCGCAAAAATGTGTCCCTGCGACATTTTTGATTTGTGAGCAAGTTTTCCGAATGCGGACAAATGGCTCATTGCTATACTTTTCTTCCAAAACCTCCAACGCGTCAATGGGCTCTCTCAATCGCGCATACACAGAAACAAGCATACCGCGTGTAAGCGGAATCAAATGTGGGACAAACAATGCTTTTAAATCCTCTTTACCTATTTTTTTAAGCTGCTCGTTAATTTCGGGCGAATGTCTGTGATTAATAGGAGAATAAGCAAAAAGATTTTCATTAATTGTTACAAAATGTGAAGTTTGCACGAGCTTTTTACCCGCTCCACTCACTCCGCTTTTAGCATCAATAAATAGCGTATGGTTGGAATCCAAATAAGAAACAAAAGGCAAAATCGCCAATAAAGACGCAGTGGGATAACAACCCGGATTTGCAACCAAATCTGTTTTAGCAATTTGTGCGCGATTAAATTCAGGCAACCCATAAATCGCATTTTTAAGATTCTCTTTGTCTAAATGTGTGCAATAAGATTCCTCGTATTTTTCTAAACTCAAACGATAGTCTGCGGACAAATCCACGATTTTAATTCCTTTTCCATAAAGACCTTTGACATATTCCATTGCTTTTTGGTGTGGCAAAGCAAGGAATACCAACTCACTTTCTTGCGCAATCTGCGTGAGATTCGCTTCAGATACAGGGAGATTAATAACATCTTTTAGGCAAGAATGCAACGCGGATAATTCTTGATGATTTTCACTCGCATAAACTGCGCTAAGCTCAAAAACGGGGTGATTTATCAGTAACTTGACAAGTTCCAATCCCGTATAACCACTCACTCCGACAATAGAAGTCTTAATTTTCATTTTTTTCCTTTTTAACACATTTTATTTTAGATTCTAAATTTTGCTTTTTGTAGAATCTTTAACAAAATTTTTCATCTGCTTTGCGTTGTGGATTCTTTATAAGCCCCAAAACTCTCCAATCTTTATCCCCCGCCCATAAAGGTAAGGCATTCTACTACATCATTTTCTTTTAGCAAACAAGAATCCCATTGCGCTTGTTTAATCACTTCAAGATTAATTGCCACTGCAACGCTCTTTGTCTCAATCTTATATTCTTGCAACAACTCCAAAACATTTTTAGATTCCGTATCAATCAACTTTCCATTTAGTTTGATTTGCACTTATTTTCCTTTAATCTTGAAATAAATTTATGGTTTTTTATCAAAAAATTTATAAAAGAATCCCTCTTTTATAATTTCTTTTCCGATTGTAGCAAACAACTCGCCTTTTTTAATATTTTGCCGAATCGTGCTTCCCGCACCAATCAAACAATTATCTTCAATCACCACAGGAGCTACCGCTTGAGAATCGCTGCCGATAAAAACATTCTTCCCAATAATAGTTTGATGTTTGCCTTTGCCATCATAATTACAAGTGATAAAACCCGCTCCAATGTTTGTTCCGCTTCCCACTTCGCTATCTCCAAGATAACTCAAATGCCCCACTTTCACGCCATCAAGTTGGGATTTTTTCACTTCTACGAAATTTCCAATATGTGTGTTTTTAATGATACTTTGCGGACGCAAATGCGCCAAAGGTCCCACATCACTTTTTTCCACAATACTAGATTCTATCACGCTTTGCGCCTTAATGTGCGATTCTATAATCTTAGAATCCCCGCAAATACTCACGCCATTTTCTATGATACATTCTCCCACAAACTCCACACCCTCTTCTATATAGATAGTATTTGGAAGGCGCATTAACACACCTTTTTTTAGCCAAGATTCTTTGATTCTATCTCCTAGAATCTCCTCCGCCCTCGCAAGATCTAGCTTATCATTGACACCCTTAAAGTTTGTCATTTCTACAAATAATGGTGCAATATGCACAGAATCCTTACGAGCCAATGCAATAATATCTGTCAAATAATATTCCTTTTGCGCGTTATGATTATTCAAAACAGACACATAAGATTCTAAAATCTTTCTATCGAAGCAATACACTCCGGCATTAAGTGTGCTAAGAGCTAGAATCTCGGGATTCGCGTCTTTTTCTTCTACGATTCCCTGCACTGCGCCTTCTTGAATCACAACGCGCCCATAGCCATTGGTATTTGGCACATCAAGCACACTGACGATAATTTCCGATGAATGCGTGATAAATTTCTCCAACTCTTCTGCTTGCACTAAGGGCATATCGCCATTTAAAACCAAGATTTTTTCGTATTTAGGTGTATAACTCCTAAGCGCACCGCCTGTTCCGGGAAAATTCGCTAAATCTTGGCTCAAAAACCGAATCTTATCCCCAAAATATTCTCGCATTTTCACAGCAATTCGTTCTTGCTCAAATCCCAAAATCACACAAACATCATCGCTTAATTTTAGAGATTCTTTAATGCTATAATAAAGCATTTCGCGCCCACAGATTCTATGCAACACTTTAGGAATGCTAGATTTCATACGCGTGCCTTTTCCTGCTGCTAAAATCACGATTGATAAGGAACTATTATTCATCATTAAAGATTCCACGCCTTTTAAAGATAATTTAAACAAATTTTAACACAATAAAGTTTAAAATTTTTGTTTTAAAATCAAAATTTTTATTTCGGGTTGAAATTTTCTACTTTTTAAGGAAGTAAGCCATGGATTTGGGTTCAGTTGCGGGTATTTCGTTATCGCTATTGCTTCTAGGCACTGCGATGATGCTTGGTGTAGGAATCGGACCTTACCTTGATGTTCCTTCGATTCTTATTACCGTTGGTGGTTCTATTACAAGTTTGTTGATTGCTTATAAAATGGAAAGTATGAAAAAATGCTTCACTTTCTTTATGATTGCTTTCAAACCTCAAACTTTTGATGTTCCGGGACTCATTAAAAAGCTCGTGGATTATTCCACACAAGCAAGACGCGATGGGATTCTTTCTTTGGAGCAACAATCCAACCAAGAAGAAAACGAATTTTTAAAACGCGGTTTAAATATGGCGATTGACGGCGCAGAGCCTGATAGCATTCGTGATTTGCTAGAAACCGATATGGATAGAACGCTAGAGCGACACAAAGATAATGCAGGTATTTTTGATACTTGGGCTGCTTTTGCGGGTTCTTATGGAATGCTAGGAACTTTGATTGGATTAGTTGCGATGCTTTTAAATATGTCCGACCCAGCCTCTATTGGACCTGCGATGGCGGTTGCTTTGCTGACTACATTTTATGGTTCTTTTGTAGGGAATGTTGTGGGTTCACCAATTGCCAACATTCTAAAAGTTCGCGCCGCTGATGAGGCGTTGGTAAAATTGCTAATCATTGAAGGGATTATGTCTATTCAAGCAGGGGATAACCCACGCGCACTTGAAGCGAAATTACTAACATTCTTACCTCCAAATCAACGCGTTAGCCAATTTGAATAAAGTTTTATAATGGCAAAAACTCGTTGTCCTCCTTGTGATTGTCCTCAAGTTCTACCGCTTTGGCTTGGAACTTATGGGGATATGGTTACACTGATTTTGACTTTTTTTATCTTAATCCTCTCAATGGTAACTTTTGATGCCAAAAAACTAACAGAAGCCGAAGGGAGTATGAAAGGTTCAATGTCCTTGCTTAGCGGGGGCATCAAAATAGAACCCGACAATACAAGAATCCAACAACAAGCCGATATGACAACAGAGCCAGAAACTGCCGAAGAAGTCAAAAAAATTGAAAGTGAGATTTTGGATTTCAAAGAAAATGTCCGCGTCTCTTTAGGTCCTTCAAATATCGTTGATGACGGAAGCGAGGGTTTTATTTTACGCTTTAGCGGAAAACTACTCTTTGAACAAGGCGCAACGACTTTAAGAAACGAAGAAGAGATTTTGTTTTTGAAACGACTTGCATTGATTTTACAAAAAATGCCCCAAAACCTACACGCCGATGTGATTGGTTACACAGATAATTCTCCGATTACTCCCACAGCAAAATATAAAGACGATATAGGTTTAAGCGCACTTAGAGCTCTTAGCGTCTCTAAAGTTTTAATAGAAAACAAAGTCAATCCCAAAAAACTCACCACACTTGGAAATGGAGCGAGTAACTTTGTCTTGCCTAATACAAGCGAAGAGAATCGCGCAAATAACCGCCGCGTAGAGTTTAGATTCTATCCTGATGATAGACTTCTGCACAAAACACAAAATATCTTAGATAAAACAATCCAGCAAAACAATCATCAAGAGGAAAATGGGCAAATCCAGCTAGAAACAGAATCGCAAAACGCCGCACATACCCTTATTTCGCAAAATAAAACCAATGATGTTTTAATGCTTCTTGCGGAGAAATTTTAGTGTTGCGATTCTTTTTTGTTTTTATTTTTAGTTCACTTTTTCTTCTTGCCGCGCCACCACAACTACCCCAAAGCCCAACGATTCCAACCGTGGATCTCACCTTAAGCGCACCCACAGAACCGGGGGATTTAGTTGCCACACTTAATATCGTTGTCGTCCTTACTTTACTTGTCTTAGCACCCTCTTTAATTCTAATGGCGACAAGCTTTGCTAGAATCCTCATCGTCCTTGCGTTTTTGCGCACCGCTATGGGAACACAACAATCCCCGCCCACGCAGTTATTGGTCTCTTTTGCACTGATTTTGACGATTTTTATTATGGAGCCTATCGCCAAAGATGCCTATAATCAAGGCGTAGAACCCTATATTGCCAAAGAGATTCCATACGATGAGGCATTTTTACGCGCTTCACAGCCTTTTAAAGAATTTATGATTCGCAACACGCGTCCTAAAGATTTGGCACTCTTTTATCGCATTCGCAATATAGAGAATCCCCAAAGCGCACAAGATGTGCCGTTAAGCATTGCATTACCCGCGTTTATTATTAGCGAGATGAAAACCGCATTTCAAATCGGATTCCTGCTGTATTTGCCTTTTTTGGTTATTGATATGGTCATTAGCTCCATTCTTATGGCAATGGGTATGATGATGTTGCCTCCTACAATGATTTCATTACCTTTTAAGATTCTTGTTTTTATTCTCGTTGATGGCTTTAATCTGCTCACAATGAATCTCGTGCAAAGTTTTCGGTAGCAATGGTGTGTCAATATCTTGGAAAATGTGGCGGCTGCGCAGAAATCACTTTAGAATCCAAAATCCACGAAGTTAGTCTTTTATTGGGGATTCAAAATTTCGCAGTCTTTAGCAGTTGCGATTCCGCCTTTAGGGCGCGTGCAGAACTTGGAGTGTATCATTTGGAAGATAAAATCCATTTCGCTATGCGTGGCAATGGAGAAAATCTCAAATCTCATTTTGTATGTATAGAGAACTGCCCAAATCTCGCTTCAAATATCCAAAAAGCCTTGCCACTTCTTCAGTGCTCTCTCAATAATAAAGCATTTGAAACTCTTAAGACGCGCCTTTTTAGCCTAGAGATTCTCTCCACGCAAACCAACGCACTTCTCTTAACTCTCATTTACCACAAAAAACTAGAAGAATCTTGGAAAAAAGACGCGGAGATTCTACGCCAAAAACTACAACGCGCCCTAAATCTTGAAATTCATCTTATTGGGCGTTCTAAAGGAATCAAGCTCATCGTGGGTAAAGATTATTTGACAGAATCTCTAACAATTCTTGGCAAAAATTATTTTTATCGCTACGATGAAGGGGCTTTTACACAGCCTAATCCTTTGATAAATTCTCAAATGATTGCTTGGATTCTACAACACTTAAAAAACTCTAATTCTTGCGATTTATTGGAAATGTATTGTGGCTGTGGAAACTTCACGATTCCACTTGCACGAAAGTTTCGACGCGTATTAGCAACTGAAATTTCCAAAACCTCTATCAAAGCCGCGCAGTTTGCCACCCAACAAAACAAAACTTCAAATGTGCATTTTGTCCGCTTAAGCGGAATGGAATGTATAGAGGCACTCCAACGCACACGCGAGTTTCGCCGTCTAAATGGGATAGATTTGGATTCTTTTAATTTTGGGGCGGTTTTGGTTGATCCACCACGCGCGGGATTAGGAGGGGAGGTTTGCAACTTTTTGCAACAATTCCCAATGATTCTTTATATTTCTTGCAATCCCCTAACCTTAAAGCAAGATTTAGAGACTCTCAAGCAAACGCACGAAATCACGCATACTGCGTTTTTTGACCAATTTCCACATACGAAGCATTTAGAAAGCATTGTAATACTCCAAAAACAAAAATTTGCATAATCGCGAGAGTAGGGATTCTATATTTAATAATGAAGAGGCAATAAGGAAATATTTGCCCCATTGTCATAGCTTATCACGGGAATGGAAGCAAATTAAGGTAGCTTTTTCTTGCCTCTAAGTTGTTAAATATAGCATCTCTTTTAGCTTTCATTAAAGAGACGACAAACTTACAAAATCCTCGCAATTTCTCTTTGACGAATCCCCTCATAAAGCACGATTCCAACGCTTGTTGCAAGGTTAAGGCTACGCGCATTGTTTTGCATGGGAATCGTATAACACAACTCTTGATTTACTCTTAGGATTTCTTCGCTAAGCCCCGCGTCCTCACGCCCAAAATGCAAATATGCGCCGTCTTTTAAAGAAGCTTGATAATAAGGGTGTTTTACCTTGGTTGTCAAATAAAAATGAGGGATTGGCGACAAATTAGAATCCCAAAAAGCTTCTAAACTCTCCCACTCATAGACTTCTAAATCTTTCCAATAATCCATTCCCGCGCGTTTCAACTCTTTTTGTGAAATGCTAAAACCAAGCGGATAAATCAAATGCAACACAGAATCACTCGCAAAGCAAAGTCTGCCGATATTTCCCGTGTTTTGTGGAATGCGTGGCTGGTGCAAAACAATATGGAATCGCATTTAACCCTCAATATTTAGAGGAAAGCTAGGCAAATCCCGCGCTTCTTTTGAATCTTTGGAAGTTTGCTGGATTGGCTCATCGGAATCTTTTTTGGGATTCTTTGTGTTCATTTCTTGTGATTCAAAATCTTGCAGTTGGTGGTTTTTTTGCATTTTCTTTTCTATTTCCTCTTCGCCAATTCCTCTTGTGATTTCTTTTTGCTTGGAATCTAGTTTTGACATTGCGTTCTTTTTATTATTTTTGGATTCTTCTTGATTCAACAAATGCTCTGGAGATTCTTTAAAATCTTTAAAATTCTTTGTTTGTTGTAGCGACTTTTGATTATTTTTTTGATTCTCTTTTTGACAAAGCAAAGCATTCACGCTAGAGTCTTGCAAAAACTGCACTCTAGAATAAACCGCCTCTCCACGAATCAAAGCTTTGAAAATTAGCGCAAGAGCCGTTGCGTTTGTCTTACAAAAGCTGCCCAAACGATGTTTGATAATATTCACGCAAATCGCGTTGATTTCGCGCTTTTTTTGTTCGCTAGATTCTTTTTGTGTCTTTTTATTTTTTGAGTCTTCTTCTAAATGACTTTTGGAATCCTCTTCCAATCTACCAACCAAGCCTTCCATAATCTCTCCAAAAAGAGAAATTATAGCATATTAAGATTGTTTATTGGCAAGTTCTATACGCGCTTTTTTGCGATTAAGGGCTTTTTGAAATCTTCTTTTTTCCGCTTCTGTTTTTGGTTCTAATGGCGGTGCTTTCGTTGGTTTGCCATTTTCATCTACGCATACCATTGTGAAATAAGCACTATTGGTGTGCATCACGGTGCGCTTATGAATATCCTCTGCAATGACTTTGATTCCTACTTCAAGAGAGCTTGTCCCTGTGTAATTCACGGAAGCCAAAAAAGTTACAAGACTTCCTACTTCAATGGGATATTTAAAGGTTACCCTATCTACCGACAATGTTACGGCGTATTTTCCACAATAACGAGAAGCACAAGCATAAGCAACTTGGTCAAGAAGCTTCAACAAATCCCCTCCATGCACCCTGCCTTTGAAATTCGCAACCGCTGGTGTCATCAATACAGACATCGTAAGCGACTTAATATCAAACACATTTTCCATATTATCCATAGAAATTCTCCTAAGAATTAAATTGCGCTTATCTTAGCATTTTTTTGCAATATTTCAATAAAAAGTATCAAAAAAATTTAACTTTTTGTCAAACATAGCCATTTTTAAACGCATTTCGTCAAACTCTGCATTAAAAGTGTGAAGCTATGTTACAATTTTAGGTAAATTTTATCATCAAATATCAGGAATCTTATTATGAAAATCATCATCACAGGAGGCGGGACGGGCGGACATTTGAGTGTTGCAAGGGCTTTTTTGGAGGAATTTCACAAGCAAGGATTTGAATGTATTTTCATTGGCTCTTGCAATGGTCAAGACAAGGCGTATTTTCAAACAGAATCGCGTTTTAGTCAAAAATTCTTTTTGAAAACTTCTGGTGTTGTCAATAAAAAAGGTTTGGGGAAAATCAAGTCTTTGTGGCAACAATTCAAAGCTCTCCAAAACGCACTTAAAATCCTCAAAACACAAAAAAAAGTGGATTTTGTCCTATCCGTAGGCGGCTATTCTGCCGCACCAACTGCTTTTGGGGCGGTTTTGCTTAGGATTCCGCTTTTTATCCACGAACAAAATGCCCAAATTGGGAGACTAAATAGAATCTTAAAGCCTTATGCAAAAAGCTTTTTTTCTTCTTATCTGCAATCCTCTCCGATTTTATTCTATCCTGTCAGTCAAGTTTTTTTTACACAAGCTAGAGTGCGTCAAGAAGTCAAGAATCTTCTTTTTATGGGAGGCTCACAAGGAGCGCGTGCGATTAATAATTTTGCTTTGGCTTTGGCAGAAGATATTTTTCAGAAAAATTTGCGCATCTTTCATCAATGCGGCAAAGCAGAGTTTGAACGCGTGTTATCAGAATATTTGAAGCTGAATTTAAAAGTTGGGATTCCACAAGAAAGTTTAGAATCCACAATCACAGAATCCCAAAATGTGCAAATTGGTGCGCTAGAGGATTTGGACACAGATATTGTGTTGTTTGGTTTTAGCAAACAAATGCCCGAGATTCTTAAAAAATGCGATTTTGCTATTTGTCGCGCAGGAGCAAGTTCTCTATGGGAATTATGTGCCAATGGCTTACCTGCGCTTTTCGTCCCCTACCCTTATGCAGCAGGCAATCACCAATACTATAATGCGAAATTTTTAGAAGAAAAAGGGCTTGGATTCTTATGCTTGGAGCAAGATTTGTTTTGCGAAGTTTTGTGGGATAGCTTGGAGCTTTTAAAAGGAGAGAGAATCTCTCAAATCAGTCAAGAGCTACAAAAAGAATGTTCGCCAAAAGCCACAGAGCAAATTATGCAATCTATCCTCTCTACTCTTGCAAAAAACTCATAGATTCTACTAGATTCCACTGTGTCTCTATAAAGGGGCGCAAAGAATCACTAAATCCTCTCTTTCAAGGCTTTATCGTAGAATCCTAGGCGAATTTAAGAATCCTTAAACTCTCTAAACAAATAGCCCAAATCCACGCCATTAAGCTGTTTGTTGTTGTAGAGATATTCCAAATTCTTCGCTCCCTCTATCAACTCCTTGCTTTTGATTCCATGTTCAATAGAAATTTTTGCTTCCAAAAAGGCACTTAAATGATCACAATATTTCAAAAACTCCCCAAAAATTGGCTTCTCCACAGAATCCTTGCGGGATTCTTTTTGCAATTCTGTAATTTCTTTAACAAACTCTTCGGATTCTTTTTGACTAAAAACAACCACATCGCCTTTTTTATAGCGATTGCTAAATTCATTTTGTGTGTAATATTGAATATCCTCCGCAATGGAATCCGGAATGATATTTAAGATTTTCTCGCGCACCGCTTCTTCTTCAATTTTCTTAATAAACGCGTCCAACCCCTCTACATTTTTCTTAATCGGCGAAATAATATCACGCGTTAAGATTTCAGGCAAATCATGAAACAATCCACAGAGAAAATGTTGAATCTGCATTTCTTTAGAGAATCCCAAATCATAGCCCAAAAGATAGGCACAAAGCGCGACAATTAGGGTATGCCCAAGCACAGAAGTGCAAGGCACACGCGGGGTTTGACTCCAACGCTTCTGAAATCGCAACTGCCCAAACATATTCACCACTTCGCGCAATTCATCATACATTATAATCTGTCGCATACCCGCAAGATGATAGTATTCTCGCACTTGCTTATCAAGGGCGTTTTTAATGTTTTGAACATCATATAATCTTGGATTAAACTGATAAATAATGTCAAATTCCCATTTGGAAGCATAGTAATGCGAGGCTTTAAGAATCTCTTTTTCAAGATTATCCACGCCGCCATAAAGATATTCGCGCATAGATTCTAAAAACCCAAATCCGCGCAAATCCTCACCTAGCTGCTCACAAACAAAATCCACCAATGCTTTATTATGCTGTTGGACGAGTTTATGAAAAACAGGAGGTTTAATATCTGTTAAGATAATGCGTTCAAAAAACTCATAACAAAACTGCAAAATCAATCGTTCAAAATTGATGGTGCGCTGATTTTCTAGCATTTCATAATGGGCAAGTAGATAGGCAATCACGATTTTATGCGCTTGTTTATCAAGCTCCAAAAACTCTACAGGAGTTGCTTGATCATTCCAACGACGAATATTTGCTGCCACAAAAATTTTATGTAAAAGTTCAAATCCTAGATGTGGTTTTTTTAGATTCTTCATAAATTTTCCTTGCAAGTTTGGGATTCCACAAAGTTACAAAATCCAAATTTCCTTTCAGTAATCCGCTATTTCCCTCTATTTTCCCAAACAAAAATCCCCAAACATCACATCTAGCATTTGGGAATATTCATAAGGTTTAGTGATGGAGGCAATCGCCTTTAACGCCTCATTGAGATGAAAGCTAAAGATTTCTAATTCAAGATTCTGCAAAGGCAAAATGGAATCTTGCAGAGCTTGAATGCAAGTCTGCACAGCTTGAAACTGATATTCTGAAGTGAGAAGCAAAGACTGCGATTCTTCTTTGGAATCCAACAAAGATTCTAGATTCTTTTTAAAGATATTCAGCAAAGAATCTTTGGCATACAAATCTCCTTTTAAGCAAAGATTCATTGGGTTGAAATCCTCCAAAACTTTTAAAGGAAACTTGCACTCCAAATCCATTTTATTTACCAATGCGACAACTTTTTTGCTTTTTTGGTAGGTTCTCAACAAATCTATAATCTGCAAATCCTCTTGCATCAAATCCGAAGAACCATCAAACAAGGCAAGAACCAAATCACTCTCCTCCGCCTTTTCTAAACTTCTTTTGATTCCTTCAGATTCTATGGAATCTTGCGTTTGATGAATCCCGGCTGTATCAATCAAGCGTAACCAATGCCCTCCTAGCATAAAGTTTTCTTCAATGCTATCGCGCGTAGTGCCGGCAATCTCACTCACAATCGCGCGATTACTATGCAAAAGAGCGTTCAAAAGAGAGCTTTTGCCCACATTGGGTTTACCAATGATACATAGCCGATAACCTTCAAACAAGGTGCGTTTGGCTTTTGATTGTTCCAATAAACTATGAAGCGTTTTTAGGATAGATTCCAATTTGTTTTTTAAGTTTTCAAGCAAATCATCGGGCAACTCTTCCTCCGCATAGTCAATAAAAACTTCACTATGGGCAAGTAATGCAATCAAATCTGTGCGCAGATTCTCACAAAAGCTTTGCATTTCACCTTTAAGATGGCGCATTAGCATTTGATGCGCACTCGCATTTTGGGATTCTATGAGTTTAGCGACTGCTTGTGCTTGAGATAAATCAATACGCCCTCCCAAAAAAGCGCGTTTTGTAAATTCTCCGGGATTCGCCAATCGCGCACCATATCGCAAACATTCTTGCAAAATACTTTGGGCGATGAAATTTCCGCCATGGCATTGAAACTCCACAACATCTTGAGTGGTGTAGCTATGCGGTGCTTTGAAATAAATCAAAATACACTCATCAAGCAAATCGTTGTTGTTAAAATAGATTTTGGTTAATTTCGCGTAACGCGCAGGAAGTGAGAACTTAAGCTCCTCTAGCGTTGTTTTTGCAAGTTGCGCGGCAATTCTTAAGGAATCCTTACCGCTTAAGCGCAGGACATTTAACGAAGACTTACCATAAGTCGTAGCAGGTGCGACAATCGTATCATCATCAAACATTCAAAGCAACTTAAGAATGATAAAAATCATTGACGATAATATAACGCTCACCCTCACTATTCATACGAAAAGAAACATATTTATCGGGAAACTTCTCGCGCAACTGCTTGAGTGCAATATGTGCCAACACGCCATCAAGAGGCTTGGTTTGAGCTTTGCCACTGATTTTAACACTTTCAATCACGGGCAATAAATAATTTGCAATCATTTCTTCTTGATTATGTAAAAATTCCGCAATTTCAAGCCGAATCATCAAACCATAAACATGATTTACCCAATTAAAAATCAAATAAGAAATCGCCTTATAACGATAGCCTTCTTTGCCAATTAACAATGCGGAATCCTCACCATCAATTTTGATATAAAGCGTATTTTCATCATAAGGTTCAACAAAGACTTCGCTCAAACGATAAGGCATCAAGGCAAGAAGCTCTTTTAGTTCTTGTTGCACTTCTTTGGCAATAAGGGATAAGTTGGTTTGCTCTTTAGTGAGATTTTCTCTATGATTTGGAATCTTGCTAGGAGTTTGCGCATTCCAACCCATAGAATCCTTTTTCAAAGATTCTTGTAGAGGTTCTTGCAAGGATTCTCGCAAAGGCTTTCGCGAAAGCTCTTGGCTTCCATAAGTCGCACTAGAAATAGGAGAATGGAAAGAATCGGATTTTGGATTTGCGAGATAAGATTCTTCTTTTTTGTCCTGTTTTATATTGCGGGAAAATGGCTCATTTATAGAATCCAAAGTCGTTTTAGATTCTTTAAAGGCGGAATTACTTGTGGATTTTTGAGCGGTGGATTTAGGCTGTGCGCAAATGATTGCAAGTTTTTTGCCAATCCCCAAAAAGCCTTTGGAAGGATTCTGAATAATCTCATATTCCAAATCTACTACGGAACATTCAAAGGTGTTTGAGGCAATAATTAATGCGTTTTCTAAGGTTTCTGCTTCTATTTTTTTCATTTTAACTATCTTTATGTTTATGTTCAGCGATTTCACGCGCTTTTTTGCGTTCCAATGCTTTATTGATAAGTAATTGTTGGATAATAGAAAAGATATTATTCACAAACCAATACAATACAAGTCCCGATGGGAAAGTTACAAAAAATATCGTAAAGACTAGAGGCAAAAATTTAAAGATTTTCGCTTGTATAGGGTCGCTAAAAGCTGCTGGGGTCAAGTGTTGTTGAAGATACATTGTCCCACCCATTAAAATCGGTAGGATAAAGTAAGGATCCATCACAGAGAGGTCAGTAATCCAAAGCAACCAACCCGCACCCTTTAATTCAATCGCATTAAACAAAACACGATAAATAGCAAAAAACACCGGCATTTGTAAAAGCAGGGGCAAACAACCGCCCATTGGATTCGCTCCATGCTTCTTATAAAGCTCCATCATATGCGCTTGAAGCTTTTGTGGTTCGCCTTTGTATTTTTGTTGCAATTCTTTCATTTTTGGAGCAAGGTCTTTTAGTTTCTGCATAGAAACCATACCTTTGTAAGTCAAAGGATAGAGGACAACTCTCACGATAAGGGTAAGCAAAATAATCGCCCAACCCCAATTTCCACAAAAATCATAGAGCTTATCAAGCAGTAAGAAGAGTGGCTTGGCAAAAAAAGTGATAATGCCGTATTCCACAACATCGGTTAGATTGGGATTAATGGATTCTAGCAAACGATAATCTTTTGGACCGATATAGCCCTCTAGCTTCAATGCGCCCTTCGCACTCACAAAAGGCATAGGATTCTCGCTTGGATTACTTAAAATCGTCGCATTGATTTGATTATTTTGGCTAAAAAATAAGGTTGCATAATATCTATCCACTGCCGCAATAATACTTGCATTAGCATAATTACTCTGTCCTTGTGCGTCCCCATCTTCAAGAGTTGTAATTGTGTTATCGGATTCTTTTACAATCACTCCTTTAAAGACATAAGAATCGTTTTCCACACTTGGACGCATACCGGGCGATACGAAATAAACATAGTTTTGTGGAATCTTAATTTCTGCTTCATAATAGCCATTAGGATAGAAAGTAAGGATTTTTTCTACCTTGATTTCTCCCAAATCTTGAATTAAAGTAATGGATTGTGGTTTGTCTTGAATCTCCAAAGAATCCACACTAGATTGATAAGGCGTATTAAAAGCACGTTGGTTTAACAAAGAATCCGAAAAACGAACTTCTAGAATTTTTGGATTATTAGGATTGGCTACATCTTCTGGAAACAGCGTTAAAGGAATGGAATCTTTTTGATATTTTTCTTCTTTTAGAGTAACTTCTACGATTCTCCCCAATCGGTCAATCTTGTAGGTAAATTTTTCAGATTCTATTGTGGCAATCACCACTTTGCTTTGGGTTGGCATATCAGCTATTTCTTGTGCGGCATTGTTAGAATCTACACTCTGCGCTGTAACCACCTCTTGCATATCCCTTGTTGTGGTTTGCGTTGCATTGTTTTCGTTGATTTGCGGTTTATAAAAATAACTATAAGGAACGAAAAATGCGAGTGCTAAGAGCACGGCAATCAAAACTCTAGTTTGGGAACTTAGATTATCAATTTTATCTAACACAGGAAACCTTTGAATAATTTTTTATAATATACACACTTTGTGTTTGCAGACTTTGACAAACAACTGGAACGCTTTTGAAATGGTATTTTTGAATATTGTCGGGAATCAACCAAAATTTGACACAATCAGGGAAAAAACCAAAATGTGCTTTAATCCTTACTTTCGCCTTAGGATAAGAGATTCCACCCTTGAAAAATTGATTGCAAATAAGAATCCTAAGAAGTGTATTCCAAAATGCAGACAAGGGATTTTGAAACATAAAAACTTGCTTGGAATATTCCGAACAACTTGGATAATAACGACAGGTTGCGCCTAAGCTTGGCGAAATAACATATTGGTAAAAAGAAATCACTTGAATACAGAATTGCTTTAACATTCTTGCGCTACCAAATTCAGTCGCATCAATGCGTATTCATAATTTTTTTGCAAAACTTTGTATTCTATCTTTTCTAAACCAACTTTTGCTAACAAAACCATATCTCCATTTTTTAAGCTCGGCACAGATTCTCTATAAATGCTTCTTAAACGCCTTTTGATGAGATTCCGACAAACAGCGTTTCCTATTTTTTTGGATACCGAAAACCCAACTCTTTTGATTGTTTTATTTGGGCTTTCTTTGAAAAACAGAATGAAGTGAGGATTATGCCATCTCTTTTGGCTCTTATAAACACTATCAAAATCTTTTTTTGTGTTTAAAGTTACCAAAATACAATCCCAACTGCTTAGATAGCAAGTCTTTTTCTGCCTTTAGCGCGTCTTGCATTGATAACTTTACGACCATTTTTGGTTTGCATTCGGACTCTAAAGCCATGTGTGCGCTTACGCGGAGTATTGTGCGGTTGGTATGTTCTTTTCATTTCTTAAGCCTTAATTTAAAAATAAGCGTGAATTTTAATGCAATTTTACTTAAAACTAGATTTATTTATTGCGATTCTAATGCACTTGTAAGCGCAACTGCGATAGCTGCAACCAAATCACTCTCATCTTGGCTTTCTTGTGGCAACAAATCCTGCACCTTTTGTTCCAAATAAGAAGTGTCAAAATTTCCGCGTTTAAAGTCCTTGTCATTGCAAATATTAACAAGAAAAGGAATCGTGGTTTTCACTCCGCGAATCTTAAATTCATTTAAGGCTCTCTTAAGTTTATTAACCGCCAAATCATAGCTTGTCGCGCGCACGATTAGCTTTGCTATCATAGAATCATAAAAGGGCGGAATCGTGAAGTCTTTGTAAATATAGCTATCCACCCTTACAAAAGGTCCAAGTGCCGGATAATAAGAAGTGATTTTGCCCGGATTTGGCACAAAATCATTATGCACATCTTCCGCGTTAATCCGCGCTTCAATCGCAAATCCTTGCGCATGAATATCGCTTTGTGTAAGGTCAAGAATCTCGCCATTTGCGATTCTAATTTGCCGCCCAATCAAATCATACCCTGTAATCTCTTCGGTAACTCCATGCTCTACTTGAATCCGAGTGTTCATTTCCATAAAATAAAAATTATTGTCATCATCTACTAGAAATTCCACCGTTCCGGCATTGGTGTATTTGGCTGCTTTTGCCGCTGCGACTGCCACACTCCCCATACGGCGACGCAAATCTTTGCCCATTGTGGGACAAGGCGCAATTTCAATTAGCTTTTGGTGTCTTCTTTGGATAGAACAATCACGCTCCAATAGATGAATCACATTGCCATAATTATCACTTAGTATTTGAAATTCAATGTGGCGCGGATTTTGGATATATTTTTCCATAAAAACATCTTCATTCTTAAAAAATGTCAATGCCTCTCTTTTACAGGCTTCAAAAGAAGATTCCAAATCTTGCTCTTCCCATACGACACGGATTCCGCGCCCTCCTCCGCCACTACTTGCCTTTAAAATCACGGGGTAGCCGATTTTACGCGCAATCTTGGCAATCTCATACGAGCTTAATGCGTTTAGCGGTTCAGTTCCGGGAACAACCGGGATTCCATTTTTTATCATCAAGTTTCTTGCGGCATTTTTATCACCCATTTTAGCAATCACTTCGCAATCTGGTCCAATCCAAACAATCCCCGCTTCTTTTACTTTTTTGGCAAAAAGCGCGTTTTCGCTCAAAAACCCATAACCCGGGTGGATTGCCTCTGCTTCCATTTCTTTAGCCGCTTGAATAATCAAATCAGGGTCTAAATAACCTTTGATGGGGTCTTCGCTGATTGGATAAGTATAAGTCGCCATTTTGACATGCATACTCTCACGATCGGCACGAGAATAAATCGCTACGGATTCTATATTTAAATCATTACAAGCGCGAATAATGCGAACAGCAATTTCACCACGATTTGCAATCAAGATTCTTTTAAACATAAAAACTCCCAATTCAAAGATAATTATACATTTTATAATTTTATTTTTGATTTATTGTTGAAGTTTGCCAAATATTTGGTAAAATTTCTCAAATATGCTAGAATTCGCGCATTTTTACACATTTTAATCTTATCTTATAGGATTATTTAGGAGCTTTTATGGATTTATTAGATGCTGCGATTCTAGGAATCGTTGAAGGATTAACGGAGTTTTTGCCCATTTCTTCAACAGGACATTTGATTTTGACTTCCGAATTACTCAAGATTCCACAAAATACTTTCCATAAAACCTTTGAAGTCGTGATTCAACTAGGCTCTATTTTGGCGGTTCTTTTTGCGTTTTGGGAAAAATTATCCACCAATAGCTTCCGTTTATGGACAAAATTATGTATCGGATTCTTACCTGCTGGAACTTTCGGATTTCTTTTTTACTCTTACATTAAAGCCATTTTTGAGCCCATCACAGTTTCTATTATGCTGATTCTTGGCGGAATCGCGTTTATTGTCTTAGAAATCTTCCACAAAGAAAAAGAATCCCATATCCAAAAAATAGAAGAAATCTCCTACAAACAAGCACTTTGGATTGGATTCTTTCAAGCTTTAGCTATGATTCCGGGAACTTCACGCAGTGGCGCGACGATTATTGGCGGTTTAATCTTGGGTTGCAGTCGCAAAGTCGCTGCAGAATTTTCCTTTTTACTTGCCTTGCCTGCGATGGTGGTTGCAAGTTTTTATAGTCTTTACAAAAGTCACGAATCAATCAACTTAGAAAACGCCTTTGCACTTGGTGTTGGCTTTATCATAGCATTTTTTAGTGCGCTTTTGGCAATTAGATTCTTTTTAAACTTCATCTCTCGTTTTAATTTTATTCCTTTTGGAATCTATCGCATTTTGCTAGGTATTATCTTTTTGTTTTATTTAGATATTTTGGGGTAATGCGACTCATTTTATAAACTTTTAATTATAAATGCAAATGGGATTCTATAATAGAATCATTAATTTTAAAATTGCAATCAAAACTCCAAAAATTCCAAAAAAGGCGCGATAAATTCTATCTGTTGTGCGATTCCAACTAATATCAACCCCAAAAGCCCTGCAAAAAACCCTGCCAATAAATCATCGCCTACAACTCCCCAACCGCCTTTAACTTCTTTATCAACTTTGCCAATCACAGAAGGCTTCCAAATATCAAACACCCTAAAAAGCACAAATGCTAAAAATAAGCCCAACAAACTATGCCCAATCATCGCAACACTAATCCAAACACCCGCCAATTCATCAATCACGATTTGTGGGCAATCATGGGGCATTCCTTGTTTCTCGTAATCATTAATAATTTTAACCGCAACCACAGAAAGAAACAATGCCAAAAGCAACAAAGTGCTAGGAGCGATATAATAGCTTATCACCCAAGCAAAAGGCATTGCAACCAAACTCCCAACGCTTCCGGGTGCTTTGGGGCTAAGCCCACTAAAAAACAAGGTCAAAAATGCCTTTTTAGCCAAGTCATTTAAATCCTTAAAACTTCTAAAAAACTCTCGCGATTCCAAAGTATATCCCTCTTTTAAATGCGCAATTATAGCATAAATCACTCTTGTTGGCTTTTCAAAAAGGATTCCACTCTAGCCACATCATCTGGCACATCAACGCTAATAGAATCTATCTTGGTTTCACGCATTTTAATCTTGAATCCCATATCCAAAAATCTCAAAATTTCAATGTCCTCTATCGCTTCATTTTCGGTTTTTAGTCCTTTGCTAAAGAGTTTCAAAGCCTCACAAGAAAAGCCATAAATACACACTTGCTTTTTGTAGGATTCTACATTTTTGCCCTTAGAGTAGGGAATCAAAGCCCTTGAAGCATATAAAAGCTCATCTTTTAATTGACAATCATCTTGATAATTGTGGGCTTCAGAGCTTCATCAAATGCGCACAACTAGTGCGTAAGACGGGGATATTTTCTTTTTGACAAAACTCCAAAATCCTCACATCATCAGTCGCCACTAGCAAATCCTCCATTGCCTCACACAGACGCGCGCACAAATACACGCGCTTCACCATCTCCACCCCTGCGATTTTCACCAAAGGCTTACCCGGGAAGCGTAAGGAAGCAAACCGCACTGGAATCACACCTACGATTCTCATTTGCTCTCCCTTATCGCTTTACATTACCCTATGATTGCCAATTTCACACATTGATTGTAAAGGAGCAATTCCTTGCTATTCAAAATCACAGCCCATAAATGCAAGAAGAATCCAAAAGGTTTAATTCCGCTTTTTAAGATTCCATTATACAATCTCTTTAGGACATAAAAGCAAGAAGTTATTAACTTGTTGCAGAATCTCCGTAGTAACGCCAACAAAACACGACAGAAAGCATAAAGCCACAAAGAGTCGGTTTAATCTACTAAATTGCCCCCCTCCCCCCGCACTCTAGCGGAGATTAGAAAAAGTTGTGTTTTCATTTTTATCCTTTATTTTAAGTTGCAAATTGTTATTTTATCACTTTTCTTATTTCTTCTTTGTGATTCCATATTTTTTACGCTTTTCCCATAAGCTTTTGCGCGACATACCTAAACGCTTACTAAGCTCTGTATCGGGGTATTTATCTTCAAATTTCAGAATCATTGTTTTAATGTATTCATCAACGCTTAAAACATCTTCTTGAAAACCGTGCGTCATTTCTTTGACATTGATTTCAAAAACATTTTTAAAATCATGCAAATCCCCACCCAAACAAGCAAAAATTACAGGAATATTTTTCAAAGCTTTCACACATTCTTCTTTTTCTTCTTTGCGTAAAGTTTCAAAGCCTATGATATAAGTTAATTGGGTTTTGGAAACACTTTTGAATATTTCTTTATAATGATGATTTTTATAAAGAGAGATGAAATTAATCGCGAGTTTTTTATGAATCGCATAATTCACGACGCACATATCAATGACTTTTTGCGAAACGCTTTTAATGATTAAAGGAAAGGAAATTTTGGTATTAATGCTATAAGTTGGCATTAGCAAGGAATTGCAAAAATAATCCCTATAAAAAGCAATTTCTTTTTGCAACTGACGAAAAGCTGTATAATGTTCAATCTTGCAAATTAGCTCATCAATCATAAATGGCTTGACAATATAATCACTGATTCCTGCTTTAAGAGGGCGCATTACCATTTCTTCATTTACATAAGGAATCATTAAGATTACAATGGAATCCTTGAATTTTTCAATCAATGGATAAAAGTCTTGACCCGGAATATTTGCCGAAAGCAAAATAATATCAGCCGCCTCCATCTGCATTGCTTCCCCAACGCTTGGTATCATTTCACAGACAAATCCAAAATGACTAAGCTTAGAAGCAATGCTTTGAGCCAAATAAATTTCATTTTCTACAATTAAGATTTTCATCTCTCTCCCCTAAAATGGAATAAATTTTTCCAATTAAAATATCCCAGAACAACATTTGCTTGCACCAAAATCCCTTCTCCTTTGCCAATAAATCCTAGTTTTTCTGTCGTTGTAGCTTTGACATTGACCTTAAACGCGTTAATCTGTAAAATCTCTGCGATTCTTCGTTCCATTGAAGTTTTATAAGGAGATATTTTGGGAAATTGCGCGAAAATAGTCAAGTCTGCTTGTAAAATATCATAGCCCACATCACGAACAAAATCCACGATGATTTGCAACAATTTAGCAGAATCGGCTTGTTTATAAATCGGATTATTATCCGGAAACCACTCTCCAATATCTCCACCACCAATCGCCCCCAAAAGCGCATCACTTAACGCGTGCAGACAAACATCACCATCACTATGGGCAATCAATGCAAATTCGCAAGGAATCACGATTCCACCCAATACAATGCCATTTCCTTTATCCAAAGCGTGAATATCACTACCGCTACCAACAAGAGTGCGAAAACTTGGCTTAGGCAAAGACATTTCGCTTAAATCTTCAAGAAAAGTTAATTTTTTAGCCTCCACTGCCCCACGCACAAACCCAACACTTCCACCATTGGCACAAATCGCGCTACTCTCATCGGTGAAATCTCCATTAGCAAGGGCGGATTTTAATGCGTTAAGTTTGCTTAATTGTGGAGTTTGGATAATTTTTAAATTTTCTCGTTTTAAATATTCTAACTTAGAATCACTACAATAAGCAATCGTATCGCTAAGCCCTAAATAAGGAACAACACAATCATATTTCCCGACTTCATCAAGGATTCTACAACTTAAGTCTTTTGGAATCTTGCAACGCGCAATATCACTTACAAACACATATTCCACAGAATCATTTAAGCAATCAAGTGCTTTTTTAAGGGATTCTTGGCGCGTATTTCCCCCATTGGTAAGTTCAAAATCCAATCCAAAAGAATCTAAATATTTTTGCATATATTTTTTTTCGCTTGGCTTAGCACTTAGAATACATTGCACAAAAGAATAAACTTCGCGCAATTCCAACGCGACTTTTAACCAAAGAGGAATCTCGCCTACGCGCAACCATTGTTTTTTAGGCAATCTGGGTAATTTCGTAACTCTCGTTTGTGAAGTTTGATTCAATGGTGCTTGGGATATTGACGCTTGAAATCGGCTACTATCACCTGCACCTAGTAAAATCAATGCGATATTTGGCAAGTAAATTCCTTAATTTTAAAAAATTTCGGAATTATACATTCTGAAAGTTTTAGAATCCCTTTAGAATTACTAAAACTTAAATTTTAAAGTGATTGATATGGTTTTTCAAAACACTTGCGATATTTTTAAGCATTTGTGCCGCTTCTGTATTATTCTCCATTAATTCCGCCGTGTTTTTAGAATCTCTTGAAATTTCATCTAATTCTTTAGAGAGATTCTCCATATCTTGAACTTGCTCACTTGTGGCACTTGTTACTTCTTTTGCTTTATTTAAAGAATCACTTGCTTGAGAATTGATTTGTCCCAAAATCTCTCTTGCTTCATTAGCAAGTTCCATACCTTTTTCCACTTGTGGCACCGCATTTTGAATCGCTTCCACTGCGGTTTGTGTTTCTCCTTGAATCACTTCAATCATTCTTGTGATTTCAGAAGTCGCCACTCCTGTTCTTTCTGCCAATTTTCTAATCTCATCAGAAACAACCGCAAAGCCTCTTCCTGCTTCCCCCGCTCTTGCTGCTTCAATCGCAGCGTTAAGTGCTAATAAATTAGTCTGGTCTGTGATTTCTTTAATCAAATCCGCACTACCCCCAATTTCTTGAGAATGTTTTTCTAACATACGAATATGCTCGGACGATAAAGTAACAGTCTGCGTGATTTGTTCAATGCTTTCCAAAGTCGTTTTCATCGCGTCCATACATTTATCAGAAAGATTTGTGGTATATTCTGAATTTTCCTCTGTTTGTTTGGCGATGTTAGAGATATGATTCACCGCATTCATTACTTGTTTAATACGCTCCACAGAATCTTCTGAACTTTGCACTTGACGATAAGAAGATGATTTGGATTCTTCAGAACTTTTAGTTACCGCATTAGCGCGTTCATTAAGCTCTTGAGTAGAATTCATCACTTCCGCAACAATTTCACGCAATCTCTCTTGCATTTGCGCCATATGAGCCAACATACTCTCTTTGTGTTGTGTATGAATGGGCGTATTCAAATTGCCATTTGCGATGCTTAGCACAACTTTCACAACTTCTTTTGGTTCGCTACCTAACGAAGTGATAACAAGGCGTGTAATATAAATAGCAGTTATAGTTGCTACAACAAAAGCAATCAGAGAAAGCCAAAGCGTAAGATTAAGATAGTTTTCAATCTCCTCTCTCGCAATATCTGATAATTTTTGATTCTTTTCTTCTTGATGATCAATAAACTCATTAATTACATTGAGCCATTCTACGAAAGCTCCACGCGCTTGATTGATTAGCAACTCATTCGCACTTGCTCTGTCTCCTTGCGCTCTTTTATTGATAATCTCCGCAATCAAAGGCATTGTTTTTTCTTCTACGCCTTTAATGCGCTTTAGCACTTCTTTATCTTTTGCATCAACCATTTTCTCATCTTGGAAAATTTTATCCATCTTTATAGAAGAATCCTTGTAAAACTCCTCTAATTTTTGAATCAAGCGCAAAGTCGTTTCAATGTCTTGGACATTATCCAAAATCACAACATCACGAAGCGCAATCGCCCTATCATGCACACTTCCACGAAAGTTAATCGCATATCTTTGCTTAACCGCATTCACATCGCTAATTTCCGTTAGAGTGTCCTCTACAAAACTAATTTTTATATAGCCCGTAAAGGCAATTAAAGCAATGAAAGCCAAAAGAATACCAAATCCTACAAAAAGCTGCGCTTTTAATGATAAATTTTTTCCAATCATAAATAATATTCCTTAAAAACTTTGGATTAAAAAAGCATTATATCTATTCCTACCTTAAAAATTTTAAATATTCTAGCAACCTTTTCAATCCTCTTGCATTCATCTGCGCAAACGCGCGGAATCAGATTCTGCATTGGAACATTCCAAAATCGCCTTAGCAATCAGCTCTAAAGGGTGCAAAAATGTGATTTCCACTTGCTCTTGGTGCAAAGCGTTGCTTAACTGCATACGGCAGGCACTGCATTCTGCAGCGACAAAATCCGCTTGTGTTTTTTGTATCATTTTCGCCTTTTTACTTCCTACTTTACTTGCCAACGCGAATCGTTCTGTTTGCATTGTAACTCCACCAAAACCGCAGCAAGAACTTGGTTCTTCCATTTCTATTAAATGGTAATTTTTCTCCAATAACTTACGCGGTTCTTTATAGATTCCAAGCACCTTTTTAGCGTGGCATGGGTCGTGATAAGTCAAACTTGCTTTTTTGGTGTTACGATTCTTCTCTATGGATTCCAAATATTCCGCCAAATTCGTTTGGGATTCTAAATATTTTGTTGCCATAAAGATTTTTGGCAGAAGCTTCTCTATCCTTGCTTTTAGCTCCGAATCCTTTTGCGCAAAATGCTTCCAATCCTCTAGCACCATCGCACCACAAGTTGCCTCTGGAATCAAAATCGCGTCTACTTCATCAATAAAACTTTCAAAATACCCCACATTATGGCGAATCAACGCATCTACACTTGCAAAATCACCAGTGAAATACGCAGGAGCTCCGCAGCATTTTTGTCCCTTAGCGATTTTTGCATTAATGCCAAGTTTTTCTAAAATCAAAAGCAAGGATTCGCCTACATTTTTGTAATTATAATTCCCCAAACAACCAATAAAAATCGCGACTTTAGCTTGTTTTTGCGCTCCTAAATCACTAGGCTTTGCGAAACTTATCTCTTCAGAATGAGAATTTAAAAAGCTCTGTTGTGCAATCGCACCAAAGATTCTATTTTTCACAAAAGGCAAAGAAAAGCGCGGTTTTATGGAGTTTCCATCTTTGGTTTTTTGATACAACAAAGGCGAAAAAACTGCGCCAAGTTTGAATCCTAAATCCATTATTTTTCGGTGTTTCAAAAGATAAAAAAAGGCGCGTTTAAACCATGCGATTCCATATTTTTGGGCGATTTCATAACGAATGTTCTCAATCAAAGTATCTGTGGGTAAGGAATTAGGGCAGACACTCACGCAAGTTGTGCATAAAAAGCAAGTTTCAAAAATCTCTTTTGCATTTTTATCTAATGGAATCTCGTTGCGCTGATAAGCTCCCAAAAGGTCAATAAAACCGCGCGGAGAAGTCGCTTCATCTCCATTGATACCAAAAATCGTGCAATCAGGCAAACATTTGCCACATTTCACACACGCATTGCTTGTTTTTAAATAATCATAATCCTCAAAATACGCCATATTTTCCTCTCAAACTCACCTTTTGTTTCACTTTAAATAGTCTTGCTAAATACTTTTTGATTCGCGCTAAACTTCTTCAAATACGCGTCAAATGGCATTGCTATATTGCGGATTAACAACGCGCCTGTTTGGCTTACTTGGATTTCATTATCATCTATAATCACCAATCCCGCGTCTTGCAATGGCTTTAATTCCTCCAAAGATTCCTTGAAATATTCTTTAAAATCAATAGAAAACTGCTGGTTGATTGCTTCAAATTGAAGCTTAAAGTTGCTCATTAGCTGCATAATAACCGCTTTTCTAAGCTTATCATCAAAACTTAATGCGATTCCTTTAGCAAAGGGCAAACGATGACAATCCAATGCCTCTTTATACTGCATCAAATCCTTGTAATTTTGCGCATAATAATCACTGCCACCACCAATGGAAGTTAGCCCGATTCCAATCGTTTGCGTCCCACCTTGTGTGCTATATCCTTGAAAATTCCGTTGCAACTGCCCTTTTTCTATGGATTTAAATAACTCATCATCAGGCTTTGCAAAATGATCCATTCCTATCATTTTATAGCCTTTTTGATGCAGATATTCAATCGTCCATTCTAGGATTCTAAGCTTTTCTTCTGGCTGTGGTAATGTCGTCTCATCAATCTTGCGCATTGTTTTTTTAATCCAAGGCACATGAGCATAATTAAAAACAGCAAAGCGATCTGGATTTAGCCTCAAACAGGATTCCAAAGTCTGTTTGAAAGTCTCCAAACTCTGAAAAGGCAAACCATAAATCAAATCAAAATTAATAGAAGTTATGCCAAAATTTCTAGCGATTTGGATAGACTTTTCTACAAGATCAAAAGATTGGATTCTGTGGATTGCATTTTGGACTTGCGTATCAAAGTCTTGAATCCCAAAGCTTAAGCGATTAAAACCGCCTTCTTTAAGCACTTCCATTTGTTCTATTTCAAAGAATCTAGGGTCAATCTCACAGGCAATTTCCGCATTCTCTCCAAAGTTTGGAAAAGCCTCTCGCAACAAACCGATAAGTATTTTTAACTCTTTGGCGTTAAAAAATGTAGGAGTTCCGCCGCCAAAGTGTAATTGATAGATGGGTTTATTCGTATCCATTGCGTTTTTAAGCAAAGCCAATTCTTTTTTAAGACATTCCAAATACATTGCTTTGTTTTCTTCTTTGCTTGTATAAACAACATTACAACCACAAAAATAACAAGCACTGCGACAAAAAGGCAAATGCACATAAAGCGACAAGGGGCTAGAATCTTGCCCCAAATCCCTTAAATACGATTCCATTGTATAATTCTCGCTAAATTCAATCGCCGTAGGATAGCTTGTATAGCGCGGACCGGGCTTGGAATAAGTGGCGAATTGTTTAAAATCAATCTTGCTTGATTGCATAATGTAGAATCCTTATAAATCTTAGAGTGAATTAGGGATTTTTGGAATCTCAAAAAACAAATAAGGATAGCGTTTTTTAAGATTTTTTACCAATGTTTTAGGCTCTTGCTTATAGTTTTTTACTTCCTTTAATGCGACACACCAAACATCTTCAAAGTCAATGGGCACATTATAATAAATCTCTTGCTCTAGTTTAAACAAATACTTATCTATTTCAAGCTGTTTTGCGGCTTTTAAAAGTCGTTGCATATTCTTTTGGGATACGAGATAGAAATCTTGTGCGTTTTTATCTTTAAAACAATAAGTCAAATTCTCGTCTAAAGCCGAATCATAAGACATTGGTTGCTTGTTTGCACTGCTTAAAATCTCTTGTAAAGATTCGTATAGATTGTTTGTCCTCTCAAGCGAATTTGTTCGCTTCACTAGCGGTTTTGGTGTAGCCAAACCATTACTCCTTTTTGTGCGTGGAGGCGATTTTCTGCCTCTTGAAAAATCTTACTTTGCTTAGATTCTAACACTTCTTCGCTAACTTCTTGTCCGCGATAAGCGGGTAAGCAATGCAAAAAAATCGCGTCTTTGTGTGCAAGTTTCATCAACTCACAATCCACGCAATAGCCATAAAATGCCTTTTTTCTTGCTTCTTTTTGCTCTTCTTGTCCCATAGAAGCCCAAGTATCTGTCGTTACGACATCAGCTCCTGCGACTGCTTCTTTGGGATTCTCACTCACAAGAATCTTTGCACCTGAAATTTTAGCAAAACTTTCTGCTTTTTGAAGAATCTTTGGCGAAACTTGATAGCCTTTTGGCGAAGCAATCCGCAGTGTAAAGCCAAGCTTAGACGCAAGCATAAGCCAAGAATGCGCCATATTATTCCCATCTCCCACATAAGCGACAATCGGATTCTTATCTTTTTCACATTCTTGCATTGTGAGAAAATCCGCCAATAATTGCATAGGGTGAAAATCATCACTCAAACCATTAATCACTGGCACATTGGAGTATTGTGCAAACTCTTCTAAGCGCGAATGCTCGTGTGTGCGCATCATCACCAAATCCACCATAGAAGAAAGCACACGCGCGGTATCTTTAATCGGCTCACCACGCCCTAATTGCGTATCATTGCTAGATAGGAAGATTCCATTACCTCCGAGTTGATAGATTCCTGTTTCAAAGCTCACACGCGTTCTTGTAGAATTTTTCTCAAAAATCATACCTAAAGTTTTGTGTGCAAGTGGATTGCTATAAATACCGCTTTTTAATTCGTTTTTAAGCGTTTTAGCGAGTTCTAAAATCTCCAAAATCTCTTCCTTGCTAAAATCCGCCAAACTCAAAAAATGTCGCATTTGCCAACCTCTAAATGTTTGAAATCAAAAGTTTTATCTTACCCAATCAAGCCAAAAGAAAACTTTAAACAAAATAAAAGATTTATAATATGATAATTTTCACAAAAAAAGGCAAGGCATGCACGAATTTTCTATCGTTTCTTCTCTTTTGGAATCTTGCGAAGAGATTGCACAGCAAAACAAAGCACAAAAAATTTTAACAATCACGCTAGATATTGGGGAGCGCAGTGGCGTCAATGTTGCGCTGCTTAAAAGCGCGTTTGAAGAGTTTAAATGCGGGAGTATTTGCGAGGATTCCAAACTACTCATTCAAGAATCCAAAGTAGAACTCACTTGTGAGCAATGCCACCAAACCTCCATACCTAAAGAATTAAACTACACGCGTTGCCCACAATGTGGAAGCGACCAAGTCAAAATCACAAAAGGCAATGAAATGCTACTTTTGCGCTTAGAAATGGAGTGAATGGAATCCAAAATTTCTTGCAATCAATTCCATAAGGCTTTGCAAGGTTAAAACCCTGCTTCTTTTGCTATCTTTATAAGGGGCTCTACATCATAATCTAAAATCTTTTGTTCCATAATCTCAAAATAAGATTCCACATTTTGTGGTGTTATGATATGTGTTTTATTGGCTATCGCGTCAAGCTGCATAGAATTCATATCGGTATTATAGTGTGTGCTATCTTTGTAATTTGCAATATTATCTGCATAATCTAAAGTATCAAAACCATAAAGTGTGGCATTGGGGTATTTTTCTAGCTCACTCACCACCCACGAGAAAATCTCTACAAAATGTCCAAAACTCTCCTCTCCGCCTAGCTTATAGTGTAGTCGGCTATAAGTTGGAATCACGAAATAAAACTGCGTATTGGGGTGCTTGGCGACAAAGTGGAAGATTTGCCTTTGCACTCGTTGTTTTATTGTGGATTTCAATGCTTTGCTTATCATATTGTTTTGGGATTTTTTATAAGAAATGATAGATTGTAATAATTCTTTATAATATTTTTCATCTTTTCTCTTAAGCCATTCTTCTATCCCAAAGGCATTGCCATCTCTTAAATCCCAACGCACAAGTGAATCTGCGATATTCTTATCTTTGTCCCCCACGCAGCCTTTTTGCCTACTCCAAACCAGAGAACAAAGGACAAAGCGGTCATTAATATAGAATCTCCAATCATCAAGATGCGTGGAATTATATAAAAATGGCGATAAAGTCCGCTCCGATGGAGCTTCATTAAAATAAAACAAATCCAAGCTATAAAGGATTGCTAAAGGCTCTTGCTGTGCAAACAAATACTCCAATATCTTAGCGCGTGTGCCAAAGGGAGAACCAGAGAGGCTAATATTCACCCATTTGCCACCTAATTTTGCATTGGCGTCTTTGGCTAAGGTGTTTTCAAGCATAGAAGTGCCGATAATATAAGAATCAAAATCATAATGGTCTATGATACCCTGCGCACTCACGCGCATATCACCAAAGAATGTATTGAGTCGCCAATATGGCTTGTGAAAAAGCTGTGCGGGGTCATATAAATACAGATTAATAGCCAATATAGCAATAAATGGTAGCGAAATTGTGAGGCTTAAGACTAAAAATCTCTTGTCAGCATTGCCTCTGAAATTTTTATTTAACACTTCTTTTAGTTTTACTAAAAAATTGCGCATATAGTCCCCTTAGAAATTAAAATAAATAAACTCAACATAAGGCGTATTAGCCAATGCAAAAAGTGCAGTATAAATCAATCCTCCAACAACTATTGTGTTTTTTAGATTCGGCTTAAAAGTTTCTAACTTTTGGATAGAGTTACTAAAGCACAGCACCACGATAAAGGCTAAAATCAGATAAATCAAAGTATCGTTTCTCCCTGCAATCTGTTCTAATATCTTTGGAGCGCGTATTTTATCAGGCATCTCCACCCACACAATCCCAAACATTCCTTTGAGTAGATTGAGTGCGCCTTGTAGATTTTCAGCGCGGAAAAATATCCAAGTGATATTGATAAA
>NZ_JRPA02000039.1 GCF_000765675.1 Helicobacter sp. MIT 05-5294 | reverse complement strand
AAATGTGCAAAAGTCGCGGTCATTCCATCGATTGCTTCCACCGCTCGCACGCAAATCGTGTTATCATAAGTGCGATTATCGCCCATTACGCCCACACTTCGGACATTTAGCAGCACGCAAAATGCCTGCCACACCTTATCATATAGCCCTTGATTTTGCAATTCCTCGATAAAAATAGAATCTGCCTCACGCAATAAATCTAAATCTCTTTTATTCACCTCGCCCATAATGCGAATCGCAAGTCCGGGTCCGGGGAAAGGGTGGCGCATGAGCATCGACTCTGGCATTCCAAGCTCTTTGCCTAACGCCCGCACTTCGTCTTTAAAGAGTTCGCGCAAAGGCTCAATCAGCTCAAACTTCATCCACTCGGGCAAGCCCCCGACATTATGATGTGATTTAATCGTTTTACTGGGTCCTTTTACGCTCACCGACTCAATCACATCAGGATAAAGCGTGCCTTGTGCTAAGAATTTTATCTCGCCTTTTTGGTTATGTTTCTTTGCCTCTTTTTCAAACACCTCTATAAAAGTCTCGCCAATGATTTTACGCTTTTTTTCTGGGTCTATCACACCCTTTAATCGTTGCAAGAATAGCTCACTTGCATCTGCGGTAATCAAAGGCACTTTGAGATTTTCTCTAAACATCTTCTCTACCGCTTCTCTTTCACCCTTGCGTAAAAGCCCGGTATCGACAAAGACGGGAATAAGATTCTCACCAATCGCACGATAAAGCAGAGCAGCGACTACGGAGCTATCTACCCCACCACTGACTGCACAAAGCACTTTATTGGCTTGTCTTTTTAGCGTATTTTGCAGAGTTTGAGGCTCATTTCCTCGATGAACCTTGTGTTCTATCTCGTTATTCGCCTCTGCACAACCACAAAATCCATCTAAAAATACTTCGCCATTTACAGATTCTACACTCGCACAATCATTACTAGAATCCACAATCTTAGAATTTTCTATTTTCAAATTTGCATTCTTTTTTACCCCCGCAAAATCTAGCACTTCATCTTTAGCGATTTTAGTATCTTGTGTAAGAGACAAATCGCTACAAGCTGAATGCTTAAAGCATGAAGTAAGGTGGTCATTCACTATCCCCACACTTTGCATATACGCATACATAATCGTAGTCCCCACAAACTTAAACCCACGTTTTTTTAAATCTTTAGCTATCTTATCTGATAATGGTGTAGAAGCGGGCAAATCTGAAATTTTCTCAAAAGCATTGATAATAGGCTTTCCACCCACAAAACCCCAGATATAACTATCAAAGCTCCCAAATTCTTTTTGAATCTCCAAAAACAACTTTGCATTAGCAATCGCTGCTTCGATTTTGACACGATTACGGATAATGCCCTCATTTTGCAATAATTCATTGATTTTTCTTTCATCATAATTGGCAACAATTTTTGGGTCAAAATTATTAAATGCCGCCCTAAAAGCCTCGCGTTTTTTTAATATCGTAATCCAGCTTAGCCCCGCTTGCATTGCCTCTAACACAAGCAATTCAAAAAGCTTATTATCATCGTGCAGTGGCACTCCCCACTCGTTATCATGATAATCCTCATAAAGCTTGCACGCTTTTTCATCTTTATCTGTTGCCCAAGCACATCGCTTGGTTTCTATTTTTTCTCCAACTCCAAGTCCTAAAGATTTTTGCAAAACTTCTTTTTCAATCCTTAGCGGAGTAAGCCAAATCTCGCCTGTATTCCCCGCCAAAAAGGGTTCTGCTATTTTTGCAAATCCTAGTTTTACATAATATCCCACAGCCCACTCGCGACTATTAAGCATGATTTGGGGATAATCTTTTAGATATTGCACAAACGCAAACTTTAATAATGAAATGCCAACCCTTTGGCTAAAATATTGAGGCTTAACAAAAAGCAAGGTAATTTCATTGCCTTTTGTTGCGATAAAGCCTAGCCACTTTTTACCCCTTTTTGCAATGATAATTTGTTCAGCTTGTAGAATATAATCTTTTTTTATCTCTTCTCGTCTATCAGCAATCAGTTTTTTACTCATTTTTTGGGTTGCCTTGACAGAATCTTCCCAAATGTCTAAAAGCCCATTAAGAGCTTGTTTTTTGCCTATCTCTTTGCAAGCCTCTTTAAATGTGATAAAAGTTTTAGGCGATTCGCCCCCAACAATCGCTCGCAATTTAACAATCTCATTTTCGGCAAAATTGCGCATATTCCAAGAAGTATCACTCCTGCAAATGCCCACAGCAAAGTTATACAACATCTGCCCTCCACATTCGCTATGCACAACCTCGGGGTGAAACTGCAACGCATAAATCTTGCGTTTAAAATCTGCAATCGCACAATAATGCGTATTGCCACTTTTGGCAAGCTCGACAAAGCCTTTTGGAATACTCTCTACCTTATCAGCGTGGCTCATCCATACAATAGAATCTTGCTTCACGCCTGCAAAGATTCCACTTTCTTTTTGGTTGTTCCAAGCATTTTTTTCAAGCTTAAAAACAAGATGATTGAGTTCTCTGCCTTGATAGTGCTTGATACACTCATCTACTTTGCACATTCCAACTTTTTTTGCAACCTTTTGAGAAGCTAAATTGTCCTCTTTGACTAAGCAATAAATCTCATCTAGCTTCAATATTTCAAACGCATATTTTAAACAAGCCTTTGCACATTCACTCGCTAACCCTTGCCCCCAAAAATGATGGTCAAGAATATAGCCAATCTCAATGATTTTTTGTGATTCTTGCTTGTTTTTATCCAAATAAATTGTCGTGCAATCTAGCCCAGCATTGCCAATAATCTTGCCACTTTGTTTATCGATAATCGCCCAGATTCCAAAGCCATATTTCTCATAATTTGCAACTTGTTTGTCTAGCCATTCTTGGCTTTCTTGTCGTGTAAATCCATGCCCCCACGCATACATTGTTTTTTCATCGCTCAATATCAAATGCAAAGCATCAAAATCTGCTTGGGTATAGGGGCGCAAAAAGGTGCGATTGGTTTCAATCAGCCCTCTAGAATCTGCAAATTTTTCTAAAAAAACTGCCTTAATCGGAAAGCCTTTGGGCTGCTCAACCTTAAAACGTACAAAGCCTAATTTTTCATAAAGTGCAATATTTTCAAAGCTTCTTTCGCTAGTGAAAAGCTCATATCGCTTTGCAGGGAGCTTGGCACAAAGTGTGTGAATCAGCGCACTTGCAATGCCTTTTTTGCGATATTTAGGATTCACAAAAAGTTTGCGAAGATAGGTTGAATCTTGTTGAGTAAATCCTCGCACAGAACCGATAATCTCGCCACTTTCAAGTGTGCATTTTAGGAATATTTGCTCCTTAAAATCTTGTTCTATACTTTGCAAATCTTGAGTTAGCGGTTCAATATCCATTTTGCCAATTCTCTTTGCCTCATCAGCAAAAGCGATATGTTGCAAGGCAAGAATTTCTTCTAAATCTTGTTTTTGTGCGACTTCTATGTGATATTTTAAGTGATTATCTTGCAAAGTTTTAGCAAAACTATCAGTTTGTACCGCTAAATGCACAATCGGAAAATCTCTCCCCATAGAATCTTTAGGGTTTTGACCTACAATCTCAAAACCAAGATGTTGATAGAATCCTAGCCCTTGTGGGTTTTGTTCATTGCAATCAACTTTAATGCTTAGATAATCTTTTAAAAATCTTTTAAATGCTTCATTGATTAATGCTTTGCCCACACCTTTTTTAAACGCATTGGGTGCAACAAAAAGCATTTCGATTTGGTTTTTTTCTATTCCAATAAAGCCCAAAAACTCGTCTTGATTTTTGGCAATG
>NZ_JRPA02000065.1 GCF_000765675.1 Helicobacter sp. MIT 05-5294 | reverse complement strand
ATGGTAAATGAACTCAACAGAATCCATATAGATGGAAAACCCATGTATGTGCATTATAAGCTAGATACGAGAACTAGGATAGAACATTTTTTTGCGCAAAGTGTTGTTGAATGTGGCACAACACTAGAATTGCAAGAAAACTTTAATTATTCTATTGAATCTCTATTGAATGACAATAGATTCACAAAAGAACAGGCTGAAAAATATGGCTATCAAAAGAATAATGGCATTTATATTCAAAGGGCTAATAAAATTCATATTGGACGCATTAAATATAATGGTAGATATGGTAATATGCCAAATACTGACGATGGTTATAACTTTAGCGGTAAAGGTTTATTTCATTTGACTTTCAGAGTGAATTATCGGGATTTTACCATTAAAGCTAGAGAATGGGGCTGGATAGGAGAAGATATTGATTTTGAAGCAAATCCAAAATTGCTTTTTGAAGATGGTAATTATGCGCTTATGAGTGCCACATATTTTTGGAAGCATAATCAATGTTTTGCTAATGCTAACGATAATACCAAACTATGTGCAGATTCCATAACGCGCATTATTAATAGATATACCGGTAGCTATCAAGAGAGGTGGAATCAATATGAAAGGATAAGAAATGCCGAGATTTTTAAAGAATTTTAGTTTTAGCCTATTAGCCTTTGTTTTGTCTTATGCGCAAGATAATGATGAAATACTTAAGAAGCTTCAAAATGCTTATATTAGGGATTTGCCTTATCCGAATGTCTTGTTAGATTCCTATGATATGTCTTTTGGTAATAAAACATATTTTGTTACAACTATGCAAAACTATAACAAAGATCGTTATGGTGACAAAGCGTATTTTTATAATTGCATTGAAGTTTTTGAAGATTCATCTTCTAGGCAGAAATTTTGTTTTAATGGAGATTCTATTATCAATCTTGAAAACAAAGAATCATTTTTTACTATTAAAACCTACAAGCAAGATAGAATCGGTAATATTGCAAACACTTATCTTACTTTTAGACTTATCAATGGTAAATTTTACTTACATCAATATAGTAGAGAAAAAAAACACTTTGACGCCAATGATGAAGAAGTCGTAGATAAAGCTTTAGTTTATTATTTTCAAGACGATTCCAAAGAAGAAAATCTTATTCCTTTGGAATCTGTTAATGATGAGTTATTGCAAAAATTGGAATTGAAATATAATGCTAAATATTAAGGATTTTAACCAAAAAGAT
>NZ_JRPA02000064.1 GCF_000765675.1 Helicobacter sp. MIT 05-5294 | reverse complement strand
CAGGGCTAAGGCTTAATAAGCCTTGACAACGATTATACAAAGTAGTATAATCGCAACCAAGATGAATTTTGCTGACATCATCTTAGCTCCTTTTAGGGCTAAAATTTTGCCGCAGGGTGCGAACCTGTGGCAACACCCTGCAACATTATACTTCAAAACTTTAAAAATTCCAAGCTTTATTTACCGAATCGTCATTGCGAAGCAACGCCAAACCTAAGCCTACTACCGCGTTATTGCGAAGCCCTTGTAAAGGGCTGTGGCAATCCATAATTTAGAATCTCGCCTTTAAAGATTCCATTGCAGAATCCCCTTTAATTCAGTATCGTAGATTGCCACGAAGTCTAATGACTTCTCGCAATGACGCCTAAACCACCCACGATTCCACCCCAACAAGTAACACCCATTACGCGATTTTTAAATTTCTCCCTAATTTATATTGCGTTTTTGAAATTTTATGCTAAAATATCGTTTAGCTTTGGCTAAATTCTAACCTAATAGTCAAAGTTAAGTTGTTTGATTGACAACCCTTAAATTAGTTTTTTGGATTTGGGCAATCAGATTGTAATTTCGAAATTCAATCAAGGAGATTAAAATGAAATTTCTTAAACTTAGTTTAGCAGCTTCAGTTGCTTTAGGTGCATTATCTACTGCATCTTTCGCTCAACCTCTCGAAGACGCAATCAAAGGCATTGATGTAAGCGGATATTTGAGATACAGATTCAATAGTGATTACTATGACAATGGCAACAACAACAGCAATCATAAAGATACTCACCGCTGGAAAGCCGTAGCAGACTTCAAAGCTCCTGTGGCTGATAATGTAGCATTTAACTTCGGTGTGCTTTATAACAACGAAAATAACGTAACTTTTGGGACAGGTGGCACAGGTTCAGGTCTAGGTTCAGGTAAAGACGGAAGCTTCGGTGTAAGCACCTTTAATGCAGTGATTACTCCAGATTCTACAGCTACAACTGTGATTATCGGTAAGCAAAGATTAGCAACTCCTGTAACAAATGCTGGAGATGATGATAGAGGAACAGGTATCTTAATCCTTAATAGCGACTTAGAAAACGCAACTTTCGCAGCAGCAGCATTTGATTCTTGGAGTATTGATGATTTAGGTGGTCAATGGCAAGGTTATAATTCAGGTGGCAATGATGGCACTTCTGTAACAAAACCTCTCTATGCTTTAGCAGGCATCTATAACTTTGATACTGATTATGGAACTTTTGGTGCGCAACTTTGGGGATTCTATATCCAAGATGCAGTAGAT
>NZ_JRPA02000004.1 GCF_000765675.1 Helicobacter sp. MIT 05-5294 | reverse complement strand
GCGAATATTTGCATATTTGCGATTCTTTTTCTTTGAAGTGCCAAAGCTAAAAAGAGAATTTAAAAATAAGAAACGAGAGAAATAGCAATCCATAATGTAGGGATTCAGAAAATTTTACAATCGTCATTGTGAGGAGTGAACAAAGTGAGAGACGCGGCAATCCATATTTTAGAATCTCCTAAAGTTTTGCATTATGGATTGCTACAGCCTTTTACAAGACTTCGCAATGACAGCAAAAATGCACAATGCGCAATGTAAATTCTATTAAGGACGCAATGCAACAAACCGCACCGATTCCTTAAATATCAAACAAATCTTGCGTTTGTTTGCTTCCCTCTAATAGGCTACTAAAATGCAAAATCTTACAAGTGTTTTCTAAAAGTGCGAAGAGTTTGGAAAGCATTTGCAAATCCCGATGATAGACATAAACGCCGTAACCGCGAATCACCATAATTTTTTTACCGCTTTCTTTGAAATACCGATTGATTTCCACATCGGCGCGTTCATACCAGCTATCAAAATCTTTGGGGTCATACACATCAAGTGTTCCTAAAACTTTATATCCGAAATAATCTTTAGGGATAATTTTGTTGTGCGTTAAGGTGTAAGAAACACAAAAAGGCGGCATTCCATAAGCGATATATTTAGCACTTGGGATATTTTGATAAAGCAAAGAATGAATAAAAGCATCAATACTTGCAGTATTCCAGCGATAATCTCGTTTGTGATAAAGCATGATCAGTGATTCCTCATCTAAATCGTCAAAAATCGCATCTTTTTTGTTAATCAAAAAATGCCCTTCTTCCAACTTGGTAGAAATAGAACCATGAAAGATTCCTAAGAAGTTTTTACGAAACATTGAAAGGGAAATAGTTTTGAGATTCTTTAGAATCTCTTTGTCTAATGCGTGGTCCATGCTTTGCTACTTTTTAAGGATTATTAAAAAGCGCATTGGCTTGTGCGATAAAATCCAAAGGATCTACTTGCGCCCCGCGAACAAGAATCCCAAAATGCAAATGCGGTCCGCTAACTCTTCCTGTCGCGCCACTTAGGGCAATCAAATCGCCTTTTTCTACGATTTGCCCCACTTGCACTTTTAATTCACTGCAATGATAATACATACTAAAGATTCCCTCTCCATGGTCTAAAACAACAGAACCTCCGGCTAAAAAGCGATTCTTTGCGATGACGACTTTTCCGCGATTACTCGCGTAGATTTCTGTGCCAATCTTCGCCCGAAAATCCGTGCCACTATGGTAGCTTTTAAGCTCGTTATTAAAGACTCTAGCACTTCCAAAAGGGCTAGTGATGACGCTTTGCATTGGATAAGCAAAAGTAGAATCCCAAAGGCGTGTTTGGCTGTAATTGCTATAAATCTTGTTCGCTTCTTCTCGTTCTTGGTTGATTCTTTCTTGATTTTTTGGATTGGGCTTGACTTTGTTTGGACTTGCTTGGATTTGCTCTTTGGTGTAATTTCCTGCAATCACTTGCACCAACGAACCATCTTCTAAAGTCGTTGTAGAAGCGGGTGTGCGGTAAGGGATAGAGAGAATCGCGATTTTTTGCGATTTATCTGTGGGGTGTGGAATCCAAGAATAGGTTTTTTGATGGATTTTAATAGGTTTTGGATTCTTTGCATTGGTGGATAAGATAATCGTTTTGCCATTTTCTACTTGAAAGGTCGCAGGGGTAGAATCTTGCACGGGATTCTGCAAGGAATCTTGGGCAAAAGTTTGAATCCCAAAAGCAAGAATCCCTAAAATAAGGAGCTTTTGAAAGATTAAAGGAGTGAGACTAAAGTTTTTCATTGGAGTCTGCCTTGTCATGTTTGGATTGAATTTATAAATTTTTAAGTAAGAATAACAGAGTTTTGCTTAAAATCCAAACGCGCGATAAAAATCTATACAGTTTGACGATTCTTTATTGAAAAATGTCCTAGAATCCGAACATTTTAACTTAGATTGCATGTAAATTTTTAAGAAACTTTAGTTTATTTTGTTAATTTAACTTGACAATACTAGACTAAAGTTATATAATTTTGCTTGAAATTTGAAAAAATAATTGCTAGAATTTCAACTTTAAATGATTTAAATTCAGATTTCAAAGGAGCGAAAGTGCAAGAGAAAACAGAAGTTGAGCCAAACGAAAATGAAACTTTTGACGATTCGCAAGAAGACTTAGAAAAAAATAGCGAATCGCAGGAGGAAAGAATGGAAGAATCCGACTGCAAAGAAGCATTACAAGCCCAAATTGGTGAGCTAAAAGACCAATATATGCGTGCGTATGCTGATTTTGAGAATACCAAAAAGCGTTTGATTCGCGATAAAGACCAAGCCTTGGAATATGCGTATGAGAAAATCGCTAAAGACTTACTTCCAAGTCTTGATACTCTTGAAATTGCGCTAAAAACGATTCGTGATTCCAAAGAAGCGAGTGAGAATCAAGGTGAGATTTTAGGCAAGATTGAAGAGGGAATCGCGCTCACTTTGGATAATCTGCTAAAAACCTTAGCAAAACACGGGATTGAACCCATCTTGACAGAGGGAGGGTTTGACCCGAATTTCCACGATGCGATTATGCAAGTGCAGAGTGATACGCACGAATCGGGCGAGATTGTTGCAGAAATGCAGAAAGGTTATAAATACAAAGAAAGGGTTTTGCGTCCCTCTATGGTGAGTATCGCCAAATAATTTAGGAATCGCAAGTTCAATTTACTTTAATTAATAGAAAGGATTAAAAATGGGAAAAGTATTAGGAATTGATTTAGGAACAACAAACTCTGCAATGGCAGTATTTGAGGGCAATGAGGCAAAAATCATCGCCAATAAAGAGGGCAAAAATACTACGCCTTCTATCGTGGCTTTTACTGATAAAGGCGAAGTGCTAGTAGGCGATCCTGCGAAGCGTCAAGCAATTACGAATCCGGAGAAAACAATTTATTCTATCAAAAGAATTATGGGATTAATGTTTAATGAAGACAAAGCACAAGAGGCTAAAAAGCGTCTTCCTTATAAAGTTGTAGATAGAAATGGTGCGTGTGCGATTGAGATTGCGGGGAAAGTTTATACTCCGCAAGAAATTTCAGCAAAAATCTTGATGAAACTTAAAGCGGACGCAGAAAGCTATCTAGGTGAAGAAGTAACCGAAGCGGTTATCACCGTCCCAGCGTATTTTAATGACGCACAAAGAAAAGCAACTAAAGAAGCAGGAACGATTGCAGGATTGAATGTGCTAAGAATCATTAACGAGCCGACTTCTGCGGCTTTGGCTTATGGTTTGGACAAAAAGCATTCCGAAAATATCGTAGTTTATGATTTGGGTGGAGGAACATTTGATGTTACCGTGCTTGAAACAGGAGATAATGTTGTTGAGGTAAAAGCAACCGGCGGAGACGCGTTTTTGGGCGGAGATGACTTTGATAATGCAATCATTGATTGGGCGGCAGCGGAATTTGAAAGTGAAAATGGAATCAATCTAAAAGGCGATGTAATGGCATTGCAACGATTGAAAGAAGCTGCAGAAAATGCCAAAAAAGAGCTAAGTAGTGCGCAAGAAACCGAAATGAATTTGCCTTTTATTACTGCTGATGCAAGTGGTCCTAAACACTTGGTCAAAAAGCTTACACGCGCAAAATTTGAAAGTCTCATTGAGCAATACATTAATCAAACCATTGATAAAATCGCCAATGTAATCAAAGATGCGGATTTAAATAAAAGCGAAATCAATGAAGTTGTGATGGTGGGTGGTTCTACTAGAATCCCAAAAGTGCAAGAAAGGGTTAAAGAGTTTATCGGCAAAGAATTGAATAAATCCGTAAATCCTGATGAAGTCGTTTCTATGGGTGCGGCGATTCAAGGGGGCGTTCTTAAGGGCGATGTGAAAGATGTTTTATTGCTTGATGTTACACCTTTAAGTTTGGGGATTGAAACGCTTGGTGGCGTAATGACAAGGATTATTGAGCGTGGAACTACGATTCCAACGAAGAAAAATCAAGTTTTTTCAACCGCTGAAGATAATCAACCCGCAGTTACGATTCAAGTGCTTCAAGGAGAGCGTGAATTAGCGCGTGATAACAAAACGCTTGGCAACTTTGAACTAAGCGGAATCCCAGCTGCGCCTCGCGGTGTGCCACAAATTGAAGTTACTTTTGATATTGACGCAAATGGAATCCTAACCGTGAGTGCAAAAGACAAGGCAACAGGCAAAGAGCAAGAGATTAAAATCACAGGTTCTAGCGGATTGTCAGATTCTGAAATTGAAAAAATGGTCAAAGACGCAGAGCTTAACAAAGAAGAAGATAAAAAGAAAAAAGAAATCATTGAAGTGCGCAATCAAGCAGATAGCTTAGTGTATCAATCACAAAAAAGCCTTGATGAAATGAAAGATAAAATTGACGCAAGTGAAGCGGAAAAAATCCAAGCGGCTATTTCGTCTTTGCAAGAAACACTTAAAAATGAAAATGCAACCAAAGAAGAGATTGACGCGAAAGTTAAGGCGCTCACAGAAGCAAGTCATAAACTTGCAGAGGCAATGTATAAAAAAGACGAAAATGCACAAGGTGGCGCACAAAGCAAAAAAGACGATGATGTGATTGACGCGGAAGTAGAATAGCAAACTTTTAAAAACTTCGGAATCCTTCGGGATTCCGTTTGACTATTATTTTGTCATACTCTCTTTGTCTTTGTTTTCATTTCTTTAAGAAGTAAATTTGGAGAATAAAAAGTAAATTTTCACTTTGATTTCAATTTTAATTCAAACCAACCAAGCTTAGCAATGATTGCCTACGATAAAGCAATCCATAATCTAAAATCTAGCCTTTAAAGATTCCATTGCAAAGTCAAGATTGCCAACAATATCAATTTGCGCTTAAGAGATTTGCTCTTTTCCAATAAAACCATAAATTTAGCGATTTATCGCAAAGGATTTAAAAACTTTTGTTACAATTCGCTTTATTTTTGCTAGAAATCCTTTGTTTTTGCGAGGGATTGGCTTGGATTAGGAATCTTAAAATGAATATACTTCCCGCCAAAGAATTTTTAAAGGCTGATTTGTCTTTGATTATTGATGTGCGCTCCCCTAGAGAATACGCAGAATCACATATCGTGTGTGCGCAAAATTTCCCTGTATTAGATGATGAGCAATTCCAACAAATTGGCACATTCTATCATAAAGATTCTTTTGGCGCGAAAGTCTTAGGGGCGAGTTTTGTTAGCCAAAATATCGCAAAGCATCTTTTGAATCTCAAAGATAAAATCAGTCCCAAAAAACCTGTTGGAATCCATTGTGCGCGTGGTGGAATGCGTAGCCGCGCGTTTTTTATGGTGTTGCAAGAAATTGGCTATCAAGTCGTTTTATTAGAGGGTGGATATAAATCCTATCGTAAGGAGGTTTTGCGCTTCTTAGAGCAGCCTCCTTTGCATTCTTTTGTTACACTTGTGGGGCAAACAGGAAGTGGCAAAAGTGAGATTATCCAAAACTTTATCGATTCGCTAGATATTGAAGGAATCGCAAAGCATTTGGGGTCAAGTTTTGGGGCGATTTGTGGAGAACAGCCCAGCGTGAAAATGTTTCAAAATTTGCTTTTTTCGCGTCTTCGTGCGTTGGAAAATGCCCCTTTTGTTTTGGTGGAGGGAGAGAGCAAGAAGCTAGGCAATCTCATCTTGCCAACGCACTTTTACCAAGCTTATCAAAATGCCCCAAAGATTCTTATTGTCGCGCCATTGGAACAAAGGGTGCAAAGAATCGTAGCACAATATGGTAAGATTTCACTTCAGTTTTTTGAAAACTCAATGCAAAAGATTTCTCCTTTTATGAAAAAGGAGTTTTGGCAGGAAGCAAAAGAAGCTTTTTATGCGGGGAATTTAACGCGTGTTGCAGAGATTTTGCTATTAGAATATTATGATAAAGTTTATAAAAAAGAATCTTATCTGTGCGAAATTTCTTATCGGAATCTTCCTCAAGCGATTGCGGAGATTCAGGCTTTTGCTAGAGATTTTTATCGTTTGAAATAAAGGAAAATTTTGGATAATTACGAATATAGTGAATTGTTAAAAGAATTGGAGATTAAGCGTCAAAATATAGAGAAAATTATGCAGCCAGAGCTTCTGCAAAAGCGGATTGCTGAAATTACGGATTTAGAGCAGGTTAAAGAATTTTGGGAGGACGCTAAAAAAGCAGGGGAGTTGCAAAAAGAAAAAAAGCGGTGTGAGCGGCAGTTGGAAAAATATAATGCTGCAAAATCTGCTTTAGAGGACGCGAAAGAATTGTTTGAAATTTCTAGCGATGATTTGGAGAGTTTGGAGTTACTTTTCGCGGAATCCAAAGAGCTTGAAGAACAAATTAAAAATGCAGAAATTGAAGTGATGCTAAGTGGAGAATTAGACGCAAATAATGCGATTTTTACGATTACTCCCGGAGCGGGTGGCACAGAATCGCAGGATTGGGCAAGTATGCTTTATCGTATGTATTTGCGATGGGCAGAACGAAAGGGCTTCAAGGTAGAATTGTTGGATTATCAAGAGGGCGATGAGGCGGGATTAAAAGATGTGAGCTTTATTATTAAGGGTGAAAATGCTTATGGCTACGCAAAAGTAGAGAATGGAATCCACCGCTTAGTGCGCATTTCACCCTTTGATTCTAATGCGAAGCGACATACAAGCTTCACTGCGGTGCAAGTCAGCCCAGAGATTGACGAAAACATTGATATTGAGATTGAAGAAAAAGACTTGAGGATTGATACTTATCGTGCTTCAGGGGCGGGCGGACAACATGTCAATAAAACAGAATCTGCAATTCGTATCACGCATATTCCAAGTGGAATCGTGGTGCAATGTCAAAATGATAGAAGTCAGCACAAAAACAAAGCTACTGCGCTAAAAATGCTAAAATCCAAACTCTATGAGCAAGAAATCCAAAAACGCGAAGCACAAAATTCCAATGAAGATAAAAGTGAGATTGGTTGGGGGCATCAGATACGAAGCTATGTTTTAGCTCCTTATCAGCAAGTCAAAGATTCGCGCTCTAATCTCGCATATAGCAATGTAGAGGCGATTTTAGATGGGGATATTGATGCGATGTTAGAGGGCGTGTTGATTGCGTTAAATACACAAAAAGTTTAGCGTGGAATCTTGATTTGGGATTCTAATACGAGAATTAAGGGGAAAAATGGAAATTAAAAACTACAAAAATACAAGCAAACAAGAATGCCAAAACATAACGCCAGAGGAATTATTTTATCAAAGACGCAAATTTTTAAAGCTTGGAATCGGGAGTTTAGTAGCAACTGCAAGTGTGGAGCAGCTCCTAGCGCAGATTGGCGGAGAATCTTTTATGTATCGTGCAATGAGCAAAGAAGAGATGATAAAAATCAATGGACAAATGCTGACAAACACGCCAGAAGAGATTGCGACAAGCTATAATAATTTTTATGAGTTTGGTTACTCTAAAAGCGACCCAAAAGACAAGTCCAAAGGATTCCAAGCGCGTCCTTGGGAGATTAGCATTGAAGGAGAAGTGGAGAAGCCTTTTAAAATCTTAGTTGATGGATTGCTGAAGAAAATGAGCCTTGTAGAGAAGGTTTATTGCTTTCGTTGTGTGGAGGCGTGGAGTATGGTGATTCCGTGGATTGGGTTTGAATTGCGGGAGTTGATTGATTATGTTAAGCCAACTAAAGAGGCAAAGTTTGTTCGCTTTACAACCCTTTATGATCCTAAAAGATTCCCTATGCAAGGCGGATTTTTAGGATTAAATACAAGCTTTTTGGATTTTCCCTATCAAGAATCCCTAAGGCTTGATGAAGCAAACCACCCGCTTACAATGTTAGCAGTAGGAATGTATGGCAAGAAGCTTTTACCTCAAAATGGCGCACCTATCCGCTTGGTAGTGCCTTGGAAATATGGCTACAAGATGATAAAATCCATTAGCAAAATTGAATTTTTAAAAGAGCAACCCATTTCTACTTGGGAAAAAGAGAACCCCAAAGAATATGGATTCTATGGCAATGTAGATCCGCAAGTATCGCACCCGCGTTGGTCGCAAGCAAGTGAGCGCGTGATTGGACAAGGAGGAGGGCGCACACCAACACTCTATCTCAATGGCTATGCTAAGGAAGTGGAGCATCTTTATGTAGGGTTGGATAGGGCGAAGCTGTATTAATGCCTTTGGAATTATTAATCCCTAAGCTTTATTTGTGGAGTGGGTGGGCGATTATTGTTTGCATTTGTTCTTCGCTGATTTTGCCACACCAAAACTCCCACAAAATCGCATTTAAGAAGATTTTAGGAATCTTTGCTTTTGTTTTTTCTCTAGTGCATTTGGGAATTTTTTTAGTGCTTGACTTTGGGTTTGATTTTGGATTTATTTATTTAGAGTTGGCACAGAAACGATATTTGCATTTTGGGATTCTGTCTTTTGTATGTTTATTTGTTTGTGCTGTGGGCAGCTTTGGGCTATTTTTTAGGCTAAGGTTATTTTATTTGGTGCTTTTGGCGTTGATATTTGGATTAGCGCATATACTTCTAATCCAAAAAGTCATCAGACTTTGGCTATTTCTGCTAAGCCTTATGATAGTTATTTCGGTATCCTATAAGCTACTAAAGGCTAAAAATATAGGTTTTAAAACCAAGAAGCAATAGAAATTCAGTCGCTAAAATTAAGACTAAAGATAAAATCCATTTGGGATTCCATAGGATATTCCAAAACCGATTCCAACCAAAAAAATGCAAAGTTAAGAAAAACACAAAAAACCCGCTAATGCTGCCTCCAAGCGCAAGTCCGATTGCTCCAAAGTATTGCATTAAAATAAAAGAACAAAATGTGCCAACAGCAAGAGAAAATGCCGATATTTTGGCAGCAAGGGATTGGAGGGATTTGGAATAAAGCCAAAGCGAAAAAATCCGTGCTAACCCAAAAGGCAACAAGCCAATCAAATAAGCCCCAAAAACACTCGCGCATATCAGCGTGTCTTGACGCGTGAATTTACCTCTTTCAAAAAGTAACCAAATGATTTCATTTTGCAACATTAATCCCCCAACGACGCACAAACTAAGCAGAATACTAAGTAACCAAAAGGAGCGTGAAAGCTCCTTTAAAGCTAAGGATTCTTTGGATTCTTTGATGTATTTTGCGACCAAAGGAAAAAGCGCGGTAGAAGTCGCAATCGCAAAAATCGCCAAAGGAAGCTGAAAAATACGATTGGCATAATACAAGCAAGAAATACTACCGCTTACCAAAAAAGAAGCCAAAAGTGTATCAATAAAAGACGCAAATTGCGCGGTGGAGCTACCAAACATCGCAGGAGAAAATTGCTTAAAAAATCTTTTAACACTTTGGTTTATCGTTTCTTTGCGCCATTTTGCTTTTTTGACCGCACTTCTCAAGCATGAATCTTGTTTGGATTCCATACTTTTAGATTCGTTCTTTAGGTTTTCAGAGACAAGCAAATCTTTCCTTATTGCCTCTTCAACCCCAAAGCACGAATCTTGTTTGGATTCTGCATTTTTGCGCACACTCCAAATCTCCTTAACTCCCACCCAAAGCAATCTAAAGAATCCCAAACGCCACATTGGGTAACAATGCAACAAAATTTGTGCGATTCCACCACAAAGCACCCCATAACTTAAGATTAGAATCGCCTCATAGGATTCGCTATCACGCGCTAAGAGCAGGGCGCAAATCATTGCGAGATTCAAAAGTGCGGGAGAATAAGCCCACGCGGTGAAGTTGCGTTTGAATTGTAGCATCGCACCAAAGAGCGTAACAATAAAGATTAAAAGCAAATACCAAAAATTAATGGTAACCAAAGGCGCGGTTAGCTTGATTAACTCATCAGAGAATCCAAAGGCTAGGAGTTTTGTTAAAGGAACACTAAAAACACATACTAGCAAAGAAATCACAAGCAAAATCACACAAAAAATTAAACCAATCTTAAGTGCGAATCCTCCACGGAGTGTGGCGTTAAAGAATCCGGGCAAGAACGCTTGGTTGAACGCGCCCTCTCCAAACACGCGTCGGAAGAGGTTTGGCAGCTTAAAAGCGACAAAAAACATATCGCTATAAATGCTAGAACCTAGAATCGTAGCGGTGAGTAAATCACGAAAAAACCCAAGAATCCTAGAAGTTAGGATTCCGCTGCTGTTGGTAAAAAAAGCTTTTAGAAACATTTTCATTCTCTTTTTGGCGCAAAATGCGATTTTTTAAATTAATTTTATAACAACTTAGGATAAAATTAATTTATTTTTGCTTAAAAAGGTTTTGGAAATATGTTAAAAAAATCATCGCAGACATTTAGACCTTATTATGTTAATGAATGCGAAGATATTAAGTTTGCTATTAAACAAGTCTCTGCCCAATTTAATCGGGACGCAGATGAATTTGACTTTGAATTGCAATCTATCACGACTTACAAAAAAAACCTTTATGATTACGAATCCCAGCTGATTCCCGCACAAGAAGTTGATACATTTTTTAGCAGTCGGGACAATATGCTAGAACCAAACCTTGTAATGAACCAACGCTATTGTATTTTGATTAAAGAAAAAGAGCGCAGAGAGACGCGATTCCATTTTACTGCGGATAAAGCTTTCAGTGAGGCGTTTTTGACCTTTAGGGCGGGTTTTAATTACGACAAAGAAGATTTTGATAGCGTTTATATGCAAATCAAAAAAGAAAAGGCTTGGAATCGGATTTTGTGTTTTAATGAACAACAAGAAAGAGACGCGCTAGAGGGGTTTTTAAAAACTTTAGAATATCCTCTTAGAGGGGAAGTGCGGTATAAAATCCTAAGTGGGGTGAATCTGATTCCAAGCGTAGAGGGGAATTTGGAGTTTAAAAAAGACATTACAGGGCAGTTTCAAACCGTGATTAAAGATGATATTATTTGCGAATACAGAAAGCCATTGCAAGGCAAGCCCGGGCGCAATATTCGCGGAGAATATATTATCCCACAAAGCCCTAAAACTCTACACCAACCCTGTTCCTTGCAATACGATAAAGAAAGTATTGAACCCAAAGAATATCCTTGCTATATTTACTATGTAAGTGCGATTGGTGGAATCCTAAAATATGAAGATGGATTCTTGTATGTGCGGGATACTTTAGAGACAGAATCCGTTACACTCAAAACCACCGGTTCGTTAGTTGGCAATATCAATAGTGGCACGATTATTAATATCACCCAAAAAGACGCGATGAAAGAGGCATTGGGGCAGGGAATGAAAATCCAAGCCGGAGAAGTCAATATTGAAGGAAATATTGGTTCTAATGCGGAGATTAATTCCAAAGAAGTGCGCATTGGTGGCTTCACGCATCAAAATTCCAAAATCTATGCCAATGACGCAGAAATCGCAACGCATAAGGGTTATGTGAAAGGCGAATATGTCAAAGTAGAAATGCTAGAAACCGGAATCGTAGAGGGCAAAAGAGTAGAAGTGGATAGAGTATATGGAGGCAAAATTTATGCCGAAGAAATCGTGATTAACACTTTACACGCCAATGCGTTTTTGTATGCGACCAAAAGCATTCAGGTTAGAAGAATGGAAAAGGGAGAAAACAAGTTTTTCTTAGCGGCAAATTATAGTCCAGCAGGAAAAGAAAAATACGATGCGCTCCTAAAGCAAAAAAATGAATCCATAAAAGAGGCAATTCGCCTAACAAAAGAGTTAAAAGTAGAGAGTTTGGAACTAAAAAAGCTCAAAGCAACTGCCGATGAGATTCGTGGCACTTTGATTCATTACAAAAACACCAAAACCACGCCACCAAGCTACTTACTTGCGAAGTTTGAAGAATATCATCAGCGCGTTCTCGCACTCAAAAACAAGCGTCAAAAAATCAACGAATTAAGTGCAGATTTTAAAAGCGCGCGTGAAGCCTTGAATATGCTAGATGAAATGACAAAAAACGCTATAATTATGATTGATGGCGGTTGGATTGGCTATAATGAAGTGCATTATGTGTTTTATTCTCCTAGTCGCGAATTGCTTTGTGTGCCAAAGCCCGGTGAGCCTTCTAAAGTTGTCTATCAAAAAGGCAAAATTCAATTAGTTTTATAAAGGAAATTTTATGATTATCGCTCTTGTCGGCGAGATTTTTATCAAAGAACCTACGCGTGTGGCACTGAAATGTGCCGGGGTCGTCTATGAAGTGTTTGTGTCTCTGCAAACTTCTAATCAAATCAAAGCAAAAGTGGGAGAGAATCTGACTTTGCATATTTCGCATATTATTCGTGAAGATGCGCAAATTTTATTTGGTTTTGCAGAATTAATAGAAAAAAATCTTTTTGAAAGATTGATTAAGATTAATGGCGTAGGTCCAAAGGTTGCGTTGGCGATTCTCTCTACTTATAATCCGCAGACTTTCGCACAGATTGTAGAAAGCAATGATATTAAGTCTATGCAAAGAGTTCCGGGCATTGGTCCAAAAAGTGCGGGGAGAATCTTGGTAGAATTGTCGGGTTGGTCGCTAGAGTTGGCGCAAAATGGCGGAGCAAAAGTTGCAGAGGATTCTAATTTGCACCAAGTGGTTTTGGCATTGGAATCTTTGGGCTACAAAAATGATTTGATTGCCAAAGCGACAAAAGGCTTAGAAAATGCCGAAGTTGGCGAAATGGTAAAAGCCGCATTGAAACGATTGCAGACTTTGTAGGTTGGGGTAGAGATGAGCAAAAAATTGCATTTAATTTCGCTTGGTTGCACAAAAAATCTTGTGGATAGTGAGGTAATGTTGGGGAATTTAAGCAAGTATGAAAACACGCAGAATCTAAGCGAAGCCGATGTTGTGATTGTGAATACTTGCGGATTTATTGAAGCGGCGAAGCAAGAAAGTATCCAGAGTATTTTAAATGCTTTGGAATCCAAAAAAAAAGACGCGATTTTGGTGGCGAGTGGCTGCCTAAGCGAACGCTATGCTAAAGAATTAAAACAAGAGATTCCAGAGATTGATATTATCACGGGTGTAGGGGATTATGATAAAATTAATCAACTCATAGAATCGCGTAAAATCGGGGATTCTATCCTTTCAAACCACACCGGCGTGTTTTTGGCAAATGAGAATCATCATCGCGTGATTAGCGGTTCTTCTATCCACGCGTATATTAAGCTTTCTGAAGGTTGCAATCAAAAATGCAGTTTTTGTGCGATTCCAAGCTTTAAAGGCAAATTGCATTCGCGCACATTGGAATCTGCTTTAAAAGAAGTCAAAAATCTAGTCGCGCGTGGTTTTAGGGATTTTAGCTTCATTGCACAAGATTCTAGCTCTTATTTGCGTGATTTTGGGGTTAATGATGGTTTGGTGGATTTGATTAAAAGCATTGATAAACTTGCAAATGATGGATTAGAAATAAAAAGTGCGAGGATTTTATATCTTTATCCCTCTAGCACTTCTAAAGGGCTAATTTCTGCGATTCGCGATTCTAAAGTCTTTCAAAATTATTTTGATATGCCTTTGCAACATAGTAGCAAAAAAGTGTTAAAAACTATGGGAAGAAGCGGAGAGTTTTTGGGCTTATTAAAAGCAATGCGCACTGTGCCAAATAGCTTTGTGCGCACGAGTTTTATCATCGGACACCCTAATGAAACAGACGAGGATTTTGAAGAATTGTGCGCGTTTATCCAAAGCTATACTTTTGATCGTATGAATCTTTTTGGATTCTCTTGCGAGGAGGGGACAAAAAGCGCGGCTTTGGAGCAAATCCCACAAAAAACCATTAATGCGCGATTGAAGACGATTAATAAAATCTTTCTAAAGCAGTATAAAAAGAATCTGAAAAACTTAGTTGGCAAAGAGATTGTGGCAATTTTAGAGGGAAAATCCGCAGAATCAGAATATTTTTATAGTGCGCGAGATATTCGTTTCGCTCCTGAAATTGACGGGGAAATCTTGATTAACGACAAAGAAATAGAAGAAGATTTGGAAGTTGGATATTATCGCGTCAAAATTACAGAAGTTGTAGGAGAAAGTGTGCTTGGCTGTGTGCTTGGACGCGCAAATGTATGATTTGGAGATTAAGCTAGATTTTTTAGAACTTCTTAAAAATGGTCGGAATCTCTTAGCTTTCTCGGGCGGAGTGGATTCTAGTGCCTTGTATTTCTTACTAAAAAAAAATGGAATCCCCTTTGATGTGGCGATTGTGGATTATGGTTTAAGGAGACAATCTAGCCTTGAAGTCTCCTATGCGCAAAACTTGTGCTTTAGGGATAAAAGGCAGTGTTTTATCCAATATGCGCCTAAGATACAAGCAAACTTTGAAAGCAATGCGCGTCAGTTTCGTTATGGGTTTTTTGAAGAACTCATCGCTCAATTTGGCTATACAAACTTGATTTTAGCCCACCAGCTGAATGATTCATTAGAGTGGTTTTTAATGCAGTTTTGCAAAGGAACAAGCCTATCTAAAATGCGACTTTCTCCCCAAAGCAAAAGAGTTTTGGCAAGGAATCTTGATAGCAATTATAAGGAGATTTTTTACTTCATCGTGCGTCCTTTGTGGCAGGTTAGCCGTGCGCAAATCCTCCAATGCTTGACAGAACATCAAATTTTTTATTTTGAAGATTCTAGTAATAGCAATATGGGATTGAAGCGCAATTACTTTAGGGAGAAGTATTCTAACGCACTATTGGAGGAATTTCAAAGTGGAATCTCCTTTAGCTTAAGGTTGTTAGAAGAGGATTTGGGGTGTAATCCGCTTAAGGGTGAGATTTTCGAGATTTTAACTTTAGGCAAATTTTGCGTGCTTTCCTTAGAATCTTTGCAAGGAATACCACAGCAAATAGAAGCGATAGATGAGGTATGCAAAGAATGTGGAATCCTGCTTTCGCGTCCGCAGAGATTGGAGCTAAAAGAGGCTTTGGGAAAAGAAGAGTTTTCTTTTGTTTTTCAGGCAAGAATCGCGATAGAAAAACGAAATAATAGAATATTTTTTTCTCCTGATTTGCAAGAATCTTTAGTAATCCCAAAGGCTGTGCGTGAGAAATATCGTAAGCTTTGGATTCCAAAACGATTTAGAATCTTTTTGTTTAAGGCGGCAAATTTAGGATTAGAACAAAAAATTTTAGATAAAATCCCAAAAACAAAGGAGAAAGAATGAATAAAGTTTTGTTGCTTACAAACGATGCAATTGGAGAGAAGGGTGAGCTTGGGCATAAATTGGTGATGAGTTTTTTAAGCACATTGCTTACGACACAAACGCCTTTTGAAGAGATTTATTTGCTTAATCGTGCGGTATTACTTGCGACAACAAACGCGGAGGGGATAGAGGTTTTAAAACGCTTAGAAGAAAAAGGGGTCAAAATCTATGCTTGTCAAACTTGTTTAGGGTATTTTAATGTGTTAGAGAAGCTAAAAGTCGGCAATGTTGGTAATATGCAAGGCACAATCCACGCACTTTTAAACGCGCAAAATGTGGTTAGTTTGTAGGCATTAGTGGGGAGAGAAAATTAGCCAAAGTTTGCAAGGCGCGTTCCTCGTTTAATTTGCTTAGCAGACAATCGCTTTTTTTGCTTCCATTGCAACCATCTCTCCCGCAAGGAATGCAATCTAGGGATTCTTGATAAACGCAGTGTTTGCCCATTTTTTGGATTCCTTTTGTCGCAGTATAACCAGATTCCATTAATGTATTATCCCATGGACCCCAAGTGTTGGGCGCAGAGGGACCAAAGAATGCAAAGGTTGGAATATCATTTGACGCGCTTAAGTGCATAATGCCGGTATCTACGCCGACGAATGCAAGGGCTTTGGAGTTTAGCAAGGAAACTTCAGATAGCGAGAGATTGCCATTAAAGTAAAGTGGCTTTGTGGTGGTGAGTTTTAAGATTGCTTGGAGTTTCTCGCCCTCTCTTGGATCGCTTGAAGCAGTTAGAACGCAAGGGATTTGGTAAGTTTTCCAAATCAAGTCTATTAGCTTAGCGCAAAAATCATCTCCTAAATTTTTAAAAAACCAACTACTAAAACAATGCAAATGAATGAAGTGTTTGGGCAAATTGGCAAATTTATCACAGGATTCCATCCTTGAAGCGGTTACGCGTTTTTCTAGGATTGGAATCCTAAGTGCTTGGAGTGCCAATAAATTATAATCAATTGTATGTTGTCCTCCTTTGGCGGTTAGCGGGTGTGTATAGATGTTTTTTGCCCAAAAGCTGCGAGGAGGAAATCCTACGCGAATCTTTGCACCACTCCAAAGACTTAAAAAAGCAGTGCGTTCCCCACTAGTCAATCCTATGACAAGATCATATCTTTCGTGATAAATTGCACTTAGAAGCGAAATTTCTGTGTAGAGTTTTTGCAAAGGGTTTTTGAGACGCTTTAAGGTATGGATTTTGCGCACAAATTGATGGCTTAAGATTCCTTGTGTGCCATAATTTACAAGCATATCTATTATGCAATCTTCACCAAAATGCGCTTTAAGGTTCGGGAAAAGCGGACTTGTTAGCAAGACATCACCGATTTTATTGAGCTTTATAATCAAGATTTTCATCGCCTCTCCTTATTTTGGTAAATATGTTTGTATTGATTTTTAAATTTTTTGTGGAACCATAGCCATTCTTTGGGATTTTCACGGATTACTTGTTCTAAAATATCGCTTTGGATTTGCGTTAAACTCTGAATATCCGCTTCTAAATCCCCTGTTTCTTGAAATGCAATAGGAGGCAGAATCTTAATGAGGATTTGGCGGTAGTCTTTAGAATAGTGCGCAAAAGCATGGACGATTTTCGCATTGTATTTTAAAGCTAAAATGGAGGCAAAAGGAGTATGGCGGACATTTTTATCAAAAAATTTTACCAAAAGCCCCTCTTTCCTAGCGGTGTTTTGGTCGGTTACCGCCCCGACAACTTTAGTTTTATTCAGTGCCTTGACGATTCCCAGCATTGCGCCTTTTTTGTCTAATATTTTGATTTGAAACCTTGAGCGCGTTTTGGAAAGATAGCTATCAAACAAATCGTTTTTTGTGGGTCTCGCAATTGCAACAATAGGGTGGTTAAAATGGCAAGAAAATGCCGGAGTTGTGTATTCCCAATTCCCATAATGTCCGGTAACAAAAATGATTTTTTCGCCTTTTTGGAGCAAGGATTCAACGATTTCTGGATTTTCAAAGCAAGTCATTTGCACAATATGCTGCTTTTTGCTAACAGAGAGCATAAAAAAGGCAATAGAATTATAAACAAGATTAAGGTAGTTAGTTTTAAGAACCTCGTGTTTTTGCGCTTTGGACAGAGATTCGCCATAGGCAAAATCAAGGTTTGCGAATAAATCAAATTTGCGCCTAGAATCCAACAAATACAAGACAAACGCGATTCCTTTTGCGAGATTAAAACGCAAAAAATGAGGCATATATAAAAAGAAATAGCCCAATAGCTCTAAGCTAGAAAAAAACAGCGTTTTTTTGAGATTTTGTAGAATTTTCATAATGCTTCTTTTGAATCTTGATTGACAAGCAATTCGCAAACAAGCTCATATAAGCTATTTGGCAGAATCTCGCGAATGCTAAAATCATCTTTTTGATAATTCGCCTTTGGGTTTGCACTTAGATAAAGATTATGCGGAGTGTGGAGGTTGAATCTCTGCGGTGGGGTCGCGCCAAATAATGTAATTGAGGGGCGATGCAATGCCCACGCAAGATGTGTAATGCCTGTATCCCCACCAATGACTAAATCCATCTGCGCCACAAGCGTTTTAACACGATTTAGAGTGAGATTGTTAATGCTTTGGAATTGCGCGTTTTTGGGATTTGGAATCTCTAAGCGAAAGCGACTTAAAAAAAGCGGAATCCAACCTTTGGTATTTAAAAGCGAAGCAAGGGCGACGAAAGATTCCAAAGGATAAGTCTTGTTGGGTTTGGAGGTTTCTAGCACGCACAGAATCTTTTTGCCCTGTGGCAATTCAAAGGGTAAAGGCGTGTTTTGGAATCCCAAAAAGCATTGAGGATTTTTTAGGGATTCCAAAGAGGGGGGATTTATTCTAAACGCACCTAATGCCAAAGTGGCATTGCGCAACAAAATATGCTCTTCATAGGAAATGGGAATCTTTTGGTTGTAAAATAGAGTTGCAAGGGATTCTTTGGTTTGTTGGAAGCCTACGATTTTATTCGTCCTTAAGAGTTTGCTAACCAAAGCAGACTTTAGCAAACCCTGCAAGTCTAGCGCGACATCATACGATTCTTGTTTGAGTGTGCGATAAATGCTTCGGAGACATTGGAAATCTTTGGACGCAATTGCGCGTTTGAGTGGCAATGCGATGAGTTTATCAATGCAAGGTGAATCCTCTAAAATCTCACCAAAAATGCTATCAACATACCAATGCAAAGTTACTTCATAGGTTGCTTTTAGGGATTCCAAAAGCAGTGGCAAGACACTTGCACTATGGATAATATCCCCTAATGAGCTCAAACGAATAATAGCGATTTTAAGAGGAGTTTTCATGAGCTCATTTTAAAGGGTTTTGCGACGAAGCAAATATAATTTTTGTGATTGGATTGGGGAGAATCAATTTTGCAATTTGCTCACGCACAAGATAGGAGGGATTGGGGTGTGAGATTTGCAAAGTAAATTCTTGGTTTTTCAAAACAAAATCAAATCCAAATGCTTTGGGGGTTTGGTTTTGGCTTAAAATCTCGCAAAGCCCGACAAAAAAGCTAAGAATCCTAAGGGTTTTTAAATCGGGCAATAAATTGGCATATTCCAAAGAATCCGGAATCTTCTTAGTGGAAAATCGCACAAGAGTAGCAATCAGTAAGCGGTCTTGATGGCTTAAACCATAATTGAGTGCGTGAAATAAAAGGTAATTGCCATGATGACTTTTTTCGTAGAAATTCAGCGCGATTCCGATATTGCACAATTCCGCGCTAATGCCCAAATGCTGATGATAAGAATCGCTAAGGAGTGAATGGGGTTTTTGCGCTTCAAAAAGCCTTAATGCAAGAGTTCTTTGCAAATTGGATTTTTTAAAGTCGCGAATGAAGCGGTCTTTTAGATTCCGCACACTAGGATTGAAATTTGGAGGAAAATGCCCATTTTCGTGGCGTAATAAATCTTCTAAAAACACACCCTCGCGCACCCCAACTCCGCTTGTAACAACGCTTGAAGCTTTAAAACTAAGCAAGGCAAGGTGAAAGATGAGTGCGCCACCTTGTATGGAATCAATCCTATCTTCTTTAATACCTAAACTTAGCAATTCATCGGGCTTTGCAGTGTAGATTTGGCGGAAAAATTCAGTGTGTGCTTGGAAGTCGTATTCAAAAGCGTGTAGAGTATCTAGCGGATAGTCGGTTTTCTTTTGAATCGTTTTGCTTAGTGCTCTTGCAGTGCCTCCGATTCCAAAAATACGCTTATGGCGAAAGTGGGGCGGCATTTGTGCGAGGGTTTGCTGGACAAATGCAATTGCACCCTTTAAATCACCCTTGTCAAAAAATAATTCTTTTAAACGAATTGTTCCGATATTAAGCGAGATTTTGTCAATGACTTTGCAGTTTTCTATCAAAGCGCATTCTGTGCTACCTCCGCCAATATCAATCGTTAGCCCCTCACGATAAGAAAGCAGATTAAGCGCACTTAATGCGCCAAAATACGCTTCTTGCTCTCCTGTAATAACTTTGATTTTTAGCCCGATTTCTCTTGCGAGTTTTAAAAACTCTGCTTTATTGGGCGCATCACGCACTGCCGAAGTTGCGACACATAGAATCTTACGCGCTTTGTGGGATTTGGCAATCCACAAAAAATCCTTTAAAGCACAAATCGCTCGTTCCATTGGTTTAGGTTGTAGATAACCTTGATGTTCGTAAGTGGATTCGGAGATTCGGACTTTGCTTTTAGCTTCATAGAGTAAATGGAATCCCAAATGGCTTGTTTTTTCAAAAATTGCCATTCTTGCGGAGTTTGAGCCAATATCAATGATTGCGGTAATTTTTGCCAATTTCTTTACCTTAAATCTTCTTGATGAAGTTGGGAATGTTTGAATTTTAGCTCTTCTAAGGTTTCCACATTATCAGGGTCGGAAACAATCGCATCTACGGGACAAACAGAGAGACAAGCGGGTTCATCGTAGAATCCATAGCATTCTGTGCAGCGTTCAGGGTCTATGGCGTAGTAAGGATCTCCCTCTTCAATCGCTTCATTTGGGCATTCTTCGCGACAGGCATCACATGCAATACATTCTTCATTGATCATCAAAGACATAGGTTGCTCCATAAATTTAAGTTGATAAAATTCAAAAGGGGCTTTTTAACTAAAAATTTCTAAATAATTACTTAAAAAATATTTTTCTATCTGATTTTACGCCCAAACACTATAAAATATTCCAATGAAGATTTTAATTTCTTTAGTGGTTTTATAACGCCAAGATTCTTGCATCAAGTGCATTTAAAAGGCTTGGTTGTGCGGATTGGGCTAAATCTTCTGGAATCTCACTTAAAAGGATTTTGCCGTTTGGAATGAGCGGGATTAAGGAAAAGTTGGAATCCAAATCCAAAAAATCTGCTTGTGCGAAAATGGATTTTGTCAAATCTTCTTTGGAATCTATGCGAAAGATTCTCTCTAGCCCGATTTTGAGCGCATATTCGCTTAAATCCCTAAGTTCTTTTTGAGTGAAAAATTTTGGGGTTAAAATCACAGCGTCCGCGCCATATACAAGGGATTCTAAGAGTTGATAGGAATCCAAAATAAGAAAATCATAAATCAAAGGAGTTTGAACATAGCGGCGAATAAAGGTCAGAATCTCTAAGGATTCTACTAAAAAGCCTTTTGCGAGATTCTCGTAGTTTTTGGCGATTTGCAAGATAGATTTGGGGTTGGAATCTGTTTGTGCAAGAAAGCTTTGAGAGAAACGATAAAGGCATGGAATGCTAGAATCTCCGCAGTCTTTGGAATCTTGGCAATTTGCCTTAGATTCTGTGGATTCTGCACGATTTAGGCATAAAGTGCGGGGTTGATAGGGTGTATAAGCAAGTGCGCGTCCAAGCCAATCTTGAGGAAAGCTTTGTTTTTTGGATTCTATGGCTTGTTTGATTTTTTCAACTTCAATCTTAGAAAATTCCCGCAAAATCAATCCTAAAGGCTAATTTCTTTAATATCTGCAATTTCCAAGAACGCTTTGTAAATCCTTGCAATAAGGTGTTTGCGATTGTTTTTGAAATCCTCATCGGGGGCATTGACAAGCACTTTGTCAAAGAATCTATCCAAAATCGGATTGAGCGCAAGGAGTGAATTTAAGCGCGTTGTATAGTCATTTTTATCTAGCGCACACGCGTTAAATGCCTGATAGAGTTCTGTTTCTTCTGTGGCGATTAATTTGTCTTCTTTAATATCCAAAGCAGAATTTAAATCCACTTCTTTTGTGATGTTCGCAAGTCGCTTGAAAGTTTGGGACAAGAGATTCTTATCTTGATTCTTAAGTGCGGAATCTAGCGCGGTGAGTTTTTGAAAGATTTGCACCAAATCGCGCTCTCCTGTGGCAAGAACGGAGCGCAAAAGAGAAGTGTTGAAGTCCAGCATAGAATCCAAACGCTCCAAAATGAAGTTTTCTAGTGTTTGGAGTGTAAAGGGCTGATAAAAGGGTGCAAGATTTTCTAAAATCTCTTTTAAATTAAAAGGCAAGTTAAAATGCAAGATAATCTTAATCACTCCATTAGCGGCGCGTCTTAGCGCAAAGGGGTCGCGCGAACCGCTTGGGATTTTGCCAATACTAAAAAGCCCCATAAGATTATCTAGCTTATAAGCGAGTGCAATCACCGCGCTGATGAGATTTGAGGGCATTGCACTTTCTTCGGAGTTTGGCAGATATTGTTCTTGGATTGCAAGTGCTACTCTTTCATCATAGCGCAAGGCTTTAGCATAGTAATATCCCATAATGCCTTGTAATTCGGTAAATTCATAAACCATTTCGCTCATCAAATCCGCCTTGCTAAGCGTTGCGGCTTGGTTGAGGATTTCGCTTAAAAGTGAGGGGTTGGGTTCTAGTGCGGTAAGTTCGCTTTGGAATCTTTGGCTTAAAATTTGGACGATTTGGCATTCGCGATTCGTTTTGTCCCACATAGAGCCTAAGCCCTCTACGAAAGTTACTTCTTTGAGGCGTTCGCGTTGGAATCCTGTTTTTAAGTCATTGTGATAGAAAAACAGCGCGTCTTCTAGTCGTGCACGAAGCACTTTGAGATTCCCCTCTATAATAGCGGAAGAATCCTTTGCTAGGCTATTGGAGACAAGCACGAATCCGCAATAAAGATTCTTATCTTTGTAGGTTGCAAAATAGCGTTGATTGACTTTCATGGAAGTGATGATACAAGGTGCGGGAAGCTCCAAGAAATGTTCGCTAAACTCGCCAAAAAGCGCGGTGGGATATTCGGTAATGCTTACGATTTCATCTAATAATTCTGAATCTATTTCTACTTGGATTCCTTGCGTTTTTTCAATCTGTTTAATCTCGGTTAGAATTTTATCTCTGCGCTTGTTTTGGTCTAAAATAACGCCATTATTAGACAAAATATCAAAGTAATTTGGGATATTTTTTACTTCAAAGGGTTCAAAGCTGACATTGCGATGCACGAAAGTCTGCGCTTGGGATTCTATGCCGTAGAGTTTTAGAGGGACGCGTTTGCTGTCTAATAAACACAAAATCCAAGAAATAGGGCGGATAAAGGAATCCTTAAGGCTGCCCCAACGCATTGTTTTACCAAAATTCAAAGACTCTAAAAATTCTTTGATGATTTCCTCTAATAACTCTACTGCCGGTGCTTGTGGAGCGAGTTTTTGACAATAAAGAATCTCTTTGCCGTCTTTTGTGGTTGTGGTAACTTCTTCTTGTGAGATTCCGCATTTTTTGAAGAATCCTAAAGCCGCTGGAGTGGGCTGATTGTCTTTGTAGGCAATATTTAAAGGTGGTCCAAAAAATTCTAGTGTTTGCGCATTTTGGATTTGTGGGAATTCTAGCGCGATAAAACTTAAGCGACGCGGTGTATAGAAAAAGTCAAATTTGCAAGGAAGACGATGAGATTCTAAAATTTTTTGAAATTTATTCTTGATATTGGGCAATTCAGCCAAAAATGGAAGTGCTGGGAGTTCCTCTGTGCCAATTTCAAGCAAAAAGGGGCTTGTATGGAGTGTAGTTGTCATAATTACCTCATAATTAAAAAATTCTGAAATTGTAACAAAATAAATGCAATAAAAAACTTTAAAATCCATAAAACATTGAATTTTAGGATATAATTAAGGGAAATAGAAATGTTAGGAATCCTTAGCTATGGAATGGTTGGCAGATTGGAATGAGAGCTACTCACTCTCTATTCTGTTTTTTGGGTTGGCAGTTTGCTTCTTTGGAATCATTCTTTATTTGTTTATCAATTATAGAAAGCTTTTAGAAGAGATAAAAACTAAAGAAAAGTTGGAAAATGAGCTTTTAAACAAAAATGCGCAGATTGAAGCTTTGAGCAAAGAATTAGCTAATCAGATTGAATATGAGATTGCCCAAAGGCTTAAAAGCGACTATTCGCACGATTATTTGTTTGAAAATAGTCTGAATGCGATTATTTTGGCGCAAGATGAGAATTTAAACATTATAAGGCGAAACCACGCCGCTTTGAATCTTTTTGGTAAAGAAATCCTAAATCATAATATTTTAGAGTTGTTTAATAATAAAGCGGATAAAAAATCGGTATTTGAAAAAATCACACAACTTAAACAAAGCAAACTGCGCCAAAATTTCCGTTTGGATTTGACGCTAGAGGATTCTACGATTCCTGTTGTTGTTTCTATTCACTTTATGAATTTTGCACAAAAAACCACCCTTTATTTCGCGTTTGTGGATATTTCAGATATTGTGAAATTAGAAAATGAATTGCGCAATAAACGCGTGGAATTAATCCAAAAAAACAAAGAAGAAGCAATGGGGAAGATGTTGGGCAATATCGCACATCAATGGAAGCAGCCGCTTAATTCTTTGTCGCTTTTATGTCAGAATCTCAAAGAGATGAATCAATATGGCGAATTAGATAATGATAATTTTGAAAAATACACCCAAATGATGACGAAGCAAATTCGCTTTATGTCGCGGACGATTGACGCATTTAGGGAGTTTTATAATCCAAGTAAAAACAAAGAAACATTTGAAGTTTATGGCGCAATCAAAGAGGTTTTGGAGCTGTTTTATCAATTAGTGGATAAGAAAATTATGCTTAAAATGCAGCCTTGCAAACACAAAAAACAACTCAAAGTTTATGCTAATAAAAATGAATTGCAACAAGTGATGATTGTCTTGCTAGATAATGCGATTGAAGCGACAAAAGCGCGTTTAAGCGACGGGAAAATCAAAGAGGGCAGAATCTTAATAGATTGTTCAATGGAGCAAAATATCGCAGGAAGCCAAATGTGCGTGATTCGTGTGTTGGATAATGGGGGAGGAATCAGCCCGGAGATTGGACAGCAAATCTTTGAAGCGTTTTTTACAACCAAAGGAAATGGTAGTGGAATGGGCTTGGCAATGGCGCAAATGATTCTGGATAAAATGGAGGGGAGAATTTTCGCCTGCAATGAAAAAGATGGAGTGGAATTTAAAGTAGAATTGCCTATGGCAAATGAGGATTTATTTAAAAAGCCTAAAAAATCAAAAAATAGTGAAATATTGTAACGCATTTTAATATGGGATTCTTTAAGGAATCTTTGAAGTTGATTCGGTAGTTTGGGCTGATAGGGTTGGCGTGTAAGTGCTTTGTGTTTTAATACAAGGATAGATTGGAATAGGGTGAAATTTAATGATTTTTTTATCCCTACATTTGTATAATAGCACAAATACTGATAAAGCTTGAAATTTGGGCTTTGTCGCTGAAAGAGACTTTATGCTAAAGACAATCCGAGCCAAAATCATTGTGATGATTGTTGTGTTTTTGTTAACCCTTTTGGGAATGGTCCATTATAATTTGCTAAATGGTTTTGATGATATTGCTAAAAGTAGCTCTACCAACGAGCTTCATCAGCTTAACGCAATGCTTTTTGAAGGGCTAAAAGTCGCAATGAATACGGGAGACCCAGAGATTATCGGAGGTTTTATTGCGGGTTCTAAAAAAGTCCCAGGTATTACAAATATGGAGGTTTTTCCTTCAGAGGCAATCATTGAATTAATGGGCTTAAGCAAAACCTACACGACGATTCCAGAAATTTTGGAAGTCTTTAAAACCAAAAAAGAATTTATCAGAATCTACAAAACAGAGAATGATCAGGGCTATTTAATGGCAAAACCTATCATCGCAGAAGAATCGTGTTTAATGTGCCACGCAACTTCGCAGACAGGGGAGGTTTTGGGAGTGGCTGAAATGCAAATCTCCACCCAAGAATTAATGAATCGTTCGCAAGAGATTCAATTCAAGATTCTCTTTGCGATGATTGGGGTGGGCATTGTTGCGCTGTTGATTTTGTTTTTCCTCTTTAATCGTTGGGTATTTAATCCGATTCTAAACCTTACCAATGTGGCTTATGAGCTTTCACAAGGTGATGGGGATTTAACGAAGCGGTTGCCTATCAAAAATGAAGATGAAATCGCAAAAGCAAGTTCTTATATCAATGATTTTATTCAAAAGATTGACGATACCGTGGCAAATGCAAAAGACGCAAGTCATCAAAACATTTTGCAATCCACGCAGCTTTCTACCGCGTCAAAAGAGATTGATGAGCGCATTGAATGTTTGGTGCAAATTGTCAAACGAAGCACGAATCTTGGTAACAACATTGAATTGATGCTAAACGATTCTATGTCTTTGGTGCAAAAAAGTGCGCATGATATTCAAGATTCTGCAAATCAACTTGCGAAAACCAAAGCACTTTTGCTGAAAGTAATTAATGAAGTGCAAGGAAATGTCAGCACCGAACGCGATATAGCCGAAAGACTTTCGCAAACAGCGCAAGAAACCGATAAGATTAAAGATGTTTTGTCTATTATTGCAGAGATTGCCGACCAAACTAGTTTGTTGGCACTTAATGCTAACATAGAAGCGGCAAGGGCGGGAGAAGCAGGAAGAGGATTTGCAGTTGTCGCTGATGAGGTGCGAAAGCTATCAGAACGCACACAAAAAAGCCTAAGTGAGATTAATGCGGTAGTCAATACAATCATTCAATCTGTTTCTGACGCAAATAATGCGATGGGAGCGAATGTCCAAAACACCGTTAGTATCGCAGACGCCTCTATTGAAAGCACGGAGGATCTAGAAACAAGCGTAAAATCCCTAGAAGATGCCGTGGAAGCTTCTTCGCAATCGCTGCAAAAAACCAATGAGCTTTTCGCAGCAGTGAATGATATTTTGAAACAAGTAAGCGAAGTGCAAAGACTCACAGATGAGAATAGTAAAGCGGTGCACTTGATTGACGGAATCTCTAAGGAGATTTCACAAAAAGCAAGTGCTTTAAATAGTCAATTAGATTCGTTTAAGGTTTAGTTGCATATTCAATGCGTTTGGGATTCTTTGGAATCTTAAGCGTTTGGAATTTAAGCGAACATTGATAGGAATTCTCTTGAATTTTTTGTGGATTTTGAATGAATTTTACATTTAAAAATTAAATGAGTTTATGAATTGTTTTTCTAAATTTCGTTATAATTTAATAAGATTTTAAATCAAGGAGGCGCAAATGCAAGTTGGAACAAATGCTTATTTTAATTTGCAAAATTACTCCAATAATTTTAAAACACAAGATTCTCAACCAACCTTTGGAGAAGTAGAATCCCAAAATACGCCTTTTAGCGAAGCAATAGCCCAACAAGAATCCGAGCAAAATACGGATATTATTGCACCAGAATCCCCAAGCGGAGAGAAGCTAGACGAAAGCGAACAGCAATATGTGCGCGAATTAGCCGCGATAGACGCGAATGTGCGTGCGCACGAAGCTGCGCATATCGGAGCAGGAGCAGGTGTCGTAAGCGGAGGTGCTAGTTTTGGCTACACACGCGGACCTGATGGCAAAATGTATGCGACTTCAGGAGAAGTGCCTATCACAATGAAAGAGGGAAGAACGCCAGAAGAAACCATTAGCAACGCGCGTCAGATTATCTCCGCTGCAATGGCTCCAGCAGACCCCAGCCCTCAAGACTATAAAGTCGCTGCAAACGCCGCGCAAATGGAATCTCGCGCTAGAAGCGAACAAGCACAAGAAAGAGCAGAAGAAATAAAAGAACAGCTTAATGATTCAAAAGAATCGCAAGATTCTATAGAATCCTCTAATGCTTTGGCGAATCCCACCAATGCCACAAACACATCGGATTCCAAAAGACAAGTGGATTTCACAGCTCAAAATTCCAATGGAGAATCTAAAAATCTCTTCAATAATATGCAACAAAAAAAGCCATCTTATGGGACAAATGAAGAAGGGCTTGTTGCCTATGCAATTAGAAGCTATACTGCTAATGCGACGAATGATTCTTATATTCCAAGACTTGAAATTGCGGGTTAGCAATGAAGTTTTGTTGTTTAGGTTTGTATGATTTTTAGGAGTTTTGTGCAGAGTTTGCCTGTATTTATGGGTTATTTGCCTCTTGGAATTGCGTTTGGGATTCTGTTTTCTAAATTGCATTTGGCTTGGTATTTTGGAATCTTAAGTGCGATTTTGATTTTCACAGGAGCAGGGCAGTTTTTGCTGATTTCCTTACTCGCAATCCACGCGGGATTCTTTCAAATCGCCATTGCTTCTTTCTTGCTAAATATTCGCCATATGTTTTATTCTTTGGCAATCACAGATGAGATTAAGAATTTTGGCATTGGCAAATACTACATTCTTTTTGGGCTTACAGATGAAACATTTGCAGTGCTAAAAACCAACAAAGAGACCTTGAAGCTTACCCCAAAAGAAATGGAGAAAAGCTATCTTTATATCACCTTTTTTGACCATATTTATTGGGTTTTGGGCTGTGGAATCGGAATCTTTTTGGGCGAACAATTAGGATTCCAGCCCAAAGGCGTGGAGTTCGCGCTAACTGCCCTTTTTAGTGTGCTTACACTTGCTTTATTAAGAAATTCTACCAATAAAATCCCTTTTTATATCGCCTTAGCACTTGGAGTGATAGGGCTTATCGTCTTCCCTAGTGATGAATTTTTGATTTTAAGTATGGTTTGTGGAATCTTGATTTTGCTATTTTTTAGGCGATGGATAGGCAGTGGTAAAGCAATGCGGAATCCGCCACCACAAGCTTAGAGTTCATTAAAAGGGGCGTAAAAATGGAAACGCAAATCAATGAGGATTTAAGTAGTCTTTATATTCTTTGGGCGATTCTTGCTGCGTCTTTTGGAACTGCTTTGACGCGTTTTTTGCCATTTTTTGCGCTTAAAAATGCAACTAATAATGCGTGGTTGCGTTATTTGCGAGATACTATGCCATTATTGATTATGACGCTTTTAGTATTCTTTAGCCTTAAAGATACTCCTTGGAGTGAGACTTATGGGCTTTATGAGGTTTTTGGGATTTTTTGTGCGAGTTTATGCTTTGTGTTATCTAAAAACTCTGTGTTAAGCATATTTGCAGGAATTATTTTTTATATTTTTGCGCTGAATTTGTTGTAAAGGAATCTAATGGTAAAAATTTATGGAATTAAAAATTGCGGAAGCGTCAAAAAAGCATTGAATTTTTTAGAATCACAGGGAATCCCCTATGAATTTGTGGATTTCAAAACAACGCCACCAACAAGCAAGAATTTAGAGTTTTGGCTACAATTTGTTGGCATAGAAGTGCTTTTGAATAAAAAAGGCACAACTTATAAAAGATTGAATTTAAAAGACAAGAACCTTACCCTAGCAGAGGCAAAAGAATGGCTCATCAAAGAACCTATGCTCATCAAGCGACCCGTTATTGAAGTTAAGAATCGCGTGATTGTGGGATTCTGTGAAGAATCTTATCAACAGGTGCAATGGTAGTGATGAAAAAAATGTGGAATCTATCAAGCGGAATCAAAAGAGATTCTATTGTTTGGATTGCAAGTTTGGTTTTGTGGCTATTTTGTGGCTGCGCGAGATTAGAAAAGTCCGATGATATTGCACTTCCTTTGCCTACACAGGATATACAAGATTTCATTAAGGATTCTAAAACCCTAAATCCCGCCAAAAAGGCTATGCTAAAAAAAGAATATTTAGAGCATTTTTTTGCCCCCTTTGATAGGCAGCCCCAACACAGCGCAGAAGAATTGCAATGGGGCTTGAACCAAGCTTATGCGAATCTAGGTTTTGGGGAGAATCTGCTTCCTTATATAAAGCAAGAAATTGAAGCATTGGAGTTTGAAGCAAACTTACAAACTTATCCGAGCGTGAAAAAACCTGCGATTGTTACGCGAAACTCTAATCTGCGCGTTTTGCCCACCAATAAACCGCGATTCTACAATCCTAAACTTGCAGGAGAAGGATTCCCTTTTGATTATTGGCAAAATTCCTCTATTTATGTCGGCACACCGGTGCTCATCACGCATTATTCGCGCTCCAAAAAATGGGCATTTGTAGAAAGTGGATTCGTCAGCGGGTGGATTTTGAGTTTGGATATTGGAATCCTTAATGATAATCAGATTTTGGAATTAAAGAAAAATCAAGATTTTTTGGTGGTTACTCACGACTTCACACCGATAAAGAATGTCCATCAAGAATATTTGGAATCCGCGCGAATTGGAATGCTTTTACCTTTGCTTGGTAGCACAAAAAACAAGTATGAAAGTCAGATTTTCATACGAGATTCTCGCGGGTATGCTTATGCGCGTAGAGTGATTTTAGAACGCGATTCTTTTGCTAAATTTCCGATGAATTTTTCTGCCCAAGCAGTGGCGCATTTGGCACAAGGAATCGTGGGAGAAAAATATGGCTGGGGAGGAATGTTTGGAAATCGGGATTGTTCTATGTTTTTGCACGATATTTTAGGTAATTTTGGATTTTATTTGCTAAGAAATTCACAGGCGCAAATGCGTCAAAAAAATGCAGAATCGGGGCAAGATTCTTTGTATTTTGATGTGAGTTCATTCAATGAAGAGCAGAAAAAAGAGCAGATTTTGCAAAATGCGATTCCATTTGGCGCATTACTTGGAATGCGTGGGCATATTATGCTTTATCTTGGAGAATTGGATGGACAAATTTATATCTTGCACGACATTTGGGGATTAAGAACGCTACAAAATGAAACACAAGAGGGAAGAAAAATTATTGGCAAAATCGCAATTACTCCGCTTGATATTGGCAAAAATATTCAAGGAATAAATCAAGAAAAGCTACTAATTAAGCGCATTTATGGCATACGAAATTTATTTGCAAAAAGTGAATTTGATGATGCAAGATAAGAATATCAAAAAAATTATTGATTGCAAAAATGTTAAATTTTATTTTACCAAAGAGCGAATTTTGTATAATGTGAATTGGACGATTTGTGAAGGTGATTTTTGGGCAGTCATTGGACCAAATGGCGGTGGAAAAAGCACATTGGCGCGTTTGTTGGTTGGATTATTGCAGCCAACAAGTGGTGAAATTATCAAAGATAAGAGTTTGCGCATTGGCTATGTGCCGCAAAATACTTTTTTGAATCGTCATTTTCCTATTACAACGATTGAGGTTGTGATGATGGGATTTTTAAAGCCAAAGCTTTTTGGTGGATTCTTGCCAAAAAATGCAAAAGAGATTGCGATGGAAAGATTAGCCGAGTTTCATATGGAATCTTACGCGCATAAAAAAATTGGCGAACTCTCTGGAGGGCAGCGTCAAAGAGTGTTGATTGCGCGTGCATTGTGTGGGAATCCAAATCTTTTGATTTTAGATGAGCCTACGGCGAGTATTGATCAAAAGAATCAAAAAGAAATTTATGAATTGTTGCGAAAAATCAACCAAGAAAAGACTATAATAATGATTAGTCATGATGTATCGGTTTTGTTGGGTTGCGCAAAAAAAGTTTTATATGTCAATAAGGAAGTTACGACACATGACTTGCCAAGCAATATGAGGATTCCTTGCGATTCTGATATTAAGGAACACTTTTGCGAAGTTGAGCTTATGGGGTTGTGGAATAATTCTAAAATTTAGGAGAAAAGATGAATAATACTTATGATGTGGCGATAATTGGAGCTGGGATTTCTGGAAGTGCATTATTCTATGTTTTGACACATTACACAGACTTAAAGAGAGTAATTCTGTTAGAAAAGTATTCTGAACCAGCAACGCTAAGTTCAAGCGGTAATAACAATTCCCAAACGATTCACGCAGGGGATATTGAAACAAATTATACTTTTGAAAAGGCGAAAAAGGTTGCAAGGTCAGCGAAAATGCTAGTTTCTTACGCTTTGTTTCACGAATTGCAAAATAAAAGCATCTTTGAATACCAAAAAATGGCGATTGGTGTGGGCGATAAAGAAGTGGAGTTTATCCAAAAAAGACACGAAGAGTTTAAGGAAATTTATCCGGAATTAGAATTTTTCACCAAAGAGGATATTAAAGAGATTGAACCCAACATTATCAAACTAGCAGATGGAAGCGATAGGGCGGAAAATGTAGTAGCTTCAGGGACACGCAAAAGCTTCTGTGCAATGGATTTTTGTTCTGTGGCACATCATATGGTAGAAAAAAGTGTGTTTGGCGAACATGAGGTGAAATTTAATTATCAAGTCAAAGATATTATTAAGCAAGGAGATGGTAAATACACGCTTCGTGCGAATAATCAAGAACCTGTTACTGCGTCTTTTGTGCTTGTTAATGCAGGGGCGCATTCCTTGTTTTTGGCACAAAGTATGGGATTTGGCTTGGAGCTTGGTTGTTTACCTGTTGCAGGAAGTTTTTTCTTTATCCCGGGTGATAAACTAAGGGGCAAAGTCTATACGGTGCAACACCCAAAATTGCCCTTTGCGGCAATTCATGGAGATCCTGATGTGGTTGCACATGGTAAAAACCGCTTAGGACCAACTGCTCTTTCTTTGCCAAAATTAGAACGATTCAAAAGTGGGACTTATTTAGACTTTTTCAAAACTTCAGGATTTGGAGAAGCCTCTACGACAAAAATTATGTGGGATTTGTTATCTGATAGTGAAATCCGCAATTATATTTTACGAAACTTTTTGTATGAAGTGCCGGGCATTGGTAAAAAATTCTTCATCAAAGAAGCGCAGAAAATCATTCCGTCTTTGACTTTAGAAGACTTAACTTATGCAAAGGGCTTTGGAGGAATCCGCCCACAAGTGCTTGATAAGCAACAGAAAAAATTAGTTTTGGGTGAGAAAAAGATTAAAAGTGGCGAGGGCATTACCTTTAATATGACGCCAAGCCCGGGTGCGACAAGTTGTATCCGAAATGCTTTGATTGATATGCTTGAAATCACAAGCTATTTGAATGCAAATATTAAAATGGACCTTATTAAAGCAGAGCTTAACGAGGAAAGCTTGGAGTGGCTCGTTGATTGATGTTTTGGGATATGCGTTTGTGCAAAATGCTCTTTGGGGTGCGCTTTGCACGAGCGTGATTTGCGGAATCATCGGCACACTTGTTGTAACCAATCGTATGGTTTTTGTCGCAGGTGGAATCGCACATAGCGTTTATGGCGGAGTTGGAATCGCGGCATTTTTTGGACTGCCAATCTTGGTTGGTGCGATGGGTTTTAGTGTTTTGTGCGCTGTGATTTTGGCTTATATGTTGTTGTTTGCAAAAGAGCGTTTGGATTCTTTGATTGGCTCGTTATGGGCATTTGGTATGGCGTTGGGTATTATTTTGGTTGAGCTTACTCCGGGATATAACAAAGACTTTATGGGATATTTGTTTGGGAGTATTTTGAGCATTACAGAAAATGATATTTACCTTATGTTAAGTTTTGGATTCTTTTTGCTTCTTTTTGTGGGGCTGAATTATCGCATTATCTTAGGAATCTCTTATGATAGCGAATTTACACGATTGCAAGGCGTGAATACAAGAATTTTTAGCGTTGTTTTAATGGTTTTGATTGCGTTAGGAATCGTGATTTCTATGCGTTCAGTTGGAATTATTCTCATCGTCGCACTCTTAAGCATTCCTGCTTATTGTAGCGAGATTTTTACCAATTCCTTAGCTAAAATGATGTTGGGAGCAAGTTTGATTTCTTTGCTTAGTATGTTGTGCGGAATTGCAGTCGCGTATTTTTATGATTTACAAGCTGGGGCGAGTATCGTGATGGTTTTAGCTGTTTTTTCATTTATCTTAGCATTTGTTCATTATTTTAAAAAACTTCAAACTATTTAAAAGGATTCCTATGCAAACAACACAAAACAACTCAAACAATCACGCCCAAACAACAGCGACTAAGGCTATTAAAATCACACTCATTTCTTGTGTGATTGTGATTATTTTTGCCGCACTTAGTCTTTGGATTCTGCTAAATCAAATCACTGCGACTGCGAATCTCGTCAAAAAACAAAAAGAATATGAAATACGCCTCGAAAAACTAGAAGAGAATCTTAAGCCATCAACAAAAGAATAAATGAAGAAATTTTTGTAAAATTTTTTTAAATATTAATATTTTAGAATTTTGCCATTGGTTTGTTGATTTTAGCAAAAGGCAAGAGATGAAAAATAGTGTTTTTTATATTTTGCTCGTGATAGCAATGTCGTTTTGGGGTGCTTCGTGGGCTGCTAGTAAGGTTTTGGTGGAATACGCAAGTGCAGATGTGGTTACTTTTTGGCGTTTTTTCTTTGCCTTGATTGCTTCAATTCCTATTGTGATTTTGCTTAAGATTCCTTTACGGATTGACAAAAATGCGTTTAAATTTCTCTTTTTAGCGGCAATTTGTAATTGTTTGTATTCGCTTTTATACTTTGTGGCACTTAGATTTGGCAGTGCGGGGAAAGGTGGAGTGCTTGTAACTACGCTGATTCCGGTGTTTGCTTATCTTTTAACTTTTGGGTTTTATAAATTTAAAAAAGATTCCACACAAAAGATGAAACCTAATGAGATTTTAGGATTATTGTTGGGAATCGTTGCAGGAGGTTGTCTGCTGAATCTAGGAAGTATGCAACAACTCTTTGGTAAATTTAATACCTTTTTTGTCCTCTGTGCGCTTGATTGGGCGGTTTTAACCTTGATTTGTCGCAACCTTAGAATCCACCCTGTGGCAATTAATCTGTATATTACGCTTTTTAGCGTCTTGTTGTTTTCTCCTATTTTTGCCTTTGAACCGACAATGTTTAGTGTGTTTGAATTTGAATTTAGATTTTGGCTAATGCTATTTGTCGTGGCTGTGCTATCTACGGCTGTTGGGACGAGCATTTATTATCTAGGTGTTGCGCGTGTAGGGGCAACACAAGCAAGTTCGTTTAATTTGCTTGTTCCTGCGACTGCACTTTTGAGTAGTTTTGTGATTTTAGGAGAGATTCCAAGTGTCTTAACGCTTGTTGGGGGAAGTATCGCGGTTTTTGCGACTTATTTAATTAACCTCTATCAACCTAAGCATTTCAAAGTCCTTAGCCAACTTTGGCATAAACGATAGAATCTATTTGCTGCAGTCCTTATAAGAATTAATGCGATTCCACGCTGCAAAGTTATTCGCAACAATCTTCAATTTCCTTTAAGATTCTATGCAGTCTATCTAGTAATCTTGCAGCAATGATGAGCTGTTCGCTAGATTGGATTGCAATATCTTCGCTTAAGCTGATAGAATTTTCTATGCTTTTGCGTCTTTCTTCACTGATTTTTGCGAATGCAAGTTTATGTAAAATTTCCTCGCTAATATTTGTAATCTCTTCGTTAATGTGTTCGCTTAGTTCAATGGCTTGTTTGGAAGTTTCTTTGGTGGATTCTATGCGCTTGAGAAACAAAGAAAGATTCTGTGAGGCTTGAGAGAGTTCGCTTTCTCCCTCTAGTTTAATAATTTCTGCGAGATTGTTATCTAGCTTTCCGCTTGAGAGTAATTGCGTCTTGTGCAAAAAATCTCCCAAATGCGCTTTGATACGCAAAAGATTGTAAATAGAATAAAGTGCCAAAAGAATCATAATAAAAGCCGCGACATATTGGAATTTCTCCAAATAAGCGCGTAAATGAATTGAAAGGTCTGAATAAAGATTCACCGTCCAATCAATTTCATTAAGAATCGTAGCGTTTTGCGCCGTGATTTGCTTCAAATCCTCTACAATGCGTTCTTGCAGATTCAGCACATTATCAATGTGTTGGGAATAAGTCTGCCAAAACGCATAGGCTTCTTGGATAGACTTTGTAAGTTTTGGATTCTTGCCATAAAGTGGGTTTTGGTGAAAATCCGTAATAATCGTATCATAGAGATTATAGCTATCTTGAAATGCGTGATAGGATTTAGAATCCCAGATTTGGGAATGGCGCATCATTAGGTATGCCATGCGTTGCGTGAGCATTCGTTGGCGTCCAGAATCATCAATGGCTTTGGCAGGCATTTGGGATTCCACCATCATTTTGACAATATTATCTGACAAAATTAGCATTTTTGTGTTGTTTTCTTCTAAAAACTTTCGGTCTTCATAGAGTTTGCTTGAAGTGCGTTTAAAATCCTCCACAATCACTTTAAACTGATTCCATTGTGCGTGGATTGCTTCAAGTTTGGCAATAATGGTCGCCTTTGAGGGAGGATTGACATTTTTTGCTTCATTGCCAAATCGCAAAGTGTGCAGATTATTTTCAAACTCTTCTAAAGCGAGATTGAGGGTCGCATAATCTTGGCTGTTTTGGGAATGAATGATAAAAATTTCTTTGGTGATTTTTTGTGTAAGCATGCGTTCTTTACCTGCAATGTTGATGATATAACCATCTTGGATTCCTAATTGGTTGATGAAAATCACAGAAAGAATCATCACGGCAACGCAAAAGGTCGTGAGAATCCCAAGTATAATAAGGCGCGTTACGATTTTTGTCATTTTTAATCCTGTTTGAAAATATTATAAAGTTTTTGAAGGTTTAGAATTTCAATTTTCCCTTGTTTGTTGGTGGTTAGAATATTCTCACGATGAAGTTTTGTTAGGGTTCTTGAAAGGGTTTCGGGTTGGATATTGAGAAAACTCGCATTTTCTGATTTTTTGTGCGCGTTAAAATTATCCAAATGAAAATAAAGAGTATAGGCAATCTTGGCGGTGCTATCAAAAACTAGATTCTTTTGGATTACTTCTTCAAAAAGATTGAGCTTTTTTGTTGTTTCTTTGAAAAACAAAGCCAAAATGCGAGGATTGGAATGCAAAAGTGCGTGGAGATTTTCTCCATTGATTTGCGCGATAATGCAATCTTGCAAGGCTTCAATGTTGGCAAAAGAGACGAAGTTCCCTTGTGTGTCGTCCAAATTCAAATCCAACAACAAGCCATTTTCTAGGATTCCTAAAAAAATTTCGTTTTCAAAGCGATTGACTTTATAGAGTTTCAATAAACCTTCACACAAAAAGTAAAGCATATTGCTTTGGGTGTTTTCATAAAGCACGATTTCTTTGGCGACAAAGGTTTTGAAAGTCGTAATGGAGCTTAATGCTTGTAAATCTCCGCTTTCTAGGCGATTAAAAGGCGCGAAAGATTCTAAATTATGCAACAAAAATCACCCCATCAATGCCATATTGCGCGACTTCTTCAATCCTCTCTTCTTCTTGGATACAAAGTAGGATTTTCGCGTCAAAAAGGTAAGTTTCTGCAAGTTTCTGCAAGTTTTGAGCAAGAGGAATTGTGCAAGAGAGCAAGAATCGCACATTGAGATTGACAAGCAATAATGCTTCTTTGAGACTTGAAACTTGACTTGCATAAGGGATTCCATTTTCTTTACAAAAACGCGCAAGTGCTAAGGTTTGGGAAAAATCCCCACAGGAAAGAATCAAAAAATCCGTAGGCAATGTGTCGGCAATTTGTTCTTTGTTGGTGATAAACACGAGGTTTAAGGATTCAATGGAGGGGTGGTTTAGGATTAACATCAATCTCCTTTGTTTGAGATTCTACTGAAGATTTGCGCATTCTTTGGAGCAATAATACTTGCCATTTTTGATGATGACTTCTTCGCTAGAAACATAAGTGCCACATTGTGCGCATTCAAGCATAACGGAATCTTGCGGGGTTTTGGGATTCTTAGGGTTTTTATGCGTGGGCGTATTTTTGCGAAAAAACAAAAGATAAACACCTACAAGTAATAAAATTAACAAAAACCATTTTAGCATTTTAAATCCTTTCCCAAAATGGCGATGTAATGTAGCAAGCCATTTTGAAAATGCGTATATTTCAAGCCTTGCGGAATCTCTCTAGTGAAATTTGAGCCTTTATAAAGTAGGATTGTCGTCTCTATCCCGATTTGCCTTTGGCATTTTTCAAGAAATTCCTGTATGCCAAAAGTCGCTCTTGAAGTGATGAGATTTGGCTTTTTTTCTAACTCTAACGATTCTACCTTTTCGCGTTTAATTGTAAAATTTTTTAGGTTTAAATTCGCTTTAATATTTTGCAAAAAAGCCGCCTTTTTGGCATTGGGTTCGCAAAGAATCGTAGGAATCTCCAAAGCGATTCCAAGCGGAATGCTTGGGAATCCATTGCCACTTCCCACATCTAAAAGGTTTGTTTTTATGTGCATGTTAAGCATTTCGTATTGTAAAGGAAAAAGGGAATCTTGAATGTTTTTTTGAATGCTTTGCAAGTCTTTTGCGCCACTTAGGCTGTGGATAGCATTCCAACGCAAAAGCAAGTTGGCATAAGAATCCAACAGCGCAATTTGCGAATCTTTGAGTGTGTTTGTGAAATAGGGAAAATTTGGATTTGTTCTCATAGAATCAACATTCCATCTCCATAGGAATAAAAGCGATAGTTTTGGGCAATCGCTTCCTCATAAAGTTGCTTGGTTTTATCTAGCCCGATAAATGAAGCGACAAGCATTAAAAGCGTTGTTTTGGGTAGATGGAAGTTTGTAAGAATCGCTTGGGTTTTGAGGGGTTTGTTTTGAGGGTGCAAAAACAAATCACATTCCCCACTTAGTGCGCCATTTCTCGCAAACTCTTCAATCACGCGCACAGCAGTCGTGCCAATGGCTGTAATATGGGAAGCATTTTGGATTTTGTTTGCGGAATCTTGAGTGAGGAAAAATTGCTCTTTGTGCATTTTGTGTTCTAAAATGTTTTCTGCATTCACTCCGATAAAAGTCCCTGCGCCCACATGGAGGGTGATTTCTGTGCTATCAAAACGATTTTTTAAATCGTGATAGGATTCTTCGCTAAAATGCAAAGACGCAGTAGGTGCGGCAATCGCGCCTAAGTGTTTAGCAAAGACGCTTTGATAGTCGTTTTTATCTTCTTGCGTGTCCTTTCTTTTGAGATAAGGAGGCAAAGGAATATGCCCAAAATGTTCTAAAAATTCAAAAAACTCTTTGCGACTTAGCGGGGATTCTAAGGAATCTTGCGGGAAACTTTGGGAAGATTTGGTTTGTGGCTGTGAAACTCTAAAAAACTCTGCTTCTTTAAATCCTACGCCTTGTGTATCGGGGTTTTGCGATTCTATCTGTTGGCTTTTAAGGATTCTCGCGAAGATTCCTTGACCAAAAGAAACTAAATGTCCGACTTTCAAGCGTCCTTTGAATTGCATTAAATAAACATTGGGAGAAATTTCTTTATGAAAAAGTGCTTCAATCTTCGCTCCGCTTGTTTGTGTTTGAGCTTTAGAATCTTGAATTACTTTTGTGCCATAAAGTCTTGCGGGGAGGACTTTGGTGTTGTTGAAAACAAGTAAGGTGTCTGGTGGAAGAAACTTGGAGAAATCCTTAAAAGTCGCGTGTGTGATTTTATCTTGTGCGCGTTCATACACTAGGAGCTTCGCGGCTTCTTTTGGGAAAATAGGGTGTGTGGCAATCTGAACTTTAGGGAGAAAATAATCATAACTTGCAAGTTGTAATTCGCGCATTAGTCGTCTGTCTCCTCGTCTATTTTTTGGGCTTTATAGGGATTGACGATTTTAGCAATCATAATAGACAAACCATAAAGCAAAATCAGTGGAATCGCCATTAAAAACTGCGAAAGCACATCTGGAGGCGTGAGGATTGCCGCGAGGACAAAAATAAAGACAATGCCATATTTGAAATAATCTTTGAGTGTTTTGTCAGTGATAAGTCCGATTTTGGCTAGAAAAAATGTAATGACGGGCAATTCAAAAGAGATTCCAAAACCAATCATTAATTTAGCAAAGAAGCTTACATATTCTCCGATGCTTGGAAGTGCGGTAAAGAGTTGTGAACCGAAGTTAATCAGATAGCCAAAACCAATAGGAAATGCGATATAATAGGCAAAGGCACAGCCACACAAAAAGAAAAAAGTCCCAAAAATCACAAAAGGCAACACGAGCCTCTTTTCATTATCATATAATCCCGGCGCGACAAATGCCCAAATTTGCCAAAAAATCACAGGCAAAGCAAAGATGAATCCGCTAAAAAACGCGACTTTAAGAGCGGTGAAAAACGCTTCTCCTACTTGTGTGAAAATAACGCTTTCACGCCCATTGGGAAGCGCAACACTAAGAGGTGCTACCATCCAATCTAAGATAAATTCCCAAAAATAAAAAGAAGCAATAAAAGTAACTAAAAGTGCCAAAGAAATGCGAATGAGGCATTTACGCAAATCCTGAATATGAGGCTTTAAGTCTTCAAACATCTTTATTCCTTGTTTCTTGTGTGGAATCGGATTCTGCGTTTTTTGTGGATTCCTCTTGTGGTAAATTTGCACCGAAGCTTAAAGTTGTTTTATGGGATTCTTTGGGTTTGATTTCTCTTGAGGAGTTAGAATTTCCAGAGGGGTTGAAATCTTGGTTTGGGATTTGGTTTTGTGTTGTTTTTGGGGATTGCAAATTGTCGTTAAAATCCAAATTCAACTCTTTAAGTTCTAAATCCTTGCTAAGCGTCTGCACACCTTGTGTGAGGCTGTTTTTATAAGCGAGTGCTTCTTCTTTGATTTGGCTTAGATTCACCTCGCGTTCAATGCTTTCTTTAGCGTCGTCCATTGTTTTTTTGACAGCTTTAAAGAACTTCGCCATATCCACTAATGCTTTGGGTAGTTTTTCGGGTCCTAAAAAAATAATCGCCACCACCCCAATCATTAAAATTTCAAAAAATCCCATTCCAAACATCGCTAAATTTTGCCTTTTATCATGTTTTTTATTTGAAGTTTGCGATTCTATCCAATTTTGGAATAAAGTGTGCTTAGAGAAGTGTAGATTCTCTTTAAAGAAAGGCAAATAAATGAAACAAAAAGCCATTAAAAAGTTATGTATCTTGGGCTATCTCGCGTGTGTGGCAATGTTGTTTGGCGGGTGCATTTCTCCCAAAACAGATGCGTTTTTGTTGGGAGCGGGTATTGGAGCGGGTGTTACTGCGTATTTTATGAAAGGTGGCACGATTGCCGGATATAGTGCGCGTTCGTTGAAAAGTGCAGGAGATAGTAGCCTAAGTGCGCAGTCTTTGCCTGATTCTTCCATACCATCAGATTTGGAATGGTATTATTTGGAGCAAGAAATTTTTTCTGATATACAATTACAACACCAAAGCCAAAGCATTAGTTTATTTTAGGGATTCTAAACATTCTGAATCTCTTTGTTTTGTCGTGGCGATTGCTTAGTGTTTATAGTGTTGAACCCCGCTAAGATTCCGCACTCCAAGCTTTAATGTGGATTTTGCACATTGTAGAATCCTAAAAAACAATGGTTTTATTGTTATAAACAAAGATTTTTTCTTCTAAAGCGAGATTGAGTGCTTTTGCTAATACAATCTTTTCTACATCGCGTCCGCTTTTTTGCATATCTTTCCAACTCATTGCGTGATTGACTTTAGTAATGTCTTGATAGATAATAGGTCCTTCATCAAGCGCGTTATTGACGAAATGCGCCGTAGCTCCGATGATTTTAACACCGCGTTCATAGGCTTGTTTGTAAGGATTCGCACCGATAAATGCAGGGAGGAAGCTATGGTGGATATTGATGATTTTGCCTTCAAATTTTTGAACGAAAGCCGGGCTTAGGATTCGCATATATTTTGCAAGGATAATGTAATCATTTGGGAATCCCTCTAGCACTTCTAGCACTTTTGCTTCGTGCTCTTCTCTTGAAAGATTCTCGCTAGGAATGCAAACAAAAGGCAAATTAAACTTTTGACATAAAGGCTCTAAAAGCGCGTAATTAGAAATAACCGCCAAAATATCCGCATTTAGCTCACCGCTATCATAACGAATCAGTAAATCACCTAGACAATGATTTTCTTTAGTGCAAAGAATCACGATTTTTTTGCGTTTGGATTCAAAAATTTCTATGTTTGCTTGTGGGGAAAGCAAGGTGCAAAGGCGGTTTTTCAATGATTGGATTTCGCAAACCCCCTCTATTTCAGAACGCATAAAGAAAAGATTATTTTCTTTATCTACAAATTCATCGTTTTTGAGAATATTTAAGTTAAATTCAAAAATAATGCGTGTAATTTCTGCAATCAAGCCTTTTTGGTCGGGTGTTTGAATCTTTAAAATAATTTGCATTTAATTGCCTTTCATCTGAATTTTGGAGAGTTGTTCTATGGTAGTTGCGATTCCATTTTGCACTCCAAGTGCGAGATTATCTCCCAAAATTTTTTCCAAATAAACCTCTATTTTATCTTTTTCTTCTTTATACCATTGCGGGTTTGTGATGTTTGCTTTTTGGAATAATAAATTTTGTGCATCATAAAGATTACCTACTTTGTCAATCAGCCCAAACTCTAACGCACTCTTAGCACTTAGGATTTTGCCTTGTGCGAAATGGGATTCATTATGCTGTGGAATCCCTCTAGCATTCGCGACAACTTCTACAAACATTTGATATTGCTCATAAACCAAGTTTTCAAGCATTGCTTCTTCTTCAGCAGTCCAAGGGCGCATAAAAGTCCCCGCTTCTTTGTAGATTCCAGCCTTTATGGTTTGGGGTTTGATTCCTAACTTTTGGGCAAGTTCGCTAATATCTGCACCATTGATAATCACGCCAATAGAACCCAAAAGTGCGCCACGATTAGCGACGATAGAATCCGCCCAAACACCAGCAAGATAGCTTCCACTTGCCATTGCGCCTTGCGCATAAGCAACAATGGGGGTTTTGACATTGATACGCTTAATAGCTTCAGAAATCTCCACGCTTGGCGCGATGGCTCCACCGGGAGAATCAATAACAAGCAAGATTCCTTGAATGTTTTTGTTTTTCTCTAATTTTTCCAACTCTTCTAAGAATGAATCGCTTTGCAAAATTGCGCCATAGAGGTTAATACGCGCGACATTTGCTTCTTGTTGCAAGGATTCCTCTTGAGGTGTGAAAATCAAAACAACAATAAGTAAGAATACAAGTGCTTTGAAGTATTTGGTGATAAAATCCAAAGGCTTAGTAATCCAATCAAAGATTCTCATAAAATCCCTTTAGTAAAGAAAATAAAGCCTAAATTATAGCATAGCCAAAAATATTAAGTGTAAATTTGCTAAGATTTTGGCTTTAAATTGATTTAAGGGTTTGGAATTTATGGAAGAGATGCAAAAGATTCGCAATTTTTCAATTATCGCTCATATTGATCATGGTAAATCCACTCTAGCAGATTGCCTAATACAGGCGTGTGGCGCGATTAGTGCGCGGGAGATGAGTGCGCAAGTGATGGATACTATGGAGATTGAAAAAGAACGCGGAATCACGATTAAAGCCCAAAGTGTGCGCTTGAATTATCATTATCAAGGCGAAGATTATATCTTGAATCTGATTGACACGCCCGGACATGTGGATTTTAGCTATGAAGTTTCGCGCTCCCTTGCGTCAAGTGATGGCGCATTGCTCGTTGTTGATGCAAGTCAAGGCGTGGAAGCGCAGACGATTGCGAATGTTTATATTGCATTAGAAAACAATCTTGAAATTATCCCTGTGTTAAACAAGATTGATTTACCCGCTGCAAATGTGGAGCGCGTAACAAATGAGATTGAGCAAACCATCGGGCTAGATTGTTCGCATAGTTTGCAAGTGAGTGCTAAGGCGAATCTTGGAATCACAGAGTTGCTAAACACAATCGTAGAAAGAATCCCTGCACCCAAAGGCAATCCAGATGCACCCACAAAAGCCCTAATTTATGATTCGTGGTTTGATAATTATTTGGGCGCACTTGCACTCGTGCGCGTGTTTGATGGAAGCATTCACAAGGGGCAGAATCTCTATATTATGGGGAGTGGCAAGAATCACGAAGTGCTAGGATTAATGTATCCGCACCCTTTGCGTCAAGAAAAAACTCAAGTGATTCGCAGCGGAGAGATTGGAATCGTAATTTTGGGGCTAAAGAATGTAACAGATATTGCAGTGGGCGATACAATGACAGATTTTAAAGTGCGCACAAAAGAGCCTGTAGAAGGGTTTGAACCCGCAAAACCTTTTGTGTTTGCCGGAATCTATCCGATTGATACGGATAAATTTGAAGATTTGCGCGATGCGCTTGATAAGCTAAAGCTTAATGATTCTAGCCTTACTTATGAGCCTGAAACTTCAGTTGCTTTGGGCTTTGGATTCCGTATCGGGTTTTTGGGGCTTTTGCATATGGAAGTGGTCAAAGAGAGATTGGAGCGTGAGTTTGGGCTAGATTTGATTGCGACTGCGCCCACGGTGGTTTATGAAGTAAGTCAAACCGATGGGGAGATTGTTTGGATTCAAAATCCTAGCGAGTTGCCACCAGAGCAAAAAATCGCCAAAATCAAAGAGCCTTATGTGCGTGCGACGATTATCGTTCCTAGCGAGTTTTTAGGCAATATCATCACGCTTTTAAATAAAAGGCGCGGAATCCAAAAGAAAATGGAATATTTGCAAGAAACGCGCGTTTTGCTGGAATATTGGATTCCTACCAATGAGATTGTGATGGATTTTTATGATAAACTCAAATCTTGCACGAAAGGTTATGCAAGCTTTGATTATGAACCTATTGACTATCAAGAGGGTGATTTGGTGAAGCTAGATATTCGCGTAGCAAATGAAATCGTTGATGCGCTAAGTATCATCGTCCCAAAATCTAAGGCTTATGAGCGTGGCAAGGAGCTAGTGGAGGCGATGAAAGAAATTATCCCACGGCAGTTGTTTGAAGTGGCGATTCAAGCGAGTATTGGTAACAAAGTGATTGCGCGTGAAACCGTGAAATCTATGGGGAAAAATGTTACTGCAAAATGTTATGGTGGAGATATTACGCGGAAGCGCAAATTGCTAGAAAAGCAAAAAGAGGGCAAAAAGCGTATGAAAGCTATTGGGAAAGTCGCATTGCCACAGGAGGCTTTCTTGGCGGTCTTGAAAATTGACTAGGTTTGTGGAATCTTGCATTGTAAAATAGGGTTGGAATCCTAAGATTTATTTTGAATGTTTGGATATTCCGCCCACTCGTGCAAGTTTATGAACTTGCAGACGAAGCGGTTTTAAATTTCTGAATCTAGCTATTGGAATCTTTTGTAGAATCTTTGGAAGTTTCTATCGCTGCTTCTTGTAGGTATTCTTCAACTTCTTCTCTTTTGACTGCGACAAAAATCATTACATAAAGCGAACGCTTAGTGTATTCTGTAAAAGTGCTTTGGGTAGGATTGCAAACCTCGCTACAAATCAAATAATGCTCATTCCCAATTTGAATGATTTTTTTGAAGCTTTTTAGGGTTTTGAAATCAAACTTTTCGCTTAAGTTATAGCTTTCAAAGCTGAAATCTTCTTTTGTGGTTGCTAGAATGTTTTTTTGGCTATCAAATGCGACACTGAAAATCTCGCTTTTATCAGATAGAATCGCGGAATCTTTGGGCAAAGAATTGCTTAAAAAGTCTTTAATCTTTTCCAAATCCAAAACATAGAGTAAGCCTCCCAAGAAACGATTGTCGTCCCCTTTGACTGCATTATAGAAAAGAATAGTTTTTTTATCCTCATAAAAAGCAGTTGGCTCATAGTTTGAAACGATGAGATTCTCAATGTTGCTTCCATTGAATCTATCAACAATTCCAAGCTTTTTCGCATTTAAAGGTATGCTATCTAGCGCATTTTGGAGAGTGTTTCCGTCTTTATCAAAAAGGACAATGTTATAAAAATTACTGAAATTTGCTTTTAAACGCGCAAGAAGAGCTTTCGTGTTTGTGAGTGTTTCAGAGGAAATGTTGCCTTGTGCGTGTTCTCTTAAATAATCCTTAAATTCTATTTCGTTTTTTATCCAACTAGAATCTTTAACGCATTCCCTAAAGAGGCTATCAGTGATTAGCGCGGAGTATTGGGAATAATAGCCAATCACATTAAAGAGGGCATTATAGATTCCTCTTTGTAATTCTTCGGTGGATTGAACGCAAAGCAAATTCATCTCTTCGCTTAGAATCCTGATGTTGTTTAGGATTGGATTGAGCGCGTAAGAATGGCTTTTTGAAGCAATAATTTCACCATTGATTACGACATCTCCTAATTCGTCATTAATGTTTTCGCTCTCTTCAATCACAATATCCAAATCTTTAGTGATGAGCAAGGAATTTTCTAGCAACGAAGGGTCAATCTTGTAATCAATTTGTTTTTTAGCGTCAAAAGCAATGTAAAGCGGCACGATTCTGCACAAACGCCATTGTTCTGTAATGCTCGTAAAGCCATGAATATTACCAATTTTTCTTAAAGCAACCATGCAAACTTTGGAACGATACTCCAAGAAAGTATAGTCTTTATGCTCGTTGAGGCTTAATAGTTGTCCGCTTGGAAACATTCGCGCATTATCAGAGAATAAAATATGATTTTTTGCATTAATCACTACAAGATTGGATTGTGGGAGGCGGTAAGGGAAACGCTCCAAAATCGCTTTAAATTCGCTTTGCACATTCATTACGAAAACTGCTACCATAGAGGGAACTTGTTCTTTGCTTTGACGCAGAGGAACGACGAAGAAAAATTCGGTTTTGTCTTCTTGTTCTCTTTCTTTAGTGTTGTAAAAATCTACTTTTTGGTGAAATTCCCCATAATTTTCTATTTTACCCGCTTCAAGAATCGGGTTTAATTTGGTTTTGTAAGCCACTGCATAATCTTGTCCTAAATCAATGGCTTGTAAAAGTGTGCCGTCATTTGTGTAAAGCATAATATCTTTATAAACCGCGCTACTAGAGCCGAATTTCTTAAGATATGCGACAATGGAATCTAAAGCGGATTTGGATTTTTCTTTATCCTTGTCCTTGTTGGATTCAAACTCCAAGCAAAGATCTATTAAGAATTTGCTTTTTGAGAGTGTTGAGATGTCTTCGTGGCGGTTATGAAAATAAAGATTGAAGATTTCAGAAATGATTTTAACGGAGGTGTCCGCTTCTTCGTAGGAATTTAAAAAATTTTGTTCCAAGATAGTTTCGATGAGCTTTTCTTGAAGATTCTCGAATTTTTCTTGCGTTTTTTCCATATAATCAAAGAGATTTTCTGCAATCTCTAACGAGCTGATTTTCCCTGTTAGCGTTGTTTTGCCAAGCAAGGTATTAAAAGAAGCAAATTGCGACCTATAACGCTGCACCATTGGCATATAATTACTTAAAAGGTTGGTTGTTGAAGACTCCATAGTTTAATCCCTAAAATTAAAATGATAGATTTTATTATAGCAAATTTTTAGCGATTTTTGGGACAAATCAATCTTTCAAAGAAAAAGAATTGAAAAATTATTGTAAAAAACGCAAAAACTAAGAGATTTTGAAACTTAGTTTCTGCGTTAATATGCAGACTTATTTTGCTTAGCAACTATAAGTGGTGATAAATTCAAAAGGATGTGGGCGTCCTTCCCAAGGCCAAATTTCAGTTTCAAACTTGTAATCTTTATAGATTTGGATAAATTCCTCGCTAAATACTCCACCTTTTTTGTAAAACTCTCTATCCAATAGCATTTCTTCCATAGCACTTCTTAGGGTATGCGGGAGTTGTTTAATGCCTCTTTCGCGCACTTCATTAAGTGTGAGTTCAAAGAGATTAATTTCCATAGGTTCGCCCGGGTCAATCTGATTTTCGATTCCATCTAGTCCGCTCATTAAAAGCGCAGTAAAGGCTAAATAGGGATTGCTAGAGCTATCGGGGAAGCGAAATTCCATTCGCTTTGCTTTTTCCCCATTGTTGTATGGAATCCTAATACTCGCGCTGCGGTTTTGCGCAGAATATGCAAGAATACTTGGTGCTTCAAAGCCCGGAATAAGTCGTTTGTAGGAGTTTGTAGAAGCGTTTGTGAAAGCCGCGATGCTTCTGCCATGCTTTAAAACACCGCCTAAAAAGTGCATCGCCATTTTGCTTAATCCCTCGTAAGAATCCCCTGCGAAGAGATTTTTGCCATTTTTCCAAATGCTAATGTGTGTGTGCATTCCGCTCCCATTGTCGCCATAAAGCGGTTTTGGCATAAAAGTCGCTGTTTTACCATTTAAATGCGCTACCATTTTAACGACATATTTGAGCTTTTGGACATTATCTGCAGCTTCTAGCATATCGCCAAACTTAATACCCACTTCGCCTTGTCCTTGCGCAACTTCGTGATGCACGATAAAGGTTTCTAGTCCCACTTGATTTAGCACTTTGACGATTTCTGCGCGTAAATCCACCATAGAATCCACAGGGGATACAGGGAAATAGCCGCCTTTTGTCCCGGGGCGATGTCCGAGATTAACCCCCTCGTATTCTTTGGAGCGATTCCATTCGCCTTCTTCGGTATCAATTTCGTAATATTGGCAATTTACCGAATCCCTCATCTTGATAGAATCAAAAATGAAAAATTCATTTTCAGGACCAAAGTAAGCGACATCACCGATTCCACTTTCTTGTAAATATTTCATTGCGCGCTTTACAATGCTACGAGGGCATTTTTCGTAGGGTTCGTTTTTGTAAATATCCCACACATCACAAAAAACAATTGCCGTCGTATCTGCGGTAAAAGGATCAATAAAATAACGCACAGGGTCTGGAATTAAAACCATATCGGATTTATCCACAGGCTGCCATGCAGGTAAAGAACTGCCATCAAATGGAATCCCCTCAAAGCTACTTTCATCAACGGCATTTGCGCTGAAAGAAAAATGATGCCAAACGCCTTTAATGTCTGTAAAGCGGAAGTCAATAAACTCTACTTCATTTTCTTTGCAAAAATCAAAAAACTCCTTAATCGCCTTTTTATCAACTGCCGGTCTTTCCATAATGATGAATCCTTAAGAGAAAAAATTTCGCGCAATTCTACAAAGTTTTTGTTTAATCTTGATTTAAGTTTGTTAAAGGTTGATGAAAATATTTTTTCAATTATCATTTTAAGGTTTATTTTCTAATATTAATTTGTTTTATATTCCCTATTTATCATTGTTTTATTGCTTTTATTAAAAATCATTATTTTTTCATTATTAAGTTGATATTAATTTTTTTTCCTTATAATTTCGCCTTAAAATCTCTTAATTATTTTTAAAGAACACCAAAGATATGAAAAAATTAGACTTAAAAGATTCCAAAGTTTTACAAGATTTGCAGATTACGCCAAAGGATTTGCAGGTTTTTTGTGAATATTTTTCTATTATCCATCACACAAAAGGCAGAATCCGTTTGCGTGTGAGCTCCAAGCTTAAAAGTTATGTAGAAAATAGCACGATAGATTTTCAGTCATTTTTGGATATTTTGGAGCGAACCCCGCTTATTTCAAGCATTAAACTCAATGCTTTAATCGGCTCTCTTACGATTTGTTATGATTCTAAATTGTTGAATCCAAAAGTGTTTGAACAGCTGATTGTCGGTGAGAATTTAGAAGAGATTGCAGAAACGATAAATCATCATTTAAAGGAACTTTATGTCTAGTTGGAATCTACTTTTAGCATTAGAAGATGAATATAAAGCCTATGGTTTTTATAGTGCTGCAATCCCTTATGGGCAAATTTTTGCGAATCTCCAAAGCGCGGAAGCAACGCATATTCAAGCCTTACAACAGCATTTGCAGAATCTTGGAGTTGCGATTCCGGAGAATCCTTATTTGGAACAAACGCGTTTGCCTACAAATCTGCAAGAGATTCTCACCACAGCACTTGCAAATGAAAATGCAAATGTGGAGTTATATAATCGTTTAATCGCTAATGAAAGCGACGAAAATGTTTTAGATACTTTTTATCGTTTGCAAGCTGCGAGTTTTAATCATCATATTCCAGCACTTCAGTATGCACTCAATCAAGCCAATACAAACCAAACCAGTGGGGATTCTATGCAGAATCTGCAAAATGCCATTAAAGCTTTAAATGATGGTAAAGAGCTTCTTAATGAAACAGGTGAGATGATTGCCAAAATGCAAAACGGAAGTTTAAGCCAAATGGAGTTGGAGGGGTTTTTGAATAAGCTCAATTATTCTTTGATTGGTGGTTTGATTGTTGGGGCGTTAGGGGCGAATTTGCTAAATGAATTTTTAAATCAAAACAAGGAGTAAATATGGCATTACCATTTATTGCAGGATTGGCAGTTGGAGCAGGAGTTGCATTGCTTTTTACTAAGCAAAAGCAAATTAAAGAAACTTTAATGAAGAATCCTCTTAGTGCAAACCTAAGTGAGAATCTGCAAAAAGGATTCAACGAAGGGGTAAATCAAAGCAAAAAAGTTACCAATAAGGCATTACAAGCAATGCAAAATGGGCTTGAAAAAACCTCACAAGCATTAAAGAAGTTAGAATCCAAACAAGAAGTTGCGCTTGATGCAAAAGATAGTCCTGTAGTCCCTAAAATGCGAAAAACGAGAGCAAAAAAAGCAAAACAAGAACCCAAAAAGGATTAAACAATGATTTTTAATACCGGAACGCCACGCTCTATCGCAGGACACGCATTAAGTGGGGGCATTATCGCTTTTATGGTCAGTGGAGCTTATGAGTATTCTAAAGTCAAACAAGGCGCAATCACGCAAAAGGAAGCCATTAAAAATGCAGCAGTTGCTACAATAGAGGGCGGAGTGATTACTGCGTGTGGAATCGCAGCGGCTAATGCGCTAGGAAGCACACAATCACCGTTTAAAAATGTTTTAGAAGCTGCGGCTTTAGTCGGCATTGGTTTAGCAAGTGTGTATGGAATCCAAGCACTTGCAAACCCCAAAAATAGTTTGAATCCAAAATCTTAAATCTAACAAACAAGGAGTTTTTATGTCTCAACCCAATCCAAATAATCCCTACATTTATCAAAATGCACAAAACAATGCAAGCTTTGGGAATAATAATGCGCAAAATAACGCACAATATGGAATCCCAAATCAGCAGAATACTGCAAATAATAATGCAAATCAAGGTATTTTTTCACAAAACTTCAATGGTCTTTTAGGCGGCGATAATGCACAAAAAGACTTTTTAAAAGGCGCACTTATTGGCGCAGTAGCGACTTTTATTTTGACCAATGAAAACGCCCAAAGAGCGATTTTTAAAGGATTTGCGAAAGTAAGTAGCTTGTTTGAAAGCGGAATAGAAGAGTTAAAAGAGCGTTATGAAGACGCCAAAGCAGAAGTTAGTGATGGCGAATTTGACGCGCAAGAATCTTAAAAACACAATGCAACTCCAATTATTGCATACAACCAAAACAAGAGCGCGTTTTAAATACATCAGCGAATCGGGATTCAAAATCAATCCTTTGCATTTGCGCCTCTTGCTTGAAGTGTTGCCTAGCGTTTTAGAAGTCCGTATTAATGCGATTTTGCAGAACATTATTGTTGTCTTTAAAGGAGATTTAGAAGAGCTAACTGCACAAATTCAAAGCACATTAGAACAAGCAAAAATGGAATCTCAAAACAACAAGCACGAAGAGAGCTATTTGGCTTTGCGTGATGAGATTCCAAGCTCGGCAGAAGTGGCAAGAGCTGGAAGTGCTTTGGTGATTTCTCCCTTTTTGCGAAGCCCTAAGCTCCAATTAGGATTCTCTAGCATAGCCTCCGCTCCTTTGCTTTTTAGCGGGATTAAAGAAACTCTAGCTAATGGAATCAACTCCCGCACATTAGAAGCTATGGCGGTTGCGATTTCTTTGTATCTACAAGATTTCAAAACCGCAAATTCTACGAATTTTATGCTTGCGCTTGGAGAATACATTGAAGAAATGACAATGTATAAAAGCGATGATTTGCTCAAAGAACTTGCAAAGCAAAAAGGCGGCGAAGCTTGGGTAGAGAAAGTGGAGCAGGGCAAAAGCATTTTAGTGCAAGTTCCAAGCGAACAGCTTAAAGTTGGTGATATTGTCGTGATTGGCGCGGGAGATACAATTCTAGTTGATGGGCATATCACGCAAGGAGAAGCACTTGTCAATCAAATTTCTATGACGGGTGAAGCAACGCCAATGCAGAAAAAGCACGGAGATAAAGTGCTTTCTGGCACGATTGTGCAAGAGGGCAAGATTAAAGTTTGGGCGGAATCCGTAGGGGAACAAACCGCAATGGCGCGGATTAAAACTTACATTGAAGAAACGCTTATACAAAAGTCTTCGCAAGAGCTGAATGCCTCTAAAATGGCGGATTCTCTCGTGCCTATTACACTTGGGCTTTCTATCCTTTCTTATCTTTTTACGCAGGATTTAATGCGAAGTGCTAGTGTGCTACAAGCGGATTATTCTTGCGCTTTGAAGCTTACAACGCCCGTTGCATTTAAATCTGCGATTTCAAACGCAGGAAAGGAGGGGATTATTATCAAAGGCGCGAAAAGTTTGGAATCCCTGCAACTTAGCGAAGTTTTTGTATTTGACAAAACAGGCACTCTAACCAAAGGAGATTTGGAAGTGCTTGATGTCTATTCTTTTGATGAAGAATGGGACAAGGAGGCGGTGTTGAATCTCGCTGCAAGTATTGAAGAGCATTATTTCCACCCTGTGGCAAAGGCAGTCGTTAAAGCCGCTAAGGAAAAGCATTTTAGGCATTTTCATCACGATGAAGTAACCTTCATTGTTGCGCATGGGGTGAAAAGTGAGATTGGTGGCAAGTGTGTTGTGATTGGCTCACGGCATTTTTTAGAAGACGATGAGGAAATTTCGTTTGCTTCTTATGAGCCAAGAATCCAAAAGATTCTAAAAAGTGGTGAAATGCCTTTGTTTATTGGTTATGGAAAGAAACTTTTGGGAGTAATTTTGCTGAAAGATACTTTAAGAGAAAACGCCAAAGACGCCTTAGCGCGTTTGCGTCAAAATGGTGTCAAAGAAATCATTATGCTCACAGGGGATACTTATCAAAAAGCCGAACAAATTGCCAAAGAATTAGGGATTGACCGCTATTATGCGGAATTATTACCTACACAAAAAGCGGAGATTTTGGATAAAATTATGCAAGAGGGTAAAAAGGTCGCCTTTGTCGGAGATGGGATTAATGACGCACCCGCGCTGATTCGCGCAGATGTTGGAATCGGTATGCACAAAGGAGCGGATATTGCTAAGGCAAGTGCGGATATTGTGCTATTGCGCGATGATATTGAAGTAGTGGCAGAAGCAAGAGAACTTGCTGTAAAATGCCTCAATAAAGTGCATAGAGGATTCAAAATCGCAGTGAGTGTAAATTCACTGATTTTGATTTTGGCAAGTCTTGGCAAATTAAGCCCGATTCAAACGGCTTTTATGCACAATGGCACGACAATCGCACTTTTGCTCAACGCATTACAAAGAATCCAAATCAAAAGGAAGTAAATGCAAGTTTTATTAATGTTGGCTACTCTTGCAAGTGGAATCTTAGCTGCTAAAACCCTAAGGCATACGCAAATAAAATACAAAAAGCACCAACAACGCAAGAATAGAACACAAATAAAGGAATCCAATGCGAACTAAAAAACTACAAAAAAACGAATCCATAGCAGTTGCCATAAAACACGAAAAGAATACTTTAGAAGCTAAACGCGAAATGGTAAAAATCGGTATGGCAACAAGTTTGTTTTTGACAAGCACAAGTGCGTTATTTATGGACAACAAAACAGCAAAAGCCGTGCATATTGGGGCGGGGATTGCTTTGGTTGGGTTTTGCCTTTGGCACGCTTCGCTTTATCCGAAATCTTAAAAGATTCTGTGGAATCTTAAAGCAAGAATCTGTTAAAGTTTTGCTTTTAAATCCATTAGAATTTTAAGGAAAATAATGCAAGAAACAATAGACTTGATTGCGAAATATGGCTATGCGATTTTATTTCTTTATTCTTTAGGGGGAGGATTCGTCGCACTTGTTGGCGCGAGTATTTTAAGCTTCGCGGGAAAAATGGATTTAACCCTTAGTATTCTAGTCGCGGCTGTGGCGAATTTTTTGGGTGATTGGTTATTGTTTTATCTTGCGCGTTACCAAAAGGCAATGATGCAGCCTTACCTCGCAAAACATCGGCGCAAACTCGCCTTGGTGCATTTGTTAATGCGCAGATATGGTTCTGTGATTTTGATTGTCAAAAAATACATTTATGGATTCAAGACTCTCGTTCCTCTTGCGATTGCTCTTACTTCTTATTCTTTGGTGAAATTCAATCTCTATAATGCGGTAGGTGCAATCCTGTGGAGTGTGAGCATTGGAATCCTAGGATATTTTTCGGGCGGGATTCTAATCAAAGGTTTTGAAATATTGGGGGATTATCCAGCCCTTGCGCCTTTGTTTGTCCTCTTTTTGATAGGTGGGCTATGGCTATGGCTAAGTCGTGCGACAAAAAGGCGTTAGAGTGAGCATTAGTGAATTATTAAAACAGCAAGTTTTAATCCTTGATGGGGCAATGGGGACAGAGATTCAAAAAAGAGAGATTCCTAGTTGGGGAGAAAATTCCAAAGGAGAGAAGCTAGAGGGCTGTTCTGAAGCACTCAATCTTCACGCGCCTAGTGTGATTTGCGATATTCATACAAGCTATTTACAAGCGGGAGCAAATATCCTTAAAACAAATACTTTTGGCGTAATGCCGTGGGTATTGGCAGAATATGGATTGGAATCCCAATGCAGGGAAATTGCGAGTTTGGGTGTCAATCTCGCGAAATCCTGCATAGAATCGCACCGCAAAAATGTGCTAGAAAATCAACAAAATGCACTTTTTGTGGCGGCTTCTTTGGGTCCGGGAACGAAATTGCCAAGCCTAGGGCATATTGACTATCAAAGTATGTTTGAAGGATATTGTGAGTGCGTGGGGGGTTTTAAGACTGCAGGAGCGGATATTATTTTGCTAGAAACTGCACAAGATCCTTTGCAGATTAAAGCCGCTTTGCACGCATGTGAGGCGATTGCTCCGGAGATTCCAATTATGGTTTCTGTTACGATTGAAACCAATGGCTCTATGCTGATTGGCACAGATATTGCGACGCTTTTTCATATTTTAGAGCCTTTTTCTCTCCTTTCTTTAGGAATGAATTGCGGACTTGGACCGGATTTAGCGCGGAAGCATTTAGTTGCTTTGAGTGAAGTTTGTAAGTTTCCTATCTCTATTCATACCAACGCAGGATTGCCACAGAATCGCGGCGGAGTAACTTTCTATCCTATGGAAGCAGAGGAATTTAGCACGATTGAAAAGGACTTCTTGGAGATTCCTGGTGTCGCGCTGCTTGGAGGCTGTTGTGGGACGACGCCAGAACACATTAGGCAACTTGTCCAAAAAACAAAAAATGCGATTCCATTGCCACCAAAAGGCGATTTTAAGCCTTGCATTGCTTCTCTCTTTAGTGTGTTGGAATTGCAACAACAACCCGCGCCCTTGTTGATTGGTGAGCGTTCTAACGCCACAGGCTCTAAGGCATTTCGTGAATTGCTCCTTACAGAGGATTATGAGGGGGCATTGGGGGTAGGAAATGCGCAAGTGCGCAGTGGAGCGCATTGTTTAGATGTGAGTGTGGCGTTTGCAGGAAGAGATGAAAGCCATGATATGCAGGAGCTTATTTCACACTATGCTACGAAAATTCCTTTGCCTTTGATGCCCGATTCTACGCAAGTCAATGCGCTAGAGATTGCATTAAAATTAATCGGAGGACGCCCGATTATCAATTCTGCCAATTTAGAAGATGGCGTGGAAAAATTTGACAAAGTCGCAGCTTTAGCGAAAAAATTTGGCGCGGTGCTTGTCTGTCTAAGTATTGATGAACAAGGAATGTGTAAGACTTATGAGCGCAAAGTAGAATGCGCTAAAAGAATGATGGAACGCGCGAAAATCACGCATAAATTGCGCGAGGAAGATATTATCTTTGATACGCTTACCTTTACGATTGGTAGCGGAGATGAGGAGTATTTTACCGCGGGGATTGAAACGCTTAAGGCTATCAAGGAATTGCGCAAACTCTATCCCAAAGCTGGAAGCACTTTGGGACTTTCAAATATTTCTTTTGGACTTAGCAAAGAGGGGAGAATCTGCCTTAATTCTGTGTTTTTGCACCACGCGGTTTTAGAGGGCTTAAGCACTGCAATCGTGAATGTCGCACATTTGATTCCTTACGCGCAAATGAATGCAGAAGATATTAAAGTTTGCGAAGACTTGATTTTTAATTATGACAAGACAAGTGCGCCTCTTTATGCGTTTATCAAGCATTTTGAATCCAAAGCGGGAATGCAGTTACAAAATAATCAAGAAAAAGAGAATCTAAGTGAGGAGGAGAGAATCCAAAAATACCTTATCAATGGGGATTTGGGCGCAATGCAAAAGTTGCTTCCAACTGCAAAAGATAAAATCAATCCCGAAAAGATTATCAATGAGATTCTAATTGACGCGATGAAAATCGTGGGTGAGCGGTTTGGAAATGGAGAAATGCAGCTACCTTTTGTGCTACAAAGTGCGGAAGTGATGAAAAAAAGCGTGGATTATCTCAATGAGTTTTTACCCAAAAAACAGAGTGCGCATAAAACAACTATTGTGCTTGGAACGGTGAAAGGCGATGTGCATGATGTAGGTAAGAATCTTGTGGATATTATTTTAACCAATAATGGTTTTGAAGTGGTCAATATCGGGATTAAGGCGGAATTGGAGCGGTTTTTAGAAGTCATAGAATCCCAAAAAGTAGATTGTATTGGAATGAGCGGTTTGCTTGTCAAATCTACTTTGGTGATGAAAGAAAACTTAGAGGAGTTAAAAAGGCGTGGAATCACGATTCCTATTATGCTTGGTGGTGCGGCATTAAATCGTAACTTCGTAGAGGAGTTTTGCAAACCAAATTATGATGGAATCATTTTTTATTGCAAAGACGCATTTGATAGTGTCGCGGCAATGCAAATCATTCAAAGCGGGGATTTTAGCGATTTGACGCTACCAAGTCAAAAGGCAAGTTTAGCAAGGCAAGAGTGTGCAGAGGAAGAATCCAAAGAAGAGGTTGCCAAGCGCAAGGAATCGCGTTTGGCGGTAAAACTTGCTAAGACAATAGCGCGAGATTCTACGCCTAAACCGACAAAATGCGAGTTAAACTTCCAATATCCAACCCACAAACCACCATTTTTTGGGCGTAAATCTTTAACGCTTAATGCGCAAGAGATAGAGCAAGTATTTGGTTTGTTAGATAAAGACTTGCTTTTTAAGCATCGTTGGGGTTATAGTAAGCTTAAAAAAGAGGAATATTTGGAGTTAAAGGTGCGGGAGCTAGAACCAATGCTAGAATCGCTAAAGCTTGAACTAATAGAGTGTGGAATCTTCGCTCCTATCGTGCTTTATGGGTATTTTCACACGCGCACAAAAGAGCCTAAGAATTTAGAGGAGGGCTTGATTTTGGAGTTAAGTGCGGATTGTGATTTTAGGGATTCTGAAGAGTTTTTATTCCCACGAAGTCGCAAGAAGCCCTATCTATGCCTTAGCGATTATTTTAATCCGCAAGGAGATGTTTGCGCCCTGCATTTGGTATCTAGCGGACATCATCTCGCGCCTTTTGAACAGCAATTATACAAAGATTCCCAATACCATAAATACTATTTGGTCCATGCTTTGGGTATGGATTTAGCTGAAGCGTTGGCAGATTTCGTGCATTCGCGCGTGAGGGAGGAGCTTAGATTAGATTGCAAATGTGGTGCGCGTTATTCCTTTGGCTATCCTGCGTGTCCGGATTTGGCTTTAAGTGAGGGATTATTTAGGTTGCTAAATCCCCAAGAGTTTGGAATCCATTTAAGCCAAATCTATCAAATGACGCCAGAAGCGACGACTTCGGCTTTGATTGTGCCACACATTGAGGCGAAATACTTTTCTATTTAGGATTGGATTCTGTTACGCCATTGCGCAAAGCGTTGCGACAAAGCAATCCAAATTAAAGAATCTCGCAATGACGCAGTGGCGATTCTATCGCATTTTCGTGTATAATTTAAGTATAATTTAAGTATAATTTAAGTATAAATCCGACTTTTACAAAAGTAAGGAGATTAAAATGAAATTTGTAAAACTTAGTTTAGCAGCCTGTGTTGCAGTGTGTGGAATCACAAGCACCGCAAGTGCGCAGGATTTAGAGGAGGCTATTAGGGGTGTAGATGTTAGCGGTATGCTTCGCTATCGTTACAGAGATGATAGATACACTGATAGAAATTATGTAAAAGATAATTCTGATAGAGGTGCAGCAAGACACCAATGGCGTGCGGAAGCTTTGTTTAAAGCTCCTGTCGATGATTGGATTGCGATGAATCTAAGTGTGCGCTACCACAACCCAGAGCAAAATGTAAATCACGGAAATGACTTTCCCGGCTTAGGTAAGGGCTTAGGTTCAGGCAAAGATTCAAGCTTTGGCGTGGGTGAGTTTAATGCAGTAATTACACCAGATTTCACAAATACCACGATTAAAGCGGGTAAAATGATTCTAACAACCCCGCTTAATGACCCATTAGATGATAGAGGGACAGGGATTTTGGCACTAAACTCTGATATTAATCATTGGACATTTGTCGCAGGTGCATTTGACTCATGGAGTATTGATGATTTCCAAGCGGGTTATGTTGGAGCTGCTACAGGAAACAACACAGGTGGTTCTATCACTAAGCCTCTTTATACTCTAGCGGCAATCGGTAACTATGACTTTGATGTGGGTAATGTCGGATTGCAAGTTTGGGGATTTAAGATTGATGATATTTTAGATAGCGGAATGTTTATGCAACTAGGGTTTAGCAATAGCCTCTTCCATATTACAGGACAATATGCGTTTGCAAATTTAGATAATGATAGAGACCATATTCTTGCTAATCCTGCGGTATATGGTGAGAGAATCCGTGGTGGAGCAGACCTCTATACACTAGAAGCGGGAGTGAAATTCCATGATTATGATGTGCCATTGGCATTGAAAATCGGCTATATGGGTAATACAAAAGATTCTTATGCAGTTTCTTTGGATAATGAGGGTTCGTTTAACAAAGTTGGGCAAATTTGGTTTGAAAACAACGCAACAGGCGTGAGCATTTCCACACTGCCAATTGAAGGACAATCCATGCCGGGTGTGTTGCAGGGCAACTCACTTAGTGTGTTCTATGGTAGCTTGTATTATGATGTGCTAGAGAATCTATCGGTTGGAATTGATTATGTCAATGGGACAAATGAGCTAACATACGCGAGACTTAACAGAGGTGATATTGACTTCCAAGAAATTACCCCAACAATTATTTGGCAATACAATAAAAACCTAAGACTAAGCGCGTATTATGCAATGCTAACCACAGATAGGGATAAAAATGTCGCTCCAAAACAAGCTGGAACTGCTCCTATACCTGCAACAGAAACAGATTCCGAAGATAGGAATCGTTTGCAAATCGAAGTGCGCTATACTTTCTAATTTACCATAATTTTATTCCAATGGGCAGTTGCTAACGCAACGCGCCCTTGCGGTGCGGATTCCGCATTGCTCACAAGACTTTCTTTCTATTATTGCACTGCGTAGCGTTTGCTCACACTTGCAAATTCATAATGTTGGACAATGGAAAGTTACCTACTGCGTTATTGCGAGAAGTCGTCTGACTTCGTGGCAATTCATAATGAAGAATCTCGCCTTAAGGATTCCATTTTAGAATCTTTTGATGTTTTGCATTATAGATTGCCACGAAAATTTTTCAAATTTGTGCAAGTATGAGCAAATTGCTACGCAATGTGCCTCGCAATGACAGGTTTGTTTTTTGTCATTGCAGGGAACAAAAAGCTAAACTTTAAAATTTCTATGCTAAAATCCAAAACTTTATTATTTGATTTGGATTTGAGTGATTGATGGGTTTTATAACAAGTTTTATTAAGATTTTTTTTAGAATTTCTATTGTTGTTGGGATTGTTCTTACGATTGGGATTGGAATCTTTGTTGTGCAAATTTATTCTGCAATTCGTAATGATACTGATAAAATCATTCATTATCAGCCACGCATTGCGACACAGATTTTTGATAGACAAGAACGATTGGTTGCGAATCTTTTTGACGAAGAGTTTAGATTCTACGCGTCTTTTGAAGAGATTCCACCGCGCATTGTAGAGGCTCTTTTGGCGATTGAAGATACTTTGTATTTTGAACACCCCGGCGTGAATATTGACGCCATCATACGCGCAATGCTAAAAAATATTAAAAATGCGCGTTATGCGGAGGGTGGAAGCACGATTACACAGCAGCTTATTAAGAATCTTGCTTTAACGCGTGAGAAAACAATTGAGCGCAAAATCAAAGAATTTCTGTTGGCATTGCGTTTAGAGACGATTCTAACTAAGGAAAAAATCTTAGAAATTTATTTAAACCATACTTATTTTGGGCATGGATTCTATGGAATCAAAACCGCCTCACTTGGATATTTCCGCAAAGATATGGAGGATTTAACGCTTAAAGAAATTGCGATGTTGGTTTCTTTGCCTCGCGCACCAAGTTTTTATGATCCCACCAAAAATTACGATTTTTCATTGGGAAGAGCCAATAATGTTTTGCAAAGAATGTATGAAATAGGTTGGATTTCTCAAGAAGTGCTAGAAGCGGGGTTAAGTGAGAAGCCAAAAGTCTATAACGATACTTTGACGAAAAATGTCGCTCCTTATGTTGTTGATGAAGTGCAGCGACAATTGGCGAGTTTGGAAGACCTCAAAACAGGGGGTTACAAGATTTATCTAAATATTGATTTGGATTATCAAGAGATTGCACAAGAGGCATTGTATTTTGGCTATGAACAAATCCTATCACGGCACAAAGATAACGAATCTCTAAAAGAAAAGCTTAATGGTGCTTTTGTGGTGCTAGAGAACAAAACAGGCAAGATTCTAGCACTTGTTGGGGGGGTGGATTATGAAAAGAGCAGTTTTTCTCGTGCCACACAAAGCAAAAGGCAAATCGGAAGTAGCGTGAAGCCTTTTTTGTATCTAAGTGCGATTAATTCGGGCTTGGCGCAGAATTATCAGATTCCTGATATTGCGCGGACTTATGAATACAAAGTAGGCAATGTGCGCAAAAAATGGCAACCTAAGAATTATGGGAGCAATTTAAGTGGCTTTATTTCGCTTAAATCTGCTTTGACAAAATCGCTCAATCTTGCCACGATTAATCTTGTCGAAGAAGTGGGATTTGATAGAATCTATAATGAGATTTTGGGATATGGTTTTGAAAGAGTGCCAAAGGATTTAACGATTTCTTTGGGGAGTTTTGGAGCTTCTCCGTTAGAAATGGCAAAAAACTTTATGGTTTTTTCTAATTATGGCAAAGTCATCACTCCAATGTTAGTGGATAGAATCGTGGATTCAAGAGGAGATATTGCCTATTTTAGTGGTGAAGAGCGTGAGCTAAGTAAGCCTAAGCAGAGTTTTTTGATTGTAGATATTTTGCGCAATGCTGTGAATGCAGGGACGGGCAAACGCGCTAAAGTGGAGGGGATTGAATTAGCAGGTAAAACAGGCACGACGAATGATAATGTAGATGCGTGGTTTTGTGGATTCTCACCCAGCATTGAAGCGATCGTTTGGTATGGCAAAGATGATAATACGCCTATGGGATATAGTGAGACGGGAGGAGTTGCTCCTGCACCTGCCTTTGCTTACTTTTTTGATAAAATCCTAAGTATTGATCCCGGATTGGAGCGCAAGTTTGTGATTCCAAAAGGTGTGCAAAGTCGCATAGTAGATGGTGAAAGGGTTTATTATACCGACGAATCGCCTATCAAATATCAGCCAAAAGTCAATCAAGATACGATTATTTTTTAGTTTTTAGAGAAAAATTAAAGCAAAAGGAATCCTTTGAAACAATTTTTTAAACGCCTATCTCCTTATATTAAACAGCATAAAATATACTTTTTTTACTCCATTGTTGGCACGATTCTCGTTGCGGCTGCGAGTGGAGCGAGTGCCTATCTCGTCAAGCCTGTTTTGGACGATATTTTTATCGCAAAAGATTTGGAATTGCTCCATATTTTGCCTTTTGCGATTACTTTAGCGTATTTTGCCAAAGGTTTGGGTGCGTATATCCAAAGCTATTTTATGAGTTTTGTGGGGCAAGACATTACGCGCCAAATCAAAGAAACGCTTTTGGATAAGTTTCTAACTTTTGAAATGGATTTTTTCAACCGCTACCGCAAAGGTGAGTTGTATTCTCGTATTTTAGGCGATGTTGGCGTCATACAAAATGCAGTTTCTAATTATATCGTTACAGGCATTAAAGAGTTTTTGACGATTCTAGCACTTGTGGGTGTGGTGATTTACCAAAGTCCAGAATTGGCATTTTATGGGCTTGTTGTGATGCCTTTGGCACTTTATCCTATCTCACGAATCGCAAAAAGTATGCGGAAAAATTCTAAAAAATTGCAAGAAAAAAGCGCGGATTTGTCCTCCAAACTTGCAGAGATTTTTAATAATATGGAGATTATTAAAGCAAGTGCGGGTGAGAAAATGGAGTGTAGGGAGTTTGCAGCCCAAAACAAAGAGATTTTTAAAATCACAATGAAAACCGTGAGGGTTTCCGAGCTTACCTCGCCTCTCATGGAGACTTTAGGAGCGATTGCGATTGCGATTGTTGTGATAGTTGGTGGGCATAAGGTGATTAGTGATGAGATTACTGCAGGTGCGTTTTTTTCTTTTACTACCGCGCTTTTTATGCTTTATACGCCCTTTAAAACCCTTAATAGTCTTTATAGTAAGGTGCAACAAGCCTTTGCCGCAAGTGATAGAATCTTTGAAATGCTAGACAGACGCGCCAAGATTGTAGATGGCGCAAAAGAATTAAAAGAAACAATCCAAAAAGTTGCTTTCAAAAATGTAGATTTGTTTTATCAAGAAGAACAGGCTTTGAATAATATCAACTTAGAGATTCGGCGCGGTGAGAGTATCGCGTTTGTCGGTAGTAGTGGTGGCGGGAAAAGTTCGTTAGTGAATTTGCTTTTGCGTCTTTATGATCCAAGTCATGGGGAAGTTTGCATTAATGATGAGAATATTCAGGATTTCACGCAAAAAAGTTTGCGTTCTAAAATCGCGATTGTAACGCAGAGAATTTTTATTTTTAATGATAGCATCGCTCAAAATATCGCTTATGGGAGCGAAATGAACGAAGAGAGGGTAAGGGCTGCTTTGGAAAAAGCAAGGATTTTGGAATATGTAGAATCTTTGCCCAATGGAATCCATACAATGCTAGAGGAATCAGGCGCGAATTTAAGCGGAGGTCAGCGTCAAAGAATCGCAATTGCCCGTGCGCTTTATAAGAATCCAGAAATTTTGATTTTAGATGAAGCGACAAGTGCGCTAGATAATAAAACCGAAGAAGAGTTCAGAGAGGCTTTGAAAGACTTGCTTGTCGGAAGAATCGTAATTATTATTGCGCATAGATTCTCCACGGTTTCACTAGCGCAAAAAATTTATTTTTTCCAAAAAGGCAGAATCATTGCAAATGGGACGCAAGAAGAATTGTTTGAAAAATGCGAATCCTTTAGAGAATATTACAAAAGTGTTTAAAACTTTATGTGCTTTATGTTATAATAAGAGAAATTTTAGATTTAAGGTTTGGAAATGTCAAATTTGTCCAATGTTGATCAAATAACCAATTTGCACAGAAATAATGAATTGCAGCTTTTGTGCTTTAGGCTTGAAAAAGATAAAGATTTGTATGCGGTCAATGTGTTTAAGATTCGTGAAGTTGTCAAATATCGTGGAGAAATCACCGTGGTTTCTCACGAGGGAAGCTCGCTTGTAGAGGGCTTGATTACGATTCGTGAGCTTACGATTCCTTTGATTGATTTGCGCAAGTGGTTTTATTATGATTCTCGTGATAAAACAAAGAATCTTGAACCTTATGCTATCACGCGTAACCCGGGCGATGATGAAGTGATTATGATATGCGAGTTTTCTAAATGGACGGTTGGAGTTAGAATCTATGAAGCGGATAGGATTTTAAATAAAAAATGGACAGAAATTGAGCAAAGTGCAGGGATTGGAAATTCGGGATTAAATAGCAAGTTGGTGAGTAGAACGCGTTATTTTGATGGGCGTTTGGTGCAGGTAGTGGATATTGAAAAAATGCTTGTTGATGTGTTCCCGTGGATTGAAACAGAAAAAAATGACGAAATGAATAAAATCAAACAAATCATCACAAGCAAGGAAGTTTTACTTGCAGATGATTCTCCAAGTGTAATTAAAACCATGCAAAATATTCTTAAAAAACTTGGTGTTGCTCATAAAACCTTTGTGAATGGGCAAAAGTTGCTAGATTATGTTTTTGCCGAGGGGACAGATGTTGCGAATATTGGAATTGTGATTACCGACTTAGAAATGCCTGAAGCAAGTGGATTTGAAGTCATTAAGCAAATCAAAGCGAATCCGCTGACTTCCAAGATTCCTGTTGTGGTCAATTCTTCAATGAGTGGGAGTAGCAACGAAGATATGGCGCGTTCTTTAAATGCTGATGAATTTATCTCTAAATCTAATCCGGTAGAAGTAGAAGATGCCCTAAGACGCTTTATGTTGAAATAACCCTTATGTTTGCTATTGCAAGAATCTCTTGTGATAGCAAATCACTATCCCACAAATTTAAATCAAAATATCCAATAAATTTAGTTCGTTTAAACCAAAGAATCCATTAAAGCAAATTCTTCAAAAGGTAGAATCTTATAAGGCATTCCTAAGTTTTCACCTGTTTTTTTGTGGTTTAATGAGAGGATTAAAAAAGAATCGCAAAACTCGCGTTCCTTCGTGATTTTGTGTAAGCGTTCCTCCAAGATAGAGCTTTGGATAAAAGGGGCGCAAAGAATCCCAAGCGAGAGATTAGGCAGATAGAAATCTAGTTTATCAGTGTAATAAACTTCTTCTTGGAAACGATAGAGTAATTCTAAAAAAATCATATTTTCAAACAATAGCCCGAAATTTCTTTGGTATGAAATTGTGTTTTTGAGTGTGAAATCCCAAAAATACAATTTTTTCGGCGCGGATTCGTGTTCAAATTTGGTAAGCCAAAAAAGCATTTTGCTCTCATTCAAAGCCTTGCAATACTCATAAAATCTATCTTTGGAGAGTTTGCCCTCTTTTTTGAGTTTGGTAAAGATTTGGTGGAGGGAGACTTTTTGTCCTAAATGCAAAATGAGGTTTTGCAGAATCCAAAAATTCGTAGAATCTCCCGCAAGGATTCTTAAAAAATCTCCTTTTTTATATTCGTTTAAGGATTCTGCTTCAAGGAGATTGCCAAACTTCAAATAGAGATTCAAGCTCTCATCAAGCGAGGTTTTATGGATTTTTGTAAATTCTTGGAAAATAATGGGAGGCATTTCAAATAAAGTATAAGCATTTAAGGCAAAGGGAAATTGCGAAATTATCGTAATTTGTGGCGTATTTGCAATGGAATCCAAAATGGTAATAGGAAAAACAGAGGGATTAAAATGATCTAAAATCAAAATATCAATGTCGTTTTCTTGCAAAAATTCAGGCAGAGATTCCAAGATTCTATAAGAGCAAAGGTGTGAATCCCTAAGATTGAGATACATTTTTTTGTATGGATTCCATTCGGTTTTTGCATAATAGCTTAGGACAGCTTCGGTTTTTCCGATTCCACTTGCTCCATATATGCAAGTTTTTTTGTCTAAATGCAAGGCAATATTGCGGTGAATTTTGCCAAAATGTTTAGGATAGGATTCTAATATTTTTTCTAATTCCATAGTTTTAGCCTCTTTAGTTTGAATCAAATTATAGCGCAACAAGGTTGAATCCGATGAAATTCCAAGAAAATTAACCTTAGCAAACAAGCAAAGAGAGCTTGGCTTGTGGTATAATCTACCTATAAAAGGAAAGAGATGAAAGCGAGAATTTTGCTACTTGAAGATGATATGGTGTTGCAAGAAATCATTGCCGAGTGCCTAGAAGAAGAGGGATATGAGGTTGTGTGTTGTAGTGATGGCGTGGAGGCGACGCACAAAGCTTATGAAGAAAATTTTGATATTTTATTGTTTGATGTGATGGTTACAGGACAAAGTGGCTTTGAATCCTTGCACACACTGCGCGAAAGTGGCAAGGAAACACCAGCGATTTTTATCACCGCTTTGGATTCTCTTAAAGACCTTGAAATTGGCTTTAAGAGCGGCTGTGATGATTATTTGCGCAAACCTTTTGAGCTTTCAGAATTGTTGCTTCGGGTGGAGGCGCAGTTAAAACGCGCGAAAAAATTAGAAGTTTTTGAGCTTGGAAATGGATATTGCTTTGATTGTGCGGAGGGGATTTTGTATCATCAAGGAGAAATCGTAGGGATTCCGGCAAAACAGAGAGAATTGCTAAAAATGCTATTGCAAAATAAGGGGCATTTTTTAAGTTTGGAGCGGATTTATTCAAAGCTTTGGGGTTACGATGAAACGCCAAGTGAGCTTAGTTTGCGCGTGTATATTAAGAATCTGCGTCAAATACTTGGCAAAGAAAATATCCTCACAAGGCGCGGTGAGGGATATTGCTACAAACCAACAAAGTAGCAAAGTATGGAAGCAAGACAAACAGCGTTAAAAATTTTGGCTTTGTATATTCTCACGAGTTGCGTGTTTTTGGGCATTGTTTTTTGGGGTTGGTATCGGCAAGAAAGGGTTGCGATTGTAGAATCCAAAGCGGTAACACTACGCGAAAATATGCACACACTGACAATTCATCTGCAAGAAAAGTTACAAACACAAGCTGATGATATGCAAAATCTCCTTTCGGAAGTTGCAGAGGAAATTCAGATTCCTTTTATGATTATCACACGCGAGGGGGAAGTGGTTTTTAGCGCACTTGATGAGAATCAAGAGGAGATAGAAAGGGTTTTTTATGCGCAAAAAGATTCTTTGAATTTTGGGCAAAATGATAGAGTGATTCTTGGAGATACGATGTATCTAATCACTCAACGCATAGGAGGGCGAATCTTTTGGGCTTTTTTGAATCAAAGATTGCAAGAAAATGAGAGTATGAAATCCACACAACATAGACACCACGATTTTAGGTATTCGCAAGGCAATTTTTATTTTGTGCTTTGTGCGAGTGGAATCCAAGCAGAGATTCATAAGCTTTGGGGATTGATGTTGGGGAGTTTTTTGCTAGTCTTAGCGGCGATTAGTGTGATTGCGTATTTTTTGGTATCACTTTCTTTGAATCCTTTGCGGACGAAGATTCAAGCCTTAAATGCGTTTATTAAGGATTCTACACACGAGATTAATACTCCTTTGAGCGCGATTTTAATGAGTATTGAGAGAATTAAGCCTGAGGAATTGACCGCTTCGCAATACAAAAAGTTTGAACGCATTGTGTTTGCTGCAAAAACGCTAGAGCAAATCTATCAAGATTTGTTGTTTTATAATTTTGAAGAAGCAAGAGAGCTAAAGCTTGAAAAAGTTGAAATGCCACGATTGGTAAAGGAGCGCGTTTCTTATTTTCAGCCATTTTTCAAAAAGAAAAAAATTGAGATTCTTGTCGCAATAGAATCAGAAAATGAGACAAAAACCAATCTTTTAGCGAATTATAGTCGGATTGCAAGAGTGGTGGATAATCTGCTGGATAATGCGTTAAAATACACTGCGGAGGGCGGGAAGATTCAAGTGCGATTGGGAGCGAAGAGCTTGAGTATCCAAGATAATGGTTGTGGAATCAAAAAAGAAAATTTAGATAAGATTTTTAAACGCTATTATCGTAGCAATTCCAATCAAGGCGGTTTTGGTATTGGACTTGCGCTTGTGAAGCAAATTTGCCAAATCTATAATCTTCAAATTACTTGCATGAGTGAAGAAGGCAAAGGTAGTGAGTTTGTTTTGAGTTGGTAGGAATCTTGGGGAGTTTTGTGCAAGATTCCAAAGAATGCAGGAGTTGCTTCCTTATCATCGTAGGGAAAGGGCTGAAGTTTGGGATTCTGATATTATTTTTAGATTCCGCACTTGGGGATTTCACGCTTTTTATAATGTGTAGTTGGAATCCCAAAACTCCAAATAATACGCAAATAGCGTAGTTTGGAATCCTCTAATTGCGTGGGTCGGCGATTTTTCCTATGATTGCACTTTTTGCAGCGACTGCGGAATTTGCAAGATAGACTTCAGAATTTCGCGCCCCCATTCTACCGACGAAATTACGATTCGTTGTAGAAACACATCTTTCTTTGTCTCCCAAAATCCCCATATATCCGCCAAGACACGCGCCACAGGTCGGGTTGGAGATGAGCGCACCAGCTTCTAATAAAATATCAATATAGCCTAATTTATGTGCCTCTTTGTAGATTTGTTGCGTTCCGGGAGTGATGATGAGGCGAACATCAGAATGCACTCTTTTGCCCTTTAGAATCTCACTTGCGATTTTTAAGTCGCTTAAGCGTCCATTGGTGCAACTTCCGATGAAAACTTGGTCAATCTTCAAATCATCACGCACCGCTTGAGAAATGCTTTTGCCATTGCTTGGAAGATAAGGATAGGCAACAACAGGTTCTAGGTTGCTCACATCAATTGTGATTGTGCGCGTGTAATGCGCATCTGCATCAGAGAAGAATTCTTTTGGCTTTGTGCGCAGACTTGGGCGACTTGCTAAAAATTCTCGCGTAATCAAATCGGGCGCGATGATTCCATTTTTTGCTCCTGCTTCGATTGCCATATTGCAAAGCGAGAATCTATCGTCCATGCTAAGGTGTGCGATTCCCTCTCCGCAAAATTCAAGTGTTTGATAGAGTGCGCCATCTACGCCGATTTGGCGGATAATCTCTAGGATTAAATCTTTGCCATAAATATGTTGTGCAGGTTTGCCGATAAATTCAACTTTGATTGCGCTAGGGACTTTAAACCAATTTTTGCCTGTAATCATCGCATAAGCCAAATCCGTGCTTCCTATCCCTGTGCTAAATGCTCCTAAAGCCCCGTGTGTGCAGGTGTGAGAATCTGCCCCAATAATCACATCTCCGCTGACAACCAAGCCTTTTTCGGGCAATAATGCGTGTTCAATCCCCATATCTTTTTCATCAAAGAAATATTTAAGCTGGTGCTTTTTGGCGAAATCACGACTGATTCGCGCTTGATTGGCACTTGCAATGTCTTTTGCAGGAATGAAGTGGTCCATAACAATGCAGAATCCATCGGGGTTTGCGAGTTTTTGCGCTCCACTTTCTTCATAAGCTTTAATAGAAAGTGGCGTTGTAATATCGTTGCCAATAATCATATCAATAGGAGAATCAACAATTTCTCCCGCATAAACAGCTTTGCCAACATGGTCTGAAAAGATTTTCTCTGTGATGGTTTGTCCCATTCTAACTCCTTTTTAAGATTAAACTTGCGTTTTGAAATAGTCTTGAATCTTTAGAATCTCTGATTTTTGGGCATAGAAACTATTAGGATTCGCAACTAAATAAGCACTAATTTCCATAATGATTTCATCAATTTTAAGATTGTTTTGGCGCATAGTATCTCCGGTTTCTACCAAATCCACAATCGCATCTGCCATTCCCACGAGCGGGGCTAATTCAATAGAGCCATAAAGCTTTATGATTTCTACGCTAATGGCTTTTTGAGCAAAGAAGTTTTTGGTGATATTAACCATTTTTGTTGCGATTTTTAAATGAGGATTAGAAAAATCCAGCGTGTAGTGGTTTGGAGAGCCGATTGCAACTTTGCATTTGCCAAATCCCAAATCCAACAAACGCACGAGCGAACTTTGTTGCTCCTCTAAAACATCTAATCCAACCACGCCAATATCCGCTGCTCCGCGTTCTACATAGGCGGGAACATCTTGATTGCGCACGAGCATAAATTCAAAATCGTTTTTTGTTAAAATCAGTTTGCGGTCTTCAAAATGCAAGGATTCGCCGATGAAATTTTCAAAAATCTTGAGTGTTTTTTCTGCGATTCTGCCTTTTGGCAATGCGACTTTTATCATACATAAATTCCTTGCGAAGTGAAGTTTTCGTTAATGGCTTTTTGCATTCCTTTAAAAACTAGCAAATCATCATAGAAGCAATCTTTAAAGAATCTTGAGAGAAATTTGCCATCTCCACCGGTGAAATGAATTTTTTTGTTTTTGGAAGTGTTTTGCAGCATTAAGATGATGGATTTTAGCATACCATAACTCACAGCATCACGCGTGTTTTGTGGAAAAGTATCCAAATCTACTCCTAAATTCATTTCACAATCTAGCACAGAAATGCTACCGAACATTTTGCGATATTGTGCGATTCCGGGCATGATGAATCCTCCTAAGTGAATGCCTTGGTGCATTACATCTATTGTAAGCGCACTTCCGGCATCTACAATTACGCCATCATTGATTGCCTTACAAGCCGCGATTCTATCAACCCCTAAGCCTTTGTAGTTTGTGTCAATATTGATATAAGGCGTCAAATCAAAACAGCGAGGGTGCGCATAAAGTAGCGCGTTAGTGGAATCCTCATTGACGCTAATATACATAATGAGTTCTTTGGAATCTTTAGGCGTTAATTTGTGCTTCTCTTCTTTCCAAATTCTGCCGCGATAATAAAAATGCAAAAAAGTATTGCCAATATCACAGAGAATCATTTATTTCCCTCTATTCCACTTTTAAGATTCTATTGCCAATAAAAATTTGACGCATACCCGAAAATGTAGGAGAAGTAATTGCATCAGGCAAAGCGAAAATTGCACTGCTTTGCAATTCATCATCTAATGCAATCAAGTAGCCTTGTGTCTCTAAAATCACGATATTTCTCCCATGATTTGCTGCGGTGAAATGCGCGAAAGGAAATTTAACTCTTTTCTTTTCGTTCAAATCTTGGTCTGTTAAAATCACTTCTCCCTCATTGGTAAAAATAAAGATTCTATCTTCAAAGAAAAGAATGTCTTTGACATTCGCATTAAAAGTGCTAATCACATTTGGACTGACTGAAATAATGCGCTTGGGAGTGGCTGCAACCATACGATTGCCAATCGCCTCTAAGAAAATAACATTGTTGAAATATTTATCGCCATTAACAACAATATTACGAATCATTTGCATATTATTTTTATCTACAATCACGAGCTTCCCATCTAATGTTGGCACAATCACAATATCACTTAAAAAGTAAGGCGCAGCAATCAAAGTATTGTTTGTGGGGGCTAGAGTGCTGTCTTGCTTGTAAGTAACGCGACCTTGGTTTAAATCATACAATACAAAGGAATTATCATCAAAGATAATCGCAATCAATGCCCCATTCATAGATGCGCTAATGGGAGTATTGTCAAAGGAAATTGAAGTTTGCGTGTTGCTTTCTTTATCAATCAATAAAAGGGTTTGGTAAGCACCTGCAAGATAATAATCTTCTGTTTGATTGAGATATTGTGTGTTTTGTGGCAAATAAACATCAGGAATCTCGGAATATTTTGTGATGAATTGCCCGTTTTTTAGGGTTGCTCCATCGCGCAATATAGAGACGATAGGGGAGGGAAGGGAACTACTAAAGGAGACTTTACCTTTAATCTCTTCAGCTTTTGGTTCAAAGTAATATTTGGAGCCACAACTGCTTAATATTAAAGCAAATAATAAAAAGCAAAGTAGTGAAGTGATAGTTTTTTTCAAAGAGTTATTGGGCATTTTTGACTCCTTGAATGCTTAGATGTTCTAATGCGTTGGCAAAATCTCTAACGGAAGAATCGTTTTGGATTTTGGACAAAATCACCTTAGCTTCTTGAATCTTACCTGCTTGAATCTCCAAAAATGCGGCTTGCAAATAACCAAAATCGCCAGAAACCTGCGAATCAAGAGTGCTTAAGTCGTGGTTTAAAGATGCATTTTGTGCTTTTGCAAATTGGGCAATCACAGGGTCTTTGGAAGATTCCAAAGCCTTTAACTCTTCTAAATTGTTTCCTTTAAGTGCATTTTGGAAAAGATATAAGTCATAAAGTCGGCTTTTAGAATCTTTGAGGAGGGCAATCGCCTCTTCATCGCCTTTTAGCGATTCTGTATAGAGGGCGGAAATTTCTTGTTGCTTCTTTTCTTGGTAATAATTGTTGCCCATATAGCCTAGAGATAATAGGACGATTCCAACTGCTAAGGCAATCAAAGGAATCTTATAACGCTTAAACCAGCCTTCAAAGCGGATAAGCCCCTCTAACATTTTTTCATCATTGCTCATTTCTTCTTTGATAAAATCTACATTTTGTTTTAAGCTCAAAGTTTCTCCTTAAAATTTTGGGGATAATTTATTTTCCGGTGCTTCCAAAGCCACTTTCGCCGCGCTTGGTTGTATCAAGGGCTTTGACGATTTTAATTTTTGCTTGTTTGATTTTACAAAGCACGGCTTGTGCGATTCTATCTCCAGCGTTGATTGTGAAATCCTCTTCGCCTAAATTAATAACGATGATTTTGATTTCTCCGCGATAGTCTGAATCAATCGTGCCGGGAGAGTTTAGCAGGGTAATGCCGTGCTTTAACGCCAATCCGCTTCTTGGACGCAGCTGCACTTCGTAGTTTTTAGGGAAGCTGAAGCTAAGCCCTGTTGGAATCAATGCCCATTTGCCTTTTTTTACCAATTTCCCTTCACTTGCGCAAAGGTCAAATCCCGCAGCTTCCTTGCTTTGGTATTGTGGAATCACTGCGTTGGGAATGAGTTTTTTTATCTTAAGTGTCGCCATAGAATCTCCCTAAAACTGAATGGGTTTATAGAGAATCTCTAAAATTTCATAATCCACGCGCCCTTTTGGTAGGGTTACACCGACTTCATCGCCTGTAACTTTACCCAAAAGCTGTTTGGCTAAGGGAGAATGATAGGAAATCAAGCCTTTTTCGGGATTGCTTTCTGTCGCACCGACAATCGTGTAAGTGAAAGTTTCTCCACTATCTAAATCTTCTAATTTGATGGTTGAACCAAAACTAACTTTAGTGTGTTCTAAACTTGCAGGGTCAATCACGCGCGCGTCTGCAACAAGCTGTGTAAGCTCATTAATCCGCGCATCTAAAAATAGCTGACGCTCTCTTGCCGCGTGGTATTCCGCATTTTCTTTCAAGTCGCCATGTTCTCGCGCGGTGTCAATTTCAATAATATTCTTCGGTCGTTCAACTTCTTTGAGATTCTTTAGTTCGGAAATCAACTTATCATAACCATATTTGGTCATAGGTTCCATAAATGCCCTTTAGATAAAATAATTTGATATAGTAAGAAAAAGAGTGTTAAAAAGCCCTTTATTTTATAAATTTTTTGCGAAATTTTTTATTTTTTTCGCGCAAGATTCCGCACTTCCATATGCAAGATATTCAAGAAGAATCTTTTTTTGTTCAAAAAAATGCGCATAATCAAAATGCAAATAGGCATTTTTTAGGTTTTTTACATTGGCATCTTTTTGCAAAAATTCAGGGTGAATTGGGAAATTAGAGGGATTTGGATTCTTCTTTGGCGTTTTAAAGAGATGAAATTCTAGAAAAATATTTGCCAAACCAATATAATTTAGCTTCACTAAGGCTTTGGCGATCCAATAATCTAATAATTTTGCCTTATAAGCTAAGATAGTCGGAATCCCAAGAAGTGTGGATTCTAAAGTCGCTGTGCCGCTACATACGAAAGCAAACTCACTTTTCTTTAATCCCGCATAAGTATCAAAGGAAATTTCAAATGCGCAAATATCTCCATAGATTGCGCTTAAATCCTGCTTTTCAAAGGCTTTTGGAATGATTAAAATCGCGTTTTTACCCTGTGATTTCAAATCTTTTGCAAGTTGGTTGAAAATCGGAAAAAGTGCGCGGATTTCACTTTTGCGAGAACCCGGCAAAAAAGCGATATTTTGTGTTTTTTGTGGAGAATCAAAAGAATAAGGAATCGCATCAAGCAAGGGGTGTCCCACATAAGTTATGGTGGAAGTTTTGGGATAAAATGTAGCTTCAAAAGGCAAAATCCCCCACAATTCATCGCAAATTTCACTTAAAATTTGTGCGCGTTTAGGTTTCCAAGCCCAAACTTGCGGCAAAATATAATAAACAATACGCGGTTTTTTGAATGGTTGTGTTTGGGAGGAAAGTTTGCGGATTGATTGAATTAAAGGAATATTAAACGATGAGGAATCCATAAATAAAGCCATATCGCATTGGAGGGCGATTTGGGCAAGTTTGGCTTTGAGCTTGAAAAAAGTCGGAATCAGCTTCAAAATCCCAACAAAACCCATAATGCGGAAAGATTCGGGATTATAAATGTTTTGTGAAAAGTAAGTATAATTCATAGAGGTTGTTTTGTTGGAATCTTGAGAGGAATCTAGGGTGTTGGCTTCTGTTTGGTTTGCTATCTCGGGGATTTTTCCTAAAATCTGTTGCAATAATGTGCTATCAAAGATTCCATAAAGGATAAAGGGAGTTTGGGATTGTTGCAGGGATTTTAGCAAGTTGGCTAGATGAATGTTTGCGGAATATTCTATGGCAGAGACAAAAAGTTTTAATGTTTTCATAAAGCGTTTTAAGAGGCTTGATTGGGGCTTTGTGGAATCGCATAGGAATCTTTTGGGTTTTCTGCTAAAGATTCTTGCAAACTTTCTTTGGAATCTAAATCTTGGCTTTCTTTAAGGAATTCTAGGTCTTGGATTTCATCTAACATTTTTTGGGGTTTTGTTAAATTGTTTTGTGGGTTGTGGATTTGGGATTCTAGTTTTGAGCTTTCTAAATCAAGTATTTTGAGCTTGGAATGGATTTGGGTGAGCAAATCAAAAAGCATTTCTGCGGATTCTAATAACACATAATTTTTTGCTGGATTTGCAAGTAATCTTTGGTGTTTTTGGTAGGAGACTTCTAGCTTTTCTAAAGCTTTAGGACGCACGAAAGAATCATTTTGTAAGAGTTCCTCTGCAGATTTTAGAATCTTTTTGAGGCTTTGACATTGCGTTTGTAGTGCTTCAAAGTCTATTTCTTTGGGGTTTAGCTTGGAGTTTGGAGCGGAATCTTGTTGAGGATTTAGGGAATTTAATTGCTGTTCTTTAGCAGAGATTGCATTTTGCAAGGTTTTGTTTTTTTCTTCTAATTCCTTGTTTTCGGCGAGTAAGAGGGCGTTTTTGGCTGAAATTTCGTTAAAAGATTCCATTAAAGATTCTTTGTCTTTTTTAAGAGCGTCAAATTCTTCGTTGAAATTCTTTTTTTCTTGTTCAAAAATCGTGTAGATTTGCCAAGATTCCTTAATCTCATCAAGCTTTTTAGTGAGTTCTTTGAGCGCGGAATAGTTATTTTGCATTAGGAATCCTTGAAATTTCTAAAAAACCAAAGGAATGCAAACATAACGCCTGAAGTTTTGGGATAAGATTCGTCCAATATGAAATTATAAGCCTCTTTGCGTGGGATAAAAACGACTTCAATATTTTCGTCTTCTACGCCACCCCCTTGATTTTGGCGGTAGGATTCATCAAGTGTTGCAAAAAACAGCGTTTGCTTACTTCCAGCAAAACCAACGGAGCTATAAAATTCTGTGATTTTTTGGATATTTTCTAATGGAATCGCATAGCCACATTCTTCTAAAACTTCCTCTTGGGCGATTTCTTGAAGCGATTTCCCCTTTTTGTCTGTGATTCCAGCGCAAAGTTCAAAGGTATAACCGGATTCTACTTTTAAGTTTGCAGTTTTGCGGATACTTTCTTTGAGATAGACGGCGGGGCGGAATTGTTTAACCATCACAAAGGAATCTTTTGTTTTATGGTAGAGTAGAATCGCTACACTATCGTGCGCTTCAATAATATCCCAACTACGCTCCTTGCCATTTTCGCAAAAAAGCATACGCTTAGGTTTGATGTATTTTGAATCTTCGCAACTACAAAAACGAATATTAGAAATCTCTTTTGCTAACATTAGTTTAAATTTTCATTTTCCGTATTGAGATAAACGATATAGCCATTTTGCATTTTCTTAAAAGGAGTTTGGTTTTCTATGCCTTGTGCCAAAGCAGTATTGAGAGCTTTTTGATAGGCTTTTGCGTTTGCCAAGAATCCTTCTTTTTCTTTGCCTTGAAGCTTGGCGTGGGCAATTTTTAGATGTTTGACAGGATTTACTGCATTGCCATTTTTGTAAAGTCCAAAATGTAAATGTGGTCCCGTGCTAAGCCCTGTGCTGCCGACCGTTCCGATTTGCTTCCCTTGCGCGACTTGAACGCCTACGCGGATTTTGCTATCAATTTTTTGCATATGTGCATAAAGGGTTTTATAGCCGTTTTCGTGCTGGATAATCACGGTCTTGCCATAGCCACCTTTTGTGCCCGCGAAGATGACTTTACCTTGTCCTGCGGCGCGAATAGGAGTGTGGCGCGGTGCAGCATAATCTGTGCCTAGATGAGGGCGTTTATAGCCTAGAATCGGGTGTTTTCGTCCCATTGAAAAATGAGAAGAAATGCGCTTGTAATTTAGAGGAACGGTGAGCAAGTATTTGCTTAGATTGTTGCCTTTTAAGTCGTAAAATTGCCCATCTTCGTGGCGGACAACATATTGGTTACGATTGCCGACATTTAAAATAGAAGCCTTGATATTGGGCGAACCAAAATTTTTGCCTAAGCGATATTTTCGCTCATAAATGATTGCCAACTTGTCGTTTTTGCGCACTTCACGGCGGAAATTCACACTTCCTTTGTAGGCTTGGATAAAGTCGTTTGCCAAAAACTTATCGCCTGTTAATTTTGTAATATCATTATAAAGGGAATTTTCAACAGAAAGCGCAATTGTTCGTTCTTCTGTGAAATAGGATACAGGAATCGCGCGCATACCATAGGAATCACCTTGTTTGAAGATATGCAATTGGGAGTTTTCATTAATAGGAATCAATGCTTGAAGCAAAGTAGAATCTTCATAAAGTGTATAAAAAGTGCTACCACTGATGATTTCATCGGCAAGTTCTTTGTCTTCTTGGGGTAAATCATAATAAACCCTTAAAGGAATCTTGTTTTTTTCAAAAAAGGTTAGAAGTGTTTGTCCTTGCTCCCATTGGGATTCTTGAATGTTTGCGGCATTTGCTCCAATGAAACTAAAGAGATTAAAAATACAAAAAAATTTTAAAGAATTTTTGAGAAAATTGCATTGAATAAAATTAAAAAGCCGCATTGATGAATCCTTTGTTTAAGAAATATTTAATTGCTGAAAATTTAGAGAAATTGGATTATAGCACAAAAAGCGCAGTTTGTTGCAAATTTGATGGGAAAATATAAAAAAATTTTAAATTTTTGTTTAACAAATAAACAAATAAAATTCTGATATACTTCACTAAGAAATTAGAAAGCATTATTTAAAAACGGGTGAAAATGAGTTTTGGCTTTCAAAGGAACGAAAATGAAAGATTGGTTTGTGCCATCAATGGGATTTGGACTTTTTATTTACTTTATGCTTTTTGTGATTTTATATACCATTAAAATCGGCGGTCCTGATGTTCCATTGTATGGTGATAGCCAACCAATCGCCCCACCTAAGGACGCCAATGAGAAATTTTTGCAAGATATTTCAAAAAGTATTAGAAAATCATTTTAGTTTTTTGAAAAATAGCCGATATTAGTGGAAAGATTTTTTACAAAGGAGAGAAAATGATTAGCCATTTGATGAGTAATTCGGCTTTTTCAAGTGTTATTAATCAGACGAATAATAAAAATACTTCACAGATTAATAATGCCAAAGAAGAATCCATTAATCAAAAGCCTCAAACAGAAAAAAGCGCAAAAGCTTCTTCTGATAGTAGATTAGATGAAATCAAAGCTGCGATTCAAGGGGGGACTTATAAATTAGATTTAAGGGGGAGTGCTGAAAAGTTGGCACAAGAATTGCTTAGATAAGAGGTAAGTCTATTTTTAGGAGTTATCTCATGTCTTTGCAGTTCTTAAAAGATGCTTTAGAGGATATTAAAGCACTCATTGCAATTACAGAACAAGATATTGCGGATATTAAAATCGCAAACAATGAAGCTATTTTTGCAAGGATTCCGCAAAAAGAGGAATTAACCGCATCTTTCATCAAGAAAAAAGAAGCCTACGCTAAGAGTATTGAAGAGCGTTTGCGCAAGGAATATCCCAATGCGACTTTAGAGGATTTGACTTATGAAGATAAGCAACATCTGCTAGGCGAGGGTGCGAGTGAATGCACTGCAGAACTTCACGATCAATTAGAAATCTTAAAGAATCTTAACTATCGTTTTGGCAAAATGTCCTTAGCTGTTTCGGAGTTTTATGGCTCACTTTTGAGCAAGATTGTTCCTGTTGAAGAGCATGGCTACAAGAAACAATCTCTAGGTAATGCTTCGTTTTTACACACTGAAGTGTAGAGGGGAGGAATATTATGGGTGGATTACTTTCATCACTTAATACTCCTTATACAGGATTGACGGGTCATCAAGTAATGGTGGATACCACGAGCAATAACATTGCCAATGCGAATAATGAGTTTTATTCTAGGCAAGTGGTTAGAAGCGCGGCAGAAACTCCGCTTTGGAAGCAAAACTATGCCTTAGGGCAAGGTCTTGATATTATGACCGTGGAACGCGTGCATGATGAATATAGCTTTATGCGTTACAAAAAAGCAGCTTCAGAGAAAACCTACTACGATACAAGTTTTGCAGGACTTCGGGAGGCTTCTTCTTATTACCCTGAAATTGACGGAGTAGGGATTTATAATGATTTGCAGAATTACTTTAATGCTTGGAAAGATTTATCTACTAAAGCGGGAGATCCAGCACAAAAGATTGCGTTAGCAGAACAAGCAAACACGCTTTCTAAAAACATTCAAGAAACGCGTAATTCTCTAGTTTATCTGCAACAACGATTGAATGATGAAGTCAAAGTCGCCGTTGAGGAGGTGAATCGTCTTGCAGAGCAAATCGCGACAATCAATAAGCAAATCAATGAGTATGAAAATCAAGATTTATACCGAAAAGCAAATGATTTGCGTGATTTGCGTGATCAATATGAGTTTGAAATTAATAATCTTATTGGTTGCGATGTATTTAAAGAAGAAGTCAAGGGAAGTGCGTGTGTCAATAAAAACATTGCAGATTTTGATGAAGATTATCATTTGACAATCGGCGGTAGGTCTATCGTAGATGGAGTTTCTTTTCACCCATTAACATTGGATAATTCCCAAAATGAAAGTGGAATCTATACGATTAAATATTTGCGTAGAGATCATAAAGAATATAATCTAACGAATGTTTTGAATGAGGGAAAAGTAGGGGCATTGTTGGATTTGATTCGCACAGAAGAGGTTTTCACTTGTCAGGGAACTTTGGGAAAATTGCAAGTATATATTAATGATTTGGATACTTTTGCAAATGGAATCATTGAAGCGACAAACAATATCTATGCCCAATGCTCACAACTTGGCGCAAGAAGCGATAAGCTTTATATCAATACGCAAGATGCGCTAACAACAAGTGGCTATAATGTGCGTGAGGGAAGTTTCAAAGTTGTAATGTATGACAAGCAAGGCAATGAGCTTGGTGCGCGTGAAGTCAAAATAGACAATCTTACCAATATGCAAAGCATTATTGACCAATTGAATGCCAATGTTGATGATAACGAAGATGGTAATGCTTTGAATGATTTTGATGATAGATTCCAAGCGACCTATAATAACGATACGAAAACTTTTGCAATCACTTCAAAGAATCCTTCGGAGGAAATTTATATCTCCATTCAAGATAATGGCACAAATTTCGCAGGTGCGTTTGGGGTGAATCGGTTTTTTGACGGGAATGATGCGAGCAATATTGAATTAGCAAGGGCTTATCGTGATGACCCGACTTTGATTCGCGCTTATCGTGAAGCCGTAGATGGGAACTTTGAAGTAGCAAATATGATGCAGCAACTCCAATACGATAAAATCACCTTTACGGATTATGATGGCGAACAGCGTAGCGAAACCATTAGCGGGTATTTTCGCTATATCGCAAGTAAGGTTGCTTCACAAACAGAGGGAACGCAAATCACACAAGAAACCAAAGAAGCAGTGTATAACTCCACCAAAAAGGAATACAAGACAATCTCTGAAGTCTCCATAGACGATGAATTGGTGAATCTCATTAAGTTTCAAACCGGTTATAGCGCGAACGCTAAAATGATCTCTGCTATTGATGAGATGATAACCACGCTACTAGGGATTAAGCAATAATAGGGAAGTATGGCGATTTTAAAATAAATTAAAGAGATTTCTTTTATAATGCTGCGCGGATTTTATCGTGTAAAGGAGTAGTTTAGTGTTGCAAATGAGCTTCAGCAAAAGCGATATTCTACTCTTTGATTTAGATGGGACGCTGATAGATACGGATTTGGCTAACAATGCCGCGTATCAATACGCAGCGGATTCTCTCTCTCTCTCTCTCTCTCTCTTAGTAGCAAAACCAAAAGAATAACCCAAAAATATCTCAAAGATTCCAACCAATTCACGCAATCGCAGTTAAGCGAGATAAAAAGTTGTAAAGAGAGTAATTATCGTAAATTTCTACAACTAACGCGCTTAAATTTAGAGATTTTTAATCTCATAAAACAATTCTACCAAGAAAATCAAATCATTTTGCTTACAAATGCTAGTCAAAAAAGAGTAATGCTATTGCTTGAATACTATGATATTGCTAAATATTTCTCACATATTTATTGCAATATAGAGGGTAATAAGTTTGCGAATTTGGTTAAAGATTTTGGGCTTGAAGTGGGGAGTTTGGTGGTTTTTGAAAACGAGGATAAGGAGGTTTGTAATGCGTTAATGGCAGGAGTTTTACAGGATAGAATCATCAAAGTGGAATTTAATGGATAAATTGATTTTAAAGGAGTTTTTATGGTAGATAGTGAAGATATTTGGGAAGAAAGTATTTGGGAAAAAAGATTAATAGTGGTGAGATTCGTCACTTTATAATCGAAGCAGATGGTGAATTTCTTAAAGAATATGATAGGTATGTTTTGTATAGTTTTTATGGTTTGGATTATATAGATTGTGGGAGTTGGAGGCAATATGGAGCATCTGATTCTGATTGTAATCCAAATTGGTTAGTTGCTTTGAAAAATGGTTATAACAAACACAACAAGAATGAGAGCGCAATGCAAGAGGCTAAGTGTAAAGCATCTGAGTATGTAAAAGACTTTTTGTGTGCTTTTGAGAGCTATTTGGAAGACAATTTTATCGTTTGTGTAGTTCCTAGATTAAAACTTAATCAGCCAAATTATCTTACGGATATAGTTAATAGTTTGGATATAGCAGATGTAAGTCGTATTCCTTTAGAAGACGGGCGTTCTCATGTATATTCTACCAGTGCTATTGTTCAAGTAAAGAATGTTGAAAGAGATCAAGATTATTATCCCGGAATCACGCTGGATACTTGTCAGATTGATAGAGAAGCGATACGCGGCAAAAATATCTTGCTGATTGATGATATTTACATGGAGCATTATCGTGATAGTTGGGGAATAAAAAATAAATGGTGCAGTAAAGGACTGCATACAAGTGCTTTTTGATTGTGGAGCTAAAATGTAGTATTTTATTCTATTGCGAAAGCTAAGCAAGAAGATGTTTATGCAATAGGTTTGTGGTAGAGCGGAAAGTGTATTAGGGGCGAGATTTGGTGGATAAATTTATTTTAAGGAGTTTTTAATGGCAGGTGCAAATATAGATTTAGGATTAGATTTTTTAGATAGTTATAAAAAGCATCTATTGGAAGATATTGAACATCGTCATAATTTTAAACGCTTTACGATTAAAGCAGATGGTGAGTTTCTTAAAGAGCGAGATGTAATAGGTTTTTATAGCTTGGATTATACAAACTATGGAAATCCGGGAAATCCAGATTGGTTGGTTACTTTAAAAAACGACTATAATCAATATGATGAGAATAGTGGTATAATGAAAGAAGTTATATCTCAGGCTTATGATAGTGTGGAATCTTTTTTGTATTATCTTGTATTTGGAAAGAAGGTAAAAAACGATTTTACTGTTTGTGTAGTGCCTAGATCTAAGCCTAGTAAGCCACACTATCTCAAGGAAGCAGTGCAAACATCTATTCTGTATTATGGAGATGGTTATAGTAGAAAACCAGCACATATTCATGAGCCTGAAATATTTGATGGCACTAATGCTATTATCCGCCAAAAGGATACTAGAACCACACATTTGCAGGGTTCTGATGGAGGAGATGATCCTTACCCGGGCATTACAAAAGACACTTGTCTTCTTGATGTAGGGGCGATACGCGGTAAAAATATCCTACTGATTGATGATATTTACACACATCATCATCGTGATAATGGACAAAAAAGTTAGTTGGCGTGTGTGAGGACTGCATACAAGCACTTTTTGATTGTGGGGCTAAAAAAGTAGCATTTTATTCTATTGCCAAGACTATGCAAAACTATTAAAGGATAACATTGTGGGAAAATATAGTCAAAATGTCTTAAATATCCTAACCGCTCTTGAATGTAAAGGTGTAAGCAATAGATGGGTGATAGATAATTATCACCCCAATATGACAAGTCAGGAGCTAGATGAGAGGATAAGAAACACATTGCAAAACAAATATTGTTTTGATTTTTTTGAAAAAATGGAAGAAGTAGAAAGCTATCTTGATAAAAGCGGGGAGGGTATAAGATTTACTGCATTTGGTGATGAAGATTTTCCAACTTGTAGATTTAAGCAAATCAACAAAACTGATTTGCCTGTGTTTTTGGCTTATAAAGGTGATTTGAATCTACTAAGAGGGAATAACTTTAATATAGCAGTAATTGGGCTTTTGAATCCAACTTCAGAGATTGAATCCCTAGAAAGAGCAGTGCTTAAGGAGATTTTGAAGTTTGATACTACAATCGTTAGCGGTTTGGCATTGGGTTGTGATAGTATAGCGCATGAAAGCGTATCATCTGAAAATTGCACCATAGCCATACTTCCTAGCACATTAGAGGATATTTTGCCCAAGAGAAATACCGCCTTAGCCGATGATATTGTAGCAAATAAAAATGGACTTTTGATTAGTGAATATTATAAACCACCGACTAATCGTTATGATATGATAGGGAGATATACTAGACGCGATAGGCTTCAGGCTTTATTTAGCGATATGGTAATCTTAACTGCGAGTTATAGTGAATTTGATAGTAAGAGAGACAAAAAGAAAGATAGCGGCTCAAGACACGCTATGGGGAAAGCTAAGGAATATGGCATTAAGAGGGCAGTAATGCATGATGAAAATATTTTTGATAATGAAATGTTTAATCTAAATAGGGAATTAATAAAATACGAGGGTTTAGATGTTTCTAATTTAAATCAAGAAAGCATTAAGGCTTTTAATGCAAATAAAAGCAATAGGGGCTTTAAAATCATTACAAGAGACAATGCAGAATCCATTATCAAAGGGCTTAAAAAATGGAAAGAAGAAGCTAAAGAATGCCAAGAAAAATTTAAAGGGAAACAAGAAAATTTATTTGATATATAAATAAGTCTTAAACTTCAAGTGGATTTTTGTGGTTTATGTGCTATGATTTGGCAGATGATTGCAAGGGGTTAAGGTTAATTTGGATTCGCTTGTATTGCCTTATTTTAGAGAGTTAGCGACAAAATCTATCAAAGTGAGAGATTTCACAAATTCCCAAGATTTCAAAGAATTAAAAGAAACCAATTGGAATCCTTGGCATGGCTGTGTGCGTGTGAGTGAGGGCTGTAGGAATTGTTTTGTTTATACGATAGATTCTATCACACAAAAAGACACGCGCAAACTCTATCAGACGCGGAGTTTCAATCTACCTATCGTCAAAAATCGACAAGGAAACTATAAGATTCCAAGCGGAACTAGGATTTGGACTTGTTTTAGCAGTGATTTTTTGTTAGAGAGTGCGGATATTTGGAGAGCGGAGGCGTGGGAGATGATAGCACAGAGGCGGGATTGCACTTTCGTGTTTTTTACCAAGCGCATTACGCGATTCCTAGAATGCGTCCCTAAGGATTGGGGTGAGGGATATCCCAATGTGATTGTGGGGTGTAGCATAGAGAATCAAACCCAAGCAAATAAGCGGTTGGGGGCTTTTTTGGAGCTGCCAATCCACACGCGGTGGATTATTTGCGCACCACTTTTGGGGCAAATAGATTTAACGCCATTTTTGGATTCGCGCAAGATTGCAAGAATCAGTGTAGGGGGAGAATCGGGACTCAAAGCAAGGGCATGTGATTTTGCATGGGTGGAATCCTTGCAATTTCAAGCAAAACTTGCAGGAATCGCATTTGATTTCCACCAAACAGGCGCAAACTTTATTAAAGATTCCAAACGCTATAAGATTCCTAAAAAGATTCAGAGAAGCCAAGCCAAAAAGGCGGGGTTGGATTGGAATCCTATTTGAATATCGGAAGTTGTGGAATCCACTTTGCGCGGGGTTGTGGATTGCCACGACTTCTACGGAGTCTCGCAATGACGGCGGGTTGTTTAGATTATAGATTGCCACGAATTGCGTTGTAATTCTTGCAATGACGGAGTAATAGTGCGAATGATTGATTTGGATTATGGATTTCGCAAGTTTTCATTAATAAGCCTTTATTCCGAGCAAATAAGCTTCAGTTTGTAACCCAAACGCGAGTGATTGCGGATAAGGTCGTGATAGGTTTTGCGACGAATGCTATTGACATGCATACGCAAAGAATCCATCGTCATTGGCTGTCCTTTCCAAATTTTTTTGTGAAATTCCTCATAGGTTACAGGATAGCCATCTGCATTGATGAGCAAATCCAAAATCTGGCATTCTCTATCTGTGAGTTCAAAGACGGCAAAGCCTTTAAGGATAGACTTATCGCGCCTCCGATAGAAGATTCCTTGCCCTAAATCCACGGTTTGCTCTTTGTGAAGTTGTTTGTTGATTCCAAGCAAAAGCACGAATAATTCTTCCAAATCTACTGCTTTTTTAATCAGCGAACAAGCGTTTAGCTTAATCATCTCATTGATTTTTTCTTCATCGCTATAAGCAGTCATAAAAATTACAGGGATATTTGGATTGGTTTTGCGTATGGTTTTTACCATTGCGATTCCGTCTATTTTGCCCTCTAAATTTACATCAGTAATCACAATATCAATCACATTGTTGCGGAAGTGCTTTAGCCCACCTTCGCCTTTTTTGGCTGTTAAGACCTTGCGACATCGTCTCTCAAGCGGAATCCTAAGCAAATCTAGCGCAATAGGATCATCTTCAACAACAAGAATCGTTAAGTTGCCAAGAGGCTCAAGTAGTGCAGGTTGCATTCTTATCCTTAAATTAAGCTAAAACATAATTTAGGGATAATTTTACAAAATTAAAATTAAATTGAAATTAAAAGCCATTGCAAGGACAATTTTTGTTTCCAAATGTTTTCATAAATTCACAATATAAACAGCTAACGCTTCGTTTGGTGCAAATCACAGGAATATCTTTCTTTTTTGCCTCTGTGCGAAATTTTTTCATCGTATTGTGATTGAGAAAATTCGTAAGCATTACAAGACAACCAATGTTTTGTGGCAAATCTTTGTGGTTAATGCTTTCGCGTCGTCCGTCCCAATGTGTGATAGACTTGCAACCTAGATTGTTTAATACCGCTTTGATAGGTGTAATCTCGTCTCCGCCAATAACTAAAACTGACATTCAAATCTCCTTAAAAGTGCTGTTTTGAAATTTATTTCATAAAATGATAATCAATATCAACTTAATATAATATAAAAATGATTCTTATTTTATATTTGATTTATTCTATAATGCTGTGCTATAATTAAAAAATTTATCGTTTTGCGCAATGTTTTTAATTATAAGGATTCTCTAATGAAAAAATACACAGAACCTCTCAAAGCTATTTTGGATAGGTTGCATTTATCTATCCGCAAAAACAATCTCAAAAACTCCAAACAGCGCGAGTTTATCCTCAAAGCTCTTTATGAAGATGGAGGGCATTTAAGCCCGGAGGATATTTTTGGGATTATTCGTAAGACCTGTGCGAGTGCGAGTGTTTCTTCTATTTATCGCATTCTTTCATTTCTTGAAAAAGAGGGGTTTATCAGCTCTATTGAAGTGGATAGAAGTGGCAAACGCTATGAAATCGCAAGCGGTTTGCATCATGACCATATTATTTGTGTGGAATGTGGCAAAATTGAAGAGTTTTGCAATCACGAGATTGAAAAATTGCAAATAGAAGTTACAAATTCCTACAACGCCAAGCCTGTAAGCCACGATATGTTGTTGTATGTTGTCTGTGAGAAATGCCTCAAAAAGTCCGACAAACAAACGCTTCAGCAATAAAACATACTTGATTTTGGGATTTTGCGGCGCGTTTTGTGACAACGCAGTTTCATAGAATCCCTCGTGCAACAATTTACAACGCTTCATATCCTAAGGATTGTGAGACTTTGCAAACTCCTTAGCATAGCATAGAATCTCGGGACGATATTCAAAGTGCATGGTATCATAATGCCACCAGCGTCCGCCCCAAATGAAATTTTCTTCTTCAAAAGCCTCAATGATTTCTAGCGGAATCGTGGCGACGGCTTTAGAATTACTCAAAGCATTGCTTTTCAAATCCCACAACCAATAGCGAGAATGAGCGACATTAATATCTATCGCGATTCCAAAGCTATGCGCACTTAGATTATTAGAATCCGCAATCTTACGCCATTTAAAAGTTCCGCCAATGTTTTGTAGATAAATTTTGAAATTTGGGTGAGATTCCAAAAGGTTTTCCAAGCGATTTTTCACGCGCACCAATGCCTCATAAGCACCATTTTTGGAGTTAAACAAGATTTCTGTGCCATCTACCCAGAAGAGGCTTTTAAGATTCTGCGTTACTTCTGCTTCATTGCTTCCATAAAGCATAGAAAAAAATGCAATATCACGAATCCTAGAACTCTCTTCATCAGAGTTTTTAGCGAAATTTGCAAGAGGATAGGGGGTTGCAAACGAATCTGCTAATTTTGGATTCTGCCAAGAATCTTGAAAGGGATTTTGATGGCGTTGCGTGATAGCTTGGCGCGTAGAATCTTTCATAAGATTCCATACCAAATGGGAATTATCGCGGAATCTCAAGCTTTCTTGTCCTTCTTGCTCTAGCGTGGGATAGGATTGTAGGAGACAAAAGGAAGCAATTTTTGGATTAAAATCCAAAACTTCAGAAGAATCCATTTGGGATTGCATTTTGCTAGATTCCGCATTAAGTGATATTTGTAAGGTTAAAATGATGCTGACAAAGAGGATTTTAGAGGACAAACTTTATCCTTGAATCGTGGTGAAGATTCGCAAAGATTCTATCTCTTTCTTCTTGATTTTCTACGATGACTTCAATATTGACACTATGGTATTTGCCTTTGCTACTTTCTTTGGCGGGAGTGCAGAGGATTTCTTTGTCAATCAACTCTAGCGCAGCCAAGCGCAATTCCTCTTTGTTTGTCCCAATAATCCGATAATGCCAAGTGCAAGGGTATTGAATCTTCTGTTCTTCCATTTTAATCCTTCCTTAAAGTATCAAAAATTTCTCGCGCCCATAATGGGATTTTGGCAATCTTATGTGTGCAAGAATCCATACAAACAAGCGTAATTGTAGCAGAAAAAACTTTTTTAGGCTTTTTGGAATCTTCAGCGTTTTCTGATTCTTTGGAATCCACTAAATAAATCGTTTGCAGTAAGTTTAGTGAGGCGGATTTTTGTTCTAATATTTGCGTTTGGACTTCAAGCAAATCCCCAAGCTTTGCTGGATAATGAAACTCTATTTGCATTGCTTTGACGACAAATCCAACTCCATTTTGCAAAGGCATTGTGTTGGCATTAAAAAACATCTCACTGCGCGCCCTTTCGCAATATTTCAAATAGTTTGTATGATAAACGATTCCGCCACAATCGGTATCTTCGTAATAGATTCTAATTTTCATTGGAGGTTTCCTTGATAATTTTTACTTTGCGATTGTAGCATTTTCTTGTGGATTTAGCTTTATTGAGGCGTTAAAAACGCTAGATTCCATTGCAAAAACTAAAAAAATGGCATAAAATCACAATCAAGAATCCCATAAACAAAAAGGGGACAAAGGGAATCTCTAGCCTTTGAGGATTAGTTTTGAGGATTTTAAAGAGCAACAAAACAAAAAGTGCTAAAGCCGAACCAAAAAAGATTGCGAGGATTCCGCTTAAACCAAGTCCCGCTCCAAGTGCGCCAAAGACAATAATATCTCCTTCTCCTAAAACTTCTTTGCACACAATGCTCCCGATAAAGATTCTGATAAAACTTGCAAACCCCATAAAGCAAAGCGCGAAAATTAGAGATTCTAGCCAAGCGATTCCAAACCAATGCGTTGGCAAGGCATTTGCTCCATAAAGAATCGCAAGGGCTAAATTGGCGAAGTTTAAACTATCTGGAATCTCCAAAAACTCCCAATCTATGAGGCTCAAGACATAAAAACACAACAAAAGCAAAAATAAAAAAATTCCCAAGATTCCAAGCCAAGCATAACAAAAGATTGCAAAGATTCCGCCTAGAATCTCGCTTGAGATATAATAAAACGGAATCTTAGCTTTGCAGTGGCGACATTGTGCGCGATAAGCCAAAAAAGAAAACAAAGGAATCTTATCGCGCCATTGGAGTTTTGTTTGACAATGCGGACAAAAGGAGTTAGGATAAATCAGGCTTAAAGCGCGTGGAATCCTAAAAATAAGGACATTCGCAAAAGAACCCAAAGCGATTCCAAAACAAAAAACCAACGCCCATTCTACACATTGCCACACTTGCCATTCCATGAAACTACTCTTTTTTGCTAAAATTCTACCAAATTTAAGAGATTTTTCATTCCTAAGATTTAATAGATTTGGAATCCCAAATTAAAATTTAAAACTAAAAGGTTGGAATATGCAGCAAAGATTCGCGTTTTTTGGGGGTTCGTTTGACCCTCCACATTTGGGACATTTGCGGATTATAGAATCCGCACTTGCAGAGTTAGAATTAGATAAACTTCTTATTGTGCCAAATTTCTTAAATCCTTTTAAAGAAAAATTTTGCTTTGCCCCGGATTTGCGCTTCCAATGGCTTAGGATTTTATGTCTTAGTTTGCCGCAATTTATTAGCGAGAAGTTAGAAGTGTTGGATTATGAAATCCGTCAAAATGCTCCAACGCCGACTTATCAGACTTTGCAATTTATCCAGCAATTCTATGATTTAAGCCCAGAAGATAAGATTTATTTGCTAATAGGTGCGGATAATGTGGAATCCCTACACCTTTGGCAAAATTTCCCCTTGCTTCAAAAAAGCGTAGAATTTGTTATAATTCCGCGTAAAGGCTTTGGGATTCCGCGAGAATTTCGGATTCTTCCTTTTTGTGAGTTAGACATTAGTTCTACGCAGATTCGCAAAAAGCTTAAAAGCAAGGATTGCGGTGATTTGTCGCGCTTAATTCCACAGCCTATTTTAGAATCCATACTAAAGGAAACAAATTGCAAGAAAACAGACAAGAAGCCATTGAAGTAATCTGTCAAATTATAGAAGATAAAAAAGGCGAAGATATTGAAATTTTTAACCTCAAAGACACGGATTATTTCGTAGATTTTGTTGTGATTGCCACCGCGCTTATAGATAGACATGCAATGGCACTTTTAGAAGAGTTAAAAAAACAGCTCAAAGCCAAAGGAGAAAGCTTTTTTCATATTGATGAAGAGAATCCTGATTGGATTGTTATAGATTTGGGGGATATTATTGTCCATCTTTTTACTGAAAATCAACGCAAAAAATTCAATTTAGAAGAGTTTTTGCAAAAATTACTACAAGAAAAGGAGAGAAAAGATAAAAATGTATAAAAAACTCACCCCAGAAGAACAATATGTGATTTTGCACAAAGGCACAGAAGCACCCTTTAGTGGGGAATTTGAAAATTTTTTTGAAGAGGGAATCTATCATTGTAAGCAATGCAATCAAAAGCTGTATGATTCTAAAAGCAAATTCCATAGTGGCTGCGGTTGGGCGAGTTTTGATGATTGTTTGCAAGGAGCAATCAAGGAACAATTAGACGCAGATGGTAGGAGAATGGAGATTCTATGCGCAAATTGCGGAGGTCATTTAGGGCATATTTTCTTAGGCGAGGGATTCACACCTAAAAACACGCGGCATTGCGTCAATTCTATTGCATTGATTTTTGAGAAAAAATAATGGAATCTTACCTTATAAATGGAATAAAATTTGCTTTACATTTCTAAAGAAATCTAAAATTTAGATACAAGGATTAGGTTATGCGAATTGGAACTAGCTCAAGATACACAACCATGCAATACCAGCAAAATAAGACGCAAAATAGCTTGGATAGGACTTTGTCCCAAATGAATGGATTAAAGATTCAATATGGCTATCAAGGGACTTCCATTTTTAATAAAACTTTGGCGTTGGATTATAATATCACGACACTAAACCAAAGCCATGCACTTGCAACCAATGCCTACACTTACACGAGACATACTGATACGGCTTTAAGCGACTTGACTAAGAATATGGACCAATTTAAAACCAAATTAGTGCAGGGCGCAAACGATATTCATAGCGAAACTTCGCGTCTTGCAATCGCTAAAGACCTTCAATCCATTCGCGACCACTTCCTGACTCTTGCAAACACTTCGGTGGGAGGCGAGTTTATTTTCGGTGGCACAGCGACTACAAGTGCGCCTTTCAATGCTGATGGAAGCTACAATGGAAACAATGCGACGCTGAATGCTTTGCTTGGCTCTAATAACTCGGTGGCTTATAATATTACGGGCGCGGAGTTGTTTTTTGGCTCGGATAATGATAAGAATCGTATGATTTCTACCAATATTCCTAAATTCAATCAAAGTAAGCTAAATCCTAAGATTATGGACCCAGACCACCCAACAGGCGTAAGCGAGGAAGTGCATATCACCGCAGAAGATACTCTAAGGGATTTAGTCGGAGATAATGACGCAGATACGAACAATAATCCCCCAGAAGTGTTTTATATTACAGGACGCAGGGCAGATGGCACCGCGTTTAAATCTAAGTTTTCTATGGATGTGGCTTACACAGATAAAAATCAAGCTTCCACCGTGCAAGATTTACTTGATAAGATTGGGCGAGAATTTGGAAACACAGAAGTGAGCCAAGCCGTAGAAGTAACGATGAATAAATGGGGAGAAATTGAAATTAAAGATTTAACGGGAGGTCGCTCTAATATTGAATTTTATATGGTTTCTAGTAGCTATCAAGACCCCAATAATCCCGATGGAGTGGGGACTAATGATATTGATACATTACTCAATAGTGGAGTAAAAGTAAATACTTATGTCCAAAGCCCATTTTTAGGCACTTATTCAAGTGAGAGTATTACTTCTGTAGAAGATTATAACGACCATCGTATCCATACGATTCCGACAACCTTTAGAACGCAAACTAATGAAATCGCAAAAACTAACACTTTATTAAGTGATATTTTTCCAGCAGGAGTGGATTCTATCACTCTAAGCGGAGTAGGGGCAAACACTGCATTGGATACTGCAGGAGCAGCAGTTGCGCCGACAAATTTTGCAATCACAAATACAACGACAATACAAGATTTGATGGACGAGATTGGACGCGTTTATGGAGCAGGTGGAGCAGATGTAGATGTGCAGTTTAGTGAGGGTAAGATTATCGTAGTGGATAATAATGTTTCTAAAAAAGACCCACCCGATAGAGATGAGAAAGAATTGCCTTATATTGGCGCAAGCTCTCTTGTTGTTACAATGACTACCAATAATGCAGGAAATGCTGTCAATGGATTCCGCAATGATTATTCGGTGGAATACGACCGCGTAGGATTCACTCGCAGCGGTGGAACGCTTAGTTCTGATGTTTCTCAAATCGTGCGCTCTACCAACGAATATGCCACAATGAATACGAAACTTTCTGAAGTCGCCGGAGTTGGGCTTGATGGGCATATTTATAACTTCGAAGTTAAAGATGTTAATGGGGTTGCCATTAGCGGAAGGTTAGAGTTTAGGGATGCGGGAAGTGTAATGATTATAGGAAGTCCGGCGCAAATGAATGGGCAAAATATTGCAGGGATTGAAGTTCCAATCCTTCAAGCAAATGGAAATCCACCACAAGTAGGGAATACCGCAACTCCAGCTGATGATGTAACCTACCAACAATTAGCGGATATTATGGGTATGGTGATGAATCTTAGCAATTCCAATCCCGGTGATTTGGCAGCAGTGTTTAATGCGGCTGCAAACTTCGGCAATCCCGCCGAAAAAGCTGCTTATGAGACTATGCTAACCCAATCTAAAAATAATGTGTGGATTGGGCTTGATGTTAATGGGCAGTTGCAACTAAAAGACCTTAATCGGATTCCTACGCGTATGGAATTTATGCTCTATGATGATGAAAGTAGTAATTTTGAATTAGATGCTAATGGGCGCGTGAATACTACAAACCACCCAGCATTGACCTTTCAAGCAAACAATGCAATCATTGGAGAAGATCCTCATGTGAATTTTTTCCAACAAATTGATACAATTATCAAGGCAGTAGAAGAGGGCATTTACCGACCGGGTTCTGATGATTATAACGATTCTATGCGCAATCCCGGAATCCAAAATGCTATTGAAATTTTTGACCATCTAGCAGATCATGTCAATAAAGTGCATACCAAAAATGGGGCGCAAGGCAATGCGTTTGAATATTCTATTGAACGCACGGAAACCTTGCTTGTTCAAGTAAAAACGCTTCGTTCTGAAACGATTGATACAGACTTTGCGGAAACTTATTTGCAGTTTTCAACCCTCGCATTAGGCTATCAAGCTATGCTTTCAAGTATTGGCAAAATCTCCCAACTCTCTCTTGTAAATTATATTTAGTGCTTACTTGCAAGTGGAATCCTATTCGCTAGGCGTGGGATTCCGCCTATTCTTATTGTGCATAGAGGCAAGTTTTAGAATCGCTATCTTGCTTCAAAAGTTGTTGCGCTGAAAAAATCTAAAATTGCTTGGCGCATTAGGGCGGGATTGGAGATTGAATTGACAAGCATTCTAAATTCACTCGATCCTTTTAAGCCTTTGGAATAAGCATGGAGATTTTTGCGAAACATAATCGCCCCATAATCTCCCCTAAAAGAAATAGTGCGGTCAAAATGCTCTAAACTTACGCGTTGTCTTAAATCTATGCTTTCTTCTTGTAATCCTTGCTTGATTTGAGCAAAAATCCATGGTTTTTCTACGGCAGCGCGTCCAATCATTACGCCATCTGCTCCTGTGTGCTTTAGCACTTCTTGGCTTTTTTGCGCACTATCAATTTCGCCATTGGCGATTAGTGGCATAGGCAGAATCTGTTTCATTAAAGCAATAGAATCGTAATCTATTTTTTCTTTTTTGTATCCATCTGTTTTTGTGCGCCCATGCACGACAACATAATCAATGGGCGCATCCTTTAGAGCGTTTGCAATTTCTAGCGGGATTTTAGAATCAAATCCTAAGCGCACTTTGACGCTTAAATAAGGAATCTCGCTGATATTGCGGATAAGATTTAGAATCTTGACAAGTTTATTTAAATCTTTGAGCAAAGAGCTTCCGCTTCCGTGATTGGAGACTTTTGGGGCGGGACAACCGCAATTTAAATCTAGGATTTGAATCTCTTGTTTGTGAAGATTGAGGGATTCTACTGCGCGGGTAATGATTCCTTCTTCATTTCCTGCAATTTGCAATGCAAAAGGGGTTTCAAGAGGCGATTTTTCTACCATTTTGAGTGTTTTTTTGTTTTTGAATGCAAGAGCATGGACACTAATCATCTCACTCACGGTAATATCCGCACCGAATTTTTTGACAACTTCACGAAAAGGTAAATCGCTATAACCTGCTAGAGGTGCTAACATAAGAGTATTTGGCTGGATAATGGATTTCAAAATTTGCCTTTAAAATTTTGTGGAATCTTAACAAAAAACTAACAATAATTGATTAAAATTCTACCCTAAATTATTTTGAATAAGGAGTTTAACAATGAAGATGAGCAAAATTTTTAAAACAATGTTGTTAGTGGGTGCGTTGAGCTTACCAGCATTTGCAGATATGGATATACAAGGGCAAATTGTTGATGTCAATAATGCAAACAAAACCATTACGATTTCAGGAATCAATGGCAATATGGTTGTGCAAGTTTTTCCTTATACGAAGCTTAAAGGAGATGATTGCGGGATTTTTGGTAATGATACTTACCATAATTTCACGGCTTTAAAGCCCGGAATGTTTGTAGAGATTGAGGGGTATCCGCAAGGACAAGTATTTGGCGCACAAGAGATTGAATGGAAATGTGGCAGAAGAGCTTATTAAGGACTTTATGAAAATTTTTAGAATCAGTTTATTATTGTTTTGTCTTGGAGGCTTAGTATTTGCAAAGGGATTGAAGCTAGAGGGGATTATCGCAAGTGTGGATAATGCAAACAAGACTATCACGATAGATTCGTTTTATGGGGATTCTGTCGTGGTGAAAGTTTTGCCAAATACAGAGATTGAATTGGAAAAATGCGGAGTATTTGGTATGGATAAATATGGGACTTTTAAGGATTTGTTGCCGGGTTCGTTTGTGGAAGTGAAATTGTATTTTCAAAACTTCGGCGATGAGGGGAAAACGAATCCCATTGCTTATGAGATTGAAATAGAATGCCATAAGAAAAAGGCTTATTAAGATCGCTATAAAGTCAAAACTTTCTTGCTTCGCGCGTTCTTTGTGTATCGGAATTGCGGAATCCTACTTTGCGTGTGGAGCGTTAATGATTAACACTAAACTATATTGCGCGAAATCTTGATAGTGTTGTAAATCTACTTTTTGGGATTCTGTAAAATAACTATAAATTTTGCAACCATAAGAAGTTATTGTATGGAGTTGCTGCCAATTAGGGGTTGGAGGTTCAATTAGGATAAGGGATTCCACTCGTTGGCGCGATTCTAATTTGCTAAGGGTGTAATCTATAGCTTGCATACATTGCTGTTGCGTTCCAATCACACAAAAGGCATTTGAGAGCTGCGGCGGAAGTTGAAGGGATTCCAAATCCATAGTGCCAAAAATCTTCATCGGACTTTTCATTGTTTAACTTCGTATTAAATTTGTATGAAATTATGCCAAAATGTTTCTAAAATGTCGGGCAAAAACCCCTGTATCACTCCTTTTTGCTCCTTGATAGACAAATAGCTTAAGACGAAGCATAAAGCTTTTTATGCAAGATTATAAGGACAAAAGGAATAGAATGTAAAAGAAGAAAAAGAGAGTATAAGAGATGAGGAGATTGTGTGGGAGTTGAAAATAAATGATTAGCGGTAAATATTTTATAAGCTTTATGCTTTTTATATGTATTTTATTTGCCAATGAAGCCAATAGGTTGAAATAGCGATACGCGAGGAGCTTAATCCCATCAGAAACATGCAACAATTCATCACCGAAAAATTTTACAGAGATAGAAATTTTGGCATTGGAAAGTAATAAAAATATACAATCTGTTTTAACGCAAATTGTAAAATCTAGCTCACTACAAACGCTAGAATATATTGCATATAGATTAGAACCTCAATATCTAACGACTAATCTAAACATTTACTGCTACGCTTTATCTAGGTAAAATTACTTTTAATAAAGACAGACATGGCAATCTACTTCCTCTTTATATTCCCTCTAAAATCACAGAATCTAGCCTTAAAGATTTAAATCCCTTTTGGTTAATCAAATATTAATCCTAATCCCAAACAACCTTTATCATCAATGATAGAATGCAAAATAGACAATAGAGTAACTTTTTGTAAAATCAACAAAGAAGCTTATACACACCAAAGAAAATATTGTTTTAATCCCAATGAACTTTATCATAACAATACAAAAACTTCTACTTTTCCTCCCTCACCCTAGGCAATTATTATTTTGAACTAGAAGACAATCTAAACACTTTTATAGAATACTATCACAGAATCTATCCAAGCATTAAAAAACCTCCTAAAGGTTGGAATCAAGAAATGCTTTAAAATTAGATTTGAAGTTGGAATGGATGCAAAATATTGTTTTTGTTTATGATATTTTAGATTTTATTGTTTTATTATAAAATAACTAGTCAAAATTCAAAAAAGGATTCCAATGGAAATATTTTTATCTATCAGCACTTTTGTGATGATTGTTTGCTTGTTTAAAATGAAAAGTGAAATGAAATTATTTTTTATTTGGCTTTTCTTGTATTTTATTCCTAGTGCAATGGAAACCTATCCTTATAATACAATCACTTCCGTAACCGAAAGCAAAGCTATGTGGTGTTTTGGATTTTTTGTGAATAGTTTAATGTTAGCATTAGTACTATTTGCTATCCCTTTGGTTATTTATCTTTTCTTAGAATTTTGCCTTTTTGTGTTGCGAAAATTCTATGGCAAACCAAAAGAAGAGGGCGACTTGCAAAATGATAGATGGATTTATCGTTAAGATTATGGGGCTAACGCAAATGGCAACGCGCATTGCAAAGCATTAAATTTGCGCGTGGATTAGCTGACCGATTTCGTCGTATTCCAACTTTTCATTAAGAAGCAAAGAAGTTTTGATATTTTCTAATATCATACGATAATTTTTAAAAAATGCAAAGCGTTCATTTTTGCATTCTTCTAAAATCTTCAATACATCTTCTTCGCGCCCCAGCAAATATTCTCCCATGCCATAGGATTCCACCATTTGACGCGCGAGAGTTTTTGCGGCATTTAAATCCTCTTTTGCGTGAGAATAACGCTCTTGATAAAGTAATTCAAGCGCGGCGATTCCGGATAAATAGATTTTGATTTTGCTTTCCATTTCATTTTTGCTTAAAAACTCCTTATCAATGGATTTCAAACCATCACTCATTAAAGTCGCTTTTTCAAAAGGAATCTCCAACGCATAAGCACTAAAAGCCTTAGCGGCTTGATAATATGCCAAAATCTCCTTTTCTTTGTCGCTAAAGCTTAGCTTTTTGCGCACACCTAGCATTACTTTGTCGCGCACACTTAAAATATCTTCTTTGGTGATTGTATTAGAGTTGCGTTTGATTGCATTAAGTGCTGCTTCATTGATGAGTGAGGCGAGGGCGGCTCCGCTGAATCCCACGCAAAGTTTTGAAATTTCTTCAAAGTCAAAATCGCAAGATTTGTTGCGCGTATGCACTTTTAGAATCTTGATTCTCTCTTGCAAATCGGGCAATTCTACAAAAATGCGCCTATCAAACCTCCCGCTTCTAAGTAACGCATCGTCTAAGGATTCTACATTATTGGTAGCCCCGATAACAATCACCCCAGAACTATCTTCAAAGCCGTCCATTTCTGTTAAAAGTTGGTTTAGTGTCGCTTCGCGCTCATCATTGCGCATACCGCCACGCGCTTTTCCAACTGCGTCAATTTCATCAATAAAAATAATTGAGGGAGCGTTTAGCTTGGCTTTGGTAAATAAATCATGGACGCGTTTTGCGCCCATACCTACATAGATTTGCACAAAACTCGCACCACTTTGATAAAAAAATGGCACTTTTGCTTCTCCTGCTAATGCTTTGGCGATGAGTGTTTTGCCAACTCCGGGAACGCCAATTAACAAAACTCCTTTGGGGAGTTTCACGCCGAAGTCTTGATATTTTTTAGGAAATTTCAAATAATCAATGATTTCCTCTAGCTCACTTTTGGCTTCGTGGATTCCTGCAACATCTTCAAAGGTGAGATTGGAGCTAATAGGTTGAATATAATGCAGCGCATAGGCATCACTTGCTAAAGATTTCGCGACGCTTTCATAGGAATCCTCTTTACGTTTTGGAATCTTTTGTTCGGAAATGTTTTTAGACTTTGATTTTTTAAATCCTGCGAGCAAGAATGCAAGGGCAATCGTAGCAATCAAAAGTATTATGATAAGGTTTTGTGTGGAGTTGGAATCTTTGATTTCCAAAGGAACTTTTTGTCCAAAACTTTGCAAATCAAGGCTACTTTTGGCGACTTTATATTCTTGTTTGTCAAACATAAAATACAAATAATCCCCTTTGATTGTTGCGACTTTTGGGAGTTTGTTTTGTGTGAGGGTTTGTAATTCTGTCGCGCTGATTAAAAGAGGATTGCTTGTGTTTAAAAAAACAAACAACAAAGCTAGAGCTAAGAGAATCGCGAAGATTCCAAAATATAGATTCTTAAATTTCTGCATAGTTTTTGTCCATTTTTGGGATAAAAGATGAGAGAGAAATCCAAGAATCTTTAGAAATGGGCTTTTGCATTTGGATTTGCACAGGATTGTAGTATTCATCAAAACCTTGTGCGATATAGGTTGTGGCGTGATTAGGATTTGTTTTGGAATCTTGAATGCTGATTTGTTCAATCAAAACTTGAAGATGTTTGTTTTGGTTGCTTAGATTTTGTCTAAATTTCAGATTGTTTTCTGCAACTTTAGTTTGGATTTGTTGTCTTCTTTGTTTGGCGATATTTCCGGGGATTCTGTCTTTTAATGTTGCCGAGATTGTATGATTGCGAGGGCTGTAAATGAAACTGTGCAAATGCGTGAGTGGCAAAAGTGAGAAATTATCCAATGCTTCTTCCCATATTTCCTCACTTTCTCCGGGGTGTCCTACGATGAAATCACTCCCTAGTGCGAAGCCTCTCTCTGCTAATAAAGTAAAAAGCTCCAAATCAGTCTGAAAAATGTTGATACGATTCATTATCTTTAGCATTTTGGGTGCAGTGTGTTGTAGGGCAATATGCAAATGTCTTTCAATCTTTGGATTTTCTAGCACTTTTAAAAAATGCGCATTGATTTGCGAGGGTTCTAAACTCCCGATTCTAAGCCGTTTGAGCAATGGAATTTCACAAAGGGATTCTACTAAAGTCGCAAAATCTTCGCCGAAATCTTTGCCCCAACTTCCGATATTTGTGCCGGTTAAGACAAACTCACTGAATCCTTTTTGGATTAGTTTTTTAACTTGAGTTAAAATTTTTTCTTGTGGGAAACTCCGCGCTTTTCCTCTAACTTGTGGAATAATGCAATAAGAACAAGCAAAATTGCAACCCTCTTGAACCTTGATAAATGCGCGACTTTTGCCCACAAAATCGCCTATAATCTCGCTATCTAAACTCTGTAAATTATCTTGGAGATAAAAGGGAGATTCTTGTTGTAAAATCGCATTGATATTTTCTTTATGAGAATGTCCAAAAACGCCAAAAACTAAGCCTTTATCTAGGAGATTGCGCCCTTGAGTTTGCACACCACAGCCAGTAAAATAAATCCTTTTACCCTCGTTTTGCAAACGATGAATATAATTCCTCACCCCGCTATCTGCGCCATTGGTAACGGTGCAAGAATTGACAACTACAATGTCGCTTTCTTCTTCGTATGGCGTTTGGGTGAAGTTTTTGAGCGCATTAATCATCACTTGTGTGTCAAATAAATTGGTGCGACAACCAAAGGTTTTGAAATAAACTTTTTGTTTATGCATTGGGATTCTTTAAAAAAAGTTTTGTGGCGGGATTGCGCCATCACTCTTTAGGGGAGTGTTTTTAAAGGGTTCATTCTCGTTTATATGGGAGGGTTGGTTGTGTCTGCCCTCGTAAATAGTTGTGCTTGGATAAGCGATTTGAATATCGGGCTGATTGAGGATTTCATCAATGATTTCGGCACTAATGCTGCTGCGCAAAGCCAAAGTTGCGTAGGCATTAGTGAGATACCACACAGAAATGCGGATTCCATTGGGTTCTAGGAGGCTAAAAACTCTTGGCTCTACATTGGTATTACGCAAGCTAAAGCGGTCGCGCATTTTAATGAATTGTTTGCGTGTGCTTTCGGTGTAACCTTTAGCATATTTTTTGGCACATTCTCTAGCGATATGACAAGCTCTTTCGTGGTTAGAACCAAAAGTAATCGTAAAATCAATTCCGTCCCAAACCGTCTTCATTCCTCCGTGTGTGTAGTTAGAAAACATTGTTGTGAAGACAAAGTTATTAGGAATAAAAATAATGCGTCCAGCACGGCGATTTTCTTTGTAGGTAGTGAGTGTAATATCTTCGTATAATGTGATTCTAAGCACGGAAATATCCAGCACATCGCCGATATAAACCGCACCTTCTTTGATGACTTTGATTCTATCTCCTGCATGCACACAACCGCCTACCACAATCACAATCCAGCCTAAAATAGACATAAAAAGGTCTTTCATCGCAATCGCCAAACCAGCAGACGCGAATCCCAGCACGGTAACAAGATAGCTTACATTATCCAAATAAGCAAAGAGTAAAATAAGGACAATGAGCGTGATGTTAAGAAAATTGATGATTTTATTGGTTGTGTAAATACGCTCGTTATCGTGGATATATTTACGCACTCCGAGTTTGATAGAAAATGCGATTCCAATCAAAACTAGAATCGTGATACAAATATAGATTCCCTTGATGAATTGCTCTTTGATTTGTAATTTAAGGCGTGTTTTGGTTTCTTCCATTTCTTTGGCGAAGATTTCTAAAGTCGTGCCAAAGACTACTTGAGTGGTTTCAAGAATCGTAAGTGCATTATTGTTTGCCTGATAAGCCTTTGAGATTTCCTCTCTGTTAGGAAACATACAATAATCTGATTGGCAGACATTTTTAAGCTTATCTAAATGGGGCGTGGTGTTATAGATTTCTAGCAACGCACTTAAGGCTTCATCTTTTTGCTTGAGATATTTTAGGTTTTCTTGTAGTCTTTGGTAATTATTTTGCAATGCGGTTAATTCTGCGTCGATCTTTTTGATATAAGAATAAGCCCGTGCAGTCAGCAAGAGATTCGTAACATTGGGTGCTTCTTCAAGCTTTTTAGCTTCTGTTAATTCGCGAAAAGGAGAATCTTTATAAATCCCTAAAACTTCTTTTTGTTGTTCTAGTGCGGTGAGATTGCGCTCTAGTAGATTAAGTTGGTTTTGGATTTCAATGGTTTTTGGCTTTTTTTCTAGCAATTCAATCTCATTTTGGGTTTGCATTACATTGAAGATTGCTTGTTGGTAGGCTTCATAGTTGGAGTATTTTTTGAGCCATAAATTATTAGGATTGTTAAGAAAATTGTTTGCTTCAATGATTTGGGATTCTAGCTGTTTGATGGCTTTGATTTCTTCAATCACTTCATCACTTAGGGCATTTCCCAAAAACACAATGCAGAAAAAAACTAGGAATCTTAAAATCATTTAAACGCACTCAACACTTCTAGGATTACTCCTTTGGGAATATCCTCTTTGAAGCATACATTGCCGATTCCCTTAGGTAAGACAAACTTAATTTTGTCGTTGGAGCTTTTTTTGTCCAAAAAGAAAGCTTGGTAAAAGGATTCCTCGTCGTGGATTTTGTAAGTTGTTGGAATCTCGTATTGTTGCAATAACGCCAAAATAGCGTCAAATTCTTTCTGTGTGATAAGCTCAAGCTTTAAGGCAAGTTTGTTTGCCATTACGATTCCAATTCCGACTGCTTCGCCATGGAGATAATGTCCATAGCCGCTTTCTCGTTCAATGATATGCCCGAAAGTATGTCCATAATTTAGTGCCGCGCGGATTCCGTGTTCTTTTTCATCTTGGGCGACGACTTTTGCTTTAATGCTAATAGCTTGATAGATTCTCCCCAAAAGAATAGGATTCTCCGCCATATTGGAATCATGTAATGCTTCAAATAAAGACGCGTCAAAGCAAACTGCCATTTTAATTATTTCTGCCATTCCTGCGCTAAATTCGCGTCTTGGCAAGGTTGCTAGGAATCTCGTGTCAATATAAACCGCTTTGGGTTGATGAAATAAACCAATGAGATTTTTGCCAAAATGATTGTTAATGCCGGTTTTGCCACCCACGCTAGAATCCACTTGCGCTAGAAGTGTCGTAGGAATCTGAATAAAGTCAATCCCACGCATAAAGATTCCCGAAGCAAATCCAACCATATCGCCAATCACTCCACCCCCAAAAGCAATCATCAAGGAGTTTCTATCTAAGCGGTGATTAAAGGCAGCTTCTAGGATTCCATTGAGCGTGTCAAAATTTTTGTAGTTCTCACCATCGGGAATCGTATGACAATAAATTTCTTTTGCTTCTAGGTTTGCAAGTAAGGTTTGCAAATGCAATCCCGCAATTTTTGGATTCGTAATGATAAGGACTTTCCCTTGATGGGTGATTTTTGGCAATTCCCCAAAGGTAATGGTATAGCTTGGTAAAACAATTTCTAAATGATGGGCTTTGTTTTTCACTTAAGCGCACCTTAAAATAAATTTCTAAAAGCGGTATTCTAACATTTTTTGTTTTATTTATTCTTTATACTTTGCTTTTAAACTTTATTTTTATAAGGTTTTCTGTGGCGGGGTTTGGATTTTGCAATTTGGTTTTGGAATCTTTGGAATTGTGATGAGATTAATAAAAGTCTGGGGTGGAAAGACCCCAATTTGTGAGTCAATTAACTACTACAAGCGGATTTATCGCTTTGGATAGGCTGAATCGCGCTATTATCTGCAAGTTTTTTTGCATTGACTTCTTCTATGAAATCCCACAATGCTTTTGCGGCTTTGAGATATTCTTTTGCTGATTTGGATTCGGGTTTGAAATAAACAATGGGCTTACCATTGTCGCCACCCTCTCTAACGATGGGTTCAATAGGAATCTGTGCAAGGGTTTTTGTGTCAAAATCTTTAGCGACTTGCTCGGTTGTTCCTTTGCCAAAAATATCGTATTCTTCCCCACAATTTGGACAGATGAATCCACTCATATTTTCAATGATTCCTGCCACAGGAATTTTGAGTTTTGCAAACATATCCAAAGCTCTTGAGCCATCATCAAGTGCTACTTTTTGTGGTGTAGAAACAGAAATCCCCGCAGTTACCGGGACGCTTTGTGCGAGTGTTAGTTGCGCGTCTCCTGTTCCCGGTGGCATATCAATGACCATGACATCTAAATTGCCCCATAGCACATCACTTAGCATCTGTTCAATCGCGCGAATAATCATTGGACCGCGCCAAATTAGGCTTTGCCCCTCATCATAAAGCACACCCATAGAAATCATTTCGATTCCAAACGCTTGTAGAGGAATCAATTTCTTTAAGTTTTGATCAATTTCGGGTTTTTCTTTCTCTAAACCTAGCATTCTAGGCACATTAGGACCATAAATATCCGCGTCTAACAATGCGACTTTTTTGCCCTGCATTGCAAGGGCAATCGCTAGATTTACGCTTGTAGTGGATTTACCAACTCCGCCTTTACCACTACTCACCATCACAAAGTTTTTGATTTGTGGAGCAAGGTTTTTTGCGCCTTGTGGCTTGGATTCCGCTTGAGGCTTAGGTTGTTTAATATCTAAGTTGATTTTGTGGATTCCTTGTGCGTTGAGCTTTTGTGTGATTGTGGTTTCAAGCTGTTTTGCTACTTCACTAGAAGCAGAGGGAATCTCTAGCCTTAAAGCGACAGAATCGCCTTGTATTAGCATTTCTTTGACAAATCCAAAAGTAACAATGTCTTTTTCGAAATTTGGATAAATGACTTCTTTTAATGAATTAACGAGTTGTTCTTGATTCATGGTTTTCCTTTATTGATGTTGTTCAATGATTTCTTGCGAAATTTTATAACTGCAAAATTTCGGTCCGCACATGGAGCAAAATTTCGCGTCTTTAAAAACTTCTTGTGGGAGACTCTCATCATGGTATTCCCGTGCGCGTTCTGGGTCTAGGGCAAGTTCAAATTGCTTATTCCAATCAAAGTTATAACGCGCATTGCTCATTGCGTCATCTTTGATACGCGCGTGGGTGCGTCCGCGTGCAATATCTGCGGCGTGAGCGGCAATCTTATAAGCGATAATGCCCTCCCGCACATCTTTAGCATTGGGCAATCCCAAATGTTCTTTTGGGGTAACATAACAAAGCATCGCAACGCCTTTCCAAGCGGCGATTGCAGCACCCATAGCCGAAGCAATATGATCATAACCTGCTGCAATATCTGTAACAAGAGGTCCCAAGACATAAAAAGGTGCTTCATGGCAAAGCTCTTTTTGCAATTCCACATTGCGTTCAATTTCATTCATTGGTGTATGTCCGGGTCCCTCTATCATAACCTGCACATCTTTTTCCCAAGCGCGTAGAGTTAATTCTCCTAACACCTTAAGTTCATTTAGCTGTGCTTCATCGCTAGAATCCGCCAAACAGCCAGGACGCAAGGAATCTCCAAGACTTAATGAGACATCATAGCGTTGGCAAATATCCAAAATATCGTCAAATGCCTCATAGAATGGATTTTGTTTGTGGTAATGCAACATCCACGAAGCCATTAAGCTCCCACCACGACTTACGATTCCCATTTTTCTTTTGGCTAAAGTTGGCATATGTTCTAGCAAAAACCCGCAATGAATCGTAAAATAGCTTACGCCTTGTTTTGCTTGTCGTTCCATAACCTCCAGCATTTTATCAATCGTTAATGCATTAATATCGTTTTTGACATCATGGAGAATCTGATAAATCGGCACCGTGCCAATAGGCACACTAGAACTAGCAATCACGGCTTGACGAATGGAATCCAAATCTCCCCCTGTGCTTAAATCCATAATCGTATCCGCGCCATATTTGATGGAAATGAGCGTTTTTTGCACTTCTTCATCAATGGAACTTGCCAATGCGGAGCTACCGATATTGGAATTGATTTTTGTGCGCACAGCCACACCAATACCCATTGGTTCTAAGTTGGTGTGGTGAATGTTTGCAGGCAAAATAAGCCGACCTTTGGCGATTTCTTTACGCACGATTTCGGGATTGAGATGTTCAATGTTGGCAACATATTCCATTTCTTGCGTAATGATTCCGCGTTTTGCATAATGTAATTGGGTTTTGATTTTATCGTTTTCTCTTTGTTTTACCCATGCGCTTCGCATAGAATCTCCTTGTTTTTATAGGATATTTTGGTTATATCTTTTGAAATTTTGTATAAAACTTATAACATATCAAAATAAAAATAAATTTTAGCTTTCTTTTTGAAAAATCTAGCGAAAATAAAGAATCTATGTTTATTTTATAAGCCATACTTTGGCAATTTGTTCCAACTTTTCCACGCAATCACTTGCATAAAAAGTAACCTTTGGAGGAGTGTCAAAGGATTTGAGAATATAGGAATTTTGCAAATACTCCATAATCGCCTCTCCTGAATGGATTAATAGGGGTTGTTTGTGGTAATAATTAGAAATAGAATCTGCAATCAGCGGGAAATGTGTGCAACCCAAAATAATCGCCTCTGGAGTTTGTGGGTATTTAGCGAAATAATGTGCAATCGTGGAATCCAAAACCGCTCCTTCAAAGATTCCTTCTTCTACGATTGGCACAAAAAGACTTGTTGCAAGTCCAAAGGTATTACAATAGCCTTCAACGCTAAGAAGTTCGCTATAAAGTTTGCTTTGAATCGTTGCCTTTGTGCCTAAAATTAGGATTTTGGAATCTTTATTGGAAATTTTATTTTTAAGGGCTAGGACACCCGGTTCAATCACGCCCACGATAGGATAGGGGGCGACTTCTTGCATTGCCTTAAGACCATAGGCACTTACGGTGTTACAAGCAATGACGAGCAAATCCAAATGAAAGCTTTTGAAAAATTCTAATGCTTCTAAAGAATATTGGATAATTGTCTCTGGGCTACGCACTCCATAGGGGACACGCGCTGTATCGCCATAATAGATAATTTCTTCAAAGTTGTGCGAATGAATGAGGCTTTTTAAAACGCTGATTCCACCCGCTCCGCTATCAAACACCCCGATTCTATATGGAATCATTTTTTAATCTTTTGTGTCATTATTCATCATATTTAAAAACTCTTCATTATCTTTGCTTTTTTGCATTTGAGAATAAAGGAAAGTTAGCGCGTCAATTTCATTATTCATTTGATGAATCGCATTGCGAAGCACCCAAACTTTTTGTAGCTTATCGTGTCCTAAAAGCAATTCTTCTTTGCGTGTGCCACTTTTTAAAATATCCATTGCAGGATAGATTCTGCGCTCTGCAATATGTCGCGCCAACACAATTTCGCTGTTTCCTGTGCCTTTAAATTCTTCAAAAATCACTTCGTCCATTCTTGAACCTGTTTCAATCAAGGCAGTAGCGATAATCGTCAAACTCCCGCCTTGTTCAATATTTCTCGCAGCTCCAAAGAATCGTTTAGGCTTGTGCAAAGCATTAGCATCAACCCCACCGCTAAGCACTTTTCCGCTACTTGGTGTGGCGGTATTATAAGCCCTTGCAAGGCGAGTAATGGAATCTAATAAAATCACAACATCTTTGCCCATTTCTACCATACGCTTTGCCTTTTCTACTACAAGCTCCGCGACGCGTGTGTGGTTGTTTGCAGGCATATCAAAAGTGGAGCTATACACTTCGCCTTTGACACTGCGTTCCATATCGGTAACCTCTTCTGGTCGTTCATCAACAAGCAAGACAATCAATTCTACTTCGGGGTGGTTGTGTGTGATTCCATAGGCAAGTTCTTTCATAAGCTCGGTTTTGCCGGTTCTTGGTGGTGCAACGATGAGTGCGCGTTGTCCTTTGCCAATAGGGGCAAATAAATCTAGCATTCTTCCTGTGATTTTAAAACTATTGTATTCTAGTTTAATTTGTTGTGTTGGGAAAAGGGGGGTGAGATTGTCAAAAAGTGGGCGGTTTTTCATCTCTTCTGGAGATTGGTAATTGATAGCTTCTACTTTGAGAAGTGCGTAGTATCGTTCTTGGTCTTTAGGCGATCGGACTTGTCCTGTGATAATATCGCCATTTCTTAGGGTAAATCTGCGAATCTGTGTGCTGCTAACATACGCGTCATTTTGTGAGCCCGAGAAGTTTTCATCAATGGCGCGTAAGAATCCATAGCCTTCACTTGTAATTTCTAGGATTCCGGTAAAGAGTATGAATCCGCCCTTGCTCACTTGAGTTTTAAGAATTTCAAAAATCAAGTCTTGGCGTAAAAATTCTTGGGGGTTTTCAATGCCCAAAGATTTAGCAATCTCTGCAAGTTTGTTGATGGATTTGGCGCGTAAGTCTTCAATTGTATAACCTTCAACAGGTGTGTGGGTGCGGGTTTTATGTTCTTTTTTGTTTGAATTGTTTTCGCTCATTTATTGCCTTAAAGTTTTATTTAGGATTCCTTGCAAAAGTTTAAAAATTGAAAAAAGTGGAAAATGAATGTTGGATTGTTATAATCCATAAAGTCCTTTATGCAGTTCCTTGATTATTACGAAGTAATAAGAGAATTCTAATCTAAAAATGCGCACTTGTCAAGTTTGAAGATTGAATTTCTCCAAAAAAGGTATAGAAACTTTGATAACTAGAAATAAGAAGAAGAATCGCAAAGCCGATAAATACGATTCCACAGATTTTATCTATTCTATCAAAAAGCGCGTTATTGATGAATCTCCTAAAAAATATTCCCAAAACAATCACCATCAAAAATGCCAAAAATAACCCACAAAGTAACACTAAAAGGCTGATTTCTAGGTGTTGGTTCATAAAAGGGGCGATAATGACTGCAAAAAATAAAATCGCTTTGGGATTGGAGAGATTCAATAAAAAGCCTTTGAATACGAAATCAAAGATTGCTTTTGTCGGCGGTGTATTGTCGGCAAAGTCAATTGTGTTTTTGGGTTTTTTAAAAAGCAAAAAAGAAATATAAAGCAAATAAAATCCGCCAATAAAACTTAGGATTCCTTGCGGCAATGCGCCATTAATGAGATGTGCGAATCCAAAGTAAATTAAGCTAATAAAAATAAGCCAACCACACGAGATTCCAAGCAAACTAAAAAATCCCGCTTTTGCGCCAAAGCTAATGGTATTTCTAAGCACAAATAAAATATCCGGTCCGGGCGTTAAAGCACCCACTAAGCCTACAATAAAGAGGGTAGCGAGTTCTAAAATTAGAGATTCCATAATGGATTTAACAATTAAAAATAAGGGAAGTTTTTAGGGATTTTTGAATCGCTATTATGTGTGATGAGCGTTTCTAAAACCGCCATACGAATCGCTACGCCATGCGTTACTTGTTCTAAAACTTTGCAACGAGGGTCTTTTAGCATAGAATCGCTAATATCAATGTTACGATGCACAGGTCCGGGGTGCAGTAAGATAATATCGCGATTTCCAAATGCTTCTTGCGTGATACAATAATCACTTGCATAGTCTTTTAAGCTAGAATAAATAGGGCAATCGTGCCGTTCTGTTTGTGTGCGCAAACTCATCACTGCATCTACTTCGTCAATGACTTCTTTTAGAAATAAGCAATGGCGTAAGGAGGTTTTAGGGATAAAATGCGGAGGTCCTACCAAAATAACTTTCATACCGAATCTTCCTAAAAGTTCAATATTGCTATTTGCTACGCGTGAATTGCGAATATCACCGACAATAGCGATTTTTTTGCCCTCTAAGTTGCCTAGATGTTTGCGCAAAGTCAGTAAATCCAAAAGGGCTTGTGTTGGGTGTGCGTGTGCACCATCTCCACCATTGACGATAGAGCAGGAAACATATTGAGAAAGGATATTTGGCACACCGGCATTTCTATGCCGCACGACAATCGCGCTTGGATTCATTGCATTGAGGTTTGCAGCGGTATCAAAAAGCGTTTCGCCCTTTGAAGTAGAGCTGCGTGATACATCTAAACGCACGACGCTACCACCAAGCCTTTTGGTGGCGACTTCAAAGCTAGAAAGCGTGCGGGTGGAGTTTTCGAAAAAGATTGTAATGACAATATGTCCATTTAAGCTAGTTCTAGGTTTGGATTCTAAAAAGCTTTGGGCTAAATCTAAAATTTGTTCTACTTCTTCTTTGTTAAAATCCCTAGTTTCTAAAAGATGTCGCGCCATAATCCAATCTCCTTTAGCCCGAGCTTTGCTTCACTTCTCTTTGTTTGGCAATCTTTTTGTATTTAAAGTTTAAAATAAAATATTATAAATTTATTTTGCTTTAAGTTTCCTTTGCAGTTTTGTTATTTTGGATAAGATTATGCTAAAATGCGCAAAGTTTTAATTTTAAAGGCAATCTTACAATGAATATAGCAGTGATTGGCACAGGATATGTGGGTTTGGTGAGTGGGACTTGTTTTGCCGAAATGGGAAATAAAGTTGTTTGCGTAGATGTAATGGAATCTAAAATCACACAACTTAAATCCGGTGAGATTCCAATCTATGAGCCGGGCTTAGATGAGTTAGTGAGAAAAAATTATCAAAATGGAAATTTACATTTCACAACTTCTCTAAAAGAAGCCTTGAAGAATTGCGAGATTGTTTTTATTGCTGTTGGCACACCTATGGGGGAAGATGGAAGCGCGGATTTGCAATATGTGCTAAATGCCGCAAAGGAGATTGGTGTGCATTTGGAATCGCAAGTGATTGTGGTTAATAAATCCACGGTTCCTGTTGGCACGGCACAAAAGGTTAAGGCAGTGATTGAAAAATCCCTAATGCAACGCAAACAAGATATTCCTTTTGGTGTTGCAAGTAATCCAGAATTTCTTAAAGAGGGCGATGCGCTAAATGATTTTTTGAAGCCTGATCGTGTGGTAATTGGCGTAGAAGAAGATTGGGTGGAGGAAAGATTAAGAGAACTTTACGCGCCTTTTTGTCGCAATCATGACCGCTTGATTGTGATGGATATTAAAAGTGCAGAAATGACAAAATATGCTGCAAATGCTATGCTTGCGACAAAAATTAGCTTCATTAATGAGATTGCAAATATTTGCGAGGCAGTAGGGGCAAATGTCAATGATGTGCGTGTTGGAATCGGAAGTGATAAGCGGATTGGGTATAGCTTTATTTATCCGGGTTGTGGATATGGCGGAAGTTGTTTCCCAAAAGATGTTAAAGCCTTGTCTAAAATCGCACTAGATTATGGCGTAAGCCCGAAGATTATCCACGCAGTTGAGCAAGTTAATGTTGAGCAAAAGCAAGTTTTGGGCAAAAAAATCGTGCGGCATTTTGGCAATGATTTGAGTGAGCGACAAATTTGCCTTTGGGGGCTTAGTTTTAAGCCTGAAACAGATGATATGCGCGAAGCAACTTCTATTGTGTTGATTAATGAGTTAGTTGCGCGTGGTGCAGTCGTCAAGGTATATGACCCAAAGGCAATGGAAGAAGCGCAGCGATTTTATCTTAAAGAGATTCCAAATCTTTTATATGCCAAAAATAAATATGACGCATTAGATAATTGTGATTGTTTGGTGCTTGTTACAGAATGGAAAGAGTTTAGAAGCCCGGATTTTTTGGAGATTAAAGAGCGTTTGAAAAGCCCCATTATCTTTGATGGACGCAATCAATACAATGCTAAAAGACTAAAGGAATTGGGATTTACTTATTATGAAATTGGCGTTAGAAGCTAAGAAATAGGGCGGAGTTGATGAAGCATTTTTTGGTTGGAATCTTAATTTTAAGTTTGGCGGTTTTAAGTGGGTGTGTAGATGTGGATTCTGTGAAGTCTAAATTGATTCCCTCCAAACCTGAAGAATCTTATATCCAAGCAACTCGCAAAAGCGAATTGGTGTTTGATGAAACAACGCGCATTGTGTTAATTGCCGTGCATTTAAACGCTTATGATGAGCAAAAATATCCACACGAAAAGGGAGAAATTTTCTTCGTTGATGTTTATCAAAGTGCGCAAAACTCTAAGGGATTCTTAGAAAATGGCTACAACTTGAAGCTAAGCAATGGCGAATCTCCTGTTAAAATCACCCGACTTCAAAAAGAAGACTTGCGGGATTTTATGCTTTCAAACGCAATGCGTTGGGGAGAATATTATTGGGTGGAATTTGCCCCGCAAGATAAGCGCGTTCAAGATAGTCTTATGCTAGTTTTAAGCCACCCAAAATTTGGCGAGAATACCTTGAAGTTTGGATTTAAGGGATTAAGCAAAGAAGAGCTTAGAGGCAAGGATAAGTGATTGCAAGAATCGCTAATAGATAAAATGCGCTTAGATCTTGCTTGTGTAAGGTTGGGATTGGTAGAATCGCGTAATAAGGCGCAAAGCCTGATTCAAAAAGGCAAAGTTTGTGTGAATCATCAGCCTTGCAATAAAGCTTCTTATGAAGTTTCTAGCAAGGATTGCATTACGCTTTTGGAATCTTTAAACTTCGTGAGCCGTGCGGGAGAAAAGTTGTATTATTTTTTGGAATCCAATCCTAATTTAGTGCGGGATTTTGGTGCTTTAAGAGCTTTAGATATTGGCGCAAGCACGGGAGGCTTTAGTGAGGTTTTGTTACGCGCAGGGGTGGAATCTATCGTCTGTGTTGATGTGGGAAGCAATCAGTTGCATAAGAGTTTGAGGGAAAATCCGCGTGTGCAATTCTATGAAAATATGGATATTCGCTCCTTTGTGGGGTTGGAATCGCAAACTTTTCCTTTGGTGGTTTGCGATGTTTCTTTTATCGCATTAAAGGATATTTTGGAAGCCATTGAATCTTTGGCAAGTGGGTTAGTGATTTTGCTTTTTAAGCCACAATTTGAAGTGGGAATTGAAGCTAAGCGCAACAAAAAAGGTGTTCTTATGGAATCGCAAAGCACAATGGAAGCATTAGAAAAAACGCTTGGGTTGCTAAAAAATAATTTTAAGATTCTTTGTGTGCAAGAATCCAAAATCAAAGGAAAGGAAGGGAATGTTGAGTTTTTTATCGCTTGTCAAAAATCCAAATCTAGCGCATAATATTACGAGCCTTGCGCTTGGGAAATTTGATGGTATGCACATTGCGCATCAGGCTCTTTTTGAGAGATTGGACGAAAGAGGAGCGATTCTGTGCATTGAAGGCAATCAAGGTGAGTTGTTACCACATCAATATCGTTCTTTTTATACGACGCATTCTATGTTTTATCTGCCTTTGGAATCCGTGCGTAACCAAAATGACGAGGAGTTTGTAGCATTTTTGTTGCGGTTCTTGCCGAATCTTAAACGCTTGGTAGTTGGTTATGATTTTAGATTTGGTAGGGAGAGGCATTATTACGCTTTTGATTTGCAAAAGTGCTTTAAGGGTGAAGTAGTCGTGGTAGAAGAAGTGTTTTACAAAAAACTTTCTGTGCATAGCGGATTGATTAAGGAGTTGTTGTTTAATGGCAATCTTAAACTTGCAAATAAGCTTTTAGGACGCGCCTTTGAGATTCGTGGTGCAATCGTGCGTGGGCAAGGAATCGGGGCAAAAGAACTTGTCGCAACGATTAATTTAGAAAATAATGGGTTTTTGCTGCCAAAAGAAGGCGTTTATGCAGGATTTGTGCAACTTGGCGCACAAAGTGCAGAATCCCCAAAATATCCCGCTGTGATTTTTATCGGGAATCGCGTTAGCACCGATAAATCTTTCGCGATTGAGGGGCATTTGTTGGGATTAGAATTACAAATAAATCAAAAAGAAGCAGGGTTTTTTCTCGTGAAATATTTGCGCGAAAACAAGCATTTTGAGGCATTAAGCGCATTAAAAGAACAAATTCAAAAGGATATTCAAAGAGCTTGTAGGGTTTTAAAAAAAGAAGAGAATTTACTACAAAATAAGGGCTTTCAAGAGGCGGAATCGCAAAAAGTAGAATCGCAAGTAGGGGGAGTGAATGGATAGGGTTTTTGCAGAAGCGCAACATAAGCAGTTTGAATTTGACGCGAAAGTCGCGGGGGTGTTTGATGATATGGTAAGTCGTAGTATCCCGCATTATAAGGAAGTTTTGGAGCTGTGCGCGGATTTTGCATTGATGTATTTGAAGCAGGATTCTACGCTTTTGGATTTAGGCACAAGCACGGGTGCAATGCTTGTAGAGATTGCCTCTAGGGCGAAATTTCCTCTGCATTTATATGGGATTGATAATGCAGAATCTATGCTTGATGCGGCGCACAATAAGCTTAGCGCGTATGATTTTAGTGCGAATCTCATCTGTGGCGATGTCTTAGAAGTGGAGTTTCCGAAGTGTAATGTGGTGATTGCAAACTACACTTTGCAATTCATTCGTCCTTTGATGCGTGAAAAACTCGTGCAAAAAATCTTTGATTGTTTGGAAAGTGGTGGAATCTTCATCGTCTCTGAAAAGGTGATTGTGGAGCATAAGGGCTTGGATTTTTTGATGATTGATTATTATTTGCAAAACAAAAAAAAGCAAGGATATAGTGATTTTGAGATTGCAAGGAAGCGCGAAGCATTGGAGAATGTGCTTGTCCCTTATAGTGAAAATGAGAATAAAGAAATGCTTACAAATGCAGGATTTAAGCACATTGAAACGCTGTTTCGTTGGGTGAATTTCGCAAGTTTTATCGCAATAAAGAATTAATATATTTGCTAGATAAATAACCGCAAGGGTGGTAAGTCCTTGTAGCATATGGTTTTATAGAAGGCGGTTGTCTTACTTTTTGGATTAAAACAAGAATCTTCTTATCTCTTCTCTAAAAAGCATAGTGATGATTGCGACAACCATAATGAAAGTGTTTAGGGTATTCATTATGGACTCCTTGTGTTGTGAAGTCTGCCCTCTCCCAACTAAATAGCCCAAAAAAGCCCAGCTCCTCCAAAAGAGAAACCGAGCTTATTTCACAACGCAAGGCTATAAAACCTTTTATGTCCATCTACCAAATGGATAAACTATATATAACATAAAAATAAGCAATGCGAAATAGTCTTTTTATGGTTTTCTCACATTCTTGTAGTTGTTGGGTTTGTTACTTTTTGTAATAAAAACATAAAAACTGACTTAATTCTTTGAATACTCTTTGTTTCATCTAATGAAAATAGTATTATAACTTATTAAATGTTAAGTTTTTTAAAGGAGGAAATTATGTCAAAGAAATCACATAAATCTGTCGGGGGGGGGGGGCATTTACAGGATTAAATAGCAAATCCTCTCAATCTCATCTTCAAAACCAATCCAAAATCCCCATTCTTCCAAAACACTTTAGATTGTCTACCATTTGTGCGGCGGTATTGTTGTCTTCTTCTGCCTATGCTTATACTTGCAATGGAAATCAATGCACCATAGGAACAGAATCTGGAGTTACACTAAGCAATACAAGCTCTCCTAGTGTACCCAATAATGCAGAAGTTGAAATCCAACAAGGTGCAAGTGTAACCACAGGTTCAGGTAAAAATTCCTTGATAGTTCGGGATATTATGCTAAGAGTTGTCACCAATAAAGGAACAATTCAGGGGAACAATAACGGAAGTAGGTCTGGTGGAATTCTTTTTAATGGCTCTACTTCTATCGAAGAATTAACCAATGAGGGAACAATTTTGGGGAGTAATGGAGCTGAAGGCGGAATCATATTGCATCAAAATGGTAATAATAATATAGCTAAAATTACAAATGGTGGGAGTGGAAATATTGTTGGTTCAACAATTGGAATTTTTCTTGGTAGAGTCAATACTAATAGTATTGATGTCATAGAAAATTCAGGCATAATCAGTGGGGTAAAAATGGGGATTGAAAATCATGCAAGTATTGGTAGTATTACTAATGGTGGCACAATTACAGGTGGTAGTAATGGAATCCTCAATAACTCAACAGGCACTATCACCACCCTCACCAATTCAAGCACAATCAGCGGAACTAATGCAGGAATCAATAATCAAGGAATAATCACAACTCTAACCAATAATAATGGAGGCAATATCAATGGTATTAATAATTCAAGAACGATTACAACTCTAAATAATTCTGGAACAATTGAAAGGATTACTAATAGTGGAACTAATGCAAGAATTGATAACTTCACCAATGAAACAAATGGTGCAATTAAAACTATCACTAATCAAGGTTCTATAGATGCTTTTACCAACAATGGTCAAATACAAAATGTTGATTCCACCAATGGCGCGATTAATCAAATCTCTAATGGTGGCACGATTGTCAACCTTTCTTTAAATTCTATTGCTAATGGAATCACTAATGATACAGGCGGCACAATCACAAACCTAACTGCAAACACCATTAATAATGGAGTTACCAATAATGGCAGAATGGATACGCTTAGTGTAACAACTATCAATGGCGGAGTTACTAATAGTGGAAATATCAATACTCTAGCTTCCAATACTATTTCAGGTGGAATCACCAATCAAGGCACAATAAGGAATCTCAACAATAACAATGGAAGAATAGATGCAATTTCTAATAGCGGCACTATTTCTGGTCTCTCTAATAGCGGCACAATTACTGATACTCTTGCTAACTCCGGCACAATCACCCATTTAAACAATACAGGCACACTTGCGGGGGGAATTACAAATAGTGGTAATGGTAGGATTACACTTAATTCTGCAGGAAATATTGGCTTAAATGCAAATGGCTTGCATATTGAAAATACTAATAATACCGCAAAAGCCATCACAATTGAAAACATTTCTCCTATGCGTTTCAATAAGCCAAAAGTCAGTGCTGGGGTAACAAGTGGAATCTTTATCAAGCAAATCACTGCTCAAGTTGAGCGAGAGGGACTTATGCTAGAAGATTTGATTGAAGAAGAGGGAATTAATGTTGCCAATAATTGTGAAAATTGTATTTTAGGTTTAGATGAAAATGGACAAGAGAGTAATTATAGCGTGTTTGTTAAAAATACAAGTGTGCTTTTAAATGACTTTTATGCCAAAAGAGGACAAGCAACAAGTCTTACGCTTGACACCTCTGCTCTCTCTGGTTCTACAATCTCTCAATCTATTATCGCCAATAGCCGATTAAGGAATATTAGAACCAATTCTATTTTAAAAGAATTTAGCATTAAAAACTTTCAAACAAAATTTGGAAATGATATAGAGAAGCTAATAGATTCTGAAGATTCTAATTCCAAAGAATCTAATCTTGAATCTTTGGAATTTTATAATCTTAATGAGTCAGAAAAATATGCTTCACTTGCTCAAGATATGATTTTTTCAGAGAATGCAGAATCTACCGCGCAAACTTGGAGTGATGAAGATTTGATTCGAGAACTAGACGATATTTTTATTGCTAATAAAAGTGGAGGGGAATATTATACTTTTATTGCACCTTATTTCTCTTATGATTCTTCTGATATAGGAGGTGGGGATATAAAAGGGCATACAAGAGGATTTCTTGCTGGAATCCAAATGCCTTTAGACAATAATGCAGGGATTGTAGGGGCATTTTTTGGATACGAAAGAACAGATAAAGGTCTTAGTAGTGCTTCTTTTAATGGGGATTTAGATTTTAATGATACTTCATTTCTTGTAGGAGTTTCTTATTATAATGTCTTTTATAGAAAAGGATTAGTGGAGTATTATTTATCAGGAAATGCGAAATTAGATAAAAGCGAATCTAAAATAAATAGAGGTTATGAAGGGGGAGAGACAAAAGCAAAGCCAAAAAGCATAGGTTATGGTATAGAATCCAAAGTGGGAGCAAATATTTATAATATCTATGATAACTCCGTGCTTTCTCCAGAGATTGGACTAGTTTATCAAGGGATTAGTATGGAGAATTACACGCTAGATTATGGAAATATCAAAGAGCATTATTATTCTGAAGATACAAACTTTGTTGATATGATTGCCGCTTTAAGGTGGCAAAGGGCTGCAAATCCAATGGTGAAATACAATGTTTCTTTAGGAGGTTATGTTAATCTCTATGAAGACGGAAAGGTTAGAGGATTAGCTGCTGGGTTTCCTTTAAATGAAGAAGTGAAGACCTCGGATTATTTTGCTTTTACCAATTTAGGAATTACCTATGCCATCTTGGACAATGCAGAACTTTCTTTCAACTACAATGGAATCTTGGGAAACAAAATCCAATCCCATACAGGTTATGTGAGATTGGGAATATGGTGGTAAGGACGGTTAGGACTTACCTTGCCATTGTGTGAATTATAAGGGAAAAGTAATTCATATAGAATGGTTAGCAGAATCAAGGGTAAATTTAAGTATAATTTTTGCATAGAATTAACAATTTATAAAGATTCTTCTAAAGGATTCCAATGCAAACACGAATTAATACATTAAATGCCATAGAGGTTTTAGAAAAGCTTATTTCTTATCCGACTATCACCCCGCAAGAATGCGGAATCTATGTGTATATTAAAGAAATTTTGTATGATTTTGAAGTTTTAGAGTTGGACAAAGAGGGTGTAAAAAATATTTTTCTTTACAAGGATTTAAGTAAGCTTCAAAATCCAAGTAAAGATAATCCAAATACAAGTAATTCCAACAGCTGTGAGGATTCCAAGGGGTTGCAAGAGAATTTGGCAAAACCTCATTTATGCTTTGCAGGGCATATTGATGTTGTGCCTCCGGGAGAGGGTTGGGAGAGTGAGCCTTTTACCCCAATAACCAAAGGCGAATTTCTTTATGGTAGAGGTGCGCAAGATATGAAAGCGGGCGTGAGTGCTTTTGTTTGTGCAATTAGGGAGTTTGTGGATTGTGTTTTGGCGCGAGATTTTAAGGAATCTAAGGAAAACGCGATTCTGCAAAATCACGATACAAACACCCAAACACAAGGATTTAATGGAATCTTATCTGTGCTTTTAACAAGTGATGAGGAGGGCGCGGCGATTTTTGGCACAAAATATGTTTTAGAACGCCTTAAGGAGCGTGATTTGTTGCCACATTTCGCGGTGGTGGCAGAGCCTACAAGCGTAGAGAAGTTTGGCGATATGATTAAGGTTGGGCGACGCGGTTCTATCAATGGAATCTTAAAAGTTTTTGGCAAACAAGGGCATGTCGCTTATCCCAAAAAATGCGTGAATCCTGTGGAACTCATCGCGCCTTATTTGCCAAAAATTGCCGGGTGGGATTTGGATAATGGTAGTGCAGAGTTTGAACCTAGTAAGCTCGTCGTTACAGATATTCGCGGGGGATTGGAAGTTGTGAATGTTACGCCCAATGATTTAAAAATTATGTTTAATGTGCGCAATTCCACAAAAACAAGTTTAGAAGATTTGCGCCAATATTTAGAAGGTTTACTTGCCAAGATTCCGCATTCTTTGGAATTAAACCAAAGCTCCAAGCCATTTTTAACTAATAAAACAAGCGAGATTGTGCAAAGGCTTGTTGAGGTGTTAGAATCTCAAAATGGCTTCGCTCCGATTCTTAGCACGAGCGGTGGCACGAGTGATGCGAGGTATCTCGCTGAATATGGCGTGAGTGTCGTAGAATGCGGCGTGTGCAACGATACGATTCATTCTATCAATGAGCGAGTGTGCATTAGCGAAGTGGAATCCCTATGTGAATGTTTCTTGGCTTTGCTTTGTAAATGGGGGGCGTAGGGCGGATTGCTTATGAAGTCTCACAATGACGCAGTAACGCACTTTTTAGTCGCCAACATTTTCCTTGCGGAATCCTTGCAATGACGCTAAGCAATTAAAATTTATGGATTGTTACCATTTTCGTTTAGGATTTTTTGAATTTCTGTAATGCGTTTAGAATCGCTAGGGTGCGTGGAGAGGAAGTCAGAGGAACTCCCTCCGCTATTGGCAGACATTTTTTGCCAAAAACTAATCGCAGCTTGTGGATTGTAACCTGCTTTTTGCATTAAAATAATTCCCGCCCTGTCTGCTTCAAGCTCGTGTGAGCGACTAAAGGGCAACATTATGCCCACATTGCTTCCCATGCTATAAGCTTGATTGAATAAATTACTAAACTCCGGAGCTTGTGAGCCAATCACCAAGCCAAGCAATCCCCCGCCGATTTGTTGGAGAGTTTGCATACTCATACGCTCTGCCCCATGTCGCAAAATCGTGTGTGCGATTTCGTGCGAGAGAATCACAGCGAGTTCATCATCACTAGCGACTAAAGGCATAATTCCTGTATAGACAAACACCTTACCACCGGGCAAACAAAATGCATTGACTTGCGCGTCTTCTAGGAGATAAAATTCCCAAGCGAAATCAGGACGCTCCGCCACATTTGCGATTCTTTTTCCTACGCGTTCAATCATTTGCGTTTGTTGCTTGTTGTCGCTGATTTTGGATTCCTTTAAAACCGCTTTAGCACTTTGTTCGCCAAGCGCAATCTCTTCTTGCGTGTTGAGTAGCATAAGTTGTGAGCGGTTAGTAAGCGCAGTGGAAGAACACGCACTAAAGAGTATGCACACAGTTAGTGAGAATCCTACCAATGCGGTTTTAATCCATAATGAATTTTTCATATTTTAGTCCTTTGTAGCAAGGGTTGTTTTTAAATGTGAAATATTGAAATATATTGTATAGAAATTTTGCTAAAAACACCCAAAGAGTTTTAGGAATCGTAAGATTATTATTTTATTTTTAAGGAAAACATTTTAAAATTACTCAAATTCAGACAACAAAGAATCGCGGAAGATTTTAATACGGATTCATCATAAAAAGGGGAAAATATGTCGTTTTTCAATAATCTTAGAGTGGGGGTGAAGTTAATCTGTTTAATGATAATCCCTTTAGTTACCTTGATTGTGTTTTCTGTGGTTTTGATTGGTGAGCGTTACCAGATTGCGCAGGAGTCTGTGTTGTTAAAGCACGGGGTAACTTTGGCGACAAAAATTTCTCTCGTGATTCATGAGTTGCAAAAAGAAAGAGGCACTTCCGCAGGATTTTTGGGCTCAAAAGGCAAAGATTTCAAAGAAGCATTGCAAAAACAACGCACATTAAGTGATGAAAAAATCAAAGAATTGCATGGTTTTTTAGCGGAATTTGATTTGCACACTTATCCTCAAAACATACAAGATTCCTTGAAATCTTCTCTGCAACAAATTGATAGGATTAATGAGATTCGGCAAGGTGTGGATACGCTAAATGTAAAAGTGGGCGATGTTTTGGGGTATTATACAGGCACGATTGCTTTAAATATCCAATCTATCGTGGAGATTATTAATATCAGCACAAACGACCAAATCACAAGGAATCTCGTAGCTTATGTGAATTTTCTTAATGCCAAAGAAAATGCCGGACAAGAACGCGCCGTGCTTTCTAATACTTTTGGCGCGGATAAATTTGCTAATGGAATCTACAATCGTTTTATTGCCTTAACCATAGCGCAAAACATCTTCCTTGAAGATTTTAAACGATATGCAAACCCAAAAGATTATCAGTATTACCTCAAAATGACAGAAGACAAAAGTTTTTCAGAAGTAGAACGAATGCGTAAAATCGCAATGGAACATTTTATGGAAGGGGGATTTGGAGTTCAGGCGACTTATTGGTTTGGCACGATTACAGAAAAAATTAATTTATTAAAAAATGTGGAAGATAGACTTGCAAAAGGCTTGATTGACCAAATTACAAAGCTTGAAAAGGCGAGCTTCTTTAGCTTTTGGCTCATGCTTAGCATCGCAGGTATTGTCGTGTTGGTTACTTTGGGGGTTGGTTATTTGATTGCCCATAGCATTACCTTTAGAATCCGATTAATGCGTAAGTTTCTAGTTGAATTAAAAAATACGAAAGATATTAGTAAGGATTTGGTGATTGAAAAAAATTCCGATGAGATTGGCGTGATTCATCAAGCGATTAATGATTTCCTTATTGCGATTCGGCAGATTTTCTTGCAATTAGCTCCACAAAGCAAAGAGAATCTGCAAACTTCAAAAAATCTACTTGGCAGTGCCAAAGAAGTTTTAGTGCGCACACAAGAGGGATTTGAACTCTCTAGTAAAACAGAAGCAACAGGCAAAGAAGTAGAAAGAGAACTTGCAGATAATATTCAAAAAACCAATGCGACTATGCAGGATATTTTGGCTGCAAAAGATGAATTAGATAGTGCTTCGGGCGTGATTATGGATTTCACACAAAACATCGCACAAGATGCGCAATTGCAAGAAGATTTGGTGCATAATGTTGCGTTGTTGGATAAAGAGGCGCAAAACATCAAAGGAATTTTGGGTGCGATTGATGATATTGCTTCCCAGACCAATCTTTTAGCACTCAATGCTGCGATTGAAGCGGCAAGGGCAGGGGAGCATGGAAGAGGATTTGCGGTTGTTGCCGATGAAGTGCGACAACTTGCAGAGAGAACGCAAAAATCTTTAAACGAGATTGATGCGATTATTAATACAATCGTGCAATCCATTAATGGAGTGAGCAGTCAAATCACACAAAATGCGAAAAGCTTTTATCATATCGTTGATGAATCCCAAACGATTCAAGAAACCATTAATTCTGTGGTAGAAAAAATTAAGATGATTAGTGCTTTGGCGCAAGAAACCCTTGATAGCTCTTCTATACTAAGTAAAGACACAGAAATGCTTTTGGATAACAACAAAGTGTTGAATCAAAATTTAGAGGGAATCGCGGAAGAAATGGATAGAATCTCATCTGTTTCCAATGAATTAGAGGGCAGAGCGGTAGAAATGGAAAACAAAATCAACGAATTTAAGTTTTGATATTAAATATTTTTGCGTGTTAGGTGTTTGATTTTTTCTTTTAATTCTTGAATGCTGATTTGTCTGCCTTTGGATTCTAAGGATTCTTTGGTTTTATGGCGGATAAAGGTAAGCATTTCTCGCCTAATAGCGTATTCGTTGCCTTGTATGATGATTTTTTGGTATTGCTTTGGTAGGAAGATGATTCTTTTTGGGCATTTGCATTCAAAAGGATAGAGAATAAAAGCTTCAGCATTTTGTTGGGGTATTTCAAGGCTGAAGATTGCCACTCCAACTTCTCCGAATCTAAAAAATCCCCTTTGGATTCTCCACTAATACCTACGCTCAAATCTTATTCCACGATTCGTGATAAAGATTTTGTTTTTGCGACGATAAAACAGTGCTTTAGCCCAAAGAATCACCGCAAAAAGTATTATGAACTCAACAATAATAACGCCATTTCATTAGATGCGATAAAAAAAGCAAGATTAAAATTGCGATTCCAAATAAAAGCAAAAGATATTGAACCAAAGTATCCAATATAAAGACATTATGCTTTACTTCAAACACAATCTCATCATCTTTTATATCGTTTTTTCTTCCATAGTTTATTTCTTTTGTTGCTATAATGGAATCTTTCGCGCCTCAATAATCAACGCGCGTCAAAAACAAACCATTAGGTGCGACAGGGATTCTATAAATTTCTTTCCCCATTAACTGCATTCTAAGCTCCTCTAAACTCAAATTCCCTTTATCAATCTCTAAAAGGAATCCAACTATCAAACGAATCTGTGAGCGCAAAAACCCATTGCCCCAAAACGATAGAACCCAAAAGCATTCATTTTCTTTTAACTTGGCTTGATAAATCGTGCGCACACTTTTGGTTGTAGGCATTTGGGATTCTTTGGTGTTATCTCCACAACCGCCCTTTTTCATAAAAGCCCCAAAATCGTATGTGCCAACTAAATTTTCTAAAGCAAGTTTTAGTAATTTTGGATTCTTGATAGAATAGGGCAGACTAAAGCTATTTAAAAAAGGCGAGTTTCGTTTGCTTAACACATAGCAATATCCGCGTCTTTTAGCAGAGAATCGTGCATTGAAATCTTGCGGGACAAACCAAATCTGTTTAATCCTAACATAAGGCGATAATTTTGTGTTTAAATGTGTTTTTAAAAGAACTAAATCATGCCAATAATAAGGAATCTCTAAAGAAATCACTTGCGCACTAGCGTGCACACCTTTATCTGTGCGCCCACTTCCCACAAACTCGCTAAAGATTCCAATGCTTTGCAAAGCAGCTTTTATCGTATCGCTTACACCCAAACCGCTTTTTTGGCTTTGGAATCCGCAAAAAGCTGCGCCATTGTAAGCAATGCGCATTGCGATTTTAAGGGATTCTTTAAAAGATTGTGATTCCATAGCTTGTTTTGTTAATAGAATCTTGTAACATAACGCCGATACAGCCAATAACCGCCAAAAGCCCAAAGAAATGGTAAGACAACAGAACCTAACAAGGGAATATAATTCGCGCACAAATACATGAGTGCATAAAACGCACCCACGATTGCCATAGATTGCAAAATCGTGTAGTTTTTTTGGTAGCGAGGATTTTTGATTCCCAAAAAAGGATAATAAAAAAGGCTAATCAGCGGAAAAAGCGAAAGCAAAAGATACATACTAAGATTTCTTTTTGTCTTTTCTTGTCGGTTGTTGGGATAAAATGCTCTTTTCCAATACTCTATAAGCCCTAATTCCGAACTCTCCAAAGAACTCATTGCATTGCGCAATATCAACTCGTTAAACCCAATTTTTTCAATTTCATCTCTCGGTTTGCGATAAACTTTGCCATTGGTTAATACTACTTCCATGACGCCATTATTGTTAGAGATTCTTGCAACTTTGGCGAAGATTAACCCCTTGTCTTCTTTGTTTTCTTTGGCGAGAGAGAGGAGAACAATATTTTCATAAACATTTTCGTCTTCTTTGTTTTCTTGCGCATAAACTAGCCATTCACCAAGCTTTTGACCAAACTCACCCGCTTGTAAATTGATATTGATACTATTTTTGCGCTCCTCTAAAAACTGCCGATATGCTATATCGCTAAGAGGTGTTAGCACTAAAGAGAGAATCAGCAAACTAAAACTTGCAAGGAATGCAATGGGTAAAAAAATCTTAACAAGGGTTTGTGGATTCATTCCTAATGCAAACAAAACAGGCAATTCATAGTCAAAACTAAGCCGAGAAAGCCCAATCGCACAAGCGATAAAAAAACTAAGAGGAATCACAAAAAAAATCATTGTCGGGAGCGTGTAAAAATAAAGAGAAAGCAATTCAAAAAAGCTGATTTTTACCACAAAAGTAACACTTGCAACGCGGATAAAAATCACGACAGAAGCAATAAAGAATAAAACCAAAAAAATAGGAAAAAAGATTTGCGCAAAGCTTTGAAATAAAAAATTCTTGATTCTCAAAAACAATCCTAAGACATAAGACATTAAAAAGTTTATTTTACATAATTTCTACTAAATTTTTGCCTTGAAAATGCAAGGAATTTTGCAAATCTAATTTCAATGATTGCAAATCTAGTTTAGATTCCACCCTCTCGGATTCGTAAAAACACCGGGAAGCGCGGAAGTTTGTTTTTGGTATAACCTTGATATTTATAAGTAATGATTGTCCCGATTTTTGGAGGATTTGCGCGTTCTTTGTCGTTAAAGCCTGAACCAATCTTGAATTGCTTATTTTCACCCAAAACTTCACCTTCACACCAAATCGCGCCAATTTTATCAGAATGTTTGCCTTTGCCTTGCGTGTAGTCTCGCACGACGCATTCAGCATCAGTGAAGGGTTTGAGTTTATAACCTATTTGGAGATTGGAATTTTTACGCAAAATAATCCCCTCGCCACCCTTTTTTAAAACTTCTTGATAATAAGATTCCAAATGTTCGTGGCTTTGTATGGGGATTTGCGGAATAATTTTAATATGCGCATTAGGAAAGTCTTTTAAGTATTCCTCCAAATATTTCAAACGCTCTGTGAGTGTGCAAGAATCGCAAACACCACGCACATCAAAGACTTGATAGGTGAGATTCTCCCATTCTTCTTCGTTTGGGATAGAATCCCTTACAATGCTTGAAGTTTTTTCAAAGCTGTGATGTGTGAGCCACAATTCTCCATCAAGCACAAAAGGAGGGAAATTCGTAAGCCAAAAATTTGGTGCTTGGATTTTGTTGCCTTTGCGGGTTTGCAGAATCTTACCATTCCAGATTCCACGCACACCATCAAATTTTTCACTCATTACAAATTGTGGAAATTCTTGCGGTGGAATACAATTCTCTTGATAAAGACTAAAAGTTGGAATCTCCGCAAATATTGGGAGATTCCATAAGAAAAGGAGGATGACAAGGATTCTAAAATGTTTCAAAAGATTCTAATCTTTTACAATCCAAGATTATAAACCTTGCTCAATCATTGCGTTTGCAACTTTTCTAAATCCTGCGATATTTGCGCCAAGCACGAGGTTGGTAGGATCTCCAAACTCTTTTGCAGTTTCACTCGCATTTGCATAAATATTTTTCATAATATTGTGCAATTTTTGATCTACTTCTTCAAAAGTCCAAGCTGTCATAGAGGCGTTTTGGCTCATTTCAAGCCCACTCGTTGCTACGCCACCAGCATTTGCTGCTTTGCCCGGACCATAGCAGATTTTTGCATTTAAGAATTTATGCACCGCATCAATAGTAGAAGGCATATTTGCTCCCTCACTCACGCACTTGCAACCATTTTTAAGTAGATTATCCGCGTCTTTTGCGTTGATTTCGTTTTGTGTTGCACTTGGGAATGCAGCAAACGCAGGAATCGCCCACAATGGATTATGATCGCTTGGATATTCCTTGATGCTTGTCCATTTCGCGCTACCGCGCTCTTTTGCATAGGATTCCAAACTTTCGCGTCTTTTTTCTTTGATTTCTTTAAGCAATGCTAAATCAATGCCATTTTCATCATAAATCATACCTTTAGAATCGCTGATTGTTACAGGTTTTGCGCCGAGTTGTTGGAGTTTTTCCACGGTGTAAATTGCGACATTTCCGCTACCAGAAACAAGGCAAGTTTTACCCTCTAAACCACCAAAACTGCTATTTTTTAGCATTTCTTGCGCGAAATATACGCTTCCATAACCCGTAGCTTCTGTGCGCACAAGACTACCACCCCAAAGGAGAGATTTACCTGTTAAGACGCCCTCGTAGCGATTTGTTAGTTTTTTGTATTGTCCAAACAAATAGCCAATCTCGCGTCCTCCAACTCCAATATCTCCCGCAGGAACATCAGTGTGCGCCCCAATATGGCGATAAAGCTCATTCATAAATGCTTGACAGAATCGCATAACTTCTCTATCGCTTTTGCCTTTAGGATCAAAGTCGCTTCCGCCCTTTCCACCGCCCATAGCAAGTCCGGTTAAAGAGTTTTTGAAGATTTGCTCAAATCCTAAGAATTTGATAATGCCCTCTGTTACGCTAGGGTGGAATCTCAAACCACCTTTATAAGGTCCTAATAATGAGCTAAATTCAATACGATAGCCACGATTGACTTGAATTTCTCCTTTGTCATCTTCCCAAGTTACGCGAAAATTGATTTGACGCTCTGGAATCACGATTCGCTCTAAAACCTTATAAGATTCATATCTTTTATCTTTTTGCAATGCAGGTTCAATAGACTCTAACACTTCTTTAACTGCTTGATGAAACTCCACTTGGTCAGGATAGAGTTTTTGGACTTTTTGAATGACATCTTGTGTGTAAGACATTTGATTCTCCTTTGAAAAATTGAATGGCAGAATTGTAATAAATCTTTAATTAATATAATCTTATACAATTAAAAATTTTTTTTAAGTTTTGTTTTTATGAGTTGTATTTATAAATATCGTAAAATAAATACTTTAAGTCATTTTTGTAATGCTTAAATATTTTAAAATTGGATTCTAAAGTGAAAAAATTTACAAAAAATTTATTTTAGTTTTTTAAAAAATAGCCGATATAGTCAATGTTAAATTTCAAAATTAAAGGAGAAACCATGCAAGCAAGTTTAAGTTTCTCTTCTTTGCAAGCCTCATATACCACCACGCAATGGAGTGCCGTTAAAGAAGAGCTTACTAACACACAAGCAAATAGAGTTCCACAATCAACAATCAACCAAGACGCAAAAGGACAAACTAGTAGTATTTTAGCTAGTAGTAGCCTTAATACCGATGGTTTAGGAGATTTTCAAAAAACGATTCTAAATAAAGCTTTAGGCAAAGTTTCAGAGATTCAAAATGAAATGATGAAAGTATGGGAACAATTATTCCCAAGCAATGCTTCAAGCACATCACAAAATGCTACGATTACAATGACAGATTTATTGTATAACAAAAATTTCGCAAGTCAAATAGTAGGAAGCGGAATCAGCCTATCTCAAGGGTTTTCACAAAGCCTTTCAATCTCTATTTCAGGCATAATCGTAGGCAGTGATGGGGTGTCAAAAAACTTAGATTTGAGCATTAGCGTCTCTCAAAGCTTTATGCAAAATTTGAGCGTTAATACTTCTAATGCGACACAAAACATTCCTCAAGGCGTGAATAAAAAGGTTATTGACCCTCTCGTAATTGACTATGAGGGCAGTGGCACAGAATTGAGTGATACAAAAATGCGCTTTGATTTGGATAGTGATGGCACTCCTGACCAAATTTCAACACTTAAAAAAGGTTCTGGATTCTTAGCTCTTGATAAAAATGGCGATGGCAAAATCAACGATGGCAATGAGCTTTTTGGAACACAAAGTGGCGATGGATTCAAAGATTTAAGCGTTTATGATTCCAATGGCGATGGCAAAATTGACAAAGAAGACCCAATCTATGATAAACTAAGAATTTGGACACCTGATGAAAATGGCGAAGGGCAACTCGTAGGATTGGGCGAAAAGGGAATCGGAGTGATTTATCTTAACGCCCAAGAAAGTCAAGAGATGATGAGGGGAGAAAATGGCGATTTGTTAGGAATTAAACAAAAAACCGCAGATTATGTGCGAGAAGATGGAAGTAGCGGACAAATTCATCATATTGATTTAGTGAGTGAAAAAATCAAAGATGAAGCAGTGCAAAATCAAGCGCAAAATGATTCAATCTTGAATGCTCTTCAAAGTCTTGGCACACAAATTGGTAGCAAAACCTATCAAAGCCTTGGAGCTTCTATCTCTAACTTGCAAGTTTCTATTACAGCACAAAATAGCCAAAGTGCGCTTTTGGGGGCTTTTGGCAATGGAATCACAGGCTTGTTTGAGCGTGTTCCTTTTGCCAATGCTACAAAACTTGAAGTGAATATTTCTTTTAGTTTAAGCTCTTTGCAGACTGCTACAAATGGCATCAGTTCAGAAACTTCTAAGATTTGGAATGCTTTAGAAAACAATTTCAAAAAGCTAGAAGAAATGAAAGAGAAAATGGAATCCGCTTGGAATCAATTTGACGAATTAACAAAAATGAATCGTCTAATGTTTGACCCCTTTAGTTTTTCAAAAGAAGATACCTTTAAAAAGGGAATCTTCAGTGCGCAAACTATCAATAAGCTTCTAAGTGCGTAAATAGTATTAAACCATAGCTTGGAATCCCAAAATTCTAAGCTATGGATTCTTCATTTGATTAATTTCAAACTTTTGTTATATGACCAAAACTCACTAATAACAAATGCTACAATGTTTATTTAGGCTTTTTGTAAAAGGTATGGGTTGTCTGTAATGCTTTTATATGGAATCCAAAGCCACTCATATTATCAATCAAATACGAATCTCATATTGCTCATAAGCTCAAATTTTGATATATGGAAGGTTGTTTTTCTTTGTCTATTCCCTTTGTTTGGAATTTTATGGACAGGAAAAAGCATATTTGATTCCTTAAATCTAAAAACTATCTATCTTACCAATAAAGAACCTGTGATTCAAAAGCATATAGGCAAGGATTTAAGAATGACATTGGGAACATTTCTTGTATCTGAATCTACTATGGTCATACAACCTGTGTATGATGCACACATAATGTCAATGGATTTTTCTATGGAATTTTATTCTTTTATAGACGCCGACCAAACAAACATCAAAGAACTTATGTTGTTGCTTAAGTCTTACATTGTGGATTGTCTTATGAAATATAGCAAAGAGTGATATAAAAGACTTCGGATATACAGGAGAGATTATTAATTATTCTATGATAATAACAGGTGCAGCTTCAATGAGTGTATTAGAAGAATATATGAAAACTCAAAAAATATCAAAAGGAATAAATGGACTATATTGGGTCAAACTTACAGGCAACTTTGGAATTTTAAGCTATCTTTAAAAAAGCAGAGGGAAAGGATAATAGTAGAGCAGTTAGTGAAGCTATAATTGAATTTATAATGTCTTATGTCGGTAGCAAAGTCGGAAAAATATTTGCCACAAAAATAGCTACAAGATTAGGCATAGCTCTTGGAGCTAGAATCTTAGTAGGTGTAACAAAAAGATACCTTATCTCTAATGCAAGATTACAATTATAGAATGTGAATCCAAAAGCACTAAAGAAGCAAAAAATTTGCTAGAATAATCAAAGGCTAAAAGGAAATTAATGAATGAAATAAATAATAACACAAAATTCAAAGATTTAGAACCTAGCACGAATCCTAAACTAGCAAATCAAAATTCTAAGAACAGCATAGAATCTGATATTAAACTAGATTCTAATAGTGATGCAATTGTGTGGGAGTTGAAGAAAGAAAAAACAAATATGATATTTTTAAATTATCTATGCGTTTATGGACTTTATATGTTGTATATATTATTTTCAGTTTGGATTATTTATAAATTTGTATCATTTGAAAATATTATAGAAATCAAAAATATTTTAATATTCGCAGTATTTGTATTTGCAATATCTTTTTTTACAACTAAAATCCTTTATAATCTCAATCTAAAATCTTTCTATTTTACAAAAAATAACCTTGTTATTAAGAAGCATATAGGAAAAAATATTATCTTGCCTTTAGGGACATTTTATTTGACAAAAGATATTACATCTAGTCTAGGATTGGATATTAACGATACAATAGGAATCTATAAAATTTCCAGAGAAATACTACCATTTTATTGTTTTGCTGATTTTCATACTAACATAGATGAAGCAATTAACATTATACAGCCTTATATTGAAAATTATCTCTATGAGGCAGATAAAAACACATATTTATATTTTAAAAAGACAAACGCAATTAATGGTTTTAAAAAAAATTATATTGATTTTAACAAACTAGACAAGCTTCGAGAGGAGAGGAATTAATGACTGAAAATAAAAATATTTACAAAGGTTTAGAATGTCATTGTAGTGAATTCAAGAAGATTCCTACCAATCGCAAAGATTTAGAAATGTGTGGGGAAGTAGTAACTTATGGGATTGCGGTTACGCAAGGATATGCTGTTTATGAATTAGATAGATATTTTAAACAGGAAAATATTGGAAAATGGGGACAAAAATCAGCAAGAACACTGATAAAAATGAATGGAGGAATTTTAAGCTTTTTTCAAGGAAAAATTGAGGGAAAAAGTAATAAAAGGGTTGCAATAGAGACAGGTGTGGGATTTATAATTGGAGAAATTACAACCTCCACCCTCGTAGTCAAAACAGGCATATCCCTCCTTACTCGTATGGGTGTAGGTGCAGCCACAGGTGCAACAATGGGTTCTGCATTTCCTATTGCTGGAACGATTGTAGGGGCTATTGCAGGAGCATTAATCGCAGGAATCATTAATGATACAATCTTTAAAGAAGAAGACAAACAACTAGCCAATTCTAAAGCACAAAACGAAACAATAGATAAATTATCACAACAATATCAAGATAAAATTAATCAAATCAATGAATATTTGATTAAAAATAATTATAGCGAACTGAGAGAGATTAATGAACAAGAATCAGAAATGCTTTGTAAAGCTTTAACTGATTTGAACCAAACTCCTATGCAAAATATAGAGTTAATGCACTCTTTCCCCCACTATCTTAGACGAGATTCTAATCCTTTCTCCTCCCTCCACCCCCTCAATCCTTCCCATTCTCCTCTCTTAAATTCCTACTCTAAAGATTCTAATACTTCTACTCTATATAATCCAACTCCTTATTGTAA